>JBCBJQ010000005.1:0-134748 GCA_038523235.1 Cyanobacteria bacterium J06626_4
AGCGGTCGCAGCTAAGAGAGTGGGAATCATCAACACCCCGAACCAGCCAATGTAAAGGCGGTTTTCGGTGCTGGTAATCCAGCGGCAAAATTGCTGCCACAGACTGGCGCGATCGCGCCTTTGCAAAGTTGTGGTCATAGGTCCGATTAAAACGATGATGGAATAACGAAAGCTAACTAACCAGATAGTCAAATTAACTTGTTAGTTAATTTAGTTCAGGGATCTGGAATTTGTCAATTGTTTTTAACTAATTAGTTAGTTCTTGGGCGTGAGGGTCCCGTGGCTGAACCGATAGGGGCGTCGTATTCTAGGGGTGGATACCTTGTATGGAACTTGTCGTGAAGTCATCAGCCAGAGGTCGGAGATCGTCAACAGCGCGAACCGCCCGCAATCCAGAGGCCACTAAGACGCAGATTCTCGATGCGGCTGAAGAAGAGTTTGCTCGCTACGGGCTAGCGGGGGCTCGAACGGAACCGATCGCCGCCAATACCGGCGTGACGAAGGCGATGATTCACTACTACTTCGGCACGAAAGAAGAGCTGTATCAAGCCGTTTTGAAGCGTCAGGCAGCTTTGTTTCACAGTGCGGTTGAGCAAATTGATGTCAGCGATTTATCCCCCGAAGCTGCCCTTAAGAAGTTTCTGAGATTGGCCGTTGACTATGAAAATACTCAGCCCTATCACGGTAAGGTGCTGCTCCATGAAGCGATGACCAACGAAGGCAAGTATTTCAAGCTCACCGGCTGGGAAGTCCCCATTGGTTTAGGGGCCGCCGTTTTGCAGCGCGGGGTTGATGAAGGCTGCTTTCGACCGCTGGACCCTTGGTTGACGATGGTTCACATCATGGGCGTCATGTCGTTTTACTTCAATGCGGCGAATAACCTCAAGCAGTTGGAGCCGCTGAGCGATTGTCAAAGCCCAGAGGCGATTGAAAACTATGCCGACTCAGCGATCGCCTTCATTTTAGCGGGGGTGCTGAAACATCCTGAAGCGTCTAGCTAAATTGATCTTGAGTAGGTTTTCCGCGATCGCAGTTAGATGTCTCAGTTATCGTTCACACAAGCAGGCGATCGTTCTGGCATTCTTTAATAACGCACTCATGGGTAATGCCCTGGCATTACGGTGATCGACGAACAATTTGGTCGAAAATGACAGCGACCATAGATATGTAAAAAGTAGAGGTTCTCAATGACTGATGGACTGAGTCCGGACGCGACTCGGGCAGCGGTTGCCCGCTACTTTGAAGGGACCCGCAGCATGAATGCCGCACAGTGGGCGGCAGCATTTGCACCCACTGCGATCGTAGAAGATCCGGTGGGGCAGCCACCCCTGACCACACCACAAGCCATCTTGGCCCAAGGAGAAGCCTTTGTCACAGCCTTTAGCCAGGTCGGGCTACAGGAGACTTTTGTTGAGGTGAATGGTAATGAAGCTGTAGCTTACTGGATCGGTCGCGGCATTCAGCCTGATGGCAGCCGAGTCCGCTTTGAAGGCATCAATCATTTCCAGTTTGATACGGATGGTAAAGTCACTAGGCTTCGAGGCTTCTGGAATCCTCAAAACATCCGGCCAGAATAGTTTCACGAGTCTGTCAGCTCGCTTATAAATCTCGCTGACGCCCTGTTTCGCTATTCAGCTGCGAGGGCCTCTCGGTAAGGGAGTTCCAGTCCCTAGCAAGTGCAGTTGATGTGGGCGCGGTAGTGCTGCTGTCTCAAAGCTTCTGAACTTAATTGATGATGCCCCCTTAGCGGCGCGAGGATACGTCATTGATTACTCCTAGAAGCCTTACGGGTTAGGCATTATGCCTGCATCCAGAAAGCAGCTTCTAGAGTTCCCCCCTTGTGTAAGGTTGCCGTTCACTGAGAGGCAGCTCTTCCAGAAACTCGATTAAGTTACCGTTGTTATCTTCAAAAGATGCGCCCCGCCGACCGCTGTCAGGAAAACTCGTAGGGGCAAAGCGATCTCAATGGTAATCAGTCCTGTCCGGTGGCCACTCACCGTGTCCATCGCGCTTTGGCGTGACCACAGTGCCGTCAAATTCCTGATCAAGATTCTGGTGTCCTTAGTGGCTGACACCGATTCGGTCGAGAAACCCGCTATAGAATTGGCGATCAAAGGCTTGGCAGCGCTATGACCTGCGATATACCCCAATATTATCGACTTAAAGTGGATCCGAAGTAGCGTTAAATTTGATTTAGTTCATCCCGCATTTCGACCGGGTATTCCCAAGAAGTCCGGAGTCTTGAACTACACTGATGAAGATTTTAGGCATCTTGCTCAGCCTGGGTAAATAACCAATGGCTGGCAGCGATCAAGCAAGCGGCATGAATGCTCGCGAGTCTGGCTTGCGTGTAAGGTCTAAACCTTAACCTCAAGCCTCTACGCTGGGTCAAGTAACTATCAGGCTCAGTTTGGGCAAACTTGGTCGCAAAGACCGCAGCAAGCACACCATAAAACTATAGACAGCAAGGGTATGACGGCAACTTCTCAGTCCCTGCAAAACCAACTCTCGCGCATCACCCCCTTTGACCAATTACCAGGGGCTGCGCTGACGGGCATTATCCAGGGGGCACAACTGCTGCGCTATCGCATCGGCCAGCCCATTGCCCGCCCGGAAGCGCTGCCTCAGCTCATCTTGATTATGGAAGGGCAGGCTCGCCTGTTGGCCGAAGATCCTCGCACTGAGAAGCCAGTCACCCTGAGTTTATTGGAGACAGGAGCCCTGATCGGGGCGGTTGGCCTGCTGCGCGGCAAACCCTGTGAAACGGCGATCGCTTCTTCTGAGGTGGTGGGGCTGCAATTTTCGATGGGGGCCTTTCAGCAAGCGTTAGATCGCCATGAGGACTTTGCGCAAGCCCTGCGCAACCAGCTGTATCTGGCCGAGGTATTTGATCTGTTGGCGCGCCAGATTAGCGAACAGGCCGAAGATGTGGGCGATCTGGCCCTGTTTTCTCGGCGGGCGCACAAAGCGGGCGTCGTACGCTATCTGCCTTACGGCAAGCGGGCGCTCAGCGTCGATACTGACAGCGAGCTGATGTGGTTTGTCAGTAGCGGCACCATTATCAATCAGCCGATGGGCAGTCGCCTCAACCTCGAGTGGGCGGGCCATGAGTTAGATGTCATCAGTCCCCAAGGGGCGCGCCTGGTAGGCTTGCCCAATTTATCGCCGCCCCCAGTATCTCCCCCCCCAGCCGCTGCGGCCAATGGCGGGGCATTAGCACCGACGGCTGGCAGTAACCGCGACGCGATTCCCTATGCGCCGGCTCAGCTGCCTGATGCGGAGCCCGACACGAGCGGGGCCACTCCCGAGTATCCCTTTGTGCGGGGCCGGGGTGATGTCGAAGGCATGGTGGCCTGCATGGAGATGGTCAGCCTGCACTTTGGCATGCCCTTTCGGCGCGATATTATTCGGCGAATTCTGACCAATCAGCGCGACCGCTTGGGCCAGCTATCGCTGCCCTTAGCGGGCAAAGTGGCCGAATTCATGGGGTTGAGAACCCAGCTAACGAAGGTGCCCGCCAGCGCCATCAGCCGCCTGCCCACACCGGCCCTCGTCGCCTGGCAAGAAGGCTTTGCCATTTTGTATGAAACCAGCTCTAAGACGCGGGTGCTGGCGATTCCCGAAGAGGGGATTGTGCAGCGATCGCCCCAAGCGTTTGAAGAAACCTGGGGCGGCGAAGGCGAAGTTTTACTGCTCGAAACCACCCGTGAAACACCCCAAGAGCGGTTTGGCCTCAGCTGGTTTTTGCCTTCCCTGAAAAAGTACCGCTGGGTACTGGTGGAGGTGCTGATTGCCTCGTTCTTTGTGCAGCTGTTTGGCCTCGCTAACCCGTTAATGGTGCAGGTCATCATCGATAAGGTGATCGTCCAAAACAGTACTGATACCCTGCAGGTATTGGGCGTCTTTCTGTTAGTGATTGCCGTCTTTGAGGCGCTTTTAACCGCTCTGCGCACCTACTTATTTGTCGATACGACTAACCGGATCGACATGACGCTAGGCACAGAGATTATCGATCACCTGCTGCGCTTGCCCCTGCGCTATTTTGACAAACGGCCTGTCGGTGAACTCTCGAGCCGTGTGAACGAGCTGGAGAACATTCGCAAGTTCCTCACCGGTACTGCCCTGACCGTCGTGCTAGACGCTGTATTTTCGGTGCTCTACATCGTGGTCATGTTCATCTACAGCTGGCTGTTGACCCTGGTGGCGCTGGCGACGATTCCCCTCTTTGTCTTTTTGACCGTGCTGGTGGCCCCGATTGTGCGGCGACAGCTGCGCCAAAAGGCGGAGCGCAATGCTTCGACCCAATCTTATTTGGTGGAAGCGCTGTCAGGGATTCAAACCGTTAAAGCTCAAAATATTGAGCTGCGTACCCGTTGGCAATGGCAAGAACGCTATGCCAGCTACGTCAGTGCCGGCTTCAACACGGTGCTGACCTCCACCACTGCCGGGGCGGCCAGCAACTTTTTGAACAAGCTCTCGGCCCTGTTAGTGCTGTGGGTCGGGGCATACCTGGTGCTGCAGGGGGAGCTGAGCTTAGGTCAGCTGATTGCCTTCCGCATCATCTCGGGCTACGTAACCGCGCCGATTTTGCGCCTGGCGCAAATCTGGCAAAACTTCCAAGAGACGGCGCTATCACTAGAGCGCCTGAGCGATATTTTAGATCATCCCTGCGAAGCCGAAGACCAAGGCCGCAATCAGATTCAAATGCCGGATATTCAAGGCACCGTGCGCTACGAAGATGTGGCGTTTCGGTTTGGCCCCACGGGGCCGATGCAGCTGGTCAACATCAATTTGGAATTCCCTGCCGGTGAGTTTGTCGGCATCGTCGGCCAGAGCGGGTCGGGCAAAAGCACCCTGATGAAGCTGCTGCCGCGCCTATATGAGATCGAGTCGGGTCGCATTCTAATCGACAAGTACGACATCAGCAAAGTGGAGCTGTATTCGCTGCGGCAGCAGGTGGGTATCGTGCCCCAAGACAGCTTGCTGTTTGAAGGCAGCATTCAAGAGAATATTTCACTGACGCGCCCTGACGCCGATACCGAAGCCATTATTGAGGCGGCACAAATCGCCTGTGCCCATGAATTCATCATGGATTTGCCCTTGGGCTACAACACGCGAGTGGGGGAACGGGGGGCCTCCCTTTCCGGCGGACAGCGCCAGCGGATCGCGATCGCCCGCACCATTTTGCACAATCCCCGGCTGCTGATCTTAGACGAGGCCACCAGTGCCCTCGATTACGATACCGAAAAGCAAGTCTGCAACCACCTGAAAGACTGGGGTGAGGGCCGCACCGTGTTTTTCATTACCCACCGGCTCAGCACAATTCAGGACTCGGACACTATTCTAGTAATGGATCGCGGTGCCGCCGTTGAGCAAGGCAGCCATGAAGAGTTGATGGCACTGCGGGGGCGTTACTACACGCTGTATCAACAACAGATTCATACCCCTGAGTAAACGCCCAAGCCGCCGCTGAGGCAGCTGTGTCAAAACTGTACTGTTCCCCTGGCTAATCCTAAGGATGACCTATGACCCCCGGCTCACGCATTACCCAAAACGGTCAATCACAAAACGGGCACCTGTCTAATGGCCGGATGCAAAACGGTCAGGCCCCCCCGCCCCCCCCGCCGTCAGCCCCGCTACCGAATTCGCCTAACTTTGAGCGATCGGTCATTTTGCGGCAGTCGCCCCGCTGGGCGCGCTATGTCGTGTGGGGGATTGTCGGCGTTACCGTTTCCACCGTGACCTGGGCCTGTCTCGCCAAGATCGAAGAGGCGATTCCGGCTCAAGGCAAGCTGGAACCGGAAGGGGTCGTGCAGCCGGTGCAAGCACCCGTGGGTGGCGTCGTCGAAGAGATTCGGATCAATGAAGGCGAGAGCGTCGAGCAGGGGGATGTGCTGGTCACCCTTGATCCCAAGGCCACCGAAGCACAGCTAGAAGCGCTGCAAGAAGTGCGCGATAGCCTGGTAGAAGAAAACGACTATTACCGCTCGCAGTTGAGCCCCGATCCCGAACTGGAGGGAGCGCCCACAACGGTGGCCCCAGAGGTGGCACGTCTGACCAGCAACCGCGTAGCTTTGGTGGAAGAAAACGAACTGTATCGGGCGATTCTGCGGGGGGATTTAACCGCTGCCAACCTATCGCCGCGCCAGCGCCAGCGGGTGCAAACCTCGCTGGGCGACATCAATTCCCAACTGGAGATCAATCGACTCGAAATTGAGCAGCTGTCCAAACAGCTAGATCAAGTGCGAGTGCAATTGAATAACGCCATTCAAGCGTTATCAGTCGAGCAAGAGATTTTGGGCCGAATCGAACCGTTGGTCGAACAGGGCGGCATCTCCGAGCTGCAGGGGTTGCGCCAAGCGCAAGAGGTCAATAACCGCCAAACTGAAGTCAACAGTCTACAAGAAGAGCAGCAGCGCCTCATACTCGCGATCGATCAGGCGCAAGAAGAACTGCGCCGCACCTCCGTTGTCTCTAACGAAGAACTGCTGGAGCGCATCGCCGCTAATGATAACCAGATCGCTAACATCGACAGCCAGCTGACCAAGGTGGTGGTAGATAACGAAAAGCAGCTAGAAGAAATTACTGGCCAAGTCAGCCAGCTAGAATTTGCCTTAGATAACCAAGAACTCAAGGCTCCCCTCGATGGCCAAGTCTTTAACCTGAGGGCCAACCAGCCGGGTTACGTTGCAAACGCCACCGAGCCTATTTTAGAAATCGTGCCCAATGACACGCTGGTGGCTCGGGTGTTTGTGACTAACCGCGATATCGGTTTTGTCACCCAGCGGTTTAGCGATAGTGGTGAACCGCTGAAAGTGGACGTTCGCATTGACTCGTTTCCCTTTAGCGAGTTTGGCGATGTTGAAGGTACCGTCATTCACATTGGCTCGGACGCCCTGCCTCCCGACGAAATCAACCCGTTCTATCGCTTTCCGGTCGAAATTGAGCTAGAGACCCAATCCCTGAGTGAAACTTTGCCATTGCAGTCGGGCATGTCAGTGACCGCCAACATCAAACTGCGCAAGCGTCGCGTCATCACGATGCTGAGCGATCTCTTCGTGCGCAAAATTGATAGCCTGCGTTCAGGCGGCTAGGGCCAAGAATCGAAATAAAGCAACGGAAGCGGAGGGATTCGAACCCTCGAGGGAGGTTACCCCCCCTACCTCCTTAGCAGGGAGGCGCTTTCAACCGCTCAGCCACGCTTCCAAGGAGTGTCTCAAAGAGACAGCTTGGTTATTATAGCCCCCGATTGTCTGCAGCGTAACCCCTGGCATCAGAAGAATCAGGGCGCACAACAATCCGCCGCTTGCCCAGCAGGTAGTGCGATGTGGCTGGCCTGAAGAACCGGTCGAAACTATTCGACGACGCTAACGGCTGCGTTGGCAGATCATACTGACGGCCTGCTGCTCAGTTGGGTTAGGCTTCGCAGACGTCAGCTCAGGATGCACTAAACCGAGGCGGGCTGAGGGGCCGGCTGTCCGCTCAAAATATCGGCAATGGTGGCGAGCGATCGCCCGTCAGTCACCATGAGCGGATGTCCGAGTACGGGCAGTTGAATCATCCGACCGACTGCCAGCTGAGAGCTATTAGCGGGCAAGATCATCAAGTCATAGGGGGTCCATATAGAAGTGAACTCAACCTGCTGTAGTTCATCCATCGTCTGGTTCAGGTCTTGCAAGAAGGCGCTGTTGGGTCGCATCTGACGTGCTCCCGGATTTTGTCGCAAATACCCCGTCCATGTCCCGTTGTGAGGCGCTGAGAGCGTGACGAATCGCCGTACTCGACGCCACCCCCCCAATCGCTGAACGTAGTAGCGGCTGACCATGCCGCCCATACTAAACCCGACAATATCGATCGCGTCCGCCTCAGCCAGGTGGCGATCAATGTACTGCTGCACCTGTTGCGCCAGTTGATCCAAGCCGACGTCACCGTTGCTCGGCCGGAGATTGAGCGAGTGGATGGCTGACCAGCCGCGATCGCCCAAATAGGCCACCATCTTGTCAAAGATCCGGGCGGTGTCATCAATGCCCGGCACCAGCAAGATTGGAATTTGAGGAGAGTGAGTCATGCCAGCATGCCCGCAGATGTGTTGAAGGTTTCCAGATATCTCTACGATACTCATGCCCTCAGCGGTCGCCAAAAGCAATTGTGACAGTTTTTAGACAGTTCGACTGACTTTGTTTACAGCTGCCATCATTGTTGAAAAAACTGCCACGGTGGTCACTGGCGACCCATGCAGGCTGCTAACCCGTGGTGACCGTTAAGAAGAGGGTTCAATATTGGTATCTTGGGCAGAAATCATGCGCGAAAAGATGCGACAGGCCTCGATTTCTTCCTTGCTCCAAAGCTTTTGTTCATAGGCTTGCGCCGCTTGATCGGGAGACTGACCGGGAGCAATGAGATTGTATTCGACATTCTCAGCGTGGATGGCAAAGGTCACCTGGAAGACTTCCAAAAAATTAATCACCCAGCTGCACTGATCGCGCGGAAACTGCTCGTAATATCGAATTAAATCGGCGATTCTCGCTTCGAGATAGTGGTGTGAGCTTTTAGAAATCAGCACCAGCTTGAGCAGCAAAATTGCTAGTAAGATCGAGCTACTCTGCGAGAGCAATAAGGTGAACAGGGCCGAGGGCGATCGCTGATCTTCTGTCATTAAGCAGTCAATCATGCGGTTGCAGGTGCGCAGCTGCAGAGAGGTGTCCACCTGATCCTGATCGCGTTCTAGGTAGAGCTGATCGAGCTTTTGACTGAGGTGCTGTCTAAGAGTCTTGACGACTTCAGGCTGTTTGACCGAGTAGGTGAGATATTCCACTAAGCTCTTTTTGAAGTTCGCGTAACTGAGATCTTTGACCTGCTCTAGAAAGAGACGCGCTAAATTTTTATAGCCAAATTGCCCCTTACGGGCCACGATGGCTTTGATCAACCGCAAGGCCCCTTCGCCAAGCACCGTGGGGTTTTTGGGTTGATTTTCACTATCTACAGAATTTTGATGAGAATGGGCCGTATACAAAGCCAGCTCCATTTTGTAGCGGTCTTTGAGCTTGCGCGATAGGGCTCTGGCCGCCTCTCTTTGCTCAACCGGATTTTCGGCATTGGTGTATTGTGGCACGAGCAGATAAGAGGTGTAGCGCGAGGTCCAAGGACCCGTATCGATCTCGCCCGCAAAGCGCGCAACGAATAGCTTAAGCTCTTGAAAATCAGCACTCTCAATGAAGTCGAGCATCCACTCACGCAGGCGTCTGAGCGTGGGTGAGACGGTATATCGAAAGAGATTGGGCTGATCAAACTGATCGACTAGCGCCTGAATAGAGTTGTATTGGCGGGAGACTTCCCAGTTGTTGATCAGAATGTAGCAAGACCGCTTCAGCGTATTGTGAAATTCGTTTTCGTCATTGCTAAACAGCAGAGTATACATCGCTGCCGAGACGTCGGAGCTAGCGGTTTCGCCATACTCAAAAAAGAGCTGCTGAAACTGGTTGAGAACGTCTTCTGGCTCCCATTGCTTAACAATGCTGAGCAGAAAGCTATAAATGTTTTCTTGAGCGTCTCTCAGGGTCAATCCTGACCGCCGAGAACGCTTAGAACCTTGCTCTTGGCTATGATCCAACACAGAATTTGCAACCCCTGCCATGCGAATACTTAACCCCAAAAGTGGCCCTCTGTGAACCTAGAGGCCTTGAACAATCAGCAAACATGGCTGATCACGTCGAGACCCGAGCGATTTCACGGAAATCACAGGGTACTGCGACCTGATTCTACAAGCTCAGTACAACGAGCTGTAGAGGTGTCTTCAGCCCGGGTAAGACTGATTCCGCTCAAAAGATCCGTAAAGTTGCGGATAAACTTCAAACAAAGAGAACTTTCAGAGAAAATGCGGGCGATTTACGATCGCAAAAACCAGCGATCGCTCATGTCCTTTATATACGGAGGTGTACAGCTAATCAAAGATGCAAAACTAGGGATGGTATCTAGAGACCCATGAGGGATTTACGGAGATCCCTTCTTTCAAGATTATTATCTAGAGTCAATTTTTTCAACGAATGGGGGCGGAGGGACTTGAACCCTCACGACCGTTAAAGTCAACGGATTTTCATCCTCCCGCAGCTTTCGCTGCTGCCGAAAATCAGCCTTGCGAGTGATTTTGGCTTTGAGAATTGGACCCTCCCTTTACCCTCGTCGTTAACGTTAGGGTAGCTCCCGTCGGGCCTCTGCACCTTCCAACGAAGAACGGCGATCGCCGCTACAACCCGCTGGCTTGGCTCAGGATTGCCTTGTCCGCTGGCTTGGCCGTTCATCGTCCAGCCCAATCGGATTTAGGTTTCCCTGAGTTTGAGAGCTTCCACTCAACAGATTTCTCCACTGAGGCTCAGTTTTCTAAGTCCGCAGCGTCTACCATTCCGCCACGCCCCCGATAACCTGACGATCGATACCGACAGTCAAGAATGTCTATATTACAGATGAAACTCCCCAATTGATCATCTTTCTATATCGATTCGTCTTGCCCTTAGAATATGTTTACGCCGGTCATGCAGCTTGAGGGCTAATCGCGGCGGCGACCCCATCATCAGTCAATATTGAGAGCACTATGCTAGACAACTTGCCAGTTTCAACCGATACGCTGTTGGTCTTGGGCGTATACGGAGCACTCGCTGTCACCTATTTGCTGGTGATTCCGGCGGCGATTTTGCTTTATCTCAAAACCAAGTGGAACACGATGGGGTCGGTCGAGCGTTTTCTCGTTTACGGACTAGTGTTTGCGTTTTTTCCGGGAATGCTTTTGCTCAGCCCCATTCTCAACTTTCGCCCCCAGCCGCGATCGCTTAATTCTTAAGCGGCCACAGACGCTTTTCTCAGACGTTCTGTCCGCCTTCCTAGGTAAAACTAAAACTTCAGACCCTTGGCCTAGCGGGCTTACGGCATCAACAGATGAGTGAGCCTGCTATTTGGTTTTGCAGCTTTGGCCCTGCCGCACTGGCGTTATGCCTGATGCGAGCGGCGCTAGCCCGATCATTGCGCCTCAATACAATGTCGGCTACGGCAAGTCGCAGTTTGATCAGGGTACTCCAAATGACTGACATCACTATCTGATCGGCTTTTTGACTTCAACTTCCCACTTCGGCATGCCGAATTCTGTTAGTAATACCAATTCTGCAAAGTAGTGCTGCAGATTGGGTATCCCCCGCTGTCGCTGCCTCCTTGTCGAAAGGGGCTACACATTTTTTTGATGTGTAGTTCCAATTCAGCATTCCGAGTGGCGATATCAGGCAACCGGCAATAATCCATCAAGAGACCAGTGTGCAGGCAGTCGTGACAGTCCAAAAGCAGGGGTTTTTGCGAACAAAACTGCTCTTGGCGAACGTTACAGCCCCATCAGTTTTGATCTTTCAAAAATCCTGCTAGATCCGCACCATATCTTTATCTGGTGGCGAGAGGAAACACTTAGTATTGGGGCAAGTTAAACGCACACTTGATAGCAAGGTGATCGCTGACACGTCTTTATGCGGCCGAGGTCACCCCAGTATTTGTTGGCAAACGCTAACAGTCTGGGCTTGGCAACCAAAACCATACGGATCGCGACGATAGAGTGCTGTAAATGGAGATATCACTTTGCTTAGAGTTTGCTCAGGACTCAAGGCGGTAACGGTTTTCCAGCGTTCATTACACGTTCAGGGAGCCGCGGCAGCCGGTTTGCTCAATCGCCCCAGCGCTTTAACGCTAACTAAGCTCAAGCCTTAACGGTGGGCTGTGTAGCTGTTACGAGCGCGGATTTTGTCAACGATTGGGGAAGGGCTGGTGGCTAAGCATTGAGACCCGAGCTGTGCTGGGGGAGGATCGCCGATGATTCGCGGCTGTCGCCCCTGCCAGTAGTGAGATCGCGGCTGACGACGAGCCCTTGTGCCAGCTTTCTCCGGCTGCTGTTAGAAATCGCCCCCCAATCCCAAATTTTTGTCCCCCATCGATGAGTCGCTAGCGTGCATTTTTCCCCGATTGATAATCAGAATCTGCCGCGATACTGGGCGGCAATGTGTCAAGCGATGACGTTGAGCCATCAATGTTTAGAGAGGCCAATTATGAGTCTGGATTCTCTGCCCCCGCTACTTGGGCCAGAGGTTCGGCCAAGCTTAAAAATTTCACCATTCGCAGTTAACTAAAGGGTATGGAGCGATCGCTAATTGATGTGTTGTGGGTGCTGATCAGCGCCAGCTTGGTCTTTCTGATGCAGGCGGGTTTTTTGTGTCTTGAGGCTGGGTCAACCCGTAGCAAGAATACGATCAATGTTGTCATCAAAAACATTTCCGACTTTGGTATTTCGGTGCTGTGTTTTTGGCTGTTTGGCTATGCGTTGATGTTTGGTGATACCCACAATGGCTGGCTGGGGATCACGGGGCTTGCCCCGGAGGTCGGACAGGGTGAGACCTGGCTGGTGGTATTTTTCCTATTTCAGGCCATGTTTTGCAGCACGGCAGTCACGATCGTTTCAGGAGCGGTGGCTGAGCGCATGCGATTTGGTATTTACCTGGCGGTTTCGCTGCTGGTGTCTGGCCTGATTTACCCTGTCTTTGGTCACTGGGCTTGGAATGGACTCGATGGCGGTGCGAGTCATGGTTGGTTAGGCCAGCTCGGCTTTGTGGATTTTGCGGGTTCTACAGTGGTGCATAGCATTGGCGGCTGGGTCGCGTTAGCCGCCGCAATTTTGGTCGGCCCCCGCATCGGGCGATTTTCGCGTAAGCGGCGGCGACCGCTGTTAGTGGGCTATGACTTGCCCCTGGCGCTGCTCGGCACTTTGCTGCTGTGGCTGGGCTGGTTTGGCTTTAATGGTGGCAGTGTATTGGCCTTAAATGAGCAGGTACCCGGCATCATCTCGAACACCGTATTGGCCGGATCAGCCGGGTTAGTTACTCCGATCGCTCTGAGCTTGGTGCAGCAACAAAAGCTCCGCGTGAATGCGGTGATGAACGGCTCCCTCGCAGGACTCGTAGCGATCACGGCTAATTGCCATGTAGTCACCACCGCCGCCGCGATCGTCATCGGGGCCATCGGCAGTCTTTGCATGATGGCGGCAGAGGCCCAACTGCAGCGCTGGCAAATTGACGACGTTGTAGGTGCTATTCCGGTCCATCTGGCAGCAGGCATATGGGGCACTTTAGCGGTCGCGCTGTTCGCGGATTTAGAGCTGCTGGGCACGGGTCTGAGTCGGGCTGAACAGCTGGGGGCACAGCTGACAGGCATTGTGGCAGCGGGCCTTTGGGCCTTCGGAATCACGTTCTTATTGTTGTGGCTAACCAACCACCGCTGGCCCCTGCGGGTTCGTCGTCGAGATGAGCACATTGGTCTGAATGTGGCCGAACACGGGGCCGTGAGTGATCTGGTCGACTTGTTTACGGTGATGCGTCGTCAACAGCGGACGGGTGATTTACAGCTGCGGGCACCGGTCGAACTCTTTACCCCCGTGGGCCAAATTGCAGCCCGCTATAACCGCGTCATTGCCAGTCTTGAACAGGCCCTGGCGCGAACGGACGCCATTGTGGCGAGCGCGATCGAAGCCATTGTGACGGTATCAGCTCACGATTTGGTGATTCGTACCGCCAATCCAGCCGTACGTAGAATGTTTGGTCTGTCAGAGACGTTACTGGTGGGCCAACCCCTGGCCGCCGTGTTAGTCGCTGAGTCGATTTCGCCTCCTACCGTGCCCCCACCCCCGCCCCCGTCAGCTCATAGCCTGCGCAATGGCCACCATCCTCGTACCAGTGGAGCGCTCAAACAGTTATTAGAAACGGTGAGTCGCAAGGGCACCCCTTATGAGGTGACGGGGCGACGGCGCACTGGTGGGGTCTTTCCCGCAGAGATTACGGTGGCGTTTTTGAGCGATCGCCGCGAAGACTGCTATACCCTGATCGTGCGTGACATCACCCTGCGTAAACAGGCAGAAGATGCCATCCAACTGGCGGAAGCCAAAGATTTAGAAGCCCGTCAGCTAGAGCAGACCTTAATGGAATTGCAGCAGACGCAATTGCAGCTCGTGCACAGTGAAAAGATGTCAAGCCTGGGGCAGTTAGTGGCGGGCGTTGCTCACGAAATCAACAACCCCATTAGCTTTATCTACGGCAATCTGGACTACGTTGATGAGTATGTCAATGACCTGCTCGAACTGGTGGCGCTTTATCGCTCAGAAACCACCGATGTCAATATAGCCATGATCAATCACAAGCTACGGGCGATCGATCTGGATTATCTGGCGACCGATTTACCCCAAATTTTAAACTCGATGCGGGGCGGCACTGAGCGCATTACCGAAATCGTGCAGTCGCTCAAAGATTTTTCCCATCAGGGGGGCACCCAACTCAAACAGATAGATGTGCGAGATGGCCTGGAAAGCACGCTGACCATTTTGGGCCATAAGCTGAAAGAGCGGCATCATCGACCGGCCATTCAAGTGCTGCGCGATTATGGTGAGCTGCCCAAGCTGGAATGCTATCCCGGCCAGCTCAATCAGGTCTTTATGAATCTGCTCAGCAATGCCATTGATGCCATTGACGAAAAATGGGAAAAACAGGCGGCTGGCCCAGCACACCCTTCGCTCAAGTTATCGCCGCGCATCATTCTACGGACTAAGGTGGTCGCGGGGGGCGATCGCATTCACCTGCACTTCACCGATAATGGCGTGGGCATTCCTGACCAGGTCAAGCAGCGGATACTTGACCCGTTTTTTACAACCAAACCCGTGGGCAAAGGCACAGGACTGGGGATGCCAATTAGCTATCAAATCATCGTCGAGCGCCACCAAGGTCGGCTCGATTGCCTCTCGATTCCTGGCAAAGGTACTCGCTTTCTGATTGAGCTGCCGATCGCCCAAACCAAGCCTGCGCATAGAGCCGTCGGGCAGTGCGATTGAGGTGCGATCGCCCGCCGTTTCTAACCCCAGCCAATGTCCGAACGTCCTGGGACATGCTGAGCTAGCAACGCTACATCAAATCCAGATCGCCTTGCACATCAAGACGTTTGTATTCACCCAACACCATATATTTTTCAGCCAGTTCCTCTGACACGTCGGGCGATAACCAGCCCAACTGTTTTAGGAGATGAACGGCGACGGCATATTTCGCTCGCTTGGTACCATCACGGGCTTTGATAGCCAACCCCATGCCCTGCCCGACCCGCCCAATGCACTGAATGCCTTCGGCTCCAGATTTACTCACGACCTCACCGTTGGTCAAGCGCATCACCTCAGTATCAAAGGCTTCTGCCCCCGCCACCAACTCAGGATGGTGAGTCATAGCGCGGACGATCCGCTCCATTTCCAGATTGTCGCCCGAGGACAATTTGGCAAACAGCGCTGCCATCTGGTTGAGGGGCATTAAATAGGTCGGTGCGCCGCAATCGTCATGGGCTCCGATAAATTCATCGGCAGGCATTTTGAGCAGATCAGCCACCGTCGCTAAAATTTGCACCTGCAAGGGATGGTTGCGGTGCAAGTAGCTTTCTAGCGGCCAATTATGTAGCTGACAGAGGGCTAGCATCCCCGCATGTTTGCCCGAACAATTGTGTTCGAGGGGGCTCTTGCAACCCGCAGGCACTGGGCACTGCAGCTGATTCGGTTCTAACTCTGCTTTCCAGAGAATATGAAAAGCCTGCCTGACCTGTTCGATGTGACCACGATGAGACGCACACATAATGGCGATGTCGCGATCGTCCAGTGCAAAGCGTTCTAGCGTACCCGCTGCGGCCACTGCCAGGGCTTGAAACGGCTTTAAAGCGGAGCGAATAAAGGTGGCGGTTTCGGCATCACCAGCCACCGATAACATGCGTCCCCGGCTGTCACACACTACAGCATGCACGGCATGCACCGATTCGATAATGCCTTCTCGCAGCAGCTGCACCTCAAGCTCTGGCGATTGATACCGTTTAGCCCTAGTCATGGCTAAGACTCCCACATAGACAGGTCATAAACGCACCGCTCGATAAACGAATCACAAAAATTGCCAGGCCGTGATTAATGCTACTCCAAGGGCTAGCAAGCAACCTAACGTATTTCGCACCCGCTGCAATACCGGCTTGACCTGATAGTCCATAATCAGGCGATCGCGGTTCAAAATGTCTTCCGGTTTTTGCCACATCTGGCCGTCATACCAGCCCGACTCTTCGTAAAAGACGGCTGCCTGCTGTAGCCGTTGCCCCACGTGAAACCAGCCCACATACAGCTGTGCCAAGGCTAGACCCGGCAAAATCAAGGCAGCGGCAGCGGCCAGCAAGCCAAACGGTAACGGATAGCGACTTGGCCCGTAGCTGGCCCCAACAATGGGGCCGGTCACAATCCAACTCAAAATCCAGAGAATGATGACCGGTTTGAGATAGCCTTTGAGGCTGCGGCCACCCCAGCCGTAAAACCAGGAGTCGCGCACGTCTTCATATTGATTGATGGGAAGCTGCTCAGGGGGGACAGGACAGCGAGATTTGATCACGGACATGAACGCGCGACACAGATTTACACCGCTACCTTAACGTGATTTTTGAACGCAAAAAGGGTTGTTTACAAAGAATTCCCCATTCCATCTGAAGTTGCTGGTGATGTGTCTGTCGGTACGGATGGCGACAGCGGATGACCGGCCTGTCCAAAAATATCGGGTTCTGCTGCCGTGGCCTGTTCGGCCTGATCAACATAGCCCGCGTGCGCCTGTGGAAAGGCATCACAGTAGGGCACATAAGGCTTAACGTCTAAAATCGGCGTTTGATCTAGAAAGTCAATGCCCTCAACGTGGATAGTCGTGCCTTCGATATGGCGGATGCGGGTGGCGCTGAGACCAATCGGATTGGGGCGATGGGGGGCGCGGGTGGCCAGCGTACCTCGTCGCACGCGTGGCCCGCGCGGCGGCATCACCGTAGGATTCCAATGGTGATTGAGGTGCAGCCAGGCAATCACCCAAAGATAGTCAAACCCGTCGAGGTCTTTGAGGGCAGTAGCGGGAATTATCTCGGGAAACAGCTCAATGCGGGCGATTGCCGGTTGATAATCGGCTGGGGTCGTGGCCAACTGTGACTGCCGCGGGGTGCCGTGGCGTTCAGTATAGGGCGATCGCACCACGCCAATCGGTGATATCGTCAGCTGCTGCGGAAACTCGACGGCTTGACGATAGTCTTTAGGCGGCAGTTTAGGCATGGCGGTGGCCCTGAATCGAGGAATTGCACACAGATCAACGCGGTTGTCGAGGATGGCCCAGTCTCTGGCCGGCAGTTGCTGAAGCCCAGCCGTTAGACCGGTTGCTGAACTTGGATACGTTACCCGGTCGCTAGCGCTTTGCGAGGCCGACCGGGCCGGTGGCCGGTAGGGTCAGGGCGCGATATCTGACGGCAGTGAGGGCTTGCTCACCAGTCAACATAGTCTTTTAACATAGAGCTAACGTTAGCCGGTTGAAAAATTGTGGCGGCGGTGGCCGATGACGACAATCGTGCGGCAAAAATAACAGCATCCTCTCCCTCCCACACCTGACCTATGGATATTCTGGTCGTCGATGATGAACAAGAGATTGCGAATCTGATCAAGCTTTACCTGGAAAAAGAAGGGTTTACGGTGCATCTCTGTCGGGATGGTCACCAGGCATTGCAGCTCGCCCAGACGCTGCAGCCTGATGTCGTGGTGCTAGATCTGATGCTACCCGGCCTAGATGGGTTGGAGGTCTGCGCCCAGATTCGCCAAAAGCCCGGTGATAAAGATCCTTACATTTTAATGGTGACGGCTAAAGGAGAAGAGCTCGATCGCATTATTGGCCTATCCACCGGGGCCGATGACTATTTAGTCAAGCCCTTTAGTCCCCGTGAGTTGGTGGCACGGGTGCGGGCCTTGCTGCGCCGTAGCCTGCGTCAAGGCGGGCAGACTCCGCAACTGCAGAGTCCCCATTTTCAGCTCGATCCGCAGCAGCGCTTGGCCGTGAGATCGCACCCCGATGGCCCCCCGGAGACGCTATCGCTGACCACGCTAGAATTTGACTTACTCACTACCTTTGTCAGCTATCCCGGTCGAGTCTGGACCCGGCCCCAGCTGATTGAGAAACTGTGGGGGGATGACTTTTATGGCGATGAGCGCATCGTCGATGCCCACGTCGCCCGCCTGCGGAAAAAGGTCGAGCCCGATCAGGCCCAGCCGACCTTCATCAAAACGGTAATTGGGGTGGGCTATAAGTTTGAGGATGACGCCACCCCGCTATGAGTAAGCCCAGCCTCAGAAGTCGTCTTTTTCGCGCCCATCTGATCGTCTTAGCGATCGGCATTTTGACCCTGACTGCTGTGGGCTGGCTTTACACACCCCGATTGTTTGTCTTGCGGCTGCGGCGCATCGAAGGGCAAAACTTTCGCATGGCTCAGGTGCAGGGGCAGCTGGTCGAAGTCTTTCAGTTTGCCTGGGGCCGAGGCATGCTCTGGGCGGCTCTGTTGGGGGGGATTTCGGCCAGTTCCCTGAGCTACTGGTTATCGCAGCGGGTCGTCAAGCCACTGCTAGAGATCGAGGCCGTGACGGGGGCTTTTGCCGCCGGTGATTTAGAACGACGACTGCCCGACTATGAAATTTTGGAACTGACCCAGCTGGCGAACAGCGTTAATCACATGGCGGCGGATCTGCAAAGTGTCGAACAGCGTCGCCGCGATTTGGTCAGTGATTTATCCCATGAGCTGCGGACCCCGCTGACGATTATTAAGGGCTATCTCGAAGCTCTCTCTGACGGCACGCTAGAAGCTGATCCGCAGGTCTATGAGCGGCTGGCACGGGAGACTACGCGGCTGCAGCGGCTGGTGAACGACTTGCAGGAGCTGTCTCAGTTGGAATCAGGCTATTTATCCATCACGCTACAGCCTACCGATATCGGCGAGCTGCTGGCTTCGGTGGTGGCTAGATTTGCCGATCAGCGACTGCCGGGCCAAGCCGTGCAGCTCAAGCTCGACTGTGCACCATCGTTGCCCGCCGTGCCCGTGGATGCCGAGCGTATTGAGCAGGTGCTGGTGAACCTATTGAATAATGCGCTGCGCCATACTCAGGCGGGTCATGTGATCGTTCAGGCCTGGCTCGATGCCCCCCGTCTGTGGGTGGAAGTGCAAGATACGGGGCCCGGCATTGCCCCCGCTGACCTGCCCCATGTGTTCGATCGCTTTTGGCGGGCTGATCGCTCCCGCGATCGTGCTTCGGGGGGCACCGGCATTGGCTTAACCATTAGTCGCCGGTTAATCGAGCTGCACGGTGGCCAAATTGCGGTGCAGAGCACCGTTGGTCAGGGCAGTCGTTTTCAGTTTTGGTTGCCGGTTACAGCGGCTGCCGTCTCTCCCCCCGCAACGATCTCCCCACTTCCCCAAAAAACCGTGTAACCTTGAGATGCTTGTCCGTTGTCGGCATTGTTTTATTCCACCCTGGCCACCATGCAGGAATCGCCTCCCCAACTATCGGATTATCGAGACTCACGTGGACGCCAGTCTCGCCGCAAGTTGCTCCACCGACCGGGGCAGTTGTTTCGGGATCGCTATCGGATTGTGAAAGTGCTGGCTTCCGGCGGCTTTGGCGTCACCTACTTAGCTCAAGATGGGGGGATTCCGGGCAGCCCGCTGTGTGTGATCAAGCAGCTCTGCCCCAAAGTGAGCAATCCCCTGGCCCTTGAGCGGGCTAAGCGCCGCTTTCGCAAAGAAGCCAAAGTCCTCGCCAAAGTGGGCAGTCACTCGCAAATTCCTCGCCTGCTCGATTACTTCACCATCAACGATGGGTTTTATTTGGTGCAAGAATATGTGCCCGGTCAGGTGATTACGCGAGAAGTCCGGCGCTCTGGCCCCCAGAATGAGCTGCAGGTCAAGCAGTTTCTGCAGGAGCTGCTGCCCGTCGTTAAGTTTATTCATCGCTGCCGCATCATTCATCGCGACATCAAGCCGCCCAACATTATTCGCGCTGACGATGGCCGCTTGGTACTCATCGATTTTGGTGCTGTGCGGGAGTGTTTAGGTGGGCTTGATGAAGGTAGCTACCAGCATCCTGCTACCCAGTTTGTCGGCACGCCGGGGTTTGCCCCGCCTGAGCAGCAGGCGCTGCGCCCCACCTACGCCAGTGATATCTATGCGTTGGCGATGACCTGTCTGTTTTTGCTAACCGGGCAAACCCCCGCTGAGTTTGATTCTGATCCTAAAACGGGAGCGATTCTCTGGCGGCATCTGGTCGCAGTGAGCGACCACTTTGCCAGCATTTTGAACAAGATGCTGTGCCCTGATGTCATCGATCGCTATGAAACGGTGGATGATGTGATGCGGGTTCTGTACCTCGAAGAGCATTTCAACGATTTGGCGCCGGGTTTAAGCTATCAGCCCCGGCCCCACGAGTCAGAGCTGCCCAATCTAGAGATGACGTCTTTGGAAGCGGTGACCAGCAGCCACCACGTTACGCCGATTCAGCGACAGGCGATCGCGATTCGCCGCTGGCGATCGCGACAGCAAAAAGCGAATCCCCAAGCGTTTCCCAACACTGGCTTTTCAATGAATACCAGCACGGCATCTCCCCATCGCAATTTTTAACGCCGTTGAGGACGGGGCACTCGCCGCTCTCGTGACGCGTTCGTTCGAAAGAATTGGAATTTAGGTCTGAACCGGGCTCAACACCGGCCTGGCATCAAGCCAATCGAGAATAGTCTGATTAATGAGGTCAGGTTTATCGTCGTAGGCACAGTGGCCGACGCCAGGCACAATCGTCAACGTTAGCTGAGGATTTAACGGCGCGACCTGCTGGCCCCAAGTCAGGGGAATCACGCGATCAGCCTGCCCCCACAGCAGCAGCGTCGGCATCGTCAGCTGCGGAATCAACTGTCGGGTTTCAGGAGTGAACTGCAATTCGGTGCGCGATCGCACCAGATAACACAACGTGCGGGCCGCGCCGCGGTCTGCCGTGGGCCGGACAAACTGCTGCACGAGAGCCTCATCGACGCGATCGCGCACTTGATAATCGCTCCGCAGGACACCCCGAATCATCCCCGGTCGCCGAAAGACTTGAAAAATTGGTCGAATGAGGAGCGGCGTTGAAAACAACCGCTCGGCGGTGCGAGACAGCGTCTCCAGCCATCCTGACAGCAGTTCCTCGCGGGCGGCGGGCAGCGTCAGCATAATCAGCCGTGCCACCATGCCGGGATAAGCTACCGCACTGTTCAACGCCACCAGTGCTCCCAGAGAATGGCCGACTAACACCATCGGTCGCCCAATCCACGCCTGCCAAAAGTCATGCACCTGAGCACTCCACAGGTCGGTGTTAAAAATTGCTGCCGCCTTTTGCGAATCGCCAAACCCCAACAGATCGAGGGCGTAAACCGGGCGTGACTGGGCCAGCACCCTGGCGTTATCACGCCACTGTTCTAGACTGGCCCCAAAGCCGTGAAGCAGCAGTACTGGCAGCTGATGGGGCTGGGGCGTCACCGCCGGAATCACCTGATAGCGAATGCGCCAACCGCGCCAATACCAATAGCGATCGCGAGTGACCGGCCTGGGGAGCAGCGTAGTTGGGGGCGTCGATCCGTCTGAAGCCATCATTGCAAACTCAGTGCAGTTTCCCTTTAGGGTAACCGCTGCGGCGATGGGCTGACGGGGGGATGAGGCGGCGTTTCAGCACCGCCATCCTGGGCCGCATGGGCGCTCACCAGCCCCTCGTCTGCTGCCCCTAGGGTCGCTACCTGCACCACTTGTTGCGGCACTCCGAGGGGAATCTGAGCCGCTTCAAAGGCAATTTTTAAGCGTCGCCGATACTCGCGCGCGACATCCCACTGCTTAAGGGGTTGGGTCTTGATCCAAATGCGGATAGTGGCCCCGGCGTGGCTCAGTTCATCCACCCCCAATAGCAAAGGGGGCTCTAGGATCAGCGACCCCCAAATCGCATCCTGACGCAGCTGATTCGCTTCTTTTTCCACAATGGCCAGGGCCTGATCGATGTTCGCCGTGAGCCCAACCGGGATCATTAAATCGACGCGAGACCACTCTTTAGACAGATTTTGTACGATGTCAATCTGACCGTTGGGAATCGTGATCAGCTGGCCATCGGTGGCCCTAAGTTGAGTAATGCGCAGGTTCATCGTTTCCACAAAACCGGAAAGGTGACGCACGGTAATGACGTCACCGACGCCATATTGATCTTCGATCAACACCAAAAAGCCATTGATGATGTCTTTGATGAGGCTTTGCGAGGCAAATGAGATGGCAAAGCCGAGTAAACCAGCCCCAGCCAGCAAGGGGGCCACTCTGAAGCCCAATAAACTCAGCATCGTCAAGACGGCAATGCTCGCGATCACGAAGGCCACAATGCCTTTGATCACTTGGGAAAAGGTTGATAGTCGTAACACCAATCGCTGCGATCGCTCAATCGTGGCCGTAGTGCGCCCCTGAAAAGCCAAAAATAGCCGATCAATCCAAAGACCAGAAAAGCGAATCAACCCGTAAGCCACCAGAGAAACGAGGAGAAATCGAATCGGTAGCCGCATCACGTCAATCGCCAAGGGCTGTAGCCAACGGGTGTAAGGGAAAAAGCCAACCACGAGCAGACTGCTGCCAAGCCAAAGGGCCACCTGCAGCAGCTGCAAAAATTGTTGGAGTATGCCTAAACTGTTGACTTTCTGTCGTTTTAACAGGGTTAAGCGCACCGTGTTGACCGCAGTCGGTAAGGCGGGATTGGTTAAAGGCAAGTCGGCAGGAGATGCCCCCTCCCCTTGCTTCAGTTGCTGGCGGCGCTGGCTGAGATCGTGAGCGAAGTGACTGACCGCGAAACTGGCTAGCAAGGTGATGAGCAGCGTGGCCAGCAGCCAGCGCACCTGCTGCCACAAAAACTCAGGCTGTCGCTCATCGCTGTACCGCTGAATTGCGTCGGCCACCTGCTCGACCATCTGAGCTGCCCTGATGGTTGAGCTGTTGGAGCCATCTAAGCGAGCATCGAGATAGGTCACCGTCATTAACGGTGAAGCATTCACTTCAATGATGGGCTGGTTACTCTCAGGGTCAATCCTAGAAGAGACCGCTAAGTTCTCTAGGCGCTCAGGAGAGACAAACGCTTGGGCCATATCAACCAACCGCTGCTCAATTTCTTGTGCCCGTTCAGTGGCGGTTAACGTGCCCACCGCTTCAGCGGGCGCGGCGACATCAAATAAAGCCCGACCATCGAGGTGAATGGGCGCAATATCAGTCTCGGTCGGCGGACTGTCAAACAGCTCCGACCACTCGCTCGGGGCTAAGTTCTGCAGACTGCCAGGTAGATCGGTCTCGGGTAACGTTAGGGCCGGGGTCGATTCATCCGCTGGGGGGAGTGAGTCGGTTTGGGCCCACACGGCGCCACTCGGTAACCAGACACACAACAGCGCGATCGCGCCCCCCAGCAGCCCATAGCGCCACCGCCGTCGCCCCGTTGACCCATGACTCTTGCGGCTGTGATTGATCAAGTCCGGCACTCCATCCACGCTCACCCTTACAATATCGATACAGAATTAAAAATCACGCTACTCATATCAGATTCACCTATGAAAGCAATGGACTTCTTTCGGATGAGTGAAGGGCGTTGGATTTCTCAACGCACCACCCACCATCTTGCAATGCGGCGCACGGAATTGGGCCAACTCGAAATCACCGCTTCGGTGCTCGAAGCCACAGCCCCTAAAGTGCTCGAGATTTGTGCGATGCATGACATTGACCCAGCCCGGGCGATCGGCGGCGCGGCTGTGAGTTGGCAAGGCTCAATGGCTTGGGACGACGCCGACCAACAGCAAACCGGGGCCACTGTCCTCGTTTTAGTGCCCGACGCTGATAATGACGCCGCCGGGCAACTCTTGAGAGAAAAAGGCTATGCCGAAACCGCGCCGGTGGTCGGTCATTATGCGGTTGATCGCCAAGACGGTTTGTTGCTCACCACCGACTACTCCACCATGAGTTCAGTCGAGCGGTTTCAGTTCCTGAGCCCATCCACCCGCATCCGCACCAGCACCGTCATTGGCTTGTCGAATACGGCTTCCTTCTGCATTGAAAATCGAGTCGACCTCGAACCGCCGACCCCAGCCCCAGCCGCCGCTACCCTTGAGGCCCTGCCGACCGCTCAGTATTCGGTCTGGGGCTGGTAAAGAAAGGTGTCAGAACTCAGCATCCAGAGATTTACCATCCGTTAATCCGGGTTTTTGCGCCGATCAAGCTTGACCCAAAAACCCTCAAAGCAAAGCACCGCCTGCCTTAGACTGAATGTTAAGCTCTGTGATGATTTGTTCAGAATCTCCAGAGACGTTCACCGTCTTCCCCTATTATTGGCATTACGATTGTGAAAAATTCTCAGATATCGGAGATTCAGACGTGGCGCTTCCATTGTTGAATTATTCCCCCTCGAGCCAAAACCAGCGAGTTGCTGGGTACGACGTGGGCGGTGACGAACAGCCTCGCGTTTTCAGCACTGACGACCTGCTGGACTCGACCAGTATGGACGCTTTGATTGACGCGGCCTATCGCCAAATCTTTTTCCACGCCTTCAAGTGGGATCGCGAGCCTTTCTTGGAGTCTCAATTGCGTAACGGCCAAATCGCCGTGCGTGACTTTATTCGCGGGCTCCTGCTGTCCAAAACCTTTTACAACAGCTTTTACGAGAAAAACAACAACTATCGGTTTGTTGAGCACTGCGTAGAGCGAGTTTTGGGGCGTCAAGTCTACAGCGATCGCGAAAAGATTGCCTGGTCGATTGTGGTGGCTACCAAGGGTATCCAAGGCTTTGTTGATGAGCTCTTAGACAGCGACGAGTATCTCAACAATTTTGGCTTCAACATGGTGCCTTACCAGCTGCGGCGAGTGTTGGCGAGTCGCGAAGAAGGCGAAATGCCCACTAATCTGCGACTACCTCGCTACGATGAATACTACCGTTCGATTCTGGGCTTCCCTCAGGCGATCTGGCAGACTCAAGTGCGGCGCTTTGTACCTCAAGAGAAAAAGCCGACCGAGGGCAATCCTCAGCTGTTCTTAGATATGGCTCGCAAGATTCAGCCAATGTCGAAAGTTCCAGCCCGCGTGACGACTGCAGACATCAATATTGCCACCAAGGTACCTTACCGTCGGTTAGCCTCTTAGCTGCGTTTAACGGGAACTCGTCAAAAAAGGAGGGCGTCAACGCCCTCCTTTTTTTTGATTTTCAACCGCTGTGATTTTCTGCAGCGGCGATTACAGAGAACTGTAGTCTTTGTCCATGTGGGACGACAGCTGCACAGTTCATAGGTATGATTTTTGGTATGGCATCTACATATCCAGCAGGGACACCTATAAAAGTGTCATTTCACCCTCCTGCAATCGTTAATCGCTCTGTACTCTGCGCTTAAGCGTTCCTATGACAACTTGCAGCGCTCTTTATCGCCCGCATCTTTATAACTGAATTGGGTAATCTGCCAGCATGAGCAATATGGATTCTTACGAGTCGTGGTCAAGTCATCAGGCAGCCTCGGCGTCTGAACTCGAAAACCACCTCTATCTCTATCTCAAACAATGTCGGCAGCAGGAATCCGCTGATCATGTGCTGCGACGCTTCCAGGATTTATTTATACAAGCTAACCCTCATCCCGAGTCGCTCGTTTGGGAAGCTTTAGTCGAGCTAGCGCATCGGCCCCACTCTGAGCGTGAGTTCAAATACACCCTCAACCGCTGTAGCTACACGCTCATCAACCCCTGGTCAACGGAGCCCAAAAATCATTGGGCGGTGCCGGCACTGGTGCAGATGTTTGAGACCATCCCAGAAGCGCCGACCCAGGAGACTGAGACGCAACGGGTGCGTGAGTTGGGTCGCCTCTTCACCACAACCGACCAGTATGCGGCTTTGCGCCGCTTTGCTAACCTGATTGACGCACCGGCTCCAGAAATGGTGCCACCCTTAGCGGATCAGCCGGTCGCCAAACAGCTCAAGCGCTATCCGTTTTTGTATGACAGCAGCCTGCTAACCAAAGACAGCGACCAGCATCAAAAAGCTCAGGTCGGCAAGCTGCGCCAAGATGCTGAGGCCACGCTGGGGGTCAAGCTCGCGCGGTATTGCCATCAACAGAAGCAAGGCGCAACTTGTAATATTCCGAACCCGACCCGCCTCTCTGAGACCGAGCTGAATCAGGCATTGGCTTACTACACCGGCAAGGTGGAAGGGAGTCGCAGCCACCGAGATTTGGCTCAAATGTTCCAGACCTACAGCAAAACGGTGCGCTCTTTCCGAGACTTTAAAGAGGAGTTTTTGGAATATTTGCTGTCGCCGCTAGCAGATGCTGACCCCAGATACGTCAACAATCATTTCGGTAAAGCATTGCGGCAATTTTTGCGGGATACCCTCAGTGACTTTGATGGCCAGCGGCTCACTAATTTCATCATCATCACGACCTGCCAGAAGCTCTTGAACTTTTTGGTAGTACAGGGCCGACAGCAGCCGGTTTTTCGCCGGTTTTGGCAACTCCTGAAGGAAACCGGCCATACGCTGACGGTCGGCCTGCTACTGCGGATCGTGCTATTTTGTGGCCCCGTGAAGCCCTGGTTAGAAAATCGGATGACCGTGCTATTCAACTACCATGAAAGCCGCATGTGCAAAGAGGTGCCCTGGTTGATGGATGCGCTGGAGCATGTCAACGTGGCGCTGCTCACCAACTTTGGTAAGTTTGGCTATTCCTTTACTTAACCTGCCGCGATCGCGTACTGGCTGGGCGATCGCGCTTGGCGTGATCCTGGGAGCTTTACTGCGATGGCTACAGCTATCAGGTAAGGTTTTTTGGCACGATGAGGTGTATACCGCTCTGCGGGTGGTGGGCTACCAGGGCAATCTGGTTGAACCCAGTCTGTTTACCGGCCTGCCCTTTACGGCGGCGACGCTGCAGCAGTATCAGACCTTTGCCCCTGACAGCACCTTTGCCGATACCTGGCGATCGCTGGTCGGCAATCCTGAACATCCACCGTTGTTCTACGTTTTAGAGTGGGGCTGGGTTAAGCTGTTTGGCCCCTCCGTGACCGCGTTTCGGAGCCTCTCGGTGGTGCTGAGCTGGCTGACGTTTCCAGCGATAGCGGGATTTGCCCGCGACCTGTTTGGCCAGCGGCAGCCTGCCATCGTCATTGCCCTGCTGCTGTTTGCTACCTCGCCGGTGCAGGTGCTGTATGCGCAAGAGGCGCGGGAATATAGTCTATGGACTGGCTTGACAGTGGTGTCGAGCTGGCTGCTGCTGCGAGCGGTGCAACAGTCGACCCGGCGCGATTGGCTTTTGTATGTCGTCGCCACGGCACTGCTGTTTTATACCTCGTTGTTGTCGGCCCTAGTGGCCCTAGCCCACAGCCTATACGTGCTGATGGTGTTACCCCGCCGCCGCTGGTGGACTTTCGCTACGGCGATGGCGGCGGCAGGGTTATTCTTTGCGCCCTGGCTACTGACCCTACTGATTCAGGCCGATCGCTTTCAAAAAGTGACCGCTTGGACGTTGGATGCCTTTCCGCGCGATTTGTTAGTCAAACTTTGGGGGTTGCATTTTTCGGCGCTGCTGATCGATCCCAGTCTGCCGCTAAACCATCCTTACACGTATCTCATGCCACCCCTGGTGCTGGTGCTCATCGGGGTCAGTCTTTATGGCTGCTGGCGACAGTTGCCGCCGACCACTGCTGGGTTATTGATCTTATTAACGGTGGTGCCCGCTGCGGTGCTGATCGGTAGTGACTTGGTGCGGGGGAGTCGCCTATCGTCGGAAACCCGGTACTTTTTTCCGGCGATGACGGCGGCCCAGCTGGCAATCGCGGGGTGGCTCGGCCTGCAACTGCAAACCCGTCGCCGCGTTACGACCTTTTGTCTCGTGGGAGTGGTGAGTTGGGGCCTCATCAATAGCTATCGCATTGTCACCGCCGATACCTGGTGGAATAAGCGTACAGGCACCTTCAACCAGGAAATTGCGGCGGCGATCGCGACCGTTGAAAACCCCCTCATCTTATCACAAAAAAACGGTGTTATGCTAGGTGAACTAATTTCTCTGAGCTACTACCTCTCCCCAGAAACCCCGTTTCAAGTGACCTACGCCCCAGACTTACCCCAGCCGCAAGGTGATCGCTCCGTGCTGCTGTTTTCTCCTTCCGGCGAGCTGATTCAAGCCTATGACTGTGCGACTCCCTTTCCTGGCGTCACGGCTGGCCTGTGGCGCACCGACTGTGCTCAGCCTTGAGTCGTGGGCAGGGGCTTAATGCGGAGGTTCCCGGTGAGAAACCGAGGCCGAAACAGCACGCGGAGCAAAATCCACAGCGATCGCAGTTCACCCGGTGAGTTCCACCGCTTCCACTGACCAGGACGACAAAAGAGCATCTCGATTAGCTGTCGTTGTTGGGTCATGGTCAGCGGCTCAAAGGCCACCATTGCTACCGGGAAATCTTCCTGATCCGACGTCTCAATCAGTTTGCCCGGTAGCGAGAGTGCCGCTTCGGCAATCACTAAGGTCACGCTGCGTTCCTCCCCTGGCGCGAGTGGCGGTAACCCCCGCTGAGTGAGGGCAATGACGGCCCCGGTTTCGGCCATGTGCTCGGTGACGCCCCACCATGACGTCAGTCGTATCTGCCCCGTCGCCTCGGGCGTTTCTACCACCAGCCGCACGACTCGCCGCAACGCTAGCCAAACGTCGTTCTCGGGAGTGGGCACATCCAGCAAAATCAAGAGGGCGATCGCCAGCATAATCAGGTTGTAGGCACTCCACATCCAGCCGAGGGCCAACCCGCGGGGATAGTAGTCACTGCCGCCCATCATCGCCAAGCACCAGCCTAAATTACGCCAGAGGCTAATAGCTGTGAGAAAAAAGACGATGAGTAGGGGCCAGGCCAGTTTCCAGTTAAAGACAAACCGCTGGCTGCTGATGCCCTTGGGCGTCACGTGAAACCCTTGGGCAAACGGCTGCAGCAGCGCCTGAATCACTGTCGCTGCCAGAGGAAACACCAAGACGAGGGTATAGACATCGGACAACAGCGCCGATCGCGCTCGATGGTTAAGCCAGCTAAACACCGTGAGCTGCACCAAATAGTAAGGCAAAAAGAAATACAGCACCTCTGCCGTCGAGGCCTGAATCGGAATTACCTGCAAAAACGTATAGGCCAGCGGCATGAGCAGAAACACAATGCGGGGAATGCTGCTAAACCAGTGCAATAACCCTTCTAAATGGGCCAGCCGCTGAATCGGCGTCAGCCCCGGAATGGTGAGCGGATTGGACTCGATGAAAAACGCCTGTAGCGTGCCCTGAGCCCAGCGAATTCGCTGCGTGGCATGGGCGGCGATCGTTTCTGCCGCTAGGCCCGCGCTGAGCTTTTCTTCCAGGTAAATAACCTGGTTACCTTGGGCCGCGAGCCGCACGGCGGTGAAATAGTCTTCGCTCAAGGATTCAGTTACAAAGCCGCCAGTCGCTTCGAGGGCGGCGCGGCGCACCACAAATGAGGTGCCTGAGCAAACCACCCCGCCCACGCCATCACGCATGGGCTGAATCTGGCGATAAAACACCTCCTCATCAGGCGTGAGAATGCCTTCGAGTCCCAGGTTGCGGGCGATCGGGTCGGGATTATAAAAGCTTTGCGGCGTCTGCACCAGCGCCACCTGTGGATCTTGAAAAAAACCGACGGTGCGCCAGAGAAAGTTGCGGGTCGGCACAAAATCTGCATCAAAGGAGACGATCAGCTCGCCCGAGGTCTGGGCGATCGCATGGTTTAAGTTGCCGGCCTTGGCGTGATGATTGTCGGGGCGGGTGAGATACTCGCAGCCGAGTTCTGCCGCTAAGGCTTGAATGGCCGGACGTCTCGTGTCATCCAGCAAGTAAACGGTAGTGTCGGGATAGTCCATCGCCTGGCAGCCAATCACCGTCCGTCGCAAAATAAACGCGGGCTCATCATAGGTGGGAATAAACACATCTACCCGTGGCGTATAGCGCCCTGCGATTACCTCACCCTGCAGCTGATCGGCCTGGGGTCGGCGATCGCTCACCCGCAGCAGCAGCACCAGCTGAATAATGCTGCCCGTCACCCCTAACAGCTCCATCACCAGCAACAAAATGCTCAAGGTGCCGCTCAGGGGCGTTGCGAGGTTGAGCGTTGAGAGAAGGCGCCAAGATAAGTAGCGCAATAGCAGCCCGAGCAGAATCGCAATCACGATAATTCGTGACCAAGTTTTCGGCCTCGGGGACACTTTGGTAATCATCCAGGCCACCAAAAACAGCGTCACCGTGGGGACCAACAGGTAGCGCCCGGCCAACATTGGCGCTTCGGCCCATACCGGTGGATTGGCCTGAATTTTAGCGATTTGCGCAAAGATGCTGGCAATTTGCGACTGGCCCGCAAACCAGGCGATCGCGATGCCCGCTGCACCCACCACAATGCTGATGAGAACAAACGTGGCCCAACGAATGGAACCGACCGCTGGCTGGGTCGGCCCTGGCGAGGCCGTTGACCGTGTCTGACTGGGAGGCAAGGTCTTCATAGGGGGCGCGGGGTAGAAAGAGTGAGGGTCGGGTGTGCAGGGTGAGCCGGATAACTGGTATCGCCAATGGGGCGCCGGGGTTGCTTCAGGGCTCCGTAGCTGCGCCCTGAACGGCCATCAGCTAAGCCATCAGGTCAACACTTTCCCTGCTCGGCAAGGGCAACGCCCCATCCGATCTCACCGTAATTCACCCATTTAATATCCACAGTGGGGCTTTAAAGGTTTTTAAAAAGCTTCTAAATGTGGCCGAATCAGCTACATTCAATCAATAAAGTTGCTGAGACAAGTCACTGCATAATAAACGCGAAAAGGGATGCTTTAGTCGGAAAGTCAAGGTCAATGGACTCCCTCAAGACAACCTGCTTTCTATTGTGCCAAGTTAACCGACCGACTGCTGACTTATCTAAATTCCCCTGCGGCCGCGCGATCAGGACGCCGCTAGCACTCAGAAAAACTATCGGGAAGGAGAACCGAGTCGCTACCCTGCAGTCAGCCGACGCTACGTTATCGTAAGACTGACGAGCCCGTGAATCAGAGATATCACCCTATGGCGACGCAGTGCCTGAGCTGGCAAGAGCTAGAAACCCTGACCGATTACGCGATCGACCGCGTCAATGGCCCGACCAATGCCCAAGCGCGACTGCGGCTATTTGGCCAAGACGAGTCGGCGGTGCGCGTCACGCTCTATCGCGATAATCATGCCTGGTGTCCCTATTGCCAAAAGGTCTGGCTCTGGCTGGAAGAAAAGCAGATTCCCTATCGCATCGAAAAGATCACGATGTTTTGCTATGGCAAAAAGGAAGCCTGGTACAAGCGCAAAGTCCCCTCAGGAATGCTGCCCGCCCTAGAACTCGATGGTCGCCTAATCACTGAAAGCGATGATATTTTGCTGGCCCTAGAGCGCACCTTTGGCCCTTTGGTCTACGGCCTGCAAGATCGGCAAGTGATGCCCCTGCGCCAGCTCGAACGGCTGCTGTTTCGCGCCTGGTGCTATTGGTTGTGCTACCAGTCGCGATCGCAGCGCGAAGAACAGCACAATCGCGAGCAGTTTATTCAAGTCGTTGCCCAAGTCGAAGACGCTCTCAGTCAGACGCCGGGGCCGTTTTTTCTCGATCCCTTTAGCACGGCTGATGTCATCTTCACGCCCTATGTCGAGCGCATGAATGCCAGCCTGTATTACTACAAAGGCTATTCCCTACGGGAAGAGAACCCCCATCTGTCGGCCTGGTTTGACGGGTTAGAGAGCCGCTCCACCTATCGCGGCACTCAGAGCGATTTTCACACCCATGTGCATGATTTGCCACCGCAAATGGGTGGCTGCTACGACAACGGTGAGCCCCAAACCCTGGCCTATCAGCAGCGGGTCGATCAGGGGCCGTGGCTGGGGTTGCCCGATGTCACCTATCCTGAACCGGAGTCGGCACGAGCCGAAGCACTGCAACGAGTGTTGCGACATCGCCCGAATCTGCTGCGCGTCAACCCCTTAGAGAGCGACAAATTTGACCCAGCCCTGCGCTGTGCGCTGACTCACCTGATGACAGGTGAAACTACATCGCCGCCCCCTGGCACGGATAAAGGCTTGCGATATTTGCGCGATCGCATCAGTGTGCCCCGCGATATGTCGATTTATGCCGCCAAGCGCCTTCGCGCTTCGTTAGAACATACTGCCGCCCTCGTCGGCGATCAGCAAGGCCCCGCGATTTCGCCCAAACATCGCCACGATCAAAATCCGCTCGATTTTGCGCCAGTGTGAGTTCCCGCTGGCATTGCTCCAACAACTGCTTGAGGACTGTGCCCTCAAGGCGGCTCGTTCTGCTCATTCTGCCGGACAGATTTGATCGTCGTAGGGGGCCGGAACAACAATATAGCCCGCTGCGCCATCACCCAATACCCAGTTGCGAGCCAAGCCCCACCACCACCAGTGAGCCCCAGCATAGGCACAGGTCACACTGTCGAGCTGATCTTCTACGACCTTGAGTGCCTTCCCGCTGCTGGGCACTTCCGGCAAAAGCTGTGCCAGTAGCGGTAAGGCCGGTGTCAGAGTCGGCAAGGTGGCGATTTGCAGACTGCGCAGCTGGTCGAGCGCTTGCCGACGCGCGGCAATGCGGCCCTTCTTGTATTTCAAAATGCGCTCTAACCGAAACAGGTGAATCGTGGCGGGGTGAGGAAACAGCTCAATCTGATAGCGGCCCACCGCTTGGGGCGTCATGGTGGGTGCATGGCGAAACCCTCGGGCCTCTAGTGCCAAGCCAAAGTCGATCAGCGTGGCCGCAAAGGGCCGATCTCGATTGGCCGGATAACAGCCCGCATCATATTTACCAAAGTAGCGGTGGGCCAGGCGATCGCACATCCGCATCCCTGTGTCATTCGGAATGAGGGTCGGCGCATCTACCGCAATCAGTGCGGGCTCATTGGGGGCAACTTGGCGATCAATCCACGCTAAAACGTCGGCCCGCGAGGCATAGTGTTCCAGCGTGACCAGTTCTAACCCCGCTGCGGTGTGCTGCAAACAGCAAACGCCACTGCCCCCCGACTGCCAGCCCAAATCAATTCCTAAAAAGCGCATCCACCACCTGGTGATCTCCCTTTAGGCACTGTAAAGGGTAGGAGGTGGGGGAGTGGGGGAATAGAGGGTGGAGGGTAGGGGGAAAAGAAGGTGTGGGGCAAGAGACGAGGTTGTAGAAGAATGGTTGCGATGTAGACGGAGCCTGAGTTTGAGGAGACATTTGAGACATAGGTGAGTTGGCTGGAGCAGGTAAAATCTCTCGTGAATTCCCGGATAGCTTGGGTAAACTCTTGAGTGCAGGGTTATATGCACTTTTTTCTAGGAACCTTTATGGCGATCGCACTCTCCCCCTCCACTTTTATTCATAAGCCCATCAAGTTTGGCACTGACGGTTGGCGGGGCATGATGGCGGCTGATTTCACCTTTGAGCGCGTGCAGCAGGTGGCTCAGGTGGCCGCCCACGTGCTCAAGCAGTGCTACGGCGAACAAACCGGCAGCAACACCGTGATTGTGGGGCACGATCGCCGATTTCTCTCGCCCGAATTTGCCCGCACGGCAGCGGAGGCGATCGTGGCGCAGGGGTTCGACGTCATGTTGTCAGAGGATTTTGCTCCGACCCCAGCTTTTAGCTGGGCGGCGAAGGATCAGGGTGCCCTCGGCGCGGTTGTGATTACGGCCAGCCATAACCCGGCGGCTTACAACGGGTTCAAAATCAAAAGTGCCTTTGGCGGATCGGTGCCCCTGGAGGTCACGCAAAAAGTGGAAGCTCAGCTGGAGCAAACCTTTACCCCAGCGGCTCAGCCCGGTCAACTAACGCGCTTTGATCCGTGGGCCAGCTATTGCCAAGAGCTGCAGTCTAAGGTGGATCTGGCCGCGATTCAGGCGGCGATCGCCAGTGGTCAGTTGACGGTGTTTGCCGACGTCATGCATGGGTCGGCAGCCACAGGTCTCGGCCGCCTGCTCGGCCAATCCATCAACGAGTTGAACACGGATGCCGATCCCCTTTTTGAAGGGGGCGCACCGGAACCATTGCCCAAGTATCTGCAGCGTATGTTGAAGACGGTTGCTGCCTATCAGCCTGAAGTAAAGGGTGGCTTGGTGGCTGGCTTGGTGTTTGATGGCGACAGCGATCGCATCGCGGCAGTTGATGGCCGAGGTCAGTTTCTCAGTTCGCAGATTTTAATCCCCATTCTGATCGACCATTTAACGCAGGTCCACGGCTACTCGGGCGAAGTGATTAAAACGATCAGTGGTTCTAATTTGATTCCTCAGGTGGCGGCACTTCACGACTTGCCGCTGCATGAAACTGCTGTCGGCTACAAATACATTGCCGATCGCATGCTGGAGTCGCAGGCGCTGATTGGCGGCGAAGAGTCGGGCGGTGTCGGGTATGGGCACCACATTCCGGAACGAGATGCCCTGCTGTCGGCCCTCTATGTGTTGGAGGCGGTGGTAAAGTCAGGGATGGATTTGAGCGATCGCTACCGGCAGCTGCAAGAAAAAACGGGCTATTTTTCTGACTACGATCGCATCGATTTGCCGTTGCCCAATATGACCATCCGCGATCAGCTCCTGCAAGAGTTGCAGACCAACTGTCCGCAAACCGTGGCGGGCAAAGCGGTCACCCACTGTCTCTCCATTGATGGCTACAAGCTGACGCTGGCCGATGGTAGCTGGTTGCTCATCCGCTTTAGTGGCACGGAGCCCGTGCTGCGACTCTACAGCGAGGCCAGCACGTTAGAGGAGGTGCATAAACATCTCAATTGGGCGAAAGACTGGGCCACCGCGATCGGCTAATCTCCAGGTTTGAGCATCGAGATTCCACTCATTGAGAGTTGAGATTGGCTGTTAATTGATTTGTTTATTTTCGCCTTCTTCTTTGCCAGAATTTTTGACGTTCACAATCCGCTTTAACAACCCAAACCAAAAGTTTGACCCCATCGAGAGCGCAAAGCCGGTGATCAGCCAGCCGATCGCCCGGCGGGGAATTAAGGGCACGAACCAGTTTTCCTGCGCCAACTGTTGCTTGTCGGTCACGGCTTCGCTGTAGCCCAACGGAATCGGTAAACCGCTCAGGACGCTGTCCACGTCTTCTTCTAACTGCGCGATCGCCGCGCCCTCGGGATTGGTCGTGGCGAATTCTTCAGCGGCTTGGGTGACGGCATTGCGAATCGCCGGATCCCGCGATAGACGGTCTAACATATGCAGCGAGTCGGCGTTAAGTGAAATGGCGATCGCGAAACCAATCAAAAGGCTGACCGCTTTGGCATTGCGGCGATAGACGCCGGCAGCTCGATTCATGCCTCGATCAAACCAGGCCTCGACTTCTATGCCCAGAGATTTCACGTCGCTTTCGAGATCAGCCAGATAGATCTTGAGATTGCTGACAGAATCATCCTTCAGATCTTGCATGGTGCTGAGCACGGTATCACTTGCCGTCGCGGCTAACGAACTGCGCGCCTTTTCAGCCAGTGAAATGAGATTAGCCTGCAGACTTTTAGGAAACACTTGGCTATCGAGCCGGTTAATAATGGCTTTGGCCATCCCTGCATCTTTGCCGACCAAGCTCTTGAGTTCGTAATAGGCTGGGCTGCTGCGGTCAATAATAGAAACGAGTTCTTGCAAGTCGGGCTGAATCGTTTTTATCAGGGCCGATTTATCTAAGTTGGTGCTGGCCAAAGTCTTTTTGAGATACTGCAGCCGCCGCATAAAGGTCTCAGTGAGATGGTGATTGTCGGGCAAGACGTCTTGCGCAGCGGCAATAAACTCATCCAGTCGAAAAACCAGCCGATCAATAGTTTCTGATAGCGTCGTGCGCTTTTCTCTAAAATCACTAATCAGCTGACCGATTGACTGCTCTAAATCGCGAAATTCGGCATTGAGCAAAAATTCATTTGCCGTGCTAGCTCTGAGATCGTTGACCATGTGATTGAGCGGCAACAACAGTTTGTCTTCAACAAATCGCCCGAGTCGGCCTTCGAGCAAGACCTTCCTCAAATCTTCGATCTGCAGATTTTCTAACAGGGCCTGGGCAAAAGTTTTGCCCGGAATATATGAGGGGCCGCTGGTTTTGTTACCAAAGACGTTGCGCGCGCGAGTAATCGTGCGATAAGTCCGACCCACGACGTGGTTGATTAGCCGAAAGAAACCGGCGATAGGGCCAGCGGCCTCTTGGTTTAAGCTCCGCACAATCGGCGTGTCGTACAGCTGGTCAGCAAAAGCCTGCGCCGCCTCTTTGCTCTCATCGTCATTCGCGGCAATCAACACCTCAATCGATCGCTTTAAATGCTCCGCCCGCCATTGCAGAAGCGTGCCAATGATTTCTTGAATTTCACTCGCGAGTAGGCTCAGGGTTAAGTAAATAAAAACTAAGCCAATCGCGATTTCTAAAATAAACGGGATGGTCATATCGATTTCTCAGTGCAGACACATAAATGAAACGGCAGCTATCCGCAAAACGTCCTCAGCGACGACCAATTTGTCTTCATTCAGCGTCATGGCAAACCGCCACTTAAGCGGCATCCACGGTGGCTGAGCAACCCTTCAAAATCTTTGACCTTTTAAGGCGACGAGGTTGACGGGCAGCATCAATCTAATCAACTATAGGCACCGCGACAGCCCTGGCAAATTGAAGCATAGAGAGTTAGAAACTTCAGCCAGCGCCCTGATCAAGTCAAGCCAATTTGGCAGAGTGGGCGAGGTGTTAACGCCGCCCAACCGGATGACTGTCAGACTCGCTGTCAGGAGCCATGCGATTCAATCGGTTAGTCTTCGGCATCATCTTCGCCGAGCTGCTTGAGATGAATATGCTTGCGACCCAGCGAAATCTCAAACTCATCTCCTGGTTTCAACCCCATCTGCTTGGTGTAGGTTGAGCCAATGAGCAAATTCCCGTTAGATTGCACCGTAATCCGATAGCTGGCACTACGTCCCCCGCGTCCATTAGTACTCTGTTCGCTATCAAGTTCAATCCCTTCAGCGGCAATCAGCGCATTCATGAACTTCATCATGTTGACGCGTTCGGCCCCACTTTTGGTGATGGTGTAATAGCCACACGCCTTCGCCTTTTCCTCTTTGGTGTAGTCTTCTAATTCCTTTACTTTTTGGACAAGTGCCTGTCCAGTTAGCATCTCAACCTTTTGCTTTTCAGCCATTGTTGATGTCTCGTGATCTACAACAGTTCCGTACACATGGCGAAGGATGCATTAAAAATATTGCAAATCCTACCGCCGTTAACTGTAATCCCAAAATCAAAAAACAGATCTATCAGATTGCGTTTCTTAGCATTAATGTTGATTATGAAAAATAGAGATATTTGCTCCGGCAGCTGATTGAACTAATCCACCGAACTCATTGATCAAGGCAAAAATAATAGCGCAGAATCGGAAGTGTGAACGACTAATTTTGACGTGATGTGTGTAGAAGGTAACTGTCAAACCACTGAACACTAATTGTTAAATAACGCAGCCTGAGTCTGGAGTTTTTCGCTAGGTCAAGTACTGGCAGAGCATAATCTTTATGGTTTTCACGCTGCTCATTGAGGTGTTAATTAATCTCAGTCCTGGCCATTTCCCCAACTGTCGACCGCGTTGTTCCGCCGTTGTGATCAATTCTGATTGCCGTAGGCAAATCGCTGTGAGTGGCGGCGATGACGGTATGACGCCGTGGCTTTTGGCTGAAGCGACCAATGGGATGGCAGAGAAGCGGGTTTAAAGGGCACGGCAAAGGGGCAGCGTAGACCTGTGTCGCGATCGCTGATCGCGGCTGTCGTCACAGCCCTCCTGCAGTGCCATCCCATGGGCTAAATTAAATGAGCCATTGCGATCAGGGAACCACCATGAAGCTAACGAAGCGGGGGCATTACAGCGTTAAAGCGCTTTTGGATTTAAGTTTGCAATCGGCTGGCGGGGTCGCCTCAGTGAACGAGATCGCCCAGCGGCAAGATTTGCCAGCGCCTTACTTAGAGAAGCTGCTGATTGAGCTGCGCCGGGCTAATTTGGTGGTCTCTGTGCGGGGGGCGCAGGGCGGCTATCGGCTAGCCCGGACCGCGGCCAATATCTCTCTCGGTGAAATCTTAGAAGCGGTGGGTGAGACCGTCGCGCCGTTGCCTCACTATCAGCCTGATCTAGCCCAGGCGGAAGATTGGGTCACTTTCAGCATTTGGAAACGGCTGCACGAAAAGATGAAGTCGGCGCTCTTTAGCATCTCGCTGGAAGACTTGTACTACGATGCCCGCAGTTGGCAAGCGGCTCAAGGAGAAAATGCCAGCTTTGTGGTGTAGTGGGCCAATTTTTATTCTATGGCTGGCGAGTCTGTTGGATTTTATGATTGGCGACCCTTGGGGCTGGCTGCATCCGGTGCAGGTCATGGGCGGGGCAATTCGCGCCTACGAGCAGGTGGTTTTTAGTTACGTTAAAAGCCCATTGGGGCAGCGTTGCCTGGGCGTTGGCCTCGGTTTAGGTTTACCCATCCTGAGCGGCGCGATCGCGATCGCCCTCACCTGGAGAGCCTGGCAGTTGCACCCGCTCTTGGGCGGCGGGGTGGCCATGGTAATTTTAGCGAGCTGTTTTGCGGGTCGGAGTTTGCGCCGAGCCGCCGATGACGTGCTCTTACCGCTCAATGCCGGTAACTTGCCCGAAGCGCGCAATCGCCTCAGACTCTACGTCGGGCGTGACACACAGCACCTCTCGGCCGCTGAGATCTTGCGCGCCGTCATGGAAACCATTAGTGAAAATGCGACCGACGGCGTGATGGCACCGTTGTTTTATGCGCTGGTGGGCACCGCGATCGCGCCGGTACTGGGAGTGGGTCTGGCGATCGCCTACAAAGCCCTCAGCACACTAGATTCCATGGTGGGCTATCGCTCCGCCCCTTATACCGATTTGGGCTGGTTCAGCGCCCGGCTGGAAGATGCAGCCACCTGGTTACCTTGCCGCCTGACCGTGCTGACGGTGGCGCTGCTGGCCGGTCAGCCAGACCGAGTGTGGCGATTGTGTCGGCGCGACGCGGCGGCCGATCCCAGTCCTAACGCGGGCTGGAGTGAATGCGCCTATGCGGCAGCGTTGGGCGTGCAGTTGGGCGGCGTCAATGTTTATCGCGGTGCGGTTAAACAGAAACCGCTGTTAGGTGAACCGCTGCGCCCCATCACGGCTGGCCTGATTGCCCAAGGGTTACAACTCACCCGATGGTCATTTTTGACTTGGCTCGTCGGGGGCAGCTTGCTCCTCAGCCTGCGCTATCCGCCCCTGTGGTAACGAGGCGTGGCTGGGCAGGGGCTCTAGGCTGAAATTTGCTCCGCGATCGGAATGCTATTTTGTGAGTCAATCGCGAATGCGTCTGTTTGGAGCAATTCGGCAAAAATCTCACGTGGAAAGCGTTCGAGCCCTCTGAAAGCGGTAAGTTATGGATAATCCAGAACAGCCCCGCCGCTCAAGCATCGTGATTGGGCGATCGCGGCACCCGCCCAACCCACCGTTCGCTTGCTCTTTGCAGTCAGCTGAGCCGTGCCCACACTGTCAACTGATTTGTTTTTGAGCTTTTATGAGTTTTAACTGATGGCTAGCTTTGTTGACATTCTCACCACAGAAGAACTGCGGCGCACCGTCAACCGTCTCGCCTCAGAAATTGTGGAACGCGCTGGGGCGTTAGACAACCTTGCTTTAGTGGGCATTCACACTCGGGGCGTACCGCTAGCGCACTTACTAGCCGAACAAATTGCCCACTTAGAAAATTTTTCCGTGGCCCTTGGCACGCTGGATATTACCTTTTATCGAGACGATCTCGACAGCATTGGCATTCGCACCCCCGAGCGTACCGACATTGACTTTGACTTGTCGGGCAAAACGCTGGTGCTAGTGGATGATGTGATCTTTAGTGGCCGGACTATTCGCGCCGCCCTCAACGCCGTGACTGACTATGGCCGACCAGAAATGATTCAGCTCGCAGTCCTCATAGATCGCGGCCATCGCCAACTCCCGATTCACCCTGATTTTGTCGGTAAAGCCGTGCCCACTGCCCGCCATGAAGTAGTCAAGGTCTTTTTGTCAGATATTGATGGCCACGATGCCGTGCAGCTGTTGCGCCGCGATTAGGCGATCGACAAGAAACCTGGCTTCTTAATATCAGTCAACTACGGAATCAGACCCTTTCAGCCCGAAAAACCAGGTTTCTGTACCGGTTTTCAAGGCGATGTTCCACCCTCTCAAATAGCACATCGGGGATATAGAACGAAAGCCTGAGGATCGCAGAAATGCCCTCTCTTCGAACTTTAGATTTCCCATTGGGTCGTTTTCGCCGAGTGAGCTGGGAGGGTGGTTCTTGCCGATTCGCGATGGGCAATAGGCTTATCAAGAATGCCGCAGTGCGATCGAAAATCTCGTTGGGTAGGCTTCCTAGCCTGCCCCAACATCACCAGCAGGCTGAAAGATCAGCTGGCTGGCTCTGCAGTGAAGAAGACGGCCAAGATGGCCATCAAACAAGATGAGCTAGGAGGGCACCAACTGGGTTATCGCTGGGCGAGGTAGGGCAAGACGATCTCAAAATACTGCATTGGCCTGCCTTTGGAATGTGGTTACTCTTGGTAACTCGGCAATCGAGTCGGGAATTGATTCATGACTCCCACCGCTAAGAATTAGAGAGGCCAGTCAGAAGACCACCGCTGAGGCGGCTGATGGCGCGTTGAGCCACTTCGCTGTAGCCCAGCTTGCCGTTAAACAGTTTCACGATAGTCGGGGCAGCGTTGGGCCGTTTGACGCCGATGCGGTAGGCCAGCTTCGGCGCTTTATAAAACACCTGGGCCAGCCGTTTTGCCCAGCGCATATCTTGGCCCCATTCGGCCTGCATGACTTGGGTATAGCCCTCTAGAGCGTTGAGGTCGCCCGCGATCGCCCGGTCAATTGCCGCCGCTGCCTTGACCCCACTAAACAATGCGGGCCGAATACCTTCTGCCGTAAACGGATCGACCACACAGGCAGCTTCCCCCACTAACAGGGCATTTTGGGTATGCAGTCGCTGGTCGCCATCCCATGCCAAGATGGGATGACCGTGGGCCTTTTGTTGCGACATGGTCACATCAAACTGGGTGGCATAGTCAGCAATGGGAGCCCGCAGATCTTGGCGGCGCTGGTCGCCCACCCGCATCACCCCACCGCCGATGGAATAGCCATCCGCTTTCGGAAAATTCCACAGGTAGCCGTGCTGTACCATCCCCATTTCTAGATAAAGCAGCGGATCGTTCGGCATGTCTAAGCGCGGTTCAATCTCGACGGCGGCGGCCAGCAAGTGACGCCGTTGGTTAAAGCCAAGCCATTTGGCCATGACCCCGCGTCCGCCATCGGCGGCCAGTAGGTACCGGCCCTCCACTTGCCCTCGCGACGTTTCGACCTGCCAGCGATCGCCCTTAAATTCAATTCCTTTGGCCTTGGTCTCTGACCACAGTTCGGCTCCTTGGCGCTGAGCTTGCTGCACCAAAAAATAGTCAAACTGATCACGGCGCACCATCCACAGGGCTTCGTCGTCAGGCACCTCCGCATCAACCGGGTCGGTCATATTCCAGGTGCAGCGAATGCGCTTGACCCGGACCGAAATCGCTGGTGAAAAGTCGAAGTCAAACCACTCTGCCACTTGCGGAGAGACGCCGCCACCACAGGGCTTATAGCGCGGTAACGCTTCCCGCTCAATCAGCAAAACCGAGTGACCTTGCTTGGCCAGATGATAGGCCGCCGCGCCGCCGCCTGGCCCCGCCCCAACAATGATGCAGTCGTACATAGTGATCTCAAATCCGAATAATGCCTAGTCTGAAAACTGGGATGATTTAGCCGTTGCTGATCCGTGCCAATCCATGCCGCTTGACCGATGCGAACGCACTTTAAGTCAGCAGGAATGGGCGATCGCCGTTGCCTGATTGAGATTGTGGGCTGGCTGGACTGTTTCGTCAAACTGCTCTGCCTGCCCAAACAATGGCACGCCGATCAAATCTACAGACTGGGTAAGATCCCCTCTGTGAACATTCCCCCAAATTTAGAACAACCCTGCTCTGGGCAAACATCACTGTCAAACACCAACGACTAGGCACCATAGTCCGACCGTCAAACCAAAAATGGCCAAATGCTGAGGCAGCATGAGCCGCAGGGGGTAGCGAGCAATTTTTTGCGTCAGGATGATCGACAGCAGCGCCCCGACGAGTAGCGCCGTCCCCTGCAAAAAAGCAATGACTGCTGGGTGCGCTACCATCACCGGCAGGCTCACGCCCGATAACCCAATCGTCGCTGCGCCCACGGGCAATACTCGACCCGCTTCGGTCAAAAACAACCGCAGATAGTGAGCCAGGGTGCCAGTCAACACTAATGGCAAGTAACCATAGGCCAGTTCGACAAAGGGCCGCGGCGATCGCGTCGCGGCCAGCCGGTAAATCAGATGGAGCAAGGCTTGCGCCGCGCCGGGAATCAGGGCGGGCAGGCTCAAAAGGGCGATCGCCACGCCGCCGTGCACCCAAAAGTTCGCCAAATCAAGCGGCCAGTCAAGCGCGGTCAGCAGTTCCGGCAGGCGATGCAAAAACACCGCATCGAGCAGCAACAACAGCAACGCCACCTCATAGGCGCGGGGGGTATGGGTCGTCCACAGCTCAATCCCCGGTGGCCGTAGGTTGAACTCAACCGAGCGATGGGGACAAGCTTTGAGGCAGGTCATGCAGAGCACGCAGTCGCGATTTTCTTCCAGCTGCGCGGGATGGGAATAAATCGGGCAGCCGCCAGTTTCTTGCCCTTCGCCTTTGGCTGGCCCCCCTTTGTAGCACTGGTAGGTGGTGCATTCAGCCGAACAGGTGCCCTGCTGCGCCCGCAGCTCCGTCATCGACAGCTTGGCATACAGGCCATTCATGCCGCCGATGGGGCACAGATAGCGACACCAAAAGCGCCGCTCAAAAATTTGAGAAAAGACGATCGCCCCGGCGGTAATTAACAACAGCAGACAAGACGATAAATACGCCGTGTTTTCCAAATTCCACAGCTCTTCCCACAGCAGAATGAGGGCAAATAGGCCAAACAAAAACCAGCCCCCCCAGCGATCAGCTTCTTCACGGGGCCAGCGTTTGAGCGATCGCGGCCAGAGTTTGAGCGACAGGGTTTGCAGCGCTTCGCCGTAAATCATAAACGGACACACCGCACACCAAGCACGTCCCAAGAACGGGAACACCAGCAGAATCAGCGGCCACCACCAAGCCCAAAACAAATTGAGTGCCACGTTGTGATCGCGCGTTTGCGGCCCCAAAAACAGCATCGCGTTGAAGAGGGCAAAGACGGTGAGCGTCAGCCCATAGTTGATGCGATCAGGCCACCAAGCACTGCGTAAAAAGCGCCGCAGATTAGGGTAAGCATTGAGCAAATTGGTGCGAAACTGTTTCTTTTTGCTCTGAGACGGCCAGAGAATCTCTTCGGTCAGCAGACACCCGACGGCCACCTGCGAGAGCGCTCGCGACACCAGACTCTCTAGCTCTCGCAAATTGTTAGGAAAGTCATAGGCCTGCAGGCGACGAATCGCCTCAGGGGTCACGCCAATTCGCCGCTGGCCTTTTGCCCGGCTAATCAGGCTGATGTAGTACTTGACATAGTCTTCAATGTCGGCTTTGCGCACCCGCAGGGGAGGGACTTTAATCTGGCTATCCACCACTGCGCTCAGCGTCGGCACGGGTCGTTCCGCAATCAAGACAAAACGGGCAGCGCTGGAGCGCTCAGGGGCAGACTCGGTTGAATTGTGGGGAATAGGCCAATAGGTGCCTGTCTTGAGCAGAGTGGCGATCGCCCCCACCAGATTTGACGGCAATTCCCCCACATTGTTTAGCACCAGCGTGCCGCGATCGAGCGCTTCAAGCAGACTGGGCTTGCCCCCCGCGCGACCAAACAGTTCCGCACCACTGGTTTGCAGGCGCGCACAGTCAACCTGGATGATCGGTTGTCGCCGATAGACTGACCCGTAATGAATGAGCGCTGCAATATTGTCTTTTTCGACCCCTGGCTCACCAAAAATCAGCACCGAGCCACAGCCATCAGGGCAGTCCTTAAACGCCTCACGAATCTGCTGTCGCAGTCGGGTGGCATAGCGACTGCGACCAATCACCCCCCGCCGTGCTTTGGTCACCAGATACGGCCGCAAAATATCCTGGCGCTCTTGCTCATAGGTCAACTGCGAGGTGACCTGACGCAGCTCTGCCGTCACCTGCTGCGAAAACACCTGAATCACGTCGGGATGCGCCGCTTTGAAGACCTGAAACTGCTCCGCCGAGAGATACCACACCTCAGAGTCACAGAGAGATAGAACCGTCTTTTCGACGGGCTCATCTAGCAGCAGCGATCGCAAGTTGAGCACTGAACCCGGCAGAAAACTTCTGGCCAGGCTAGCCCCAGGCTTATGCTCCAGTCGCCCTGACACCAAAATGTACAACCCTGCTGGTGCCGTCTCAGCCATCACCACTACCTGCTCGGGGGGCACGTGACGGGTCTCTAGCTGTTCACTCAGGGCCGTTAGCGTCGTGTGACTCAAGCCGCTGAGAGCCGATCGCTCCTGCAGCCAGGTTACTCGCGCTTCCACAGTGGTCATCATGATGAGTCTGCCCTCTTTGCCGTAATCTGAGGTCGTCAGACTTTTGGCGTGTCCCCATGATAAATCTCTTCGATCTGTGGGTTCCTTGTGCGTTACTTGCGTTAATCCTCGGGGCTGCCATCTACTTTGCAAGACTGTAGATCAACTCAAAATCTGGCAGCTGACGCTCTGCCGCTGTCAGGATTTAGGGCACCTGTAATGGGATGAGCGGGCAGGGGTCTGAAGGGCGATCGCAGCTGCTCCTGGCCAGCGTCACTGCTTTTCCACGGACGGGGAGCACATCAGCTTTTGTTGGCAAGACACCCTATAGGGTTTTCTCTATGCATTACTAAGATACTGCCGTTTTCTGACCGGGGATGAAGGGTTGACGGCTTGAAGACAAAAGGTTTCAGAACTTGGGTTGAACTTTTGCCAAAACCCTAAACAGTCAATATTCTTTAGGTTCACAACAACAATATTTTGTGTTGCGGGCTATTGACTTTGGCGTAGTACCATGGACTTTAAGATTGACAGTATCATAAGCTAGATGCAAGGAAACTATAGCTATGCAACAGTTGGATATCTCTCCTACCTTTGATTATCAGTCTGAGAACTATAAAGACGCCTACAGTCGAGTCAACGCGATTGTGATCGAAGGTGAGCAAGAGGCTTTCGATAACTACTGCAAATTAGCGGAGTTGCTCCCTGATGCCAAAGATGACCTGCTGCGGTTAGCTAAGATGGAAAAACGCCACATGAAGGGTTTCCAAGCCTGTGGCAAAAATTTGGCGGTCACCGCCGACATGGCCTTTGCTGAAGTATTCTTCAAGCAACTCCATCAGAATTTTCAAACTGCCTGGGCCGAAGGCAAAATTGTGACTTGCCTGTTGATTCAGTCTTTGATTATTGAAACCTTCGCGATTTCTGCCTATAACATCTACATCCCTGTGGCGGATGACTTTGCTCGCAAGATCACCGAGGGCGTGGTCAAAGATGAGTACATGCATCTCAACTTTGGCGAAGAGTGGTTGAAAGCTAACTTTGAGGCGTCAAAGGCCGAACTCGAAGCCGCTAATCGCGAAAATCTGCCGATCGTCTGGGCCATGCTCAACGAAGTCGCTGATGACGCTAATGTGCTCGGTATGGAAAAGGAAGCCCTGATCGAAGACTTCATGATTACCTACGGTGAAGCCCTTGGTAACATCGGGTTTTCTAGCCGCGAAGTGATGAAGCTCTCCGCTCAAGGCTTAGCAACTGCATAGGTTGCGGGTTGACAGTTAGCTTATCTGCATCAATGAAGAAAAGGCATGGCTCTGGTGGCAAAACTTGCACCAGGTCATGCCTTTTCTGTAGGGCTTGACGCCCTCTGTCCCGGCAATGAATAGCCTTCATCGCACCGGGTAAACGCGACAAGCCTCTGCCTCAGAGGGCTCAGAGGGCTCAGAGGCAGAGGCGATCACCTGACTCAGACATGAATGTAGACACGATCACGGCTTGATCTGAAAGGCCGACGTCGCTTTAAAGCGTCAGACGGGCAGCTTAGCTTGTAGAATCCTTGATATTCCGTCTTGCGCCTAAAACCTCTTACAGTAACTTTGATGATTTAGGTGTAGCTTGAGATATCTTGCGAAAGCTAAACGCTTTTGCAGGTTTTGCATTCCCTTTTGAGGTGACAACGCAGGATCACGATGTTTGGCCTAATTGGACATTTAACAAGTATCGACCACGCACAATCCGTAGCCCGAGATTTGGGATATCCCGAATATGCCGATCAGGGTCTGGATTTTTGGTGTAGTGCCCCACCACAAATTGTGGACACGATTAAGGTAACGAGCGCGACTGGACAAACCATCGAAGGGTTTTATGTCGAGTCTTGCTTTTTGCCTGAGATGTTGGCGGCTCGCCGCATCAAAACAGCGGCTCGCAAAGTGATCAACGCGATGGCCCACGCCCAAAAGAACGGCATTGATATTACCGCGCTAGGCGGGTTCTCATCGATCATTTTTGAGAATTTCAATCTGCATCAGATGAAGCAGGTACGCAACGTTTCCCTCGAGTTTGAACGGTTCACCACTGGCAATACCCACACGGCTTACATTATTTGTCGACAAATCGAGGCAGCATCGCAAAAGCTCGGCATCAATTTATCCGAGGCCAAAGTTGCGGTCTGTGGCGCGACCGGTGATATCGGCAGCGCCGTTTGTCGGTGGTTGGACGCCCGCACCGATGCCAAAGAGTTGCTGCTAATTGCCCGTAACCAAGAACGGCTGCAAAATCTGCAGCAAGAGCTAGGGCGCGGCACCATTTCAACGGATATTGAATCGGCTCTAGCCCAGGCCGATGTTGTGGTCTGGGTAGCGAGCATGGCTAAAGGCATCGAAATCGATCCGCAGATTCTCAAGCGTCCTTGCCTGATGATTGACGGTGGCTATCCCAAAAATTTAGATAGCCACTTCAACGCTGAGGGCATTCACGTCTTAAAGGGCGGCATCGTTGAGCACTCTCTAGACATTGACTGGCGCATCATGAGCATCGTCAATATGGATGTGCCTGCTCGCCAACTGTTTGCCTGCTTTGCCGAGTCCATGCTGCTCGAATTTGAGAAATGGTATACCAACTTTTCTTGGGGACGCAATCAGATCACTCTGGAGAAGATGGATCTGATTGGTCAAGCCTCAGTCAGGCATGGCTTTACGCCTTTGCTTAACCTCAACGCTACGCCGCTGACCTCTGAAGCTTAATCAACTGGTCGAACGCGATGAGTTTGCAGTAATCGTGATTACTGCAAACTCAATTTTTATCGTCTGCGCGCGCGCTGCTGGCAGGTGGCCAGATGAGTGCTCTATAGCTACTTTGGTCAATCTGAGCGGCGTTGAGCGATTGGGGTTGTGTCCCTTGATGGCGAGTTTATGCTGCCGCCTGAGCGAGCCTGTGGTTTCGGGGCGATCGCCAGAGCATCCCCGCTCGCGAGGGGAATCATCGCGGAAAGGAAATCAAGAACCGTTATGCTTACTAAATAGAGAAGTGGGTGCCTGCCGACTGTTGCCGTTGAGCACTTGTAGGGAGCCCACTTCATCTTTGCACCGCTGTAGCTGAAATTATGCCGACGACTCAACGCAAAACGATCCTCCTAGACTTTGAAAAACCCCTAGTGGAACTAGAGGATCGAATTAGTCAAATTAGGGATCTCGCTGAAGACAATGATGTTGATGTCTCAACCCAACTGCGGCAGTTACAAACCCGAGCTGATCAGCTGCGTCAGGAGATCTTTGCCAGCTTGACTCCTGCTCAACGGTTACAGGTGGCGCGTCATCCTCGGCGGCCGAGCACCCTCGATTACATTCAAGCCGTGAGCGACGAGTGGATTGAGCTGCATGGCGATCGCGGTTCGGGCAAAGATGACCCCGCCCTAGTCGGTGGCATCGCCCGGTTTGAAGGGCGTCCCGTCGTGATGCTGGGGCATCAAAAGGGCCGCGACACCAAAGACAATGTGGCCCGCAATTTTGGCATGGCCTCCCCAGGGGGCTATCGCAAGGCCATGCGCCTGATGGCCCATGCCAACCATTTCAACATGCCGATTTTTGCTTTTATTGATACGCCTGGCGCCTTTCCTGGTTATGAAGCGGAAGAAATGGGACAGGGTGAAGCGATCGCCTATAACCTGCGAGAAATGTTTTCCCTCGACGTGCCAATTATTTGCACCGTCATTGGTGAAGGGGGCTCCGGTGGGGCGTTAGGGATTGGCGTGGGAGATCGCCTGATGATGTTTGAGCATGCCGTTTATACCGTCGCCAGCCCAGAAGCTTGTGCGGCCATCTTGTGGAAAGATGCGGGCCGCGCTGGCGAAGCCGCGGAGGCGCTCAAAATCACGGCCACCGACCTCAAGAATTTAGGCATTTTAGACGTCCTTTTACCAGAGCCCCTCGGCGGTACCCATGCTGATCCGCTCAGGGCGACGCAAATTTTGAAGGATGCGCTGCGCGAAAATTTAGAGATGCTGCTGACGTTGGCCCCGTCTGAGCGACGTGACCGGCGCTATCGCAAATTCCGAGATATTGGAGTCTTTACGGAAATGGCGCAAAATGGCCAGGTTTCCTAGGCCCCGACAAAATTTCACCTCAAGGCAGGCTGTTATGATAGGAAAGGCAAAAATGAGACGCCGCCAAAAGAGCTTTACATTTGTTAACATTGGTCGTGTGAACAATATTTGAGGCCTTTGCACGGAACGGTGGCAGCAATTAGGCGTACTACGGGAGTGGTCATACTTGCTGACTCAGGGCTCGCAACCAGGCGGCGGCGCTATCGGTTAACGGCAGTGAAGCGCTCAGTCAGGTTGTTTTTAGCCTTTCTTCAGGCGTTCCTCAGATTAATCTGACAGTCTCAGGAATAGCGAGCCTCTCGCTGACGCTACAGTTTTAATCAGCCAGCATTTTTTGGGAATTGGGTTTATTCATGAATTCTGAAACGCGACAGCGGGCGCTCATTACCGGTGCCAGTAGCGGAATTGGGCGCGAAACAGCGATCGCGTTTGCCAAGGCTGGCATGGATGTTGCCTTGGTCGCCCGCTCTCAAGACAAGCTCCAGGCCTTGGCTGCAGAGTTGGCAGAACTGGGGGTTAACGCGAAAACCTACGTGATTGACCTCAGTCAAATTGACGCATTGAAGGCGGCACTACAAAAATTGCTGGCTGATTTTGGGGCCGTCAGCATTTTGGTCAACAACGCGGGTATGGGCTACACCGGCTCACTGGCCGAGATGCCGCTAGCGGACTGGCAAACCCTTATGGATTTGAATTTGACGAGCGCTTTATTGACGATGCAGGCGGTGATTCCGGCCATGCGGACGCAGGGCCACGGCATTATTTTAAATGTGGCCTCCATCGCGGCTCATAACGCTTTCCCCACATGGGGAGCCTACAGTGCCAGCAAAGCTGGATTGGTGACCCTCTCCCGCATTCTGGGCGCTGAAGAAAACGAACATGGCATTCGCGTCATGACCGTGTCTCCTGGCGCGGTTAATACCCCGCTGTGGGATACCGAGACGGTACAGGCAGATTTTGAGCGATCGCACATGCTGACCCCAGCGATCGTGGCCCAAACCATCCTCCATGCTGTCCAACTTCCAGATTCCGCTGTCATCAACGAAATCACGCTGATGCCTAGTGGTGGTGCCCTCTGATCGGTCGTTTTTCAGCGATCAAGGGGCGAGTTTTCCATTGCTACTGTGTAGAGTTACCACTGATTTAATATGACTACCGTTTCTTCCAACGCCAACAATGGCGCAAATTTGTCGACCACACCGGATGATTCTGACCTGCGGCAATCGGGTGCTCCAGTAGTTCGTCCTGATCGCAACACCGCCCACGGCCAAAGCATCAACGCCAAGCCCGTGTCTGATGAAGACCAACTGGCCATGATGGACTCTGTGCGGACGATGTTGTTGTCGCTGGGTGAAGACCCTGATCGCGAAGGGCTGCTCAAAACGCCCAAGCGCGTCGCGGAAGCGATGCGATTTTTGACCAGTGGTTATGGTCAGTCGCTGGATGAGTTGGTTAACAATGCCATTTTTGACGAAGGTCATAATGAGATGGTGTTGGTGCGAGACATCAATCTATTTAGCCTGTGTGAGCACCACATGCTGCCCTTCATGGGCCGCGCTCACGTGGCGTACATTCCCAAACAGCGGGTGGTCGGCCTGAGCAAGCTCGCTCGCATCGTTGAAATGTATTCCCGCCGTCTACAGGTCCAAGAGCGCTTGACCCGTCAGGTTGCAGAAGCAATTCAAACCGTATTGGATCCGCAAGGCGTCGCGATTGTGGTTGAGGCTAGCCACATGTGCATGTCGATGCGCGGGGTGCAAAAGCCGGGCTCTTGGACGGTCACCAGTGCCATGTTGGGCTGTTTTCAAGAAGATTCTAAAACCCGTGAAGAGTTTCTCAGCCTCGTGCGTCACCAGCCCTCACTGTTTTAGTTAAAGGTCGTGCCGACAGCAACATCGATCCGGCTAGGACGACTGAGAGCATAGCGGTTCAGCGCTATTGATTGACTTCCGAAGTTAAGGTCATTCAGCTAAAAGCGTCAATGGGGCGATCGCCCCATTGACGCTTTTAGCTGCGATATTGGCCAAGCGGTTCACTCTCTATCTGACGGCAGGTGATCGCCGCTAGCGACAATCACTTGCCGCCAAGAGCCATCGCAGTGACCCGATCCAAATAGCCGCCAGCAAAAAACTGAATCGGTGTCATACCTGAGAAATATATAAAGAGGTATTAACTTTTAGGCCGAATGATAAGTGTTTACACGGCATAATTAAATTTAGATTAGGTTTGATCGCCGCATCCTACTGCTACTCCTGAAGTATTCATTCGCACGTTAGTCTTCCTTCATGCTTCGTCTTTCTTCTCAACAAACTGTAAATATGCAGATCGCTCAGCGTTCTGTTCCGTTACACCATTATTTGAAGCAGCCTCGGCGTTTAGTGCATGCCCTGATGAACCCAAGCCAGGTTGATCAGCTGAGCCGCGATACTTTTCGGTTTCGGCTACAAGGGTTTCAGTTTTTGATGCTAAATATTCGACCGGTCGTCGATCTGCAGATTGATGCCAGCCAAGACCATGTGCTGCGAGTGCGATCGGTCGGCTGCAAAATTCAGGGCAATGACTTTGTAGACAGACAATTTGCCCTCAAGTTAACCGGCATTCTCCAGCTAACGGAACGCCATGGCTTCACCCAATTGACAGGCGATGTCAAACTCGACATTGCCGTGGGGCTACCGCCGATGTTGCAATTGACGCCGTATGCCATTTTAGAAACGACGGGCAACCAAATTCTGAAAGGGGTGCTGATGACGATCAAGCAGCGGTTGATGCGTCAGCTCGCCGCTGATTATGAGCGTTGGAGCAAGCAGCAGCCGATTCTCGTCACCTCAGATTTTGCCCTCGGCACCCAGAGCTAATCGGGTACCAGAGTGGTGAGCGATCGCGGTGACTCACCTTAATCTTCTCTTGGTCATTTGCGATTGTTTTTTTAACCGGAAAACAATCCCGTTTTAGGGCGCAGAGACGGTGTCTTCTGCATAATGTTTGCTTAAATAAGCACAGCTACGGTGGTCTTGGTTGTTGGGGAGTGGTCGGGTTTATGGACAAGCCGTCAGAGCGGGATGCAGGAGCGCCAAAGAGCGATGCGGAAGCGGCCAAAATTGATGTAGAGCCACCCAAAAGTGAGCCGGAAGCGCCCAAAAGTCGCAAATGGCTGTTGGGTAAGATCGGCTTTGGCTGCTTTGTGGTCGGCGCCGCTACGTCGGCAGCGCTCACCCTGGGCCCGCGATTTGCTCTCAGCAGTAGTGAAGCGGTTTCAGCCCCCAAAGTAGTGGGTTTGGGGCCCATCGCTCAGGATGTAAGTACCCAAGGTCTAGGCGCATTTCCCGGTGAGATCTCAGCCAGCTATCTCTGCCTGCCCCAGGCTAAGCCCCGTAACGCTAGCAGGGCAATTCCTCCGGCGATCGCTGACGGTCTCTTCAACCCGGCATTGAGTAATCTGCAAAGCGGCATCGACCCCGACATCGTGAATCAGTTTAGGGCCGCCCCCTGGCCTAACATTCATGAAGCCGCTCGCCAGGCCCGTGTACCCATCTTGATGTACCACGACATCTTGGCTGAAAAGGAAGTCTTTTTTGATGTCACCGTCGAAGAATTTGAAGCCCATCTGGAACTCATTCAAGCCGCAGAGTTAACCCCCATTACCTTTGACCAGCTATATGATCACTTGCGGATGGGATCTCCCTTGCCGCCCAAACCCGTTTTGTTGACCTTTGATGATGGCTATGTGGGCCATTACACCCACGTCTATCCACTGCTCAAAAAATACCAGTATCCCGCTGTTTTCTCGCTCTTTACCGGCAAGCTAGATGGCGATATTGTGGGGCGTTCCACCGTTACGTGGGAGCAGGCCCAGGAGATGGCTGCTGATCCGCTGATGACGATCGCCGCTCATAGCGTGATGCACCCCCGCGACCTGCGCGACCTCAGCGATGAAGAGCTGCAGGTAGAAGTGGTGGAATCGAAACAGCGTTTAGAGGCGCAGCTCGGCATTCCCATTCGCTACTTCACCTACCCTGAAGGCAACTATGACGAGCGAGTGGCTGACGCCGTGGCCGCTGCAGGCTATGATGCCGCCCTCACCATGAGCAACGATCGCGAGTGGTTTGCCGGCGAATCGGATGATTTGCTCAGCATTGGTCGCTTTGGTCAGTCTCAGCTGGAGCGGGTGATTCCCGAAGCTTGGGAAGGCCTGGGAATGGACGTGGTAGGAGCAAACACGTTCGACTTTTACTCCCCTATTCGGGTGGTGGAGCGGCTCGAAATGGAGGAAGTGCCCCTCGCGCTCATCACGGGTGGCCGTCCGGCAACAGTCCACGCTGATAGCCGCTACCAACTCGAAGAGATTCTGGTGCGCACGAATGCGACGGCGGCGGTGGATGGGGCATTCTTTAACCTGCGGTATCTTGATTCCAACGTGATGATTGGGCCAGTGCTGAGTCAAGCAACGCAAACTTTTGTACCAGGCAATCCCAGCGAAAATCCCCTGCTTGACGGTCGGCCTTTAGCCTTAATTAGCGCCGACGCCGTCAAATTTGTCCCCTTTGATCACGCTCAGCACAATACCCTCCGAGGCATTCAATCAGAGCTGTCGACTGTCACCGATGCGTTTGTCGGCGCCGCTTGGCTAGTGCGCGATGGCGAAGCTCAACCCGCATCTTCTTTTGGCACCCTGTTTGATTTTGAAGCCTATCGCCATCGTGCCTTTTGGGGTATTAACAACGCTGGGCAACCCGTCATTGGTGTGACTAAAGGCCGCATCGATTCGGTGGCACTGGGCGAGCTGCTCCATCAAGTTGGATTTCGTGATGCCATGATGGTGGATTCTGGCGCCAGCACATCCCTGACCTATAAAGGCGAATCTCTAGTCGATTACACGCCCCGACCCGTACCCCATATGGTGGCGCTATTGCCAGAGGAAGAGGCGATCGGCGCTTGCCCGCTGGTCTTTGAACCCCCGACCAATGATGAGGATGACTGGGCCAACTCTTTTTAATGCCTGGCGTCGCGTGACACCTCTGGGGACGCTATCTCTAAGCAGCTCTTAGCCCTTTGCCTCAGACTTCATTAGACTTCATTGCAGCGATAGCGTCACCTCGACTTGCTGAAACCAGGCGATAAATTGGGTTTCCTGCCTGCTCTGTTCTCCAGTATTGACACGATTCCAGGGGCTGCGATCGCTAGGGATTGCCCTGAAAATATCTTGGATGCGGTTCATCGCTTAAAGATTTCTCACACTTCATGAATGGTGGTACCAATAATTCCAACAAATAATGTCGCCAGTGGCAACACTTGTTATAAAAGCAAGATAGGCTCATTACTAGAAAGGGATTGAGGGTTGGGCGGTTATGCTCTCGCGAGCGGCCTCTCTGTTGGCGAAGCAATCCGGTTCGCCAACAGCGCTTAATCGTTGCCTTGACGTGAATTCTGGTTGGGTTGGGGCTGAGCCTGGCACAGGCTAGATCTGTCTCTGTGCTTAGACTGCTGAATTTCGTCTGAGATTTGTCAGTGGGCAATAGGCTAGTTGCTCATCCTCTCATTACCAACTCCATCAAGGAAACAAAACAGCGATTGTTTGTGCTCTCATTGCGCCATCTACTGGTGATAATCGGTAAACTTGCGCCAGAGGCGATGAGCTTCACAGAGTTAGTTCCAGTATCGCGATCGCCCAACCTAGTCGCATGATTCGAGTCACTTAACGCAACGCTATCAATGGGTGTATCACCTTTGAGGCATGTCCTCTCGTTCTGCATACACAGCAACCATGCCCAGAACCTTTGATCAATCGTCAGGCACTCCTCAAGATAACTCGCAAAATGTTGACAGCACCCGAGCCCTGAGTGCTGTTGAGTTGAGTCAGATCTATATTCTGATCGACAGCATTTTGCCGTTTGAAGCCTGCCTTTACTACCAGGTGTTACCGCTGTTTGTCGAAGGATCTCGCCTCGTGGTCGGCAGGGTCAATCCAGAAGATCCAGGGGCTGCTGAGTATGTGACAAAACAGTTGTCGTACATTAACTACACCTTAGGCTTTCAAAAAATTTCGTCTGATGGGCACCGCGATTTGCTGTCTAAATACTTAAAGCACACGGCCAAACAGCGTCAACAGCCGGCTCAGCCAGCCTTGCCCCCCCCTCAGCCAGAAACGCCTCCGGTATCGGCTCACCCCGCAGCAACTCCGGCGACAACCCCCGCCCCTCGGAACCCCAACATTCAGCAAACGCTGATTATTGATCAACCCGAAGAAATCACTGATATGCAGCACGAGGTGGCGGCTCCCCAGCCGCCCGGCGTAGCCTCCCCTGCCACCTCCCCCGCAGGGCCTCCCCCCGCATCGAGATCGCAACGCGAAAACGTCAGATTAGGCCCCTTGTCTGACCCTGCCTTAGACTCCCAAGCGGCCCCACTAGAGTTACATCTAGAGAGTCATTATCGCGACCTGGATAGCGCTCATCTGGCAGCGTTAGAGCCGCAGCCGCTCATGCAGACCTTGCTGGTCAAAGTTTTGACCGAGGGCATCGGGCGGCTTTATTTTGAGCGGGGAGCCACGTCGAGCCGCATCCTGTGGAGTCGTGATGGCATTTTGCAAGCGGTGGTCGAGGCGATTGATGCCCAGACCTTTCAAGGGGTGATCAATGAATTCAAGCTGCTGATGCGTCTCTCGTTGATTTCCGTCACGAAGCCTAAACAGGTAGAAATCGAGCGGGCTTATGAGGGACAGCGGATTCTGTTGCGATTTCGAGTGATGCCAAGCGCCTACGGCGAAGAAGCTACAGTACAGGTTTTACGCGGCACGGCGCTACGTTTTTATCAGCAACAACAAATCGATCGATTGGGGCGTGATGCTCTGGATGCGGCCCAAATGTTGCAAACTCGACTCAACGAGATCCGCGATCGCGCCCGCAATTCCATTGATGCCAGGCCCGTGCAGACAGAAATTCTGCCCACGCTGATGCAGCTCTTGCGGCAGCTCGAAGCGCAGGTTGAGGAGATTAAAGCCTCCTATCAAGACGCCTCTAAATCATCAGACGACACTCCCAATCAGCCGACGCCTGACAATTAGTAACGGTGCCCGATCAACCGACCCTGCCCAGCGTCCCAAGTTTTTGGCTGCTCGGTGCCGTTAATATCCGTCGTCAGATGCCGCCGTCGCTGGCTAGATCGGCTTGACCGGGCTCCGCAACGCTCGTTCTGCTCTATATTCGAACTCCTTGAGGATAGCGTTGTCATGCCTGTTGATACCTGGTTTCCCCTGGCGGTTTACTACGAAGACCTGCCGGATGCTGCTCAACATAAAGCGGGGCTGTTAGCCGCTGTGCTGCAATTAGAAGCCGCCGCGATCGCGCCACGCAACTTTCCCGAAATGGCCTGGACGGGTGACCTACATGGGGTACATCAGATCCACACTGACCCTCGCTTTCGCTGGCTGGTAACGCAGGTCGAAACCCATGTACGGCGCTATCTCATCCAGTTAGGGATTGATCTGAGCAAGGTCGAGCTGTACATTCAGCGGGCTTGGCCTGTCGTCTCTCGCCATCAGCAAGAAGTCGGCATCCATCAGCACAATACGGCCCATGTGAGTGCGGTTTACTACATCTCGGTACCGGCGTCAGGGAGCGACCTCTCTGGCTGTCTCGCATTTATTGATGATGTGCGGATGAATGAGGTCAGCCCAGGGCTGGGTAGTGAGAACACCGACATCATGGCCAAGTGGACGCCGCTCAACCAAGACCAAGCGCTATATTCCCCGGTTGAAGGTCGGCTGATTTTGTTCCCAGCGAAACAGCGACACGGCGTCACCCTCAATCATTCAGAAGAGAGCCGAGTGTCGGTGTCTTTTGATATTGTGCTCACTGCCGCCGCTGATAGCGCTGCGGGAGCCTATGAATTTTTGACGCCACCACCGACCCTGTGGCGGCGATTTTCTCAATCATCGCCTTGAGTCACTGAAGTCGAATCGGGCGATCGCGTAGGCAAGCACGCTGACACAACCAGCATCGAAACGCCAATAATCCGCGACGACTCCCCGCCTCAGATTTCGCTCGTGCCAATCATCCGCCGTTGCCCCATCGTCCACCGTTGCTCCATCGTCGTCAAATCCAGCCTGCACTAGTCAACGTTGCCAGGCTCACCACCGGTATGGCGATGAGTCTGGCAACGTTGCCGTCAGGTTTTGCCGTTCACCGCCAGCAGCAGTGAGCCCGTTGGCTTAGAACACAAAGCGACCTTCAAAACGACCAGTGCTCTCATAGTGCTGGAAGCCGCTGGTCAACGTTCCGGCACTCACGGCAGCGGCAATATCGGGGTTGAGCGCCAGATAGCTCGCTTCGTTGTAAAGCGAACTGGGGGCGCGGTTTTCCGTTTGGCCCAGTGCGATGAAATGGTCATAGCCGCTGCTGATGGTGCCGTTGGCGACGCCTGCCGCAATATCCGGGTTGTTGCTGAGATAGAAGCCGTCGTTATACAACGACAGGCTAGGCAACCGGTTCTCTTCGGCTCCTGCGGTAATGTAGTGGTCAAAGGCACTTTCAAACACACCGTCGGCTACTGCACCAGCGACATCGGGGTTGGCCGCCAAATAATCGCTCTGGTCAAACAGCGCACTCGGGTCACGCCCCTCAATATGGCCACTGTTGAGGAAGTGCGCGAGGCCGCTGGCGACCCCCCCCGCGTTCACCGCTGCGGCAATATCCGGATTAGCGCTCAAATAGAAGGCTTCGTTATACAACACACTAGGGTTGCGACCTTCGTTAATACCAGCGGTGACAAAGTGTTGATAGCCTGACGACAACCCTCCGGCAGCGACTGCACTGGCTACATCGGGGTTTTGACTGAGGTAGAAGCTTTCGTCGTAGAGCTGAGCCAGAGGCAGGCCGCCAATTGTGTCTGCCGGAGCCACCGCTGCTGGATTTTGTTCCTGCAGGAAGCGCTCAAAGTCGAAGAACTCACTCTGCAGACCATTGATTTGAATGCTGACTGTCGCCGTTGTCGTCAGTCCCTCATCATCCTGAATGGTGTAGCTAAAGCTATCGGTCGCTGTCCGACTTTGCGGCAGCGTGTTGAACGCGCCGTTGGGGTCATAGTTGAAGGTGCCATCGCCATTGCTGGTGACCACTCCTTGTGTGCCGCTGGCGTCAAAACCGGTCAGGGTAACGGGGCCACCTTCGGGGTCGCTGTCGTTGGCGAGTACGTTGGCCGTAACAAAGGCAGTCAACTCATTCGTGATGAAGCCGCCGCCGCTATCATTCACCGGAATCGGCGCATCGTTGACACCAGTTACAGTAACTTTGACATCCGCCGTATCGGTGCCACCGTTGCCATCGCTGACCGTATAGCTAAAGATTTCCTCGGCAGTTTCGCCCCCTTTGAGCACTAAAGCTGGAATGTAGGTGAGGTCACCATCATTGATGATCACTTCGCCGGTGATACCCGTGGTGTCGACGCTTTCGATCGTCAACATATCGCCGTCATCAATGTCGGTGTCATTCGCCAACACGTCGAGCGTGATCTCGGTCCCTTCGGTAGTGGCAAAGCCCGGATCAAGATCATCTGTTGCGACTGGAGCTTCATTCGCTCCATTCACTAGGATGGTCACCGTTGCCGTATCCTCACCCCCCTTGCCATCGCTGATCGTATAGGTAAATTCTTCGTCGCGGGTTTCACCAACCGCTAGTGATTGATCGGCTGGAGCAGGCGTATAGGTAACCGAATTGTCATCGTTGAGGGTGACGATCGCATTTGTATCCAGCGTTACTGACCCGTTGGGAGCGATCGCGTTGCCGTTAATCGCAGTCACCGTGAGCGTATCGTTATCGGGGTCAGTGTCATTCAGGGTGAGTACTGGCGTTGTGAGGTCTTGATTGTCATCGGTGACAAAGCCCTCGCTGCCTTCGCCGCCGTCATCCACGGCATCAGGTGGATCATTAACGCCGACAATCTCGACAGTGACATTGGCGGTGGCAGTGCCCCCATTGCCATCACTAACGACATAGGTAAAGCTGTCTTCTACCGTTGCCCCCTGGGCTAACCCCCCAAATTGACCGTTGGGGTCGTAGGATAGCGTGCCGTCGGCCAACGCGGTGACCAAGGCCCCCGACTCTAGCGTCACGGCACCTGCGGTGACAGCTTGCCCCGCAATTTGGGTGACGGTCAGGGCATCGCCGTCTTCATCGGTATCGTTAGCGATGACGCTCGCGGTGGTGAGAATGGTGTCGGCAGGCGTGCTGAAGTCGTCGCCCGCATCATCGACGGCGACGGGCGGATCGTTGACGTTGATGAAGCCAGTAATCGTGACCGGGACTGCCTCTGTGGTCAATTCGCCATCACTAACGCTCACGCTGAACGAGGGCGGCGTTTCATCACCGTCATCAACAAACTGAATTTGACCCGCCTCGACTTCTCCTTGGGTAAAGCTGGTGACGGGATTGACGGCATCAGGAGCAAGCGAAATAAATTCGCCGCCCACCAGCTCAGTGATGGTGAAAATCAAATCTTCGGCAGGGGTATCCGGATCCGTCGCCGACAGATTGTCGGTCATGAGGATGACCGGTGCCCCTTCTGTGACGGTGAGCTGAGAATTCTCTAGCGTGGGCGGGTCGTTGACGGGAATCAAATCTTCGACATTCGCCTGAACGGTCTCTTCGCCACCGTCTTGGTCTGACACCGTGATCTCAAAGGCGGGCTTTACTTCACCGCCATCGGGCAAAAAGTTGATGTCGCCGTCATTCAGCTCGGCCTGGGTAAAGGTAGTAATTGGTTGAGCGTTGAAATCAAGGAATTCGCCGCCGACTACGCCATCACTAATGACATAGACCAACTCATCCGGGGGCGTCTCATCATCCGTTGCCTGGAGATTGATCACGCCCGTAGCTGGGTCGTTGAGGACGAGCCGTTCACCTTCAGTAAACGTAAACGTGTTGGTCTCGATCGCCGGAGCATCGTTGATCTGGTTCAGAATGACGGTGGCTGGGACGGCTTCACTACTGCCGCCTTCGGGGTCACGTACCGTGACCGAGTACGTGGGGGCAATTTCGTCGCCATCGTCTTTGAAGGTCAATTCACCAAAGGCGATCGCGGCACTGGTAAAGGTCTCTCCATCTACCAATTCTGTGCCATTCAGGAAGAAGGTGCCGCCGGTCACATCAGAAATCTCAAAGCGCAGCTGACTTTCCGTACTGTCGGGGTCGCTGGCCGCCAGATTTTCTTCGGCAGAGAAGGTGACTTCACCGCCTTCGTCAATGGTCAGGGCGTTGAGATCTAATGTGGGATCGTCGTTAACGTTGGTGAACCCGCCCTCAGGGATGAACGCCACAATCTGTTCACTATTGACAGGGCCATCCATCACCAACGGCGTATCAACCACCGTCAGGGTGTAGCTAGGAGCCTCTTCGCCCCCATCATGGACAAATTGAATGGTGCCACCGCTGATGTCAGCCTGAGTAAAGGTCTCACCCATGGCAATGGGGCCAACCACTGTACCCAAATCAGTATCAAAGCGTTGAAAGCTGCCGTTGAGCACCTCATCAATGGTGTAGACCAGCTCTTCGGGGGGGGTTTCTTCATCCTGGGTGAACAGATTATCGGCATCCAGGGTGAGCGTTTCGCCTTCACTGATTTCTAGCAGGTTGGTGACTACTTGTGGGGGATCATTGTCGGCATTCAAAGCGATCACCAGTGGCACATCCACCGCATTGACCTCACCGGCTTCCACCACTGCCGTATCAGTAACGATGGCGGTAATAATATTGGGAGCGGAGTTAGAGCCCCCGGCGACAAAGGCTACCTGGCCGTTGTTGACCTGCGCTTGGGTAAAGGTCACCTCAGCGGTAGTCTGCAGCACGCCATCGACTTCAAAACCGTCGAGCTGTTCAGGATCAGTGCTCTCAAGCACGATCGTATAGCGCAAATCTTCGGCCGCAGTTTCCCCTGCTTCATCGGTGGTGCTCAGCTCAGCCTCGGTAATGACCACCCGCTCACCTTCGCCGACGGTAATGGTGCTAGGCCCCACTATCGGCTCATCGTTTGTGGGGGTAAAGGTCACCCCGTCAAGATCCTGATCCGTAACGGAGAGCGGCTCTTCGCCATCGGCAGTCACTGTCAGGCTAAAGGTCGGTGCACTATTACCACCGTCGGATGCAAAGGCAATGATCGTGCCCGCATCAATATCCGCTTGAGTAAAGCTAAGGGCTGGCTGACCATCAGCCACCGTGATAAAGCTGCCGCCGGTCACAACATCAACGGTATAGAGAATCGCTGCTGGGTCAAGCGTTTCTTCGTCGATGACCGATAGCACCTCAGTCGTGACAGGCAGCGTATCTCCTTCAATCAGGGTGAATGACAGGGCCTGCAGCCTCAGCGGATCATTCTCGTCTTCAAAGGTTGCTACTAACGGCACGGGCACCTCGTTGGTGACACCCGCGATCTCGGTATCCGTCACGGTAACCGTCAGTTGGGGTTCAAAGCTAGAGCCCCCCTGCACAAAGGTCACCAAACCGGCGTTCACCTGAGCTTGGGTAAAGGTCACTTCATCAGTGGTCTGCAGCACACCGTCGATTTCAAAGCCGTCGGGCTGCTCGGGGTCAGTGTTGGCGATCGCCACCGTGTAGACCAAATCTTCGAGCGCCGTTTCTTCATCGGTGGTGCTCAGCACCGTGTCATTGATCAGGGTAGACTCGCCTTCTTTAACTACAAAGTCGCCGACCACCACGATCGGTAGATCGTTCTCGGCGGTAAAGGTGACGCCTTGGTCACTCGTATCGGTCACAGTGATAGACGCGGTGCCATCCGTTACCGTCAGCTCAAAGGTCGGGGCATCGTTTAACCCGTCAGATTTGAAGTCGATCAGCCCCGCATCAATATCCGCCTGGGAAAACGTACTGACTGCCATGCCATCAGCGGTGGTGACAAAATCACCCCCAGCCACCGTAACTACGGTGTAGAGAATTTGGTCAGGCGCAGTTTCTTCATCCGTCACTGACAGCACGTCAGCACTGAGAGGCACGGTATCCCCTTCGGTGAGGGTCAGCGACAGGGTTTGCAGTTCTAAAGGGTCATTAACTTCGTCTAGGGTCGCCACCAAGGGCACATCAATCGTGTTGACCCCACCGCCATCGACGATCGCCACATCTTTGACCGTCACCGTGAGGTTGGGGTCAAAGCTAGAGCCCCCCTGCACAAAGACCACCTCACCGGCATCGACCTGAGCTTGCGTAAAGGTCACTGTTGGCCCGGCTTGGGCAACACCGCCAATTTCAAAGCTGTCGCGCTGGTCGGGGTCTGCCGTGCTGTCAATCGTGACGGTATACTCCAACTGCTCGGCAGTGGCGTCTTGATCAGTTGTCGACAGGTTCTCAGAAGACAGGGTGATCGTTTTGTCTTCGGTCACGGTGAATGCCGCGTTGACCACCAAGGGCGGGTCATTGATCTGGGTAAAGCCCCCATCGGGAATGGTCACCGACACCGGGTCAGTCGTGATTGCCGTCGCCGGGTCACCGTTGATGCCATCATCGCTCACTGTCAGAGCGTAGTCAGGAGCATTAGAGGTGCCATCTTGCACAAATTGGATGAAGCCGCCATCAACTTCTGCCTGAGTAAAGGTATCGCCCACCACCAAGGTCACTGGCTCGGGCGTCAACCGCTGAAACTCACCATTGCTGACGCTCGTAATGGTGTAGGTCAGGGCATCGTCGGTCGACTCGCCTACTTCATCGGTGGCCTGCAGGTTCGTCTCGGTGCTGTTGAGGATGACGGTGCCGCCCTCTTCAATCGACAGCGTATTGGTGACGAATTGAGGGGCGTCGTTTTCGGCGGTGAAATCAACGGTGAAGTCAACATCCACCGAGGTCTCTGGATCGCTCAGGGTAACCGTCAAGGCGGGCTCAAAATTGGAACCGCCCTGCACAAACTCCACAAGATTGGCATCGATCTGCGCCTGGGTAAAGGTCACCTCAGACCCGGCTTGGGCGACGCCATCAATAATGAAGCTGACAGGCTGTGCCGGATCTGCGGTGTTATCGATGACGACTTTATACACCAGTTGGTCAGCGGGGCTTTCGACATCCGTCGCGGCCAGATCGTCGGAGCCAATGGTGACCGTTGTGCCTTCGGTAACCGCGAGAGTACTGTTGGTGACGAGGGGCGGGTCATTGACCGGGGTGAAATCTTCGATGATGACCGTCTTGGAGCCGCCGCCAAGCGGATCCGGTTGCAGCGCTCCAGGAAAACCGCTGTCAATGACCCGTAACTGATAACTAGGGGCCGTTTCACTACCATCATGCTGAAACTGAATCAGGCCGCTATCTACATCAGCTTGAGTAAAGGTATCAGCAACGCCCAGATCAGTCGTGACGCCGTCAGCCACGCGCTGAAAGGTGCCATTCGCGGCAGAGAGAATCGTGTAGGTTAGCTCTGCCGGTGTCGATTCGCCCGCTTCATCGGTCGTCACCAGATTGGGCGTATCCGCATTGAGGACAACCGTACCGCCCTCGGTAATGCTAAGCACATTGGTCGCAAAGATCGGGGCGTCATTAAAGACAAAGAAGTTGATCGTCGCGGGCTGCGGCTCTGAAGCCTCAGCCGCATCGCCCTCACCCACCGTGGCAATCACGCTGTATTGCGGCTCTGTATTAGAACCATCATGAGTAAACTGCACTCGCCCACTCTGCACGTCGGCCAGGGAGAATTCTGTGGTTTCCGTGGCCGTTCCACCGCTGGGCGTGAGCAGGAAGTTACCCGCCAATACTGTGGGCACAATCGTAAACCGAATATCTGAAGGAGCTGCACCTTCGCTTTCAGCATTCAGATTATTCAGAGATAGGGTTTGGGTTTGCCCTTCAACCAGAAGGAGACTGTTGTTTGTAATGGTGGGTATTGCCATGGAATTCACTCGTGATGTCAACGCAACAAAAAGACTCGGCTGGTGCTTACTCGCGACCTAAAGGGCAACCGCTTTTTCACAATGCATAAATCGTGAAAAAGAGCGAAACAATCTAAAATTGCCAACCAGAAAAACACCCATCGCAAAAGATAGGCTGCCCTACAACAAAAAGTCACATAAACTGTAGCTCACCTTTGAAAAAATGAACATTAAATCGTGTATTTTTTTGAGTTGCGATCGTCGCCAATAAATCCGTGCTGAATCAGCGTTTGCGATCAAAAAACATTTATATAGTGAGATGCAAAACCGCAGTCAATTCTGCTGTTTGTGAATGACGACTAATCTTGGCTGGCCAATGGCTTAATCTCAAGACCTTAAGTGCTCGCGATCGTCAAACTCTAAAATCAGTCAAAATTGATGAGCGCCTGATGAGCTCAGGGAATGGCTATCCAATAATCAGTCAGGATGATTAAGTGGCGTGGAGTCATGCCCCAAAACAATCAGCTCCGCCTATCACCAACGGGTAGATTGGGCGCGTCGTCACTGATCGTGATCCATCCTGCAGCGATCAAGGATACCGAATAATTGTGTTGAGAGAGCGATCGCTGGATATTGAACTGTCTCTAACCGTGAGCAGGCGTCATCAATGATCAAGCAATCATTTGTCAGCAAGCCGATCAGCGGTTAGAAATGATTGACTTGGGTCAAACAGTAGCCGTTACAAATTCTTGAAGTAATCGTTCAAAGTTCTCGAAGCCACAATGCTAATCCGCAATTTTAAGCTTCCTTAAAACTGCAGACACAATAATATCAGTCTAGAAATAATGTCTCTCCTGACAAAAAGTGAAAACCAATCACTGGTCTAACATCCTTAACGTTTCTTCTATCAGGTTCGGAGTGGGTCGCACCTCAAGCGATCGCAACCAAATTGGCTAGAAAGTTGAGGTGCAAATTCCACACTGAGCTGATTTTCCTGATGATTTAGAACACAAAACGACCTTCAAAACGACCGATATCCTCATAGTGCTGGAAGCCACTGATAAAGGTGCCGGCATTGACGGCATCCGCCACGTCGGGGTTGCGAGCCAGGTAGCTCGCTTCGCTGTAGAGCGAACTGGGGGCTCGCCCTTCTGTTTGACCCAGCGAGATGAAGTGGTCATAGCCACTGCTGATGGTGCCATTGGCGACGCCGGCAGCAATATCTGGGTTGTTGCTGAGATAGAAGCTCTCGTTGTAGAGCGACAACGACGGTAAACGACTTTCTTCGGCACCGACGGTGACGTAATGGTCGAAGGCACTATCAAACACGCCACTTGCCACGGCGTTAGCGACATCAGGGTTGGCGGTCAAATAATCACTCTGGTCAAACAGCGCACTCGGGTCACGCCCCTCAATATGACCACTGTTGAGGAAGTGCGCGAGACCGCTGGCGATCGAGCCGTTAGCAACCCCGTTAGCGATATCCGGATTAGCGCTCAAGTAGAAGGCTTCGTTATACAACACGCTGGGGCTACGACCTTCGTTAATGCCCAAAGTGACAAAGTGTTGATAGCCCGACGAGAATCCTCCGGCAGCGACTGCACCGGCCACATCGGGGTTTTGGCTGAGGTAGAAGTTTTCGTCATAGAGCTGAGCCAAGGGCAGGCCAGCAATCGTGTCTGCCGGAGCTACTGCTGCTGGATTTTGTTCCTGCAGGAAGCGCTCAAAATCGAAGAACTCACTCAACAAACCATTGACTTGAATGTTGACCGTCGCCGTCGACGTGAGACCATCCGCATCTTGAACGGTGTAGCTAAAGCTATCGGTCGCCGTCTGCCCTTGCGGCAGCGTGTTGAACGCGCCATTGGGGTCATAGTTAAAGGTGCCATCGCCATTGCTGGTGACTAATCCTTGCGTGCCGCTAGTATCGAAACTAGTCAGAGTAATGAGGCTACCTTCGGGGTCGCTGTCGTTGGCGAGCACGTTGCCCGTGACAAAGGCAGTTACCTCATTCGTGATGAAGCCGCCGCCGCTATCGGTGATGGCGATCGGCGCATCGTTAACACCGGTGACGGTGACTTTGACCGCCGCCGTATCGGTGCCCCCGTTGCCATCGCTGACCGTGTAGCTAAAGGTTTCATCAACGGTTTCGCCCCCTTTGAGTACCAGCGCCGGGATATAAGTGAGGTCACCACCGTTATTGATGACCTGCCCCGTAATGCCAGTGGTGTCAACACTTTCAACCACTAGGGTGTCGCCGGTATCCGCGTCGGTGTCGTTTGCCAGCACACTAATAGTTATAGGAGTCCCTTCGGTCGTGGCCAAACCAGTGGTGTCGTCGGTGGCGACGGGCGCGTCGTTGGCCCCGTTGATCACAATGGTTACGGTGGCGTCGTCAGTGCCGCCGTTGCCATCATCAATGGTGTAGGTAAAGGTGTCGGTTGTCGATTGCCCGACAGACAGCGCCTTAAAGGTCGGTGAAGGCGTATACGTTACAGAATTATTGGCATTGAGCGTAACCTGACCGTTAGAAGGCAGGGTTGCCGTGGCCCCAGAGGCGATCGCCGTACCGTTGATTTTGGTGACCGTGAGCGGATCGTCGTCAGGGTCAGAGTCATTGAGCGTGAGCACTGCCGTCGTCAGGGCTTGATTGTCATCGGTGGCAAAGCCCTCACCCGCATCATCCACAGCAGTGGGGGCATCATTCACGCCCGTCACGGTCACTTTTACCGAGGCAGTTGCAGTGCCCCCATTGCCGTCACTGACCACATAGGTAAAAATTTCGTCACGGGTTTCACCATCCTTGAGGCTGCCGGGGGCAGCAGTGGGGTTGTAGGTGAGCGTCGTGCCATTGTTCGTGACCTGCCCCAACACACCCGTAGTATCGACACTCAAAATGGTCAGCGTGTCGTTGGTGTCAGGGTCGCTATCGTTAGCCAACACATCAATGACAGTGGTGGTGTTTTCGTTCGTTGCTCCGGTATCAGCCACAGCGGTGGGAGCATCGTTAGCGCCCTCAATCACAATGGTGACCGTCGCCGTATCCGTCTCTGCCCCCATGGGGTCGTTGTCACTGAGGGTGTAGGTAAACGTATCGGTTTTCGTTTCGCCGACCGCTAAATCTTCAAATTTGCCATTAGGGTCGTAGTTGATCGAGTTGCCGTTGATCGTGACCGTGGCTCCCGAAGCGAGGGTGGCGACCCCACCATTCACCTGGCTGACGGTGAGCGGTGTGCCTTCTTCATCAGTGTCATTCAGCGTTAAATCGGGCGTTGTGAAGGCCGTGTCTTCGTTCGTCGTAAAGCCTTCACCGCTGTCGTCATTGGCCGTCGGGGTATCGTTGACCGAAGTAAAGGTGACGATGGCCTCCGCACTAGTTTCACCGCCATCGGGGTCGGTAACCGTGATGGTAAAGCTGGGCTCAGTGCTAGTGTCATCTTGCTTAAAGGCGATCGCCTTATTATTGATGTCCTCTTGCGTAAACGTTGTGGTCGGCGTCAGGCCATTCAGGAAGAACCCGCCCCCTTCGGGTGGCGTGACCGTGTAAGTGAGCTGGGCCGGATCAGTCGTCTCAGCATCGGAGGCTTTAAGGTTAGTGTCATCAAGAATTAGCACCTGCCCTTCATTGAGGGTGAAGGCGTTGACATCTAGAGTGGGATCGTCGTTAACCTGGAAGTTATCCACGTTGATCGTGGCAGTTTCCGTGACTGTGCCGCCATCGGTATCCGTGACTGTGACGTCAAAGGTTGGGGGAACCTCATCACCATCGTCTTTGAAGGTGACCAGACCCGCATTGATTTGGACCAGAGAGAACGTATCGGCCGCCCCTAGCGCAACGCCGTTGAGGAAGAAGTCGCCACCAGTGACGTTCGCTGGGTCGATACTAAATTCCAGCAGCGTGGCCGCATCTTCGCGATCGGTCGCGTTGATGTCGGCTGCAGTCAGCGTAATCAACTCACCTTCCACTGGCGAGAGTTGACTGGCCGTAAACACCGGATCTTCATTGACCTGCGTAAAGGTCGCTGTCAGGTCCACCGTAAAGGTAATTTCTTTAGCTTCGGGTACACCGTTGTCAGTCACTGTGACGGTGTAAGTCGGCGCGGTCTCGCTGCCATCGTGGGCAAACGAAACTCGGTTGGTGTTGATGTCTTGCTGGGTAAAGGTGGTGGTAGCAACGCCATTGAGCAAAAAGCCGCCATTAGTCGTTTGAGCTTCGTCTACCGTATAAACCAGCAGAGCCGGGTTGGTCGTTTCCTCATCGGTCACTTCCAGCTGAGCTTGAGTGACGTTGGCCGTTCCGCCTTGGGTAATAACAAATTCACCAGTGGCCCCCGTGGTATTACCGTCTAACACGGGGTCATCATTGATTGCAGTGAAAGCGATTGCCGCAACGCTGGTATCGCTACCGGGGGGGGTGCCGTTGTCTGCGACCTCAAGGGTATAGGTCGGAGCATCGTTCAGATCATTATGCTCAAAGGAGATCAGACCCGCGATCACATCCTGCTGGGTAAAGGTGTCGCCGTTCCCCAACTGGGTTGCCCCGTTGAAGAAATCACCATTGGTCAAATTGCTGATCGTGTAGGTCAGATCGGCAGGGCCTGATTCTTCATCGGTCACCTGCAGATTACTAGTGGTCAACGTGACCTTGTCGCCCTCGGTCAGCGTGAGAGTGTTGAGCGTAATCTCAGGGTCATCGTTTTGATCAGCGAGTTGAGCGATGTAATTTTGAGTATCGCTGTTACCCCCATCATCTTCGACCTTCAGCGTGTAGCTGGGCACCGTTTCGGTATCGTCGTGCACGAAGATAATGGTGCTCGGCGAGTTGATGTCAGCCTGGGTAAAGGTGTTGATCGGCGTAGTGGGATCAGTCGTCGTAGCAAAGAAACCGCCGACTTCATTAGTTACCGTAAACGTCAGATTTTCCGGCAGTGTGTCGGTGTCAGTCGCCTTAATGTTGGTTTCATTAAGGATGAGTGTGCCCCCTTCATCAATCAAGAAGGGATCAGGATCGGTGGGGACACCGTTATCGACCAGAAGCACCGGCGCATCATTGATGGGGTTGACTTTGACCTCTGCTGCCGCCCCAATCGGGTCAGAAGAGGTGTCAGTTCCATCGCTAACGACAACGTCGTAGCTGGCCTGGAGGCTGCTGGCATCGCCTGGCACCTCATTGCTATCGTCATGGGTAAAGGTAACTTCACCCTGGATGATGTCTTCTAAGGTAAAGGTGGTCTTATTGAAGGTGCCGTTCACAACGTTAGAAACAGTGAATTCGAGATCGAAAGCAGGAGTCTCGACGTCACTGGCGAAGAGGTTGTCAGTGCCCAGGGTCACCGTGTCACCTTCATTCACCTCCAGGTTGTTCACCAATAGCAACGGCAGGTCATTGGAAGGGGTGAAGGTAAAGTCCGCTGGCGTGATGGATTTAGTCACATTTTCAGCGACGGGGCTGCCACCATCGTTCAGTGTGACCGTAAAGCTAGGCGCTTCTTCGCCCTCAAGCACAAAATCAACGAGCCCGCTCTCTATGTCAGCTTGCGTGAACTTGGTAGCGGGATCGTCGCCGCCATCAATCACAAATCTGCCGTTAGCGGTCACATCGACGGTGTAGACCAAATCATCGGTAGTGGTCAGGCCAGCGGTAAGTTCAGCGTCGGTGGTGACAAAAACTGACGTCGTAATATCGACGATGTCGTCTTCCGCCACGTTAGGGAAGACGATGTTGAAGTCGGGCGCATCGTTGACGGCGGTAAAGTCATCAATGCCGCCACTGACTGGGGCCAAGGTTGTCGTACCGTCGCTCACCGCGATCGTAAAGACCGGGCTGCCCTCGCCTTCGTAGAGGAAGGTGACGTTGCCGTTGAGAATGTCTTCGCGAGTAAAGGTCGTACTGGGTGTGCCATTCAGCAAAAAGCTGCCCGCATCCGTGCCGCCGATAGTAAATGTGATCTGCGCATCAGCCGTATCTTCATCGGTGGCATCTAAGATTGCCGTGGTCACGGTTAGCTCAACACCTTCTGTAACGGTGAAATTGTTGGCCTGGATCTCTGGCGGATCGTCGGTGGCATTCACTGTACCGGTGCCCGTCGCCTCCGTGAAGGCACCCTCATCATCCTCAACCTTGATGTTGAAGCTGGGAGGGGTCTCAGTGCCGTCGTTCTGGAAGAACACGTCGTTGGCGTTAACCTGCCCTTGAGTAAAGCTGCTGCTTTCGACGCCGTTGACCAGAAACTTGCCGCCTTGCTCTCCTGACACGGTGAAGAGCAGGCTGCTGTTTAGGTCATCAGCATCGGTGGCATTCAAAATCGCGTTGTTGATTAATGTCAGACCACCCTCAGCTACGGCAAAAGTGTTTAGCGTATCAAACACAGGGGCGTCGTTTTTGGCGGTGAACTCTACATCGCCCGCTTTGGTGACAGTACCACCGGTGCCATCAGTGACCGTGATGTCAAAGACGGGATCCACTTCGCCTTCATACAAGAAGGTCACCCGATTCAAGTCGATGTCTTGACGGGTAAAGGTTGTGTTGGCCACACCATCGACCAAGAAGCTGCCCGCATCAGTACCGCCAATGGTGAAAGTGATTTGAGTGCTGTCGGTGGTCTCATCATCCGTCGCGTTCAACACGCCGCTGGTGACCTGTAGCAGTTCCCCTTCAACAATATTGAAGTCGTTGACCGTAATCTCGGGGTCATCGTTAATGAGGTTAAGCGTACCTGTGCCCGTGGCAGTGGCGGTGAGCTCGCCATCGCTGACCGTGATCGTGTAGCTCGGCGCAATTTCGTTACCGTCATGCTTAAAGAAGACCCGACCGAGGTTGATGTCGCGCTGAGTAAAGGTCTGGGCCGGCGTGGTTTGCCCGACAATAAAGAAGTTGCCGCCTTCCTCATTTGAGACGGTGAAGGTCAGGTCAGAATCTTCAAAGTCCCCATCGGTAGCTGCCACAATAGCATTGGTGATAGGGGCATTGCCGCCTTCATTGACGTTAAAGGTCGGTAGCACGCCGCCGGTCAAGTTCAAAAACTCGGGGCGATCGTTGACTTCATTAAATTCAGTGACGTTACCGGCTACATCAATAGTGGCGGCAGGCGTTTCCTGATCGCTGACGTTGATGCTAAAGACTGGGCTAGTTTCACCGTCATAGAGGAAGGTAACGTTGCCATCGCTAATGTCTTGACGGGTAAAGGTGGTACTGGCCGTGCCGTTTACCAGGAAGCTACCGGCATCGGTGCCGCTGATCGTGAAGAGAATATTGGCGTCGTTAGAGTCTTCATCCGTGGCATCCAGCACAGCCGCCGTAATCGAGAGGAGCTCGCCTTCGGTCACCTTAAATTCATTAGTGAGGATCGTCGGTGCATCGTTGGCCGCGGTAACGGTGCCCGTGCCAGTTGCCTCGGTGGACGCGCCCTCATCATCCTCGACTTTGATGTTGAAGCTGGGAGCGGTTTCGGTGCCATCGTTCTGAAAGAACACGTCACTGGCGTTAACCTGGGCCTGGGTAAAGGTCGTGCTCACCACACCCTCAACCAAAAAGTCACCACCGACGATATCCTTCACCGTAAAGATGAGGCTGCTATCAAGGTCATCGGCATCAGTGGCCTTGATGATCGTTTCGTCAATCTCGACCAAACCACTCTCAGGGACGTTAAAGGTCGCTAGCGTATCAAACACGGGCGCGTCATTCACCGCTTCAAAGCCAATGACATTGCCCGCTTCGGTAAATATGTTGCCAGTGCCGTCTTCAACCTTGATGTCAAAGACGGGTTCCACTTCACCGTCATACAAGAAGGTGACCCGATTCAACAAAATGTCTTGGCGCGTAAAGGTCGTGTTGGCGGTGCCATCGACCAAAAAGCTACCTGCGTCGGTACCGCTGACGGTGAAGGTGATTTGAGCGCTGTCGGTCGTCTCGTCATCAGTGGCATTAAGCACCGTGCTATCGACAAGTAGCGAGGTGCCTTCTTTGACATCAAAGTTGTTGACCGTAATCTCAGGGTTATCGTCAGTGGTGACAACCGTGCCGGTACCGATCGCCACCGTTGAGGCGCCCTCATCATCGCTGACCGTGATCTTGTAGCTGGGATTAATGTCGTCACCAGTGTTCTTAAAGAAAACGGCACCGGCGTCTACCTGGGCTTGGGTAAAGGTGGTTGCGACCTGACCTTCAACCAAAAAGTCCCCTCCAACGACATCGGCAACCTCAAACGTCAGGCTGCTATCGTCATCATCAGCGTCGGTGGCATCCAAGATCGTGTTGTCGATCGGTGTCAGATCGTTTTCGTTCACCGTAAAGGGGGCGAGCGTTGCAAACACCGGGGTGTCATTGGTGGGAGTGAAACTGATGACATTACCCGCTTCTGTAAATTCGCCGCCAGTGCCATCTTCAACCTTGATGTCAAAGACCGGGTCGACTTCGCCTTCATACAAGAAGGTCACCCGGCCAGCAAAGATGTCTTGCCGAGTAAAGGTCGTGCTGGCCACGCCATCGAGCAAAAAGCTACCCGCATCGGTACCGCTGACGGTGAAGGTGATTTGAGCGCTATCGGTCGTTTCGTCATCCGTTGCGTTGAGCACCGTGCTATCGACGTTCAGCACTTGCCCTTCAACGACTGTGAAGGTGTTAACCGTAATCTCAGGGTCATCGTCGATCGCCGTAACGGTGCCGGTGCCGGTGGCCTCCGCGAACGCGCCCTCATCATCTTCTACCTTGATGTTGAAACTAGGGTCAGTCTCGCTGCCGTCGTTTCTAAAGGTCACCAGGCCGTTGTTGATGTCTTGCTGGGTAAAACTGGAGGTCTCGCTGCCGCTGAGAATAAAGTCGCCGCCCTCTACATCGCTGACGGTAAAGAGCAGGGTGGCGTTGTCATCATCTTCGTCGGTGGCACTTAGCACACTGCTGTTGATCGGCGCTTCAGCCCCTTCGGCGACAGTAAAGGTACCGACGGTGAGCACCGGGGCATCGTTAACCTTCAAGAAGCTAGTGATAGTCCCAGGTACTACCGTTGCCAGCGGTTCGCTATCTTCGACAGTGATGGTAAAAGAGGGCGTCACCTCACTGCCATAGAGGAAGGTGACCTTACCATCAATAATGTCTTGGCGGCTAAAGGTGTTATCGGGGGTGCCATCCACTAGGAAGCTGCCAGCCGCAGCACCGGTGATGGTGAAGTTGATGTTGTTGTCGTCGGTTTCTTCGACATCGATCGCATTTAACACGCTGAGATCAATGTCCAGCGGCGTGTCTTCAACAATGTTGAAGTTGTTGACAATGACCTGCGGCGCGTCGTTTGCCCCCGTGACCGTGACGTTATACACCAGATCTTGAAACCCGCCGTCGCCGTCAGTCACCTGCAGCGTAAAGGTGTCAGTGCCTTCAAAGTTGAGGTTGGGGGTATAGGTAAACGACTGCTCGCCATTGGCCGCACTGGTCGTGGCAGTCACAGTGCCGTTAGTCGGCGCTGCTGTGACATCCCAGGTGAGCACATCTTCAATGCCGACATCGGTCGCTTTGACCGTAAAGTCTTCAGCGGTGTCTTCAGTCAGCGCCAGCGTGGCCGGAGACGCGGCCGGGTCAACCAGGGTGGGATCGACGTTGAGGACTGCGATCGCCTGTTTGGTCACGATTGCTTGACCGGCGGCATCAGCTGCCGTCACCGTCACCGTGTAGGAGCCGGTGCCTTCATCGACATAGGTATGAGTGAGGCCATCAAACGAGATTTTAGTTGCCGTCACGTCGGTGGCAGCACCGCCCAACGTCAGGTCAGTATCTTTAAAGGTTTCGACGGTACCATCGCCCCAATCCACCGTTAGGGTGTGGGTATCGTCAAAAAAGGCGTCGGTAGAGTTATCGACATCGTCAAAGCTGCCCGCCAGCGTCACGGCGCTACCCTCGTTGAGAGAGGTGACATCGGGCGTGATGATGAGGTTGGTGGGGTCGTCGTTGACTGCCAATACGCCGACGGTCACATTCGCTGTAGTGACGCCGCCATTTTGGTCATCAACCTGCACCACAAACTGATCGAGACCGTTGAAATCAGCATTGGGCGTGTAGGTAACTGACTGAGTGGCCCCAGTATCGGTCGTCGAAACGCTGGCCGTACCGTTGGCACCATTAGTCAAAATCGACCAGGCAAAAGTCGTATCGGCTGGATCGGTGGCGGTAAAGATGAGAGTACCGGTGTCATCTTCCTGGACAGTCAGCGAAGTGCTGCCAGGCGATAGGGTCGGGGCAATGTTGCTAACGGTAATGCTTTGAGAGGTGCTGGTAATTTCGCCAAAGCTGTCTTGCACACTGACCGAAATCGTCGGTGTGCCATCGGCTAAGTACTGATGGTCAGTACTGAATGAATAGGTGTTGGTAGAGCCGTCAAAGAGCAGATCGCCATCGCTGAGCGTGTCAGTAGAGCCATCGCCCCAGTTAATCGTGAGGGTAAATGAATCGCCCGCATCAGGATCGATAAAGCTACCCGTCAGCGTGACCGTTTCGCCTTCGTTAATCGTGTCTGATGAGGGCGTGATGGTCAGGTTAGTAGGGGCATCTGGCTGAGCAGTCACGGTAACGTTGACGTCGATCGTGTCAAACCCACCGTCGTCATCGCCGACTTGAATTTGAAAGGTATCCGTGCCGCTAAAGTCGGCATCGGGCGTGTAGGTAAAGGTTTGGTTGGCCGCGGCGGGATTGGTCGGCGGGGTAACTGTACCGTTGCTGGGGGTGCCGACGCTCCAGTTCAAGACATCCGCTGAGGAAGCGTCAGTAGCCGTGAGGAAAAAGCTGTCGGCGTTGTCTTCGTTGATAGTAAGCGTGATCGGGCCGTCGGGCACAATTACTGGTGCCACGTTGCCGACCGCGATTGACCGCGTTTCGGGTGGGGCAGTCAGCCCAGCGCCGTCTTCGAGTGTGACACTGACATTAAAGGGCGCGCCCCCGACATTGTTGTCAACATAGATATGAGTGGCGGTAAATGATTTGTTGCCGTTAGCGTCGATATTGACTAAAACGTCATTTCCCAAAATGCTGGGTGCGGTGCCATCACCCCAGTCAATCGTGAGCGTTTGCGTGTCACCCTGATCGGGATCAAAGATTTGGCCGGTCACGGTCACCGGGGTGCCCTCAGAGGCCGCAGCTGGGACGTTTAGACTGACGATCGCCGGCGCTTCGTTGACATCGGTGACCTGCACAAAAACGGTTTCGGTATCGCTAAAGCCCGCCCCATCTTTAGCCGTAATCTCCAGCTGATAGTTGTTATTGCCCCCTTCAAAGTTCAAATCACCGGGGTCGTTGACGGTGAGTTCGCCCGTGGTCGCATTGATGGCAAACGCGCGCACGCTATCGCCATCGTTATCGGGGTTACCACTGGTGATCGACCAGTTGGTGACCGTGCCAGCCGCATTGACCACCCCATCCACACCGTCAGACAACGGCGTCGTGGCAGCACTGTTTTCGGCAATGGCAAAGAGCTGTACCGGATCAATCACCGGGGGCGTATTGAGCGTGATGGTGATGCCGTCTGCGGTAGTCGTCTGCACGGTGCCTACACCGTCGACGGCAAAGAAGTAGGTAGTACCATTGCTGGCGTTGAAGTTGACGCTGCTGGTGGTGTTACCCGGAGCCGCATCATCGTTGCGGGCAATTAGGGTCAACCCAGCGACGGTGGTGCCGGTATAGACGGCCAAAACCGTATTGATATCGCTGCCGGCGGTGTTAACGTTCACCTGGCCATCGACGTTGGCAGTCCAACTCCACCAGAGCGAATTATTGATGCTTTCTTGCAGCTCGAGTGGCAGCCCCGCAACGGTGGGGTCGTGAATCGGCTCCCCAGCTTCCGACGTTGCGGCACTGTTGTCACCGGTCAAGGAGTTATTGGGGATGATGGGCGTGGCCCCGGCAAAACTATCTGACGCCAACACGCCTGGGTAGGCGGCCTGGGCAGCAGCGGTCAGCAGCTCACGCTGAGGCACTTCGCCCAAACGAGTTTCGAGCATCCACTGACCACCGGGGCTGATCGCCCCCAAGCGATGCGCAGAGGCGGCAATATTGGCCCCGGTCAGCGCGCGTAGCGCTGCCAAAAATTCTGCACCGGCATCGCCTGCAGCGACCTGACAGCCATACAGATAGATGTTTGCTAGCTGGCTTTGGGTAGCCCACTGACTCAATTGAGCGCGATAAGTGGGGAGGGTAGCTAGACCGAGTTGGCCATGACCGAGGGCCAATTCGCCGGGAGCCCCGTGGGCCACGATATAGACATCTGTAACGTGGGGACGCGACGCGAGGGCAGCGGTCATTTGCGCCACGCCATCGACAGCAGGAGACAAAATCAGGGCTTCGACATTCCCAGCCAAACCGGCCACCACCTGAGCAGGAGCATCGATACCGGCATCCACAAAGACAATGGATTGAGTTTTATTCGCCATGATTCGCATTCCCCAAAAATCTCCACACTGCATTCAAGTTCACCATTACCAACGAGCACCGTCTCCTTCTTATGGCGGTCAAGACGCTGCCCAAAGTCTATAAGAGGTTTCCCGAAATATCACCGAAAAAACACTAGCTTTCGGCATCTTTCCGACAAAAAAATCTCTTTTCTACTGATATAAATCCGCCGTTCTTACGCTCACCATTTTGCCCAGATGCCCGTCACCGCAATCATAAAATCGGGGCTTAAGCATCGACCAAAAACTTCTAATTCATCGATACTGCACCGTCACAAGACATCACAGAGACATTTTTAGGAGGCCAACTCAGCTCATTGGGCCTTCACAATTGGCATCGCGGGTCAGTCAATCAGGCTGATCACCATGCGACTGCTTGCGCATTGCCGCGATCGCGCTTGTCACAAAGGTTTACGGCGATTGTAGTCGTCACTCTAAACCCGAATCTTCCCCTTACTCGTGATGTGTTTAGCGTTTGTGCCCGCTAGACGAAAATAATGATACCCACGATGTCATTTAAAACACGCACTTCAACCAGCTTTTTCTCGAAAAATCCCAGTCTTAGCGAGTGAGCCAAGTCGATTCAGCGGCCTTTTTACACTAATCAATCGAGAAATACGGAGACAATCAGGAGGGCTCTTTTACCAAAACGGCCACTACGATAGACGAACTGGAACATAATCCCGGAATTTTTTAATAAACTGTTACAAGCCGATCTCTGATGAATCTCGCTGTTGTTTTCAAGTCAGCACAAAAAACTCCCAAGATCGCACCAATATTCAGCAAAATTCACCAAAAATCTTGGATTTGAAGGTCGGGCTGCTCCCTGTGATCGGGCGCGATGCTCTGGTGTAGAGAGTCGAACTTGCCTCCGCCATGATCGGGAGTAATGGCGCCGGGCTAACGATTGCGCGATGTATCATTCTTGTCAGTTCGGTTAATCTTGAAAACCGATTGATTCATCGCCCATAATGGCCACTGAGACTCAGTCTGGCATTCAGCAGAGATTCATTAATTGTTGACAGGTTAATGATAGAAAACCCGCTCGGTCATGGGTCGTGTTAAATGCTAGAGCTGAGAGCCAAGTGGCTACACAGTCTGCTCCGGAGCAGGCTGGCGACCACTGTAGCCGCCCTCGATCACCGGAGCTTGACGCTGCCCAGCCCTGGCCAAATCTTGTTTGCACCTTGAACCCGGCACCTTTGTACCCTCTGCTATAGGTTGTGACCTCATCAAACTGCGGCTGGTCATCGCTCGCGACGTTCGTTTGAGGTGGCGACATGAGCGTTTTAGCGGTTGTCGAGCGCGCGCGCCGCTGTGTGCCAATTCCTTGTCAGTGGGCATCCGTCTAAAACCGGCTGTAACCCAGCCACTGCAGTGTTTTTGATAAAAACCGCTTGGGGTGAGTCCCAGACTATTGGCAGCAACTGGGCTTTTGAGCCGTGATTGTGGCGGCGGCTCAGGAGTTTGATTGACTTAACGTACCAGTGAGACAGTCAGCCGATCGCTCATCAAAAAAATTCAGTAAAGCGGTTGCGGCCACTGATCGGCCAGTCCCTCGTTGGGCCAGTGGCGATCGCTGGCCCAACGAGGGACTGCCGGTCTGGTAAATAACGCGGAGTAATGCCCTTTAGAGCCCGTTGCCCACCTTGAGAAGGGTGTAGGGTCTTGGGAGTAACACTGCTGGAGGTTCGGGGAGGCTGGTTGTCTGGTGATGCAAGACCAGTCTTGGAGACGGACAACCCGGCCAGCCGAGCTGACTCGTTGTTCTTCAGTGAAAATAAGCTGCTGCTGACCCTGCTGACCTGCTCTGAATAAGTCGGAAGGAGTCATTATTGGTCCGATGTGTTGGCAGTAGCGTCCACATCAAAGCCTTGCAGAGTCATGTGGACAGCGATGCCTAACGGCACCCTACAGCATCGCTTATTTGTGCCTACCTGCTTATACCGCTGGCTACTTTGCTCCGCTCACCCAGGAGCACTCTGAATCCTCAGCGCATCAGCAAAGTGGCTCCGCCGTCTGCTCCTAACCAGACTGGTGACGACGATGCCAGCAGCACTAAAACCGCGATCGCATCTTTCTCTTGCGCTGTCGATGCATCGCGAGTTCCTTGCGCTTGCGTTTTTCGATGGGGGTTTCAAAGTGACGATGCTTTTTCATATCGGGAAAAATGCCTGCCTGCGACACCTTACGTTTGAAACGTCGCAGCACCGATTCCATCCCTTCGCCTTCTCCAGGAATGATCTGAGCCATTGTTTTACTCCATAACTTTGAGCGGTTCAGCGATCGTCCCAAGACTGAGTCAAGCCCTGAACCGCACACCTGGCTGTTAGCGTTTTACGGGGTGCCGCCGGCCACGCTCAGGGCACCCTTTGAGACTTAATACCGGCGCGAACCGCCGCCTCGGTTGCCGCCGCCTGGCCCCCGGTTTTCTCGGGGTTTGGCCTTGTTGACCTTTAAATCGCGCCCCATCCATTCGGCGCCGTCAAGGGCTTCGATCGCGGCTGACTCTTCGGCATCGGAGTCCATTTCAATAAAGGCAAAGCCTCGCATGCGACCTGTTTCACGATCCTTCGGCAAATGCACACTCTTTACCGTGCCATATTCCGAAAAGGTTTGCGTGACATCATCTTGAGTCACATCGTAGGAAAGGTTGCCAGCGTAAATAGTCATGAACAGTCTCCAAAATCAAAAGGCGTCGAAGAGTTAGATTCGGAGAAACGTTGTTAAGACGATTTATACAGCCGAAAGTAAATCCTCCTAGGACGCTAGCACAGGATGAACCGTCTGCGGCGAATTGTTGAGATATGCATTCTGTCAGATCTGTTGCGTCAAGGGCTCCTGTTGATAACCCTGAATCCCGCTGATATCAATCAATTTGGTCACGTCTCCAGAATTTCTACCGGGGGCACCTAGTCCCGTCAGCAGTAGACTGCAGACATTCTGTCGGCTCAATCAGTGGGTGGAGAATCTTCTAACGAATTGGGCATCGGCAGGGTTTTGTCGTTGAGGGAATTGTGCTGCATCAGAATCACAGTCGAGGTGCTGTGATAAGCCACCTCTAGGGGAATGTTGCCTTTGATTACATGGCTCAAGAGCCCTTCGCGACTGGCGCCCATGACGATGACGTCATTCAATTGATGCTGCGCCAGTTGAATGATCGCCTCAGATACATTGTCGCCCACGGTTAATTGAGTTTTGACTGGCGTCTGCAATCGCCGTTCTAACACTGCCGCGCGACGCACCAGCTGGCGGTGCAGGTGATGCTGATCGGCTTTTTTAGAGGCGATCGCACAGAGGTCAATTTGCGGCTTGTGATCCAGGGTAATCAGGGCGGGCAGCAACCGCATGGCCAGTTTGGAGTTGGGACCACCGGCTGACGGCAAGAGCCAGCGCCGCAGCCGGTCGGACCGCCCCGGTTTGACGACAATCACTGGACAAGGCGCCTGACGCAGTAACGTATCGACGACATTGCCCATCACCCGGCCCGGTGTGAGGGAGGGGCGCTTCCAGCCCAGCAAAATCTGATCGATGTGCCGCTTTTTGACCACCTCTAGCAGGGTTGGGGCCACGTCGTGGGCCACGCGAATTTGCGTATGCAGCGGCACTTTGGTCCCTTGCAATGCCTGTTGTGCCAAACTCAGCAATTGCTGACTCGGGGCCGTATTGACGGGCGCTTCTTCGGGGGATAGCGATCGCGGCACGAGAATCACATGCAGGCATTCCAGCTCGTATTGCTCTTGGCGGGCGATCGCGATCGCCAGATTGAGCAGCAGCGGTGCCGTCTCCGGATCGCTTAAGGGTACCAACAGCCGCCCGCGTCCAACGGCGGGTGAGCGCGCGCGATAAATGCCGCAAGAGGGCGTGGCCACCGGCCCCTCGGTCGTGTTTTTGCCGCTGAGCCGTTCTGACTCGGCGCGAATAATATCGCCGCGAGTGATGATGCCGACCAGCTTATTGCCATCCGTCACTGGCAGCCGACTCACCTTTAACCGATTGAGCAGATCCAGCACCTGAGGCAAAGACGATTCCGGGATGACGGTGACCGGGTGCGGCGTCATGATGTCTCGCACAAGCTGGTCGTTGGACACGTCAGTTTGAGTAGTGTCACCCAAGTCAGTTTGGGTGACAATGCCCACCAGCTTGCCCTGATGCAACACCGGAAAGCCGCGATGATGCGATCGCGAAAAGGCCTCTAACGCCTGACGGAGGGTGAGCGTTGCCGCCAACGTTTCGACCCGCCGCTGCATCAGATCTGCCGCCGTCAGCCCCGCCCACGGATTCACATCTGACGGGGTGGGATTCAGCTGAATGCCCTGAAAGGCCAGTAGGCGATCGTAGATAGGCACTCCGGCAATCCGCTCGCTGAACAAATAAGCCAAGCCGGAGCCCACCATCAGCGGCAGCACTAGATTGAAATTGGCCGTCATCTCAAACACGATGACAATCGCGGTAATCGGACCCCGCGTGACAGCGCTAAAAAACGCGCCCATGCCCGTCAACGCATAGGTCGTGGTATTGCTACTTTCTAATGTCCCAACGGGGAGCCCCATCCAGGCGTGGCCGGTCTGGGCGACAAAACTCACCAGGCACCCTAGCGCCGACCCCAACACCAGCGCCGGAGCAAACAGCCCCCCAGAGGCGCCGGAGCCGTAGGCCAGCAGGGTCAGGCAAAACTTGGCCACAAACGCGGCGGTGATGATCTGCCAGGCGGCACCCCCCGTCACTAAAAACTCGCGCAGGCCCGTATTATCTTGCGCGGCGATCGGCAGCGCCGCCCCCACCAGCCCAGTCAGACACCCAGCCAGCCCAATTTTGAGCGGCAGGCTCAGGGAGGTCAGGCGCTGAAAAAAGCTCAGGCTGGAAAAAATGCCCTGGCTAAACAGGCCGCCCAAGATGCCCGCCATCACCCCCAGCAGCACTAAAAAGGGCAGGTCTTGCACCGAGAACCCGGTCTGCATCATGCCGAAGCTGTTGAGGTTGAGCCCCTGGCCCCCCAGTAGCCGAGACACCACAGCCCCCACAAAGGAGGCTAAAATCGCCGTCCCTAAGGTCAGGTTAGAGAAATCCTGCAGCAGTTCTTCGACCACAAACAACACGCCCGCAATCGGTGCGTTGAAACCCGCTGCCAGACCCGCCGCGGCCCCAGCGGCGATCAGCTGGCGACGATATTCGGGTGAGGTGGGCACCCACTGGCTGAGTTGAGCGGCCAACGCCGCCCCGATTTGCACCGTGGGGCCTTGTCGCCCTAACGACAGCCCCGACCCTAGCGCCAAGATGGTGCTAAACAATTTGGTCAGGGCCACGCGCAGATTAAGCGGCACGTCATGATAGGCCAAAGCGGCTTTGACTTTTGGGATACCGCTACCCACGGCCTCCGGCGATACGCGCTCCAACAGCCACCCCGACGCCACGCCCCCCAATAAGCCCACGGTCGGCAACAAAAACCAAGCGGGCAGGGCGCTGTTGAGTCGCCAGTCGGTTAGCACTTCTACGCTTTGTTTCAGGGCCACTGCTGCTAAGCCCGAAACCACACCGATGATGCAGGCTTCTAAAAAGGCAACCCGCTTTGGACCAAAAAATTTGTGCAAGCGCCGGAAGCGCAGCATGTTTAGACGTCACTAAACAACATCGAAAAGCGACTGCCGCGTGGGTCTCGAGGACGGCGCCGAGAGCCATCCGCGCGGCGGCTAAGGTCGCCTGGCTATCCGCGACCCGTCACCGACAGCCCGGAAAGTAGCACCGAGGGAGTGTAGCAAGCCCCGTTCCAGTCGGCATCCTGACCCAAGGCAGCGAGTTGCAGCAGGGCCGTGTAGACATTCCCCGAAACCATCGTATCCTTTACCCGCCCCTGAATCTCGCCCTGCTTCACGCGATAGCCGAGATCAACATTGATGGAGAAATCGCCGGAAATTCCGGCGGTTTCTCCCAAAATCTGATCGACCACGATCGCGTCATCCAGCGTTTTGACTAACTCCTCAAATGTCGCTGAACCGGGCTGTACCAAGGTATTAAACAGACCCGGCGTCGGTGCACTGCCCAGGCCGGGGCGAAAGCCGTTGCCCGTCGAGCCGTCTCCGAGCTCTTTGCCGACGGTGCGATCGGTATAAAACAGACGCAACACGCCGCGCTCGATCAAAATTAGCTTTTGCGTTTGGGTGCCCTCATCATCAAAGGGGCAGCTAAACGGCCCGTCATCCGGGTCTTGATAGAGGGTCAAGGCTTCAGATGTGACCTGCTCACCGATGCGATCGCTCCAGGGTGACGAGCCTTCCAGCACTCGTTTGCCGCTCAGCGCTGCCTGCACGGCCCCCCACAGCGTATCAGCCGCTTTGGCGGTAAACAGTACGGGCACCCGGCCCACGGTGGGGGCGACATTGCGATCGGCCCAGTCTAACCGCATCAATACCTGTTGAGCCAGGGCCTCGGGTGACAAGGCATCGCGACAAACCTGGCCATCGCTCACGGTTAAAAAATCGTCGCCCCGCACCCACTCCACCCCGAGATAGCTGCTCAGCGTGGTGTCGTGGTAGCCGTAGTCGATGCCGAGGGAGTTGACCAAGCGCGTCGTCTCGATATCACACTCTAGCTCGGCCTCGCAGATGACCTCAGGGTAGCGATCGCGAATTTGGGCGATGACACTTTCACCCCAGTTAATCATTTGCGTCACCGGCACCTCTACCCCCACATCAGGGTATTGCTGAGCGGTGCCGCGACTGAGTTCAATCGCTTCGGGGTCGTTAAGCTGGCTGATGGCGATCGCTTTGTCGACCAGAGCCTGAGGCGCGATCGGGCCATGGGCAACGGCAATGCCGGGGCGCCCCTCACGCCACAGTCGCAGGGCCGTACCCTCTAGCTGATTACTCTCTAGTTGCTTCAGGCGATTCGCTTCAAAATAAACGGGACGCGCCGACGAGCTGGACTGAAACACTTCGGCGGCTTCAGCACCGGTTCGTTTGGCCAAATCCAGCAGTTGTTCTGGCAAGGTATCCCAATTGGCCTCTCCTCCCATGCTGTATGCGTCGACCCCAAACCGCGTTTTAATATTTCCCTATCATCAGGGATCGGGGGCATTTCGACTAGTATTTGTCAGCGGAAACCCGCGAGGCTGGCCAGCCCTTGAGTCGCCTCGACTCGGCGGCCCGCGGTCAAGCTAAAACTGAGGTTATGGCGACGGCGGAGTGCCTCTAGCGCTTCTGAATTGAGCTGAGCTAACCCGGCCACCGCCCCCTCAGCCGTTAACGGGGTTGGCCATCACTGGGTTGGGCGGCAGCGGGCGATCGGCAATGGGCCAAACCTGCCGCAACGTTTCCATAAAGGCGTACACCGGGGGTGGCTGTAGGGCACCCGCCAGCTGAATCACCCCAATGACTCGCTCCATCGGCACGGGTGGCTCCGCCACCGTCAAATCGGGGGGAATCGGCTCCGCTGCCAGTTCTGCCATCAGCGTAATCCCCAACCCCTGCTGCACCATGCTGAGAATGGTAGAATCTTCGCGCAGTTCATAGGCCGGATTCACCACCTGGCCCGCCTGGGCAAAATACTGATCGAGCAGGGTGCGGCAGCCATCAGTCGGTGGAGCCAGAATGAGGCGCTGCTGGGCCAGGGTTTCCCAATCGTAAGGCCGTGGCTCGGTGTCATCAGCGGGCACAATCACCACGTAGCGATCGCGCAACAATTCCCAAGCGTCAAAATCATCCTGAGTGGGCAAATAGGTAAACCCAATATCGGCTCGGCCTTGGCGCACTTCCTGCTCGACCTGATGGTAATGGGGTTGTTCTTCAATTTTGACTTGAATGCCAGGATAAAACTGTTGAAATCGTTGAATCACCTCAGGCAAGATGTGGGTCGCGACGCTGCGAAATCCAGCAATGCGGACGAGGCCTTGTTGGAGGCCGCGTGACTGCTGGGCCAACTGCGCTATTTTTTCGAGAGACTGCATCATCAGCCGCGCTTCGGCGATCATGTCTTCACCCAGGGGCGTCAAGGTGGCCCCTTGGCGACCGCGATTGAACAGAACGACGCCCAAAACCTCTTCTAGCGTCGCGATCGCGTGACTCACTGAGGACTGCGACAAATCGAGCTGCAGCGCCGCATCACTAAATGTGCCCGTATCGGCGATCGCGACCAGGGCCCGTAGCTGCGAAATTTTGAGTCGATAGGGATTAATCTCACCCATGCCGCTAAATCCCTGATTCCATCCTCTAATAATAGACGGGGCCTCTTCACAACACCGATGACTGATTTACTCTTAACCAGTTTGATCCTCTTTGGGGCGACGCTGATCTCCTCGACCTTTGGCTTTGGCAATGCTCTGTTTGCGATGCCCCTGTTGACGCTGCTATTGGATATTTCTACCGCGACGCCCCTGTTTGGGTTAGTGGGGCCAACGATTTCGAGCATTATTTTGGCGCGCAACTGGCAGCGAGTCGAAGTGGCGTCAGCCTGGCGATTAATCACCACCACGCTGGTCGGCATTCCGGTTGGGGTTTGGCTGGTTAAGCAGGTGCCCAATGACCTGATTACTCAAGGTCTGGGCCTGTGTCTGGTGGGGTTTGGCCTCTATCGCTTGGGCAACTGGCAACTGGTCAAGCTCGAAGCGCCGGCCTGGGCAGTGCCGTTTGGCTTGGTAGCGGGCATTTTGGGCGGTGCTTATAACACCAATGGCCCACCCATCGTCATTTATGGTGAAATGCGGCGCTGGTCGCCAGCGGAGTTTCGCGCGACTTTACAAAGCTACTTTTTTCCAGCAGGGTTGGGGATTTTGCTCAGCCACGCGGCGGGAGGGCTCTGGCATGGCTATATCTTTCAGCTGTATGGCGTGGCGCTACCGGGCATCTTGGTGGCGATCGCCCTCGGGGGTTGGATCAATAATCGCCTATCGGTAGAGCGGTTTCAGAAATTACTGTCCGTTTTGCTAATCATGCTGGGCGCCCTACTTTGGCTATAAAAAGTGAGTTCAAATCCAGGACTTGTCAGAATCAAGCAGCGCGATCGTGTTCCCCTCGCTCCTCAACGCTATGTCCTCTCTCTTTAATCCGCGTCACTCTCTGGCCCTCGTCAGTGGCCTCATAGCCTGGCTGGTCGTCAGCTGCACCCCTACCGACCCGGCTAGTTTGCGCCCCCTGGCGTCAGACACCGTTGACCTACCGGCCCCGACTACAATAACTCCACCCAGGCCACCGGATCTGACCGTGATGACAGCGTCTCCGGCGTTAGATCAAGCTGCGATTTGGCAGCGACTGCAGCAGCCCGACCGGCTTTATGTAGTGGTGCTGCGCCATGCCTTGGCCCCTGGGAGCGGTGACCCGGCCAACTTTCAGCTCGATGACTGTGCCACCCAGCGCAATTTATCTGCCGAAGGCCGAACCCAAGCCCAGCAGATCGGTCAGGCCTTTCGCGATCGCAACGTCACGGTACGGCAGGTCTGGTCAAGCCAGTGGTGTCGCTGTTTAGACACGGCAGAGCTCATGGCGGTCGGGCCGGTCGAGCCGTTGCCCGCGCTGAATTCATTTTTCCGCGATCGCAGCCAGGCGGCGACGCAAACTGAGGCGCTTAAAGAGCATTTCTGGCAGCAGGCCGAGCAGCCCGGTGTGGTTGTGATGGTGACCCATCAGGTCAATATCACCGAACTGACAGATATCGTGCCGCGATCGGGTGAGGCGGTCGTGATTCAAGTCGATGACACCGGCCTGACGCACCTGGGTCAGTTCATGCCAGAGCGATAAAACGTCGATGGGGGTGCGATCGCGCTACAGTAATCACGCCGCTATTGCCCCCGATTTACGTCTCACTATGCCAGCTCACGGCCCTCAGACAGACTATCAAGACGGTCTATTTGACCGGATTTTCATTCGGTTGTTTAGCCGCAAAATGGCCAATGCAGTGGGTCAGAAGACGAGCTTGACCGGCTACGAGGGGTTTGTCGATCTGTCACAAAAAATTATGCAGGGGCGCAATGCTCAACAGCAGCAAGCCCTGGTCGCGGTGGTGTTGAAATCGCTGGTACCGGCTCCCGTCCTATGGCTGATTCGCACCCTATCTTCGCCGACTCAGCTGGTTTGTGAACTCAATGCCTGGTTTGCTACCGTGCTGTTTGAATGGCTGGTGGGGCCTTGTGAAGTCACAGAAGTGACGGTAGCGGGGAACGACGGCGAATCGCGATCGCAAAAAAGCGGCGTCCACATTACAAAGTGCCGCTATTTAGAACAAAGTCGCTGCGTGGGTATGTGCGTCAACATGTGCAAGCTGCCCACCCAAAATTTCTTCACCCAAGACTTTGGTATTCCCCTCACCATGACGCCCAACTTTGAAGATTTCAGTTGCGAAATGGTGTTCGGGGCGGTGCCGCCCGCCCTCGAAACTGAAGACTGCTATCAGACTCCCTGTTTGGTCGAGCACTGTGCCGTGGCTCCCGCGACCGCAAAACCTTGTCCCAAAGTCCGCCAGTAGAAAGGCTAGATTTGGCCCGGGCAGCGATCGCCTGCCGCCGTTGACGCGACCTTTAACCCCAGGTAAAAATTGCGGCGCCCCAGCTCAAACCGGCTCCAAAGCCTGAGGAAGCCACGACATCACCGGTTTTAACCTTACCCTCGCGCACTGCTTCATCCAACGCGATGGGAATCGATGCCGCTGACGTATTGCCGTGGCGAGCCATATTGCTCAGCACCCGCTCCGCCGGTACGGCTAAACGGTTGGCGACGGCCTCTAAAATCCGCTGGTTTGCCTGGTGCAGCAGCAGCCAATCAATCTCAGCGGCGGTCAGACCCGCATGGAACAACGCCTTTTCCAAAATTTCAGGGACTCGTTTTACGGCGAAGCGATATACCTCTTTGCCGTTCATCGTGACGGGCTGAAACGTCCCGGTTTGGATGGTGGTATCCCCCACCAAAGGTTTTGACTCAGCCTGATAGGTCAAGTTAAGACAGCCATTAAGGGCACCGTCGCTGCGCAACTCAAAGCCGAGAAGCCGGTCGCGATCGCTGGCCCGCAGCAGGACTGCCCCCGCGCCATCGCCAAACAACACACAAGTGCGGCGATCGCTCCAGTCCGTCCACCGTGACAGGACATCGGCCCCAATCACCAGCACCGTGCCGTAGACGCCCAGGCGCATATACTGCGCTGCCGTCACCAACGCAAACACGAAACCCGAGCAGGCGGCAGTCAAATCGAAGGCCACAGCACGGCTGGCCCCGAGTCGCGCCTGCACCTGGGCCGCACTGCCAAACAAATCATCGGGAGTCGAAGTGGCCAAAATAATCAGGTCAACGTCGGTCGGGTCACAATGGCCCATGGCTAACGCGGCTGTTCCGGCCTCAGCCGCCAAGCTCGCTAGAGAATCTTGCGCCGTGACCACCTGTCGCTGGCGAATGCCCGTTCGCGTGGCAATCCATTCATCGGAGGTGTCAACCACTTGGCTTAGGTCGCCATTACTCAAGGTGGCGGCTAGACGGGCAGACCCGCTACCGACCAGGGACAGCCCACGTTGCGTCTGTTGCACGATTACTCTCCATCTGCCGCCGGCATAGCAACCTTTTGGTACTGGGCCTGAATCCGGTCTAACACCTGATTGTCAACGGCTTCTTTAGCTAAGCGAATCGCATTAAAGATCGAGGGCGCTTGCGAACTGCCGTGGCTAATCACGGCGATGCCCGCGACGCCGAGCAGCAGCCCACCGCCATGCTCGGCATGGTCAACTCGCTGCTTAATCCGCTGCAAATTATCTTTCAGGACCAGAGTGCCCACCTTACCACGCACCCCTCGGGGCAACTCTTCGCGCAAAATCTGCAGCACCGATTCACCCACGGCTTCAGCAAACTTCAGCAAGACATTGCCGACAAAACCATCACAGACCACCACATCAAACTGTCCTGAGAGGACGTCTCGCCCTTCAGCATTCCCGACAAACGATACGCTTGGATGCTTCTCTAGCAGCTCATGCGCCTGCACTGCAGCATCGTTGCCTTTGCTGGGCTCTTCGCCGATATTCAGCAGCCCCACTTGGGGGTTCTCAATCCCCAAGACGTATTTGGAATACACCATGCCCATGACGGCAAACTGCTCCAAATACTTGGGCCGACAATCGACATTGGCACCTACATCTAAAATCAGCACGGGCTGATCCATCAAAACGGTGGGAAACACGGCCCCAATCGCCGGGCGATCGATGCCCTTGAGTCGCCCTAACCGCAGCAGGGCTGCCGCCATCGCCGCTCCCGAATGCCCAGCTGAAACCACGGCATCGGCTTCTCCGCCTTTGACCAAATCCATTGCCACATTAATTGAGGCCTTGCGCTTACGCCGCAAAGCGCTCAGGGGCTCTTCGTGCATTTCAATCGTGCCTTCGGCGGGCACAATTTTGATGCCGTCAAGATTGTCGAAATTCGCAGTCGCCGCCTTGATTTTTTCCGGGTCACCGACGAGCAGGATGTCTGCATCCAGCTCAGCCTGAGCTCTGATGGCACCGGTCACGATTTCGGCGGGTGCGTGATCGCCACCCATAGCATCTACGGCGATTCGAGCGCGAGTCGCTACCATGGACTAAATTCTGTAAAAACTGAAAAGATCTTAGCAGACTACCTCTCCACCAGGCCTACAATTCCTCGCCCGGTTCGACAATTCGCTGGAACAGGTAACCGGTGCCTCGCGCCGTCAAAATCAGTTCGGGGTTGCTGGGGTCTTCCTCTAATTTGGCCCGCAGGCGAGAAATATGCACATCGACCACCCGCGTATCGACGTGGCGTTCGGGTGTATACCCCCACACTTCTTGCAGGATTTCGGCTCGTGAAAAGGGCTCGCCTGACCGACTGACCAGCAGCTCCAGCAGGCTAAACTCCATGCCGGTAAGCCGAATGCGTTCGTCACCCTTATAGACCTGACGCTTATTGGTATCAATGCGGATGGCGTTGATCGAAATCACACCCGAACTCGGAATGCCCGTGGCCTGACTCTTATCAACCCGTCTCAGCACGGAGCGAATGCGGGCTTCTAGCTCTTTTGGCGAAAACGGCTTGACCACATAGTCATCGGCCCCTAGCTCTAAGCCGGTGATGCGATCGGCCACATCCCCTAAGGCCGTCAGCATAATGATAGGAATATCGGACTCTTTGCGCAGCTCTTGACAGACACCATAGCCATCGAGCTTGGGCATCATCACATCGAGCACAACCAAGTCAGGGCAAGACGTGTGGAACGTTTCGATCGCCTCTTCACCATCGGCAGCAGTCACCACGTCATAGCCAATCATCGACAAGCGGGTTTCTAGAATCCGGCGAATACTCGCTTCATCGTCGACCACCAAAATCTTTTCTTTCGTACTTTCCAAAGCGGCTGCTACTCCCAACGAACGCTTAACTAATCGACAGACTCTTTATCGAGCAATAAGTAAATCTAGCCGTGCGAATAATTTTTGTACATTAATGTTGAATCGTAAATTATTTTATGACGTTTACCTGCGCTCTGATTCACTGCCGGTGAGGTTTCTAGTATTTCTTAAGATTTATTAGCATGTTGAGTCGTAATAAAGTGATGCAAACCGGATCTTGACTCCAGCAGCTTTCTTAGTGTAAGTAATTATTCCTAAAATTATTCACTTTTGTGGGTCCTCATCAGCATCAGAGAGATGCCCTAAGGGCTCAGGATATAAGCTCGCTGCATATCTCAGTACAAAAAATCTGATTAGAGAGTATTTAGTAGCCCGCTTACTACTGGCTGGTTTTGGCCGTTTGCGGGTCAATCTCAGGCTGCAAATCATGACTCATGAGCCCAGATTGCCCCGCTCAAAGCGCTGATTAAAACCGGCGATTGCCCGGCTCGAAGTTGCTAAGATATCTCTATTAAACCGATAGCTAAATAGCCGCATAAATTCACCAAAATGCGGCCTTTTACCGCTCTTTTCGTTCAATTCTCCTCGCCTCATCGTCCAAACTGGATGTCGGTCAATTGTCTTGTGGTGCACTGTGTCCCCTGTCGAAGCGATCGCTCTGCAAAGATGAGCCCAGCGTGCCTCAGCATCCCTACAGAGTTACGGAAGAAAAATGGTTCAACTGCGCCAATCCACTGTTTGGGGGATGTTTGCCTTATTTGGGGCGATCTTGACAGGGGTCGCCGTCGCTACCCGCACGCCGCCGTCGGTCTCTAGCCTGCCGGAGAGCAGCCAAGCGCCGGACAGTACTGCCATCGCCTCGTCTAGTGCCGGGACTCCCTCATTCTTGGTGGTCGCGGGCGGGGGGGCTCCTAGCTACAACGAGATTGCGTTAGAAAAAAACGTGCACTATTTTCAGCGCACGCTCGACCACCAGGGCTGGGATGCAGCGATCGCCACCCTGTTCTTCGCCAACGGTAACGACGGTCAGGCGACAGTGCGCTACATCGACCCGTTGGGGCGTGAACGGTTTAAGGTGCCTGAGATTACTGGGTTGACCGGAGCGGCCACGGTTCCCAACGTGCAAGCTTGGTTAGATAACTATCCTCAAACCGCTCAGGGTGCCAACGACTGCCCAGCGTTTATGTACTTCACCGGGCATGGCGCTCTCAACACCAACAACGATGACAACAATTCCCTCATCCTCTGGGAAGAAGAGTTGCTGTCGGTGCAAGCGCTGGCCCAAACCCTTGACCGGTGGCCTACCGAGATTCCCTTTGTCACCATGATGGCGCAGTGCTATGCGGGCTCATTTGCCAATGTGATTTACGAGCAGGGCGACCCCGCTCAACCCGTAGCGCTGCAAAGTCGCTGTGGCTTTTTTGCCACCGTTAAAAGCCGCCCGTCTGTGGGCTGCACGCCCCTGGTGAACGAAGCTGATTATCGCGACTATAGCTCTAGCTTTTTTGCCGGCCTCAGCGGTCGAGATCGCCTGGGTCATGCAGTTGAATCTGCCGATTATGACGGTAACGGTACGATCTCGTTTGCAGAGGCCCACGCTTTTGCCAAGGTCGATGGGGAAACCCCTGACTGGCCAATCTCGACTTCAGAGACTTGGCTACAGCGGCAAGTGGCGACTGGCGAACAACGACGCCTCCTTGCACAACCTATGCAAGTTTGGCTGGATTATGCCCGCCCTGAACAGCGTTACGTCATCACCGCTCTGATCGCCAAATTAGGCTATCGGCCACAAGAGGCCTTTGACACTGTGCCGGTGCCCAAGGCTCGTTTAATGAGCCCACCGCAGGAGGTATTGACCGCCTATTACATGCGGCTGCGGATGGAACTGATTAACGTCGCGGTCACGGCACAACTCCAGACCGAGGCCGACGAGACGACCCTCAAGACGCTAAATCAACTGCTGGATTGCGAAGCCGGTAGCTGGTGAACAGCACCTGAGTCAGCTCAGCCGCAGTGCTCAACTTGCCTTCAACCTGAACAAAAGTTGTCAGTTACATAAAGGAGGAGAGCGATCGCCGCTGCCGGACGTCTTCAGTATTCACCAAACTCGTCTCCGGCCAGTCTAAGCGATGCTGAAATTGTTCCGAAACCACCGTCACGTCTGAAGCTGGGGGCGATTGAGGCGGTAGCACCGGTTCCTGCGGTGCCGACGTCCCCGGTCGGGGTTGAGGGGGTGCCATCAACGGTTGAGCCGGATTGTAGGCATCTAAGCGAGGCACTTTGGCGCCCCCTGGCTGAGCAGTGTGGGCGGGCCTTTGACCGCGCTGACGCGCCCCTAAAAGCAGTTGTTTCAGCGGTTTTTGGGAGGGCCGAGGCGACGGTTTACGGCGGACTCGTCGCGGCGACTTGAGCACCACCGATAGTAGCCAGCACCCGATCGCACAGGTGCCGACTAACGCGACTAGCGTCCAGAACGAGAGTTCATACTTGCTAGCCGCGATCGCCTCGGTCTCTGATGCCGCTGCGGGGTCTAAGTCTTCCGCCGGCGCATTGTCCGGAGTGGCGTTGGGTGAGGCGGCGGCATCTAGCTGTTCGTGGGGATACGCCTCAACCCCGGCAGTATGGCCTTCAGTGCCATCCACATGGGTGCGTAGCAGTTGCCCATAGGCCAATAGCACAATCGCCAACAGCCCGACCCAAATGCTGGCCAGCACGCCGAGAGGACGATAGGCGGCTAAGCGCGTCCACATTTGTCGTTGACCAAACAACCGTGAAGCCACCGGGGTGGAACGCCGAGAAGGTGCTAAGGCTCTGCGAGGAACGCGACCAGACATAAGGGAAGGGAGGACGGAATTTCAGTTACCGCAATTCTAGAAGTTCAGTTCGTGTTCTGCCAGCCCACACCAACAATCTCCATATCGGCGGCGGCGCAAGCCATGCCGGTGATGCCGTGTCCACCAGGTCCTCACCGCTGCCTCAGCAGACCGTCAGCGGGGTAAATTATCAATACCGAATCCGCGGATCGACATAGGCATTGAGCAGATCGATCGCGATGCTGACCAGCGCCACAATCATGGCAAAAAAGACCATGAGGCCCTGCACCACGGGATAATCGCGCTGGGTGATCGCTTCATAAAGGCGATTGGCTAACCCCGGCCAAGAGAAGGTCACCTCAGTCAAGACTGCGCCCCCTAATAGCGAAGCAAAGGTCAGTCCGAGCACCGTGACTACTGGAATCAAGGCATTTTTGAGGGCATGGGCCGTCACGATCCGCCATTCGGGAATGCCCCGCGCCCGCGCCGCTTCAACATAGTCAGCTCGCAGCGTTTGCTTAAGATTGACCCGCACAATGCGTTCAAAGACACCGCTGATCAAAATGCCGAGCGTCAAGCTGGGCAGGGCTAAATGGTACAGGGTAGTGACAAATAGATCAGGCCGCCCCATGAGCACACTATCCAGCAGGTAAAGGCCAGTAGGCCCAGCCGGTGGAGTGCCACTCAGAGGAAATCGCGTGCCAATGGGAAACCACCGCAGTTGCACCGCAAACAAGAGTTGCAAAAGCATGCCAAACCAATACATCGGCACGGCATAGGTAATGATGCCAAACAGCCGTCCCCCGGCGTCGAGCGGCGAGTTAGGTTTAGCGGCGGCGATCGCCCCCACCGTCAATCCGACGCTGGCCGCCACCAACATGCCACAGAGCGTCAGCTCCACAGTGGCCGGAAAATGGTCGCCAATAATTTCCCAAACGGTTTGGCCTTGACTCGCCACTGAAGTGCCTAAATCCAATGAGAACAAGTCTCTGAGGTATCGCAGATACTGCACAATTAATGGCGCATCCAGCCCCAACTGCTGCCGCAGCGAATCTTTTACTGCTTCAGGGGCACGGGGGCCGAGGAGCGCATCAATCGGATCACCCGGTGTTGCCCGCAACAGTAAAAAGACGACCGTGGTGATGGTCCAGATCATCAGCGGAGCCAGCAACAGTCGAGTGATGATGTAATAGCGCAGGGCGCTAGAGCGAGCCATACAAACTGTCCTAGATCGACCGAACCACGGAAATAACCATACGCTAAAAGGGTGGCCTCATGACTGGCAAAACGCTAGCATCTCCGGCTGACGGTCATCCTCATCCCATCAACGCAGCGCTAGCTTCACAGCAGCACGGGTTGGTCTGTGAGCTGAGCTGTATCGATCGCTTGCAGCTGGGAGTAGGCCGCTTTCACCAGGCGTTGCCCCCGCAAAAAGCCCGTATTGGCGGCTGGGCAAGCGTAGGACAGGGTGTCAGCGGTAAACCGAGTTTGTAAGCGCTCGACCTGGCGCAGCTGGCGGGGCCAGTGAAAGGTTTTAGAAAAGCGTAGGGGTTGCAGTTGCCCATCGCGGTTGGGCAGCAAATGTCTGCCGGTAAATAAAACCCCGCCGTGTTGCGCCAGATACACGCAGGCGGAGCCCGGCGAATACCCTGGCGTCCACAAAATTTCGCCGTAGTTGCCCAAGGCATAGTGATCTTGGTAAGTCACGAGCTGAGGCAAATCGGGCAACAGATACGCTTCTTGCTCTTGCACCAGCACGTCACACTGCCAGGCTGCCTGCAGTGACTTCGCCGCGCCGCTCGCCCCCCGATGGGTGATGGCCCAATGACGCACACCGCCGCGATCGGCGATGAACTGCAGCAGCGCTGGCTCATCTGCCGGGGCATCGATCAGCAGATTCGCCGGGCTACCGGTCGAATCCTTCTCTACAATGAAGTATGCGGTGCCGCCCATCGTGGCTCGATTAGGGGGAAAGGCAAAGACACCGTCGAGAATTGGGTGAGGTTGTTTGGTAGACACGGCGGCGGCTGGGTGCTCACGATGCAAGACTAAGCTCGGGAAAAGAAAATCGGCTTTCCGTAGCGTATTCTCTTGAACAGCTGTCTAGCCTATCATGGGCTCTAGGTTATGCTTGGGTCGGCCAGCATAGCCCTTGGCACAATGGACAAAGGGACAACAGTTTTGATCAGGGTATCTCTGCAAGCCGTCACACCGCTAAGGGCCAAAAGTGGCTTGCCTGTCGTTAGACGAGCAGGACTGTAATCAACATGCTGATTTTATTGCTTCTGCTCAGCGTCTTTACCTACTACGTGGTGAAACGCAGCGTGGCGGGTCTCACCCGGACGCCCACCTGGATGCTGTGGCTGGTCATGATGATTCCCGCGTTTGTGCTGGCCTTTTGGAGCGTCAGCGATCGCGCGGATGAGCCTTTTCCGGTCGGTATTTTACTGGGGCTGTTCATTCTCTGTCCGGTGCTGTATTGGACGCTGATTCAATGGGGCCGCATTCCCCCCAAGGCCGGTCAGGCGAGCGTCAATACCCCAGCCGCTGCCGCGGCCGCCCTCAAAGCAGCCGCCGCAAAAGCTACTCTGCCACCCCTCGATAAAGAAGAAGAAGCCACGATTCAGCACTGTTTTCCCTGGTCGGTTTACTACCTGCAAAATATTGAGTACCGGGCTCAAGCCCTGATCTGCAAAGGCCAACTGCGCTCCTCTCCCACCGTGGCCTATGACACCGTGCGGGAAAATATCGAAGCCAACTTTGGCAAACGCTTTTTAGTCATTTTTCAAGAGGGCCAGCAGGGTAAGCCGTTTTTTGCCCTCGTGCCCAACCCAGAACGCAAAACAGCTGACTCCCCCGCGCGGCCCGAAAAACTCACACGTCCGGTGATTGCGCTGGGGCTGTTTGTCGCTACGCTCTTCACCACGACGATGGTCGGGGCTTTTATCGCCGGGGTTACCGAAGAATCCCTGCAGGCTGACCCCAACCTCTTTCTCCAGGGATTGCCCTACGCGATGTCGCTGATGGTCATTTTGGGCCTGCATGAGTTTGGCCATTATTGGATGGCACGGCGCTACAAGATGAAGGCGACGCTGCCTTACTTTATTCCTATCCCGTTTTTCTTAGGCACCTTTGGGGCGTTTATTCAGCTGCGATCGCCTGTGCCCAACCGCCGCGCCCTGTTCGATGTCGGGATTGCCGGGCCGCTGTCAGGGCTAGTCATAGCGCTACCGCTGCTGATTTGGGGCTTGGCCCATTCCGAAGTGGTCACCATGCCAGAGAATGCCAGCCTCTTGAACTTTGAAGCTCTAGATCCGGGTGCTTCCATCGCGCTGGCCTTGCTCAGCAAGCTTGCTCTCGGCAGTCAAGTCGGCATGGAGAGTGCCATTCACCTGCATCCGGTGGCCGTTTCCGGCTGCTTGGGGTTAGTCGTCACGGCTCTCAATCTGATTCCGGTGGGTCAGTTAGATGGCGGCCATATCGTGCACGCCATGTATGGGCAGCGCAACGGCGCGATTATTGGTCAGGTCTGTCGGTTTTTGGTCTTAGGGCTGACGCTGGTGCACAGTGAACTGCTGATTTGGGCGGTTTTGCTATTCTTTATACCAGCCATTGATGAACCGGCCCTTAATGATGTGAGCGAACTCGATGAGAAACGCGATCTGTGGGGACTGTTTGCGCTCACGATTTTAGTGCTGATTGTATTGCCCACCCCAGAACCGCTGAAAGCGCTTTTGTTCTAGGATGAAGCATCCCCAGGCGAGTCGGGCTGGCTATGTTTGCCCCGGAGAAGCATCATGACTCAGGAAATTACCCGCTGGCTAACCGAAATTCGCACGCTACAGCAACAGCTTGAGGCCGCTCGTCAGGAACGCGACCAGGCTTATCAGAGTGCGGCCAACTGGCGACAGCTATATGATGCCGAGGCCAAACAGCGGCGGGCCGAAGTTGAAGACCTGCAGACAACGGCAGCGACGCTACGCACCGAACTAGCAGCTCGACGGGCCTATCAAGGGGATGCGATCGCCGCAGAAATTGCCGATCAGCAGCTCGGCACGCCAGATCTACAAAGTGTCGAAGGTCTGCGGACCGAATTGGTGAAGGCGCTACGCGTCTGCGATCGCCTACAAAAATCCCTAGAAGCCGAGCAGGCTGACCATGCCGAAACTCGCAAAACGCTGACCTCCGCCCTGGGCGAAACGATTGATGCGCTGAATCCGTCCTCTAGCCTGGTGCGTCAAAATCAGGCGGCTAATGGAGAGAGTGCGGAGTAGGTTCTACGGCCTGCAGCTTTGGTTCGGTGAGCCGCTGTTCTAAAATTTCTTGCCACTATGCTCAACAACCCGCCACAGCGAACCGGCAGCGGGCAGAGTGGATTGCTAAAACTCCCAAGATCCCAAAATATCAGCCAGATCTTCTAGGGGCTCCAGGACTTCGTAAAGCTGAGTGTAGGTTTCAACGAGGCGATCGCCCTGCACCACAATTTCGGGCGTGGGATACACCTGCATGACCTCCAGCAGCGTCAGTTCGTGGTCGGTAGAGGACGCGCCGATCAGGGCGGCTCGTAGGGCGAGCTGCCCCGCTTCGCCGGAAGCCGGATGAATCGTTTCACTGACGCGATCGAGCATCCATTCCCCAGGGGGCGAGTTGAGCGCTAAATCGAGGACGGTCGGGTTCACCGACACCGGCGTATTGAGCGTATCGCGCACCTGGGCCGGATCCTGCCCCGACAGGGTGAATAATTCCTCTAAATCGTTGGAGGTCTCTTCACCCTCGGCAAACGCTGCCAAATCTTCAATGGGAATATCCATCGACAAAAAACCGTAGGTGAGCACGACCTTTTCTGCCGCGATCGCGCTTTGGCCGCCAACCGCTAACAGAGCAAGAGTGCTGCCCAACAGAGCGAGTCGCTTGTGATCGATGAGCTTCATGACTTTTCTCCTGGCGATCGTAGACCGCTGATGATACCCGCGATTAATCCAACAACTAAGACAGCGCCCCCACCTATGGTCACCGAGCGCCGAGTATTAGACGACGAAACCGACGCGGGAGTTTCCGCTGTGGCGTCAGGGGTCGGTTCAGTGGCCTCGCTAGGGGCCGTGGCACTGTCGGCTGCCTCCGCTTGAGCCGCATCTGCCTCAGTTGTTTCAGCTGCCGAGGTCTCGGTCTCGGTAGCCGGATTGCTGGCCGGGGGCGCGCCGCGGCCGGCGACGACCACCTCAAACCGCAGTTCAAAGGGAGAAAATTCCACATCGCCCTCAGGCGATCCCTGCAGCACTAGCTCGTAGGCGCCCACCTCAGGAAAGGTGACCACCGCACTGGGAATATCAGTGAATCCCTCGGCGGAGATGGCGGTTAAGGGCGGCGTTTCGACTGCGACTGCGTCGTTGTCGTAGAGCGTCAGACGGCAATTGCACTGTTCTAGCGGAATCACGGTGCCACCGGCTTGGGTCAGGGCAAACCAGGCGGTGGTGGGGGTTCCGGCCAGGGGGACATCGTCGGGTTCGATGTGGAGGGTGGCTCCCACGTCGTCGGCAATTTGCACGTCGTGGGCCAGTGTGGCGGATGAGGTTACGGCAGACAGGCCGCCGCCCATCAACCCAGTTATGAGTGCTGTTAACAGCCAGCGATGCATCATGGTGGTTGTCCTGATGAGGGGAGGAAGCCGTTTAAGGTTAAGGATGATGACTGGGCTTCTGGGCATTGAGGGAATCTGCCAACGAAGTTGGGGTGTACCACTTCTGAGCGCCACACCACTGCCACACGCTGGGCGATCGCACCGCTAACACGACCACGACCATTGCCCCCACGAGGCTGCTATGCATCAGGGGCCGCCCCTGCCATTGCAGACTCCCCAGATAGGTGGAGCCGGTCACGATGGTGTGCAGCCCGCCGAAGATTAGCGCCGGGAGGCTGAGCAAATGCAGCGATCGCCAAGCTTGGCCCAAGTGGCGCTGAGCGGCGTTGGTGCTGGTGATGGCCAGGGGCAGCATGAGGGTCAGGCTAATCACCCCCGCGCCGATGCCCCACTGATGTTGCGGTAGCATAAATCGCCAGGCATTGAAATTCCAGTTCCAGCTGTGTTCTAGCATGTGCAACGTGTGGGCCACTGCGAGCACACAGGCCGCGACCCCCAGCAGTCGCCGACATTTCAGCAGATAGGGCCACAACCGGCTGCCGGGACGGGCAATGAGCGCCAGTGCTAAACACACTAGCGCCAGATGTCCGGCATAGTCGACCATGAGGTCGCCGGTACGCATCAGCGTGAGCAGGCCGATCAGGAGCGTGATCCAACCGCCAAAGCGAAATAGCTGACTGGTGCGATCGCGGCTAAGCCAGGCGCTATAGGTGCCTAACCCTACCATCATCGGCAGCGTCCCGAGGCCAAAAGCGAGCATGGTCGCCCCGCCGACCACCACGGAACCGGTGGCCGCCGCCTTGATTTGCGCCGTGTAGAGAAAGCCACAGGGAATCAGCCCCCAGGCCAACCCCAGGGTGATCGGCGTCCACCACCGGGATGACTTAGACGTCTGGCTCATGACCCGCTGGAGGCGATCGTGCAGCTGCCCGCGCAAGGGATGCCAAAACGGCAGCTGCGGTAGCCAGTGGGGGGCGACTTGCCGCAGACCCATCAGAATTAAAAGTGTGCCGGTGAGCAAGGCCATGCCGCGACGCAGGCCGCTGCCGATGCCCGCAATTTGTCCCCCGGCAACCAGTACTGACCCCAGCCCGCCGATCGCCGCCCCCACCAGCAAATAACTGGTCAAGCGGCCCAGGTTGAGCAAGAGGTGAAACCGCCACTGCTGCCAGCGCGGCGCGGCGTCAGCCGCATCAGCCCCCGATTGATTGGCGAGGGAAAAAGCCATCGTGATCGGGCCACACATGCCGACACAGTGGCCAAAACTGCCCAGAAACCCGAGGGTAGCAATCAGCCCCAACTCCAACACGATCGCTTAGCCCTCCAACGTTAAAAACTGCTCAAGGGCATCGGCGACCTTGGGGGGCCAGCGGCGAATGGTGCGCACCCAGTCCAGATCTTTGTAGCGCGAGTCCAGGCCTGACACGGCGACCCACTGGCTTTCGGCCTCGCCTCGACGCTGGTCGGCCCACAGGGCCGCCGTCAGCGCCGCCCGCGCATCCGGAAAGTTGGGATACTTACGCACCACCGCTCGCAACACGCGAATCGATTCTTGCACGTCGTCTACCTGATAGAGGGCGAGGCCGTAGTTGACTCGTGCCAGGGCAAAGTTGGGGTTGAGGTCGGCGGCGGCTTGGTAATCGGCGATCGCGGCGTCCCAATGCTGCTGACCAGCTTCGGCATTACCTCGATTGTTCAAGGCTCCCGCCTCATTGGGATCAAGGGCCAAGGCCTGATTGTAATCGGCGATTGCCGCGTTCCACTCCCCCTTAAATTCGTAGGCGGCGCCCCGATTGAGATAGGGATCGATCTCGGTGGGTGCTAGGGCAATCGCCTGGGTGTAGTCGGCGATCGCTGCATCCAGCTGATACTGACTCACCCGCACGAGCCCGCGGTTGCTCCAAATGGCGGCTTCGTCCGGCAGGTAGTCGAGCAGTTGCGTCCAGTAATCATCGGCGGCGGCATAGTCACCCGACTGGCTGGTAATGAACGCTTTTTCGCGCAGCGCCGCGATCGCCTGAATGTCGGCCTCGCTGTAGGCAGCGGTGGGCGGGGGAGTTTCAGCCGCGATCGCCGCCGGGAACCAGCCGCCGGTCAACACCATCGCCAAAATCAGGCATAAACTCCAAATCCATTTCATTGGGGCTGGGGGCATGAGCACCACAAAATTGCATCGTAGACTTTCTATAGCCTATCGAGTTGGGTCGGCAAACGGAAACTATCGCGTCGATTGGGCCAGCGTCAGCGGAATTTTGGGCCATGCGCGATTCCTCAACTCGCCTGGATCTTAGAGAACTGTAATATTCGCGGCCAGAGAATGATCCTCCTAGCGTCGTTGCAGTATCATCGGCAAGCAAAGAACGCTAGATATCGGCGATCGCGTGGCAGAATACCAACCTTCTCTTCTTTCTCAGCAAGACTTAAAGGCTGCTGAGGTGTCTTGGGCCTACAATCGCCCGACCGCCCAAGCCAGCCTCACCGCCGATGAACTTACTCATTGGCAACAGCGTATTCGGCAATTTCAGCAGACGGTGTCGCTCCATCCGGCGACGACCCAGGGCACGCTGTTTGAGCCAGTGGCCACCTCACCGGCGGATGAGTTAGATCCCTTCACCTTGCCGCAGCGCAATGCGGAGTTTTGGCGCGAGCAGCTGACCGATGTGGGCAACGCCGCCCTCTATTTTGTGGTCGATCACGAAGCCCATCTCTTGCTCTACGTGGGTGAAACGGTCAAGGCTAACCAGCGCTGGAAAGGCACCCACGATTGCAAGCGCTATATCTTAAATTACGTTGCCGCCCATCGTTCGGCGCAACTACCCGTGCAGGTCAATATCGGCTTTTGGCCCTATGCTCCGGCTGAGCGTAAGTCCCGACAGGCTCTGGAATCGGAACTTATTCGCAAATGGCGATCGCCCTTTAATAAAGAAAATTGGCGGCAGTGGGCCACCCCGTTTATCGGCAGTTCAGAGTCTTAGAGTTGTCCAAGAAATCACCTGTCAAAAAAAACGGTTTCGATGAAAAACCTGTTAGGAGTGTTGACCGGCTCCCAGAATCCGGGTTCTTCTGGTGGAAGTTTTTGATGTTGGGTGATTCCTCGGGCGCGGCATTGAGCGGCAAACTGATGACAACCTTTAGCACGCCGTGTCTTGCGCCCGCCGCTTGGCATAAATGCTGCGCATGTGCTTTTTCACCGTGTTGATGGTGATGAATAGCTGTTCGGCAATTTGGCTGTAGGTGCAGCCCGCTTGGTGATGCAGCCACACCTCTTGCTCGCGCGGGGTTAAGCCCCAGCCCTGTACTTCATCTAGCACGATGTCCTGCATCATTTGCTGATGGTCTTCCACAATTAATAAGATGCAGGGTTGATCAAAGCCCTCTAGCTTGAGCCAGCGACTGCGAATGCGCAGGGCGATCGCATCTTTGGTAAAAATATCGAACTCCATCGCCCAGTTTTGACTCGGAAAGCGCGATCGACATTGCCTCAACATCTGGCAGATCAGCAAAATTTCTTCGGGCATGACGCCAGGTTCAGCCGAGGCCATCAGTTTTTTGAGGCGATCGGGCAGGTGCTCAGTGGCATAAATCAATGCGCCGTCTTCGGTAAACACTAAGACGCTGCCGACGTGGGTTTCGAGTGAGGTCTTATCGAGGGCTGCAGCTTGAGCGGCCGTCAGCGATGCTGGGTGACGCGGCGCAGTGGAGGGTGCACTCGTCTTAGACAGAGAGGGGGCACTCTGGGAGGAAAAGAGCGTATTCATCATATTTAAGGGCTAGGGGGCAGATGACGAACCGTCAGCCAAATAAACAGTCACAAGCGTGTTTCGAAACGGCTAAAGAATAGGGCTTAAAGGGTTCTCTGTTGTCGTCTTCAAGAAAACTTTATTTGATTCCTGAAAAGCCTGGGCGATCATGCATATTCAGCCGCTAAAGTGCTGTCGATTCACGCACACTGTCTAGGAATTAAAATACCAAAAGCGTTGCCGAAATCTGCCAGGTACAGCCACCAAAATGTGCTGCCAGAATTCAGGAGTTATCGACCATTCCTCTAAGAGAATATTTGTAAAGTGATTAGATTTATTTTCTTTCAATAGCTGTATATATTTTGCATAAATAAATGGCTCATTTCAGGAGTTGATTAGAGCCCTGAAATGAGCATCTTAGACAAGAATATAGCAGGCTTTTGAGCATTGCTATCAAGCAGTTATCGCAGCGCAGTTTGATCTATCCTGTTATCATTAACGCAGTTTATAGCTGAACAAAGATAAAGTTCTAAGCGAGAAAAAACGAAGCGAATCTAGCAATTTTACATTCCTGATTTAAAAATAATTAATTTGCCGAATCTGAAGTTTAATTTCGAAATATGTGAGCTCTGAATACTCTGGAAATTTAGCTCACTTGAAATAAAGGGACTTCTCGAAAAAGGGGTGAAGAAGGCAGATAGTTGATCAGCATAATAATTTGTAGTGAATAAATGCCTGCATTTAGGTAAAAGGGTGACAGTTCTGCTGCATAAATCTTTTCGTCAGACCCGATAGGTAAACAAAAAGAAGCTTTTTGGTCAGGGGTTCCTAAAGCTAGATTAAGAGGCTTGATAAAGGCGTAAATCTGACAAAGCATCAACGTTTCAAACGTCTGATCAGATGGTTCTGACATCCAAGGAGCCAGGATTAGCTCTAGGCTTAGCGAAAATTCGATACCAGCTTGCAGCGCTGGTGGCATGGTTGGAGTCGTCGATGCCAGCGAGATCGGGCTGTGGCAGTTTTCTGCTTGAAGAAATGCGATTTGGGAGAGTTGGCAAAACGGCTCAGCCATAGATCTATCCGAGCAAAGACTATATCAGCGGGTTTTCTCTGTAAACTTGGGACACTTGGCATCTTTTCAATTGGGCAATCACCATCGACCTGATCTGAATGCTTGATCGAACTGGCCGATGGCTGTTAAATGCAATGAGTTTGATGCCGCGATCACTATAGGTTTACCGACTCTCGCGACAGCTTTAAAGTTTCCAGTAGGGAGTCACCCTCCCTACTGGAAACTGCTCAATCAATGCTTAAGCTTGGTATGGGCAAGCTGCAGAATTGATTACCAGTGACTCACTTAGATCATGATTGACTGGCTGTGACTATTAGTCAGAAAAGGGCTGGTCAGCCACCTGCAGACGGCGCTCACCAATGTAGCCATAGCCAAAGACATACTGGCCACATTTATGTGTGACAGGGCCGATTTTGGTCGTTGCTGAAACCAGGTAATAGCCAGGATTTAGGCCGATTTCTTGGGGCGAAATCTTGGTGCCTACCCAGTAAGCAAATTGACCTTCATTGGACTTGGTGGTCACCTGCAGATCCTTTTCAACGGCGATGCCACCGAGCCCCTCAAACTGAAAATCGACGGTGATGTCGATGCCCAGACATAGCAACAGTGCAGTGAGGGGACTGCGGTTAAAGCGCATCATCAAACCAACACGCATAGTTTCGTCAGTATCGACGATATGAGCAGATTGGTCAGGCGCGGGGCCAAAGGGAGGAATGTCACCGCGCAGCCCGACTGCTGTGAGGTTAAATAGCTCAAAGTAGGCTTCGCCTAACACTTCGCGGCTATAGGTTTCGGAATCAGAAACGAGCTGATCTTGAGCCGGTAAAGCGGCTTTGAGTGCCTCTAAAGAAACCTGCTCAGCGGGCTTTTCGACGGCAGAAATAGACATAATCGTAATCCTCAATTGGTTGAAACAGGCATTTGTATTTGCCTGAGTGCATCATGCCAATTTTGGCCATGTGGAGAGAACGCCCTGCCAGGGTACTCTTAAATAAGGAATAAGCGATCAGCCATAAAGCCTTTGAAAAGGCAGTATTTCAGGGCTTCAATCAATAATGTAATATCGAGTTTTATAGTCGAGACAACTTACTTTATACAAGGCTCGCTGACCAATTCCGCAAAATAGCTGAGATTGGATTTTTTTCCTAGGTGTTGGCTCAAGTGTGCTTTTTTACTCGTGAAGGGGCGTATTCCTTTGCCAAAAGTTGTAAACATTTATCAGATTTCGCGTCATTTTGGCTGTGAGCTTTGCCAGATTCTGCCACTAGCCTAGCTAGATTCTGATTTTCTGAAATTCCGCAAACATTTGAGTGTTTTTGCACTTTTGAGCGATCGCAGCTTGATTGATCGCAATATCATCGCCGGCTCAGTGATTTTCGATACATGAACTGAGCATTCCCTACTGAAGGATACGATCTGGTTCAACTGGTACCCACAAATCGGTACCGACTGAAATCATTTTCTAAACGAATTTCGTCACTGTGAAATGAATCCTTTGCGGCGAGATAGGTGAGAGCGCGATTTAAGCGGCTTCAGTAAATCATTTGCTGGCAAGAACTTCGGGCGATGAGACGGTTATGGATGTCAGGCTGACAAGATGTTGAGGGCATCAGGCTACACAAATAATTGTTGGTTAACTGCGACCAGACTGCGGACCTATTGACTTGACCTAGCCTGTCGTCAGCGCCAGGCACCAGTCGAAACGAATGCAATGGGCATAACAGTTTGGGCTACCCTGACAAGATAGATTCAACCTTTACGCTCAAGGGGCTCTACGATGACATCGGCTAAGTCGTCTCGCCACAAGCACATTGTGCTCACGTCGCACCCAGGTCAGTTTGGTACCCAGCCGCTGCCTATTCAGTGGGGGCATGCTGACCCAGCGGAGCGGGGGCCAGTGGTCGCCACCCTCGGTGATTTATCTCACCGCAATGCCATTGGTACCCATTCGGGCGGGTACGCCGTTTATCGAGCGTTGGCGATCGCCAGCGGCAGTTTAGAGGCTGGCCACCGGGCTGACCTCACTGACACCGCCCCTACCGTGACGATTGGGCCGCATCCCAGTTGGTCTGACCCGACCAAAATTGTCTCTCTCGATCCCTTCGGGGCGCTCGATCACGATCAGTTTGCCGAGCTACAGGCTAAGGGCTATGACATTCGTCCCTCGATCGCCATTACCAAAGCCCACATCAACATTCCTGAACTGCAGGAGGCGGTCACCAGTGGCCGGATCAAGGTGGACGGCAAGGTGCTAAAGGAAGGGGGAGAACTGGTGGTCACCAAGGCTGCGATTGAACCGGTCTGGTATCTGCCCGGCATCGCCCAGCGGTTTGGCGTCGATGAAGGCGACCTGCGCCGCACCTTGTTTGAGCAAACTGGCGGCATGTTTCCCGAACTCGTCACCCGCCCTGACTTAGAAGTCTTTTTGCCGCCGATCGGCGGCCACACGGTGTACATTTTGGGCGATCTGGCAGCGGTGACCGATCCGGCCCGACCGCTCGCACTCCGCATTCACGATGAGTGCAACGGTTCCGATGTCTTTGGCTCCGACATTTGCACCTGTCGCCCTTATCTGGTGCACGGCGTCGAGGTCGCTTTGAAGACCGCTCAAGCGGGCGGGGCCGGGGTGATCATCTACGCCCGCAAAGAAGGCCGCGCCCTGGGAGAAGTGACCAAATTTTTGGTGTATAACGCCCGCAAGCGTCAGGCAGGGGGCGATCGCGCCGATACCTACTTCACCCGCACGGAATGCGTTGCGGGGGTACAAGATATGCGCTTTCAAGAGCTGATGCCCGATGTAATGCACTGGCTAGGCATTACCCGCATCGATCAGTTCGTCTCGATGAGCAACCTGAAGTACGATGCGGTGACCCAGTCGGGTATTGAAATCGTTGAGCGCATCACGATTCCGGAAGACCTGATTCCTGCCGATGCGCAGGTGGAAATCAAGGCGAAAAAAGCTGCTGGGTATTACACCGAGGACGAAGTGCCCGATGACTCAGCCCTGGCGAAAACCATCGGTCGGCAATACGAGGAGGCCTGATGACGCCGGAAGAACAAGCCGCGATCGCGATGCTGCGGCAAACCCAAGCCATTCGCGATCGCTGCCAGCAGCTATTTGACCTCTGTGTAGCCGATCAGCTCGAAAACTTTGCCTGTGATCTTTCAAAGCTGGATGACGTCGCGGCCTACGTGGTGGAAACGACCCAGCAGCTGTATCCCGAGTTTGACGTGCCGTTTCACAGCCGCTGGCGACATTTTGATGCGGGCGGCGCGGCGCGTTTAGCAGCACTGGATGCAGCCATACAGGGACTATCCGCCCAGGCAGCGGCGCGATCGCGGTTAGATTTGGCGATCGTCAGCGTGCTGCTCGACGCCGGGGCCGGGAGCCAGTGGCGATACCATGACGCCGCTGCCGATCAGGTGATTGGCCGTTCGGAAGGGTTGGCCGTGGCGAGCTTGCGGGGGTTTCAAGCGGGATGCTTTTCCTCTGATGCTGCTGCGCCGTGTCAGGTTGATGCGGTGGGTTTGCAAAACCTGACTGAGGCTGATCTGGCGGCGCTCTTTCAAGTCAGCGACGATAATCCCCTGGTTGGCCTTGCGGGACGGCTGCGCCTGCTGCATCAGTTGGGTCAAACGCTGGCCGCTCAGCCCACCCGGTTTGGCCCGCCCGCTCGCCCCGGCCACCTGTTGGACTATTGGCAAACCACTTTCGGGTCTACTTTGGCCGCTGACACGCTGCTGACGGAAGTATTGGAGAGCTTTGGGACGATTTGGCCGGGCCGCGTGGCGATCGCCGATGCCAACCTGGGCGACGTTTGGCCCCATCCCGCCTTGCCCCAAACTGGCCCTGGCAGCAATCTGGTGCCCTTTCATAAGCTGTCGCAGTGGCTCACCTATTCCCTGGTGGAACCGCTGCAGTCTGCGGGGCTGACGGTGCAAAATCTCAATGCGCTGACGGGTCTAGCGGAATATCGCAACGGCGGCCTGATGGTCGATTTGGGCTTGCTCGTGCCGAAACATCCTGCCGTCACCGAGGTGTCGCACCGGCCCAGTTCACCCGTCGTAGTGGAATGGCGGGCACTAACGGTCGTCCTGTTGGATTTATTGGGCGATCGCGTCCGCCAGCAACTCAACCAAACGCCTGAGGAACTCCCCCTGATCAAAATTTTGGAGGGGGGCACCTGGGCCGCTGGCCGTCGCATCGCCAAACACCTGCGACCCGATACCGGTGCGCCCCCCATCACAATTCAAAGCGACGGCACCGTCTTCTAACCCATCCCGTACGGGCGAGGCATTCCGTAAATATCATATTGGTGCTTCCGGAATGGTATTCACGGAATGCCTCGCCCCTCCCAGCATTCCAAACTCCGCATTCACAGGCTTCCTATGCAAAACTCTGTCACGCTGATTGACCATCCGCTGATTCAGCACAAGCTGACCCTGATGCGCCAAAAAGACACCAGCACCGCTAAGTTTCGCCAACTGCTGGAAGAAATCAGCATGCTGCTGGCCTACGAGGTCACCCGCGACTTGCCCCTCGAAAAGGTCGCAATCGAAACCCCCATGACCACCATGAATGCCCCCATGCTGTCGGGTAAAAAAGTGGTACTGATCTCCATCATGCGGGCCGGACAAGGCATTTTGGACGGCATGTTAGAGCTGATGCCCTCGGCGCGAGTGGGCCACATTGGCCTTTACCGCAATCCCAAAACCCATGTGCCAGTGGAGTACTATTTCAAAGTGCCCACGGATGTCAATGAGCGAGAAATGCTAGTAGTTGATCCGATGCTCGCCACCGGCAACTCTGCCGTCGCCGCCGTCTATCGCCTCAAAGAAACCCAACCCCAATCCATCAAGTTTGTCTGCCTACTCGCCGCCCCCGAAGGCATCGCCCACTTTCACGAAGAACACCCCGACGTGCCCATCTTCACCGCCGCCATTGATGAGCGGTTGGATGAGCACGGCTACATCTTGCCGGGACTGGGAGATGCGGGCGATCGTATGTTTGGTACTAAGTAATGCGTCGCTATTGCCAGTAACGACCTCACCGACTTGGCCTCGCTAACTCCAGGCCCGCAAAATGCTCTAACAGCAGCCGATGCACAAAAATGTAGCCGCCCCCCACCTGCTGCACGAATAGGCACTGCTCGGCATAGGCAAGGAAGTGAGCATAGTGGCGTGGGGCCTGGCCGTTGATCAATAGGGTAATCCGCAGGGCCAGATGCCCCACTACGGCCAACCCACCTCCGGCCATAAAGCTCAAGAAGATAGGCATTGGCAGGAGGGCGGCAACCAGACTTTTAACCGATTCAGGGTCGAGGACGCCGCTGACCAGCGGCGGCAGCCCAAAGTAAATAATCGGCATGAGTAACAGTGAAAAACTGACTGTAACGATTGAATTTTTAACGGAATTGATCATGCCCTGATTGGGGTGATTGCGCTCCTGAATCGTTTTACTAAACGCCTCAATCAGACCCAAAATCAGACCCACAATCAGACCCACAATCAGACCCCAAATCAGACCCCAAATCAGATCCCCAATCAGACCCCAAATCAGATCCCCAATCAGACCCCAAATCAGACCCCAAATCAGACTCAAAATCAGCCTGTTCTGCCAGCGCTCAGACGTTTTAATCAACCAACTTTGGGGCTGCATGTATTCGATGAGAAATACGGTTTGTCCCTCCTGCACCATTTGTTTAGCCAACCGATGCAGCCACCACTTGGCTCGTGCCTTTGGGTAACGGGGGTGATTGGTTCGCTGGCTAAACATGCGCCCAATGTAGGCATCAAACAACGCTTGCCGCTGGTTCTTGGCCCCCAGGTTTTGAATGGCTGCTACCGATTGCCCCTCAAAGGCCAGGGCCATAATGTTCAAAAACAGGGGTGTTTCGGCCAAACATTTGAGGGAGTCAGGGTCAGGACCTTGCAGCTCAGGTTCAAGCTGCAGCACTGTGCGAATGCCCCTGAGCTGTTCGCCTCCCTGACTGAGATAAGCATCCACTTGCTGAGGGTTCAGGGGTTTAATGTAAACTGCGGCTTGAAACTGCAAATCGTGCTGTAGCGCTTCAAAATCTCGGATGCGGCAGCACACGACCATTTCAGTGGTGCCGTGGTTGTGGCTGAACTGGTTGATGGCTTCCAGGCAGTCTGCTCGTCGAGCCTCAGTGACTTCATCCAGTCCATCTAGCAACAGCATCAGTTGCTGTTGGGCAATCCACTCTTGGGCAATATTCTCCGGAATCTGGTACTTATTTTTGAACTCTTGCACCAGCCAGCCCTTTAGGGTTGGCGTCTGCCTCGGGTCTGTAGGGCGAAACTGACTCCAGGACGATAGGTTGAACACCACCGGCAACGGGCTATGGGGATGGGCAGGGTTAGCCTGATATAGCAGATCATCGGCTAGCTCTAGCAGCATCGTCGTTTTGCCTGAGCCGGGGTCGCCCAAAATGAGCAGGGTAGCCCCTTTCCCCAGCTCTTGCAGTTTGGTGATGAGGTGAGTGCCAGCGAGCAGAGGATGGCGCTGGCTAGCGTAACGGTACTCCATGCGCCAGGGGTGCATTACCTCTTCTAACCCCAAGGCAATGCGGGCTTGGCTATAGAGAGAGCGGTTCAGCACTCCCTTTATCCAGGCGTTGCGGACCTTAGCCAACAGAGCATTGCGGTTAGTGATTTCGGCATGGGGCAGGATGGGTTGACCGGTCACCAAGGGCTGGTGAATGACGACAGCATCGGTTTGAATTTGGTAATTATCGCGGTTAGCCTGCCCCTGCATTACCTGGCTATCGCTCAGGGAGGAGCCGGTGACGGCCTGATGTTGCGAATCACCACCGATATCACTGTTTTCCGCCGAGTCGACAAACGCCACCAGGGCCGCCAGTAAGGTCAAACCAATCAGCAAAAACAGTAACCAGCGGTTTTCAGGAGCGACCATCGCCTGCCAACTACCGTCAGCGGTGAGCAGATTGGTCACAATGCCAAGGGCCGTGACGACTACCGCTCCGATTAAGCAATACAGAAACAATCGCGTTCGTCGCATTTAGGTTCTGGCCATTCAATCCTGCTGGATCTGAGCTGGGTACGCCTTAACCCTCTGGGTGGCTGATACCCATTCCGTAAATTCTACGGCTTCCAGAAAAATTTGCTACCTTTCCAGGCCACCGGTGGCAACTCCTAGCCATCCTCAAACTGTCAATGGCATGGGCTTGAGAGTCCTCCCATCGGCAATAATTTAGACACCGCACTGTTTGCGCTGACGCTGAATTTTGTTTTGCAAGTTCTTTGTCAGACCCATGTCGGCATCTGCCGCGAGGCGATCGAACTCACGACGAAAATGAGCTGCCACGGTCGGATTGCGAATGACGAGGAGACTTTCATCATTCGTATGGTTGGCGGCAGCGCTCCAGTTGTGGGAGCCGATGATCACCGTGTGATTGTCAATGAGCGCAAACTTGTGGTGTAGCTTGTCGCCTTCCGGCAGGTTGGGGATGCCCACCTGCGAAATCGGTGCGGCCCAAGGTTTGTTGTGGGCTTCGTACTTGCAGCGATGATCGGGAATCGCCGTGCCGAGCATATCCAGCGCCTCGCTGTAGCTGCGGTAGATAAAGTTGCTATCCACCAAGGCCCTGACCTTGACGCCCGCCTGAGACTTGGGGGCTAGGCGATCGCCAATGCCCTGATCTGAAAAAACAAATAGCGCTAAGTCAATGCTGCTTGTCGCCTGCGCCAGCGTGGTGCTGATCAGGCCGTTAACGCTTTGGCTCCAGGGTTTGCTTTCAGAAACGGGCGAGAACTGCACGGTGACCTGAGAGCCCGGAATGCTGACCGTGCGGGGCGATCGCATTGGTTTTTGCAGACCAAACAGGCTATCTTCCTTGCCTTGGGGGCCGTCGCCCCACATCAAATCAAACTCCTCCATCAAGACCGCTGCCATTTCCGCACTGTCGATTTTGAGCAGAGCGTTGGCATTGCCCCGGCTGTCCTTGTGGGCAAAATCGCCGTGGGTACCTGACAAAGTCCAATTGTTAGAGCCCAGCAGCACTGTTTTGCCATCCACCACCATAAATTTGTGGTGCACCAAGCCGCTACCCTTCGAGCCATCGGCAGTGTCATCTAGCAGCGGTACGTCTCCCTTTTGCAGAATGCGGATCGCGTCGCCCTGGTCAAGTTCCTGGGCGGTGAGCTGGCCGTTACCATTGGCGTCGATCAGCTGCTGCCGTTCTGAGTGCCGAGACTGCTGTCGCTCGTCCAACGCTTCTGATTGGAAGGATTCCAGTGGTCGCCAAACCCGGTTGTACTGATTTTCCACAATGATGCGCACGGCAATGCCTGCTTGAGCCTGATCTCGGAGGGCGATCGCGATCTTGGGCAAGTTGATTTCCTGCACAGCGACATCGATAGAGGTGTTGGCGGCCGCGATCGCCTCAACAATCGTGGCTTCTAAATCATCGCCGTGGCGTTGAATGCGGCGGTAGGGATCGGTGTAGGCAGCCGCTGGTGATTGGTTGAAATAGACCTGAATATAAGGATCTTGCGGCAGCGCCGGTACGAGCGAAGGGCCGGCCAGCCCCGGTAAGCCGTAATGTAAGGCCAGCACCAAGAGCAGCGCCCCCAGCAGTAACGCACCGAGCCGACCCGGATGAAAGGAAAGACGCACAACCTGACCCCAAAATAGCAACTGCGTTTAGTGCGCCCAAGCTGACTTTCCGGGTAACCCCGCAAGATTGCGGAAATTCATAATGTCTGGATATATTGAAAATTTCAGTATATTTGACGAGTTTTATCAGTATGTCGCGCTGAATACGAGTCAATTCAGATACATGTATGCTGCATTTGCCACTGATGTAAACTCAACCTCGAAAACTGTTGGATCAAGTCCGCGATCAAATCCGGTTAAAGCACTGCTCCCATTGCACTGAGCAAACCTACGTTTACTGGATTCGTGGCTACGTTCTGTTTCATTGAAAACGCCATCTTGCAGAAATGGGGGGCAGAGTTAGAGGTATTTCTGACCCATTAGAGCGGTTGTGGATAAAGTTTTAGCTTTGACTCAAAATTAAGCACTCAATGCAAGCGCCGGAACCGACAGACGGAACCGATGCATCAGACGGGAGCTGTCGGCAGGCATCGCGCTACGCCCGTGCAAGACGCGCTGATTATCCATGATTAAGACCTCGCCAGCCTCCAGCGCCAAGCGCACAGATCGCTTAGACAGTGCTAAGTAGCGCTCCAATTCATTGAGGGCTTCCTGCAGTTGGTCCGACAACGTACACTGCTCGCCCAACGCGGAATTGATCTGGTTCCGGTAGTAGCGAATCCGCACATCGTCTCCCTCACCCTGAAGAATCGGGTACCGTTTCTCACCGACGAAAGGAAAGACGGGTTGACGCAAGAGACTGACCAAGTCTTCAGGCAGTCCGTGAACAAGATCTGCCGCCGACAAGATTACGCTCTCACCGCCGCCTTGGGGGTCTGGCTGTTCCATGGCAAACGCCACCAAGTTGGGTGGGATGGCCTTGTTGCTGCAGTCGGTATGCAAAGGTAAGGCATCCGGGGTGCGGCTGTAGCGTGTCACCTTGCCTTGGCGAGCTGACTGTTGCGCGTCAACCCGGATCTCGGTCTTCGAAATGCGTGGCAATTTACCGACTGTCGTCGCGTCACGCTGGCCCATGGCTGTCAAAACGTTGACGACTCTGTCGAGGTCAATCGGATTCTGTTCTGTGACCAAAACCAGCCAGTGTGGCGCTGCCCTCAGCCGAGCAATTAGCTCGGCGGCAATTTGGTCAGTCGATTCGATCGCGAGTTGCCCATTTGGCGCCATCAACTGGGCGAGAGGCAATTTAGTAATCGTCTGGGTGGAATATGTGCCAAGCATATGACGTCAAAAAATCAGGAGAATCACTGTCATGAGGGGAGTGCTGACGAAGTCTATGGCGACTGCCTTGCAGTCGTTCGCCGTTCGACCATGGCAGCAAAAGCCTCCGAGACCCTTTCCAGATGGGGGCGGGTATACGGAAAGTTCTCCGCATGGTCAAAGTTGTGGCGCATGGCGGCATTGGCCTCGAACACGATCACGTTGCGTTCCGAGTCGAGGGTAAAGTCAATGCCGAAGAAATCCAGAGCGATGGTGTCACGGATGGTGTAGAGCGCATCGAATGCCTTGGAACCTAAGTAGGCGGCGGGATCACGCAAGAAACGGCGCTCGTCCTCCTGGGTCGAAGGCGTGGACGACATCACGCGATAGCGATCGCCAGAATGGATCTGCCAAGTATCGCTAGCCAAACTGGCCACGGGAAACAGTTCACCGTCAATGAAGAATACGCGTAACTTATGGTAATAACCGTCTGGCCACCGGCAATCGATAAAGGCGGTCGCATAGACCTCAGTGCCCGGTGGTTGGGCCGATAGCCATTCGATCAGCGCCGCCCGGCTGTCAATCTTGGCCATCGTCTTACCGGTCTGCGTGCCGCGATGGCGCACGATCACCGGGTAACCGAGCCCGGCTGCTTCTACCTGAGCCGTGATATCTGGCGCTGGCCCTGCCAGGCGGAACAGCTCTGTCTGCGGCAGGATGACATGAGGTAGAACGCCCAGGCGGCGGGCATTTTCGGCGCGAGTTGTGCGGCGCACCTTGCGAGGTGGGTTAATCACGGGCACGTCTGGGAACTTCGCCAGGAAGGCTTCGACGTTGTCCAGTCCGACCGGATCTAGATCAGGGCAGCTGACGCCGTTCACGCACAGGTCAAAGTCCGGCAGCGCCTCCCGCCTGTCCAGGTTGTCACCGAACACGGTCGCGACGTAGAGGTTGAAGCGGTCTCGGTCCATTAGATTTTTGATAGAAAAGTGGCCGCCCTTCAGCCAGCAATACCGCAAGCCCGTTTCTCGGTTGGTCTTGATGCCGAAGTGGCTTTTTTCCACCGAGCGGAGACGCAGGATCTTGGGTCGGTCTGGATGGAGGTGACTGGGTGCCGCGATCGCATTAAGTTGTGCCATCGCCGCGATGCAGCGCCGCGCATTGTCGGTCTCACCCGTGCGGTGGAACAGTGCTGCCAATACTTCAAGCGCTTCGGCTCCCAAAGGCCCGTTTTGCGAAGCCTGACTTAGCACAAAATACGCTGAGGAGAACTCGCTCAGCTGGAACAGCATGGTGCCGAGCAATTCGAGTTGCGGCCAATCTAGCGCCGCCCGTTCGGCAGCGATATTGGCGTGTCGTCTCGCTGCAGCCAACTCTCGTCGTTCGGCGCAGGCGATCGCCAACTTCAAGTGGGCTTCGGCGATCGTCGACGAGTCGTCCTGTTTAGAGGCTTCGTCGTTCAAGTTGGACTCAGTCAATTCAGAGATCACAATTTCAGCCTTACTGTTAGTCGAAAACAAGCGCGGGGTCCGTTACTCAAAAATGCCTAGCTCTGTTAGTGCGGGCAGTCTTTTTCGCAGATCTCCAAGGCGGCTGCACACGCAGACCAGATCGATAGCAAGGACATCGCTGGGATGTGTTCTGCAATCAAATCGTCTCCGTGGTCGCACCCACACCTCGTGATAGGCAATATGATGCCCCTCGCGAATATTTTGTTCCTGGGTATGTGGTGGCGATCGCTCGTCGGGAGTTCAAGACCGCAGATTCAGACGAATAGCGATTTGGGCAGGCAGCAGAGGCATGGCCAAAACCGTTTTGCGAGTCTTGTTGTTGATGAACCGCGTGATTTTGCCTTGAATCATCACGGTCAAATGAAGCCAGATAACGGGGAACTCACCTGCAGCAGAGGTTAATGTAAGCGCAGCCCTAGACGTCAGGGGCAGTAATTTATTAGAAATTATTGAAATTCATTACTCCGATAGGAGATTCTTAATTTACCTGCTTTTTTTTGAATATGCTTTCTCGATAATCCTGAGATACTTATCTGCTTCGCTTTTTTTCTTGAATTCAAGAGAGTTATCCTCCCTCTTTTGTAGTTGTGCTTTAAATTCATCCAGTTCGCTTCTCTGCGGACAAGTTGAAGAACCTCCTAAAGAAAGGCAGGCCTTTGCTGCCCAAAATCTCGCATCATCAACGGCGCTATATAGATTACTAAAGGAGATAGTCGGACTCTGTGCCAAAGTTGCAATAAGCCCGGCAGCAAAAGCATCTCCTGCCCCGGTGGGATCTACAATATTACCCAATTCAAAAGGAGGAGCAATTATGATGCGATCACCAGCATCCTCGAACGTGCAAACTGCACCAAATTCATCAAGTGTTACTATGGCACTTATTTTTTTCTCGATTAGAATGTCAATAATTTCAGTGAGTTTAAGCTCTTTATTGTTGCTTGCAAAGAGAACTTTCATCTCTTCTATGTGCAACTGCAGTATATCAATTGCTTCTATTTCATCTTTCCAAAAATCATAACCCATTACTATTTGACTATTACCTAGGTTCGCCAAAATATGACATCTTTCGCGAAATTTCTCAATGATGTATTTCGTGCAGCAGCCAGGATTTTCCGGATTTATATCAGGACTGTCGGCCCTGATATGTCCAATGGTCAAAGCAGATATGTTCAAAGAAGTACCTTCGAGTAAATTTTCGACTCTATCCATCAGGTGACTTGTAAAGTTGTTTGTTCCCTTGGCATCTTCCTTTATTATTCCACGATCATAGAGATCAACAATAATGTTTGATCTTGGAGTATCTAAATCAGGGACAAAGAAGTTTTTCGGACTCATAAATGTCTTGATTTTACTGCTTTTCTTTGTGTTAATTGCTGCCTCTAAGATTTCTTTGCGCGTTTCTTTTCCCAGTTCGTCATTTCCGACGGTTAAAATAGGAAGGGTGGGAATACTCGCATGCAGTAATCTCAGAGAAACATTTAAGCCGCTACCTCCTAACAGTTTGCTACTAGATTTTATTTGGTGTTTCGTCCCCATTTGAAATGGTTCTGACAAATGCATTGTGTATTCGCCGTTTGCTCCGCCAATTGCCAACACAAATCCATTCCAGCTTACAGATTTTGAGCTATCAAAAGATTTCTTCTTTATGTTTTCAGGAATATAATGATCAAAGAAACAGTCGCGTAGTTCAGATATATTGTAGATACGTTTCGACGAACTAATAAAAGAGGGTATTTCCAAAGATGAATGTGTAAGGTATGGAATAATCTTTTTCTCGAAGGCTATCGCCAAACCAATTTCAAATGAAACCCAAGCAGATTGAAGGCTTGCAGGCGAGACAATGACAATCAAAAAAGTGCAGGCTTGAATTCCTTGTTTGACTTTTGGATTTATTTTGTCACCCAAGAGAATGTCTTTTTCATCGATAAAAACCGTTTCGCCAATGTTTTCTAAAGTCCTTACTATTTCTGATGCAAGTGAGGCATCAACACTTGAGTAACTTATAAAAATATTTGCTTCCATGGTTCTGCCTTTCAAGGTTGCTTTGACAATTTCTAACTCTTATCAGATCAATAGTTTCCGTCTATCTACCCAAAACGGCGCGGATAGACGGAGTGTTCGCAACATATCTCGCTAAACGTGTAGTATAAAGTGCGAACCATCTATATAGTACATCTGAATTATGTGAGTGTGTTAAAAAATAAATATAGCGGCTGCGTTTTCTCGGTAAGTCTTGCCAGCTATAGGTCAATATAAATACATTAATTCTGCGTCTGTTACTTATGGAAACTCAAACGCGAATGCTACTCGATCAAGTTAAGGGGATGTTTGAGAAAGGGCCCATGTCCACGGAGTTGCGGCCCAAAATGCCGATTCCATCGTCAGTGCTTCTGGGTACTTCAAGTAGCCAAACATCGGCTGGATGACTTTTCAAACATCCTCTAAGGTTCAGATTCGGTTAAAGAATTACTCCTATCGCGCCGACCTACATTCTATTTCATCAAAAGCGTCATCCTGTAGAAATAGGGAGTATGGAGTTAGAGGCATCTCTGACTCACTTAGCGGTCGTGGATAAAGGTTCAGCTTCGACTCAAAAACAAGCGATTAACGCAGTTGTTTTTCTCCATCGTTAGGTGCTCGAATAGGATTTAAACATGGAGATCAACGCAGTACGGGCGAAGCGATCACACCCAGCAACTAGACCAAGTTCCATAGGTAGGCTTCAGCGATCCGGGTATCGGCAGCGATCGGGGTAGATTTATTTGTTGGGCAACAATAAGTGAAGATCACGCTTGCAAAACCACAGACAACAGGTCATGCCACGGGGATGAAACGTATGCAATGACTCTCCTCCCCGTTACGCCTGATTGTTGCAGCGCCACAAAATGCTTATACTCATCAATCCTAAACCGGTGGTTGTCTACGCAAAAATATCTAATCTGTATTTTCTCACTCCGTTCAGTGATTAGCTGAATTGTACCTTCCACGAGCTGAGCACTTCCCTCCCGAAGGGTTCGCTTCATTTGATGCCGATAGTAAAAAATAAAAGCCCACACAATTAGGCCAAAAAAAGCTGTTACGCCAAAGTACGTTAGTAAGACTTTAACCCCCATAGTCCCCGTTCGAATCATCTCTGCCGAAAAACCCAGCAGGCCCAGTCCGAAAGTAATGAAGAATAACTCCCATGCAGCTCGGGAATTAGCATAGTGAGTCTTTGTGATCCGGGCCTTTTGTGCTGCAGATATCTCACCCGTGCGGTTGGCTAAAATATCTGCTGGTGAAAACTCAAATACCTCGGCAAGGATAGCTTGCAGGTCTGATCCTTCATTTTGGATCATAGGGAAATCCCACTTCAATACAGATAAATAATGCCTGTCGGAAAAATAACGATCGTCACCGCAACACACTTATTCCGACAACGGCTAACTAACCTAACGACTCGCATCAGCAACTGACAAAGCGCGTAGTGGTTTGCCAGTCCGTTGCATACGCTTGTTATGTGATTCAGGTTTTTGCCATCACTCTGATTTCCACTAAGGCACCCTCTGAAGCAAGTTCCGTGACACCGATTGCAGTCCACGCCGGGTATGGCTCCGATATGAATTCACTTTTTACAGCTATAAATTTTTCCAGATGACTGCTTAACCCAACATGATAGGTAGTCATTTCAACGATATTTGAATACCCTATGCCTGCTTCTTCTAGTACTGCGATGATTCGTTTGAAGGCTTGCCGAGTTTGGTCTTCTATATCTTCCGGCACAGTGCCATCATCGAACGTTCCGGTACATCCAGATACAAAAATAAATCCTTGGCACTCGACTGCTGGCGAAAAACCCCATTCTCGGTAGTAATCTGGGGTGCCTTCAGGGTAAATTACTTTCTGGTCAGTTTTGCTCATCACTTAATCTCACACAATCACATAACTTTCATGGGATCGATAGCTGCAGTCTATCTACCCGAAACAAGTTGGATAGACTGATTATGTGCAATATATCCTGCAAAGTTAGGTAGATAGGCTGCAACTGATCCCTATAGTCTTTTCCTGTCGGACAGATAGCCTGAAAGGCTCAATATATCTGCTTTTTTTCGGTGACTGCCTTTGTGGAAAATACGGCATCGACAGAGATCGCACCCACCAACTAGGCTCAACACCACAGGTCGGCTGATATCAGCGATTCGATGCGTGTCTATCAATCGGGTAACGATAACTTTGATCGGCCTTCTCTTGTCCGCGCCCCATCGCATCGATTAGCTAGTTGCAGTGGCTTATGCTCTATAGGTGGGCAGTGCTGGCACCGATAGGCGGAACCGATTCATAAGGCGCGGGCTGTCAGCAGACATCGCGCTACGATCGTGCAAGACGCGTTGATTGTCCATGATTAAAACTTCGCCGGGCGGTAGCGCCAAGCGCACCGATCGCTTGGATAGTTCGTAGATGTATGGCCAACACCGTTTTGTGAGTCTGTATGTTGATGAACCGCGTGGTTTTACCTTGAATTATTGCGGTCAAATGAAACCAGACAACGCCTATCACAGTGGTTTAGCAAGCTCATTGTTGCTACTTATTAAATTCTTGTTCATTGATTTCAATTTCTATCTTATTGGATCTGGGAAATGGAATTGGAGCTTTGGTCACACCAATTACAAAGCAAGCTAATGATGAATATTCGTTCAGATTTTCAATGTTTTCATAGGGCATTCCAACATATTTATATCCATCAATATAGTGCGCGACATCAGCTCTTAATCTCCCTGATTTATTAGCTAAGCTTTTGTGCTCAGGGTTGGAAAAATAAAATATTTCATCATCCATGTACACGTCACCATGAATGGTGTCTTCAGTTTGATTCACTTCACATCGGAACTGAATTAATCGAGATTTACTTAATTCGGTTAGATTTTCCTGTGTATAGAAATGAATTGCTAATCTATCATCCTCTACTTCAGACTTTATCTTAGTGATTTCAAACTCTCTCGGAAAAATGGAGCAGCCTGAGAGTATGATTGCCAAAAAGATGAACGATATATTTCTCACAGGAATTTAACTCTGATTAGAGCGATATTTGCAGTCTATCTGTCCGAAACAAGTCGGCTAGACTGATTTAAGAGTTATGCACTGCACAAACCAGCCAACCTAAGCATTGACGAATCCAAAAGGTTGCAGCATCGTTTGATTGTTTGCAATGCATGCTGCCAAATTAGGTGGATAGGCTGCAACTTATCCCTATCGTCTGCTCCTGTTGGGCAGATATCCTGAAAGGCTCAATATATCTGCTTTTTTTCGGTTACTGCCTTTTTGGGGCATCAGGCATCAGCCGCGATCGCACCCAGCAACTAGAGCAAACTCCATCGGTCGGCTTCGCCACTCCAGTGCAACGCGTTGTTAGGTGTCTTTGCCGTAGAAACAGTTAACTACCCGGTTAGCCGTCGCGCGTTCGAGTACCTGAGGTTTCAGAACGCTCCAGACCGCATCTGGGCCAGTGGCCATGCAGGCCAGAATGCAGCGGTATATATTAGTGCGTCGGTCTTTTGAGGGTTCATCCGCCGCGAATTGCACATACACATTCGCAGCATGCAACCACACTGCAATCTCGCGCTTCGGATTGGCGTCGCGGCGGAATCCATCTTCCCAGTCTTCCAGCGTTAAGTCGCGATGTTCAGCAAAAGCAGTTTGAATTTGGCGCAGGTAGTCACGGATATCATCGTCGAACGGTGCGTGTTTAACCGGCTGCGGCTGCAGTTGCTCGGGGAGCACCCACACCAAGCCCTCCATTCCTTGGATCTGCACCTCGATTGCGCCGGGGTTCAGTTCGCTGCGTGGGATGTGGGCGACGAATTTCACATTAAAGTCGTAGAACGGCACAGTATCCGGCGAATCGGGCTGGGCCAATAGGCGATTGAGCCAGTTGCGGAATCCCATCGGCAGTGTCCTCGATAGAGAGTCCCCTCTTTTCGAAAGGGGGATTACGGTACCACATCATCCATATAGTCACCCCACACCGCTGCTGCTTGGCCGCTGCTGCCGCTTGTCGGGGTATTGTCGTCATTACCGAGCCAAACCCCCGTCACTAAATCCTGCTGCGGCACAAAGCCGACAAACCAGAGGTCGCGGTTATCATTTGTGGTGCCGGTTTTGCCCGCTTCGCCCACGCCCAGGTAGGCGTCGCGACCAGTGCCACTCTGCACCACGCCCTGCATCATGCCAGTGAGGGTTTGGGCGACTTGGGGTAGCAAGACGGGGCGATTGGTGTTGCCCGTTTGGCCAAATTCATACACGACGCGGCAGCTGTTGGCATCGTTGGGGTCGCTGCAGTCGCTGCTGTCTAACACGCGGCGAATGCCATGGGGCGGGTTCCACACACCGTCATTGGCGATCGCCCCAAAGGCCCCGGTCAGCTCCAGCGGTGTCACTTCACTTTCGCCCAATACTAGACCGGGGTTGGGCAGCAGATCGCTTTCAATGCCCAAATCTTGAGCCGTTTTGATCACATCGCTGAGCCCGACATCCTGGGCAATGCGGAGGGCCACCACGTTTTCAGACAAGGCCAGCCCACCATACATATCCAGCGCCCCACCGCCCGAGCGACAGCCTTCAAAAAATTGACCGTTCCAGTTCAGACCCGAGCAGTCATAGGCTTGACTGGGGGGAATGTCTTCCGTCAACGCCGCCGCATAGGCAAACACCTTAAAGGTTGACCCCGGCTGGCGCAGCGCTTGGGAAGCGCGATCGAACTGGCTAGTTTGATAATCAATGCCGCCCACATAGGCGCGAATTTCGGCGGTGGGCGTATCGAGGGTGACGATCGCCCCTTGGCTATAGCCCAGCGCCGCGCCGCTGCTGCCCACATTCGCCTGCAGCGTGCGCTCGGCTTCAGCCTGCATGGCGAGATCTAGGGTGGCTTCCACAATGAAATTGCCCTCCCGTGCTAGGCCCGTACCCAACACCGATTCCAGCTCGCGAAAAATATAGGTATAGAAGTAGGGGGCACGAATGCTCTGCAGTTCTTCGCGGGCGCTAGGACTAATTTCGATGCGCGATCGCCGCGCCCGGCGCGCTTCTTCAGCGCTGACCATGCCCAACGCCGCCATACGATCAAGCACGCGATCGCGATAGGCCACCGCCGCTTCATAGTTCTGCACCGGGTTAAAGGCATTCGGCGCGGGCAAGATTCCCACCAGGGTGGCCGCCTCCGACAGCGTCAGGTCACTGGCTGACTTGCCAAAATAGAACTGCGATGCGTCTTCAAAGCCATAGAGGTTGCCGCCCAGATACACCCGGTTCAAATACAGCAGCAGGAGGTCATCTTTGCTGTAAAAGCTTTCCAGCTTCAGGGCCACCACCGCTTCGCGAATCTTGCGCCCCGCCGAATCGTCAGTCCCTACATACTCGCGATAAACGCTGCGCGACAGCTGCTGGGTGATGGTGCTGCCCCCTTCACGAATTTCACCGCCGCGAATGTTGGTAATCAGCGCGCGCGTAATGCCCAAGGGATCAACGCCCATATGCCAGTAGTAGCGCGTATCTTCTGAGGCCACCACGGCTTTCGGCAAAAAGGCGGAATACTCAGACAGGCGCTTTTTCTCTTGGTGAGCCTGGGTCGGTTCAGGCCGCAAGGGAATCACCTCACCGCCCTCTTCAGCGTAGATAATCACCGGCCCCTGCACCGATTCAGGAATGGGCCGCATGGGAATTTTAGGCCACTGTAGCCCGACGATCCAAATGCCTACGAGGGCAGTGATGCCGGTGAAGCCATAGAGGCCGTACCGCAGTCCTCGAAAGTACCAGGGGGGCGGGTCGGTATAGCGAATCGTCACGCCATCCGCCAAATCGGCGGGGCCCAGCGTCAGCACATCCCCATGCTGAAACACCCAATAGTTCAGTCGCTTTTTGCCGCGATAGAGGCCATTGGTAGATTTTTTGTCTTTAATGACGAAGGGTCGACCGGGCCGATTGGGGTCGCGGGTGAGCGAAGCGTGTACCTGGCTAACGATGGGGCTACCAACCACAATGTCGCTGGTTTGCGAGCTGCGCCCCAGCAGGTAGCGATCGCCCAGCAGCGGAAAGTGCTCCACCTGGCCCTGATAGTCCACTTCGAGCAGGGCCGGTTTGGCCCCCGACTTCAGCGCAATTTGGGAGAAGTCAATTTTTTGCTGAACAGCCTGAAAAGCCTGGGTGACATTGCCCAAGAAAGTGCGTGGCGGGGTCGGCGGCTTAGACGAACTCATACACACACGATAAAAGAATTCAGCCCTATTCTACTGATCTACACTCGGAGATTCGCGAGTCCAGGGGCGATCGCAGAAATGTCCCTACGAATTTATCTTTTTTCCGCCGGTACCAGACTTGCCGTTGCCGTTGCCGTTGCCCGCATCATCCGCCGAGGCCCGAAACGCCGCAATCACAAGGCACACAATGCCAATGTTGATGCACACATCGGCCACGTTAAAAATTGGAAAGCGGATCAGGCGAAAATCAAAAAAGTCCACCACCTCGCCATTCAAAAAGCGATCGATGCCGTTGCCCAATGCGCCACTGAGAATCAGACCATAGCCGACCTGCTCCCACCGGTTGGCCAGCGCCACCCACCAGCCCATCACCGCCAGCGCCAGACTCACCAGCAGCGACAGCCAGCGCAGCCATTCCCCATTTTCGCTAAATAGGCTAAAGGCCGCCCCGGTATTGGTCACATAGGTAAAATGAAACACCCCCGGCCAGAGGGCGATGGTCTCGGGCGGCACGGTCAGTTCAAAGTGATGCACAACCCACTGTTTGGTCAGCTGATCCAGCACTAAGCCAATCACTGCCGCCACCCAAAATAATCGATTCTTAAGCCTCATAAGCCTCAATAAAACAAGAGTTGGCGGAGTAAACGAGCCAGCACAGACACGGCACAGACCATAATCAGCTGCCCTGGCAGGGGGGCTAACGAATAGGCCAAGATGGCTTCCCAAGCGGGAAAAGTGACCGCCTCTAGCCAGCCACCCACTGACGCGATCGCCAGATACAGCAACCCACAGCCGTGAATGATGCCCAAGCCGCAGACGCTGCTAAAGGCCAGTGTTTCTAGTTTAGGACGTTCTTGAAAGGCCAGATATCCACAAACCCAGGCGGCGGGAATAAATCCCACCAAATAGCCAAAGCTGGGCTCGCGCAGATACCCCAAGCCGCCGCCCTGGGTAAAAATCGGCAGGCCAAAAAATTGAAAGAGCAGCAAACCCAGAGTCAGGTAAGCAATTTGGGCCAGCGTCGCCGCGTTTTTGCCGCCCACACAGGCCGTCAGCAGCACTGCCCCCACCTGAAAACTTACCCCCAGCGAATAGACCTGAACGCCCGTGGCATTCCAGTTCCAAGGGGCATTGGTAATAAACGCCTCAGACCAGGTTGCGGCGATGGTCAACACCAGCCCGATCAAGGCCCATAAAAGATCCAATGGCGACAACACCCGCGTTCCCATCTGTTTGCTATGAAACGCACATTGTATCGTCCTACGCAAAAGGGACTAATCAAAATCACCAGATTTTTAGGGCAGCTCAGTCGGAGTTCCTGGGGTGACTGGGTTCGCAGCTTCAGAGCCAGTCGTGCTGGCGGTGTCGCTGACCGATCGCGGCGCAAAGGGTAGCGTCACATCCATACTGGCCGCCTTGGCCAGAGAGGCAGCGCTCACTGTGCCTTGACCGGTCAAGTCCGGCAAGGGCAACGCCGTCCCGCAGCGTTTACAAAAGCTCGCATCCGGGTCGTGTAGCGACCAGCCACAGTTAGCACAGGGCACCTGCAACGACTGCGACGCTTTCAAAATCCGTCGTAGCAAATCACCTAACTGGGTAGGAATCAGGGCAATCCCCGTCAAAATCATCAAAATGGTGCAGAGTCGGCCTGCATCCGACACCGGCGTAATGTCGCCATAGCCGACAGTGGTCATCGTCACCACCGCAAAATAGGCCGCATCCAAAAATGAGCGAAACGTCTCGGGATGATAGCGCTGCTCCACCTGAAAGATGATGCCCGCATAGATAAAAATGATGGCAAACAGCGTAAACACAATTCTGATTACGGCGAGCGTGTCGATCGCCGTCAGTCGGCCCACCACAGCACGATCGCGCAGCAATCGCAGCAGTCGCAAGATGCGCAGCCACCGCAGCAATCGCACAAACCGCGTGTCGATAAACCCCAGCAAAAACGGGCAGATGGCGACCAAGTCCACTAGACCATAGGGACTCAACACATAGGCCCACCGCCGCTCTGCCGTCCACACGCGCAGCAGATACTCACCCCCAAACAGGCCTAAAATGCCCCAGTCAACCCAGGTCAGCACCGTGCGCCACGGAGCCGAGATATCGTAGGTTTCAACTACAAAAATGACGGCGGACATTACAATCAGCGTCGCGATCGCACCCGTCACCCACCCACCCGTTTCCTGATCGGTATCGTCCAGATAGGCCGCGATCGTCGCCTTCAATGTCATGGGCTCTGCGTCATTCCTGGCTTGATTGTAGGCGGTCACGGCAGCAAGTCTGACACCGTTTGGAGCAAAGTCAGTGCTAGACTCTCCCGACCCATCTGCCGATACTCAGGTGCAGTGGTAGAGTCGCAGCCATGGCACACTCCCATTGAGCGTTAGGCGGCAGACAGTGATTGATAGGAGACTCCCCCCATGACTGGAAAAGCGATATTTCATCTGGCCTATACCGTCCAAGATTTGGCCCAGGCCCGCGCCTTCTACGGTGGGCTCCTCGGTTGCCCAGAAGGTCGCAGTACAGACACCTGGGTAGATTTTGACTTTTTTGGCCATCAGCTTTCGCTCCATCTCGGCGAACCGACACCCACCCAAAACATCGGCATCGTCGATCATTGCCGCGTACCGATGCCCCATTTCGGCATTCTCCTCAACCTGTCAGACTGGCAAGCCCTAGCCCAGCAACTCACCGATGCTCACGTTAACTTTGTCATTGCCCCCACGATGCGGTTCGCGGGTGAACCGGGCGAGCAAGGAACGATGTTTTTTCGCGATCCCTTTGGCAACCCCATTGAAGTCAAAGGCTTTGCTAACGTTGCCAACGTCTACCGCCCATGAAAACGGTCATTCCCCTCATTGCCCAGCTCTCCGAGGCCGAAACAGCCGCTTGGCTGGCGGCCCTGAAACCGGCCCTCCCTGCCTGCACCTTCGTGTTAGCTACAGACCTCAGCGCTGCTCAGCGGGCCACTGTCGAGGTCGCGATCGTCGCAAATCCGGACCCGGCTGACCTCTTGGCACTACCTCGGTTGCGGTGGGTGCAGAGCCTCTGGGCCGGGGTCGAACGGTTGATCGCGGAAACGGCTGAGGCCGAGTTTGCAATCGTCAAAATGAGCGATCCACAACTCGCCGCTACGATGGCCGAAGCAGTCCTAGCTTGGACGCTCTATTTGCATCGCGACATGCCCCGTTATCAGGCTCAGCAGAGGGCTCAGATCTGGCAGCAGCATTTTTTGCCGCTGCCATCACAAAGAACCATTGGCCTTTTGGGACTAGGCGATTTGGGTACACAGGCCGCTGAGCGGCTGGTTCAGCAGGGCTTTACCGTCTATGGCTGGAGCCGTACCCCACGCATGATCGCCGAAGTCGAGACGTTTTCTGGTGAGGCGGGGCTCAACGACGTCCTCCAGCAGAGCCAAATTGTGATTTGTCTCTTGCCGCTAACGAAGACCACCCACCACCGCTTAAATCATCAGACGCTGGCCCTCTTACCGCCGGGAGCTTCACTGATCAACTTTGCTCGAGGGGCGATCGTCGACACTGCCGCCCTTGTAGAACATTTGGACTGCGGGCATCTCAGCCACGCCGTCTTGGATGTGTTTGACACTGAACCCTTGCCGCCCCAGAGTCCGCTTTGGCATCATCCCCAGATCACGGTGCTGCCTCACATTGCCGCCCCCACAAATAAGCAAACCGCGGTCTTGGTTGCTGCGGACAATATCAACCAATTTCTGAGCAGCGACGAGATTCCCCCGAGCGTGGATAGAGACCTGGGTTACTAAAGCTGGCAAGGGGGTGGCGTATTGTTCGCCCCCACGGGGGATGCTGCCGCTCGATGCCGACTTCAAGACAGCCCCCTAGGTCTGCCGCTGCAACAATGACGTCGTGGAATACAACAGCAATGCCGTCCAGATACAGCCAAACGTTACCGCATGAGTCGGAGTAAATGGCTCGCGGTAGAGAAACACCCCCAACATCAGCTGCAAGGACGGTGCTAGATATTGAAAAAATCCCAGCGTCGACAGTCGCAACCGCTTAGCCGCATTGTTAAACCACAGCAACGGCATTGAGGTCATCACCCCCGCGCCCATAAACAGCAAACTCAACGGCAGCGTCGTCCCAAAATTCCCCACTCCCGTCGCCTGCCAATACCCTACCAACGCCAACGCCACGGGAGTAATCATCAGCGTTTCCATTGCTAGCCCTACCATCGGGGCCACCACCACCACCTTGCGCAACAGTCCGTAGAAGGCAAAGGTCAAGGCCAATCCCAGAGCAATCCACGGTACCGTGCCCAACTGCCAGACAAAGTAGCTCACGCCCACTGCTGCCAACCCCACCGCTACCTGCTGGCCTCGGTGCAGTCGTTCTCGCAAAAAAATGAATCCCAGCAGCACGCTCACAAGCGGATTGATGAAATAGCCCAGACTGGTTTCTACCACGCGATCGCTGTTGACGCCATAGATATAGAGACCCCAGTTGGCGGTGAGCAGGGTGGCCGAGACCAACAGCATCCCCACCCGGCGGGGAGACTTAAGCAATGCTCCGACCTCTGCCTGCCGCTGCTGAATCAGCAAAATGCCGCTCAAAAACACCAGCGACCAAATCATGCGATGGCTCAGCACTTCCACCGCAGAGCTTTGCTGGAAAAACTTCCAGTAAATTGGAAACAGCCCCCAAGCACCGTAGGCAAGCAGAGCATATAGGCTGCCAGCTCGCGCTGACGACGGAGACGGACGCGAATCGCTCAAGCAATCGACACCAATGCGACAAGGCTTTATCCTACAGCGCCTGCGATCGCCGACATTATCCGCCTCCAACCATCCTCCAGATTTTTCTATAGTCCCGATGCCGGTGCGCTGTGGACTCAGCCCCTGAGATAAGATGTCAGAGCAAAAGTAACACCGCTGCCTGGTGGGAAAGTTCGGTGAGTGGGTATGCCACAAATCCGACACTGTGCCGCAACTGTAATCGTCAAGCGCTGATCGGTAGGCTTTGAAATTTGCCTACTAATGTCACAGCCTTGACGTCAGTCAGAATGCCACCGGGGGCTTTACTGTCTACCGCCTGCGATGCACAGGCTTGGAGATCAATAGCGACATGACGATCGCCCACATTTTGAATCATCCCGGTATCTTTGATACGGCCACCGCACGCCCGTTCCCTCCCTTGCCGCAACAGCGCCCGCTCTTACTCATTGGTCATGGCAGTCGTGATGCCCAAGGCCGTCAAAACGTCCTTGACTTTGCAGCGGCTTATCAAGCCTTAGATCGTTCTCGTCCAGTTATTCCCTGCTTTTTAGAGCTGACCGAACCGACCATTCAAGACGGCGTCGATCGCTGTGTTGCGGAAGGGTTCACTGACATTTCTGCGCTGCCAGTCTTGCTCTTTGCCGCTCGACATAACAAATTTGACGTTACCAACGAGCTTGATCGAGCCCGCGCTCGACATCCCCAGGTGACCTTTCATTACGGACGGCATTTTGGCATCACGCCCGAAATTTTGGCGCTGTGGCGCGATCGCCTGACTCAACTCGACCAGCCCGCTCACAATCCCACTGACATTCAGCGTCAAGATACCGTCTTGCTCTTTGTCGGGCGGGGAGCCAGTGACCCCGATGCCAATGGTGACGTCTACAAGCTGGCCCGCATGGTGTGGGAAGGCAGCGGCTACGACACGGTCGAAACCTGCTTTATCGGCATTGCCCACCCCCGTCTCGAAGAAGGCTTCCGGCGGGCAAGGCTATATCAGCCTAAACGTATCATCGTGCTGCCGTACTTCCTGTTCACCGGGGTCCTGATGAAGAAGATTCAGGATATTGCGGCTCAGCAACAGGCTCTGTATCCCGAAACGGCGGTCATTTGTCTGCCGGAAATGGGCATTCACCAACAGCTCTTAGGAGTCATGCGCCGCCGTGAAATTGAGACGCAGCAAGGGGCTGTTGCAATGAACTGTGAGCTGTGCAAGTTTCGCTTAGCGGCCGCGAGTGATGAAGCTATCACCGATCATGGTCACCATCATCATCACGGACACGGTCACAGCCACGATCATCATAGTCATGAGCACCCGATGGCAGACCCCTACGCTGAGCCCGCCCAATATCACGAGCGCATCTGGCAGGTACCTTAAGTGATCCAGCAAAAGTCTGAACTAATCCACCAGTTGTTGCACGTCTTCTACTGGCAAACCAGTAATCTCAGCAATTTGCACAATATCTAAGTTTGCCTGAATGAGCTTTTGAGCGATCGCCTGGATCTTATTTTCAGCTTGCTGTCGTTCTTGTTCTGCCCGCTGTTGTTCTTGCTCAAAAGCTTCTTGGGGTGTCGATATCCAATGCTCGTTGGTGTCATACCAACGTAACCAACTGCGATGAATACCCTGATAGTGCCCCTGCCAAACGCCTAGGCCAAGGTTCAGAGCTGGCACCCAAAATTTCTGATTGTCAATGGTTTGGGGCTCATATATGCCTTGATTCAACACAAACGCCCGGAACTGATTATCGTAACGGTCAAATAAAAAGTAGTAAGGGACGCGCAAAATATCTTGGTAGACCTGCCATTTACCTGGTGCCTGGTTGGGCTGTCGCGATCTCTGACCTAGATCCTCCGCTTCGGTGCCAGGTGATAGCAGTTCAACAACTATGGTCGGACTCACGCCTTCTTGCCACATCACGTAGCTCAAACGCATGTCGTGATGATCGTATAGCCGGGGTACCCCGAGGGACAAAAACCAATCCGGACGCTTGTGCCAGAGGGGATGACGAATGTCGTAATACAGATTGAGATCCATCCCTGTAAAAAAATTGTCATCGCGATAGCCGCTGAGGCTTAGAGTCGCACTCAGCAGTTGCGGTTGCAGGGCATGAAATTCGTCTGGCAAACCCGGTTCATTTGGATCTTCGCTAGGAAGATCATACATAGTGGGTAAGGTTTCTCGCGGCGATCTCGGTGGGTCGGTTTGTTCAACGCGGGGCCATGAAAACATGATTCGTCCCTATCTCAACGGACGGCATGATACGCCTGGATTTTAACAAACTCCGCATCAGCGTTGATGATCCGCCGCCACTGCCGAGATCAGTGCCACCATTTAAAACCCCTTTCAGGAAACGATGCGGGAACTTCTGCGCTTAAATGACTGCCCCAGGGCAGACGTTTTCTGTACGAGTCTGGCAGTGCCAGACTCGGCGGTCGCGGGACGCTGTTTTTGAGCGACTCATTTGGCCAAGTCATCGATCGCTACCCGATCAACTAAGGGGCGAAACTGCTCCACCAAATCAGCTCGGTTAGTCACCAAGGTCGGAAACGGACGGCTGCGGTAATTTTCGCCCACTGTCAGGGGAAAGGGGGCGCGATCGTCCAGCGCCGTCCAAGTCGCGCCAGCCGCATGCACAATCGGCCAGATACCTGCAATATCCCAGACCTTTGGGGTCGCTTCGACCGCCCCGATCGCATAACCGGCCGCCACAATCAGTAAGTTATAAGTCGCGACTCCCAGCATCCGTACCTTGCAGGGAAAGGGTTGCTGCAGCACATCAGTACTGCGAGCACAGAGGCTAAAGAACTGATTTTTGCCTGGATCATCTGAGCGCACTTGAATCGGCTGGCCATTTAACCAGGCCCCAGTTGGCATCTCTAACCCGCTGTCACTGGGCCAATAGCCATAGAAATGCTGGTTCAACGTCGGCACGTAAACATATCCGTATACAGGCGTTCCTCGATAGAGCAGCCCCAGCGAAACCGCCCACAGAGGAATCCCCTGTGTAAAGTTAGTCGTGCCATCAATGGGATCGACAATCCAGCACCAGTCCGTATCGGGAAAGACATGCAGGGTTTCTTCACTCAGCACCCCGTGCTCAGGAAAAGCCGATTTAATGGCCGTTCTCAAGCGCTCGTCCGACCACTTATCAAACTCGGTGACGAGGCTACCATCTTGCTTCTCTTCAGCGGTGACGCGGCCAAACACCTCCAGCAGTTTGGCACCGACTTCAGTGGTGATGGACTGCGAGAAATCGAATACCTGATCCCAAAAAGCATCCATGGCTAATCCAAATCCAGTTCCATCAGGGTGGCGATTGCTTTACCAGATTCAGTCTTGAACTGCTGCACATTAATTCGCGTCAGCAGCGCAAAGGCTAGCACCATGCCAATCGCCTGCACCGCAAACACTAGCGCAAAGGCAAAGAAGGTCTGATTGAATATCTGGCGGCCCAGATCGAGCAGCGCTCCACCGAGAACGGTCGCACTGGCTTGAGCCATCGCTTGGGCCAATCCCCACGCCCCGATAAAAGTACCCGCAGTTTCAGCAGCGGTGAAATCTAACATTAAACTCACCGCGCTGTTGGTCAAAATGCCCGAGGCTAGGCCAAACAGCATCACCGCGCTGCGGAGCGTGGTGGGGTTCGCGGTAATGCCCGCAAGAATCACCAACACAAAACACACGGAAGAAAACAAGCAACCGATCATCGCTGTCCGCTGTTTCCCCAGGCGCGGCACAATGAGGAATCCGGCCAAGCCGATGCCCGCCAAAATACCGTAGCCCCAAAACTGATTCAGGCCAGCACTTTCGCCAATGCTGAGCCCAAACACTTCCCGTGCGTAGGGTTCCAACACCGGTTGCTGGAGAAACAGGCTGACGGTCATCACTAGCAAGAAGACGAAGAACACCCCGGTCTGTTTAGAAGCGGTCAGCACCGAGAGCGCTTGTCGTAAAGTGATTTGGTCTTCGCGGCCCGCTAAGGAAGAACGGCTGGCGTAACGGGAATATTTTTTTTCAATACCAACGGTAGCAAGCATGCCCAACCCGACGACCGAGACGGGAAACAGAATGAACAGGCGCGTAATGGCAGCCTGGAGTTCTTCAGCCGAGATGTTCTCTAGCAGCACCTGACCGACGATCGCTCCAGCCACAATGCCCACCATCAACATGGCCCAGACAATACCGACCAGTTGTGAGCGGTTGTCCTCATCAGAGACATCCACCAACAGCGCCGCAAAGGGCGTCGAACTCACGGAAATGCACAGACCATAGAGGGCAAACATGCCCGCCAACAGGGCCAGCCACCCCCAGGTCACGGCAGTCCAGCCCTCAACGGCACTGGCCCCCAGCCGCCACACCACTTGAATCGCGATGAATAAGCAAATCGCCTGGAGCGCCATGCCCAGCCACACATATCCCGTGCGGTGATAGCCGCGAATCGGCTTGGAGTCGGAAATTTGACCGATCCAAACGCGAGCCGGAGCGACGAATTGATACATGGCGATCGCCCCCGAGGCCAAAATCGCGGGAATCTGTAATTCCGAAATCAGAACCTGATTCAAAATGCCGAGGGTCAGCAACGACAGCAGCCCCAGACCCATCTGAAACAGCCCTAGTCGAAACATTGTGAACAGATTGATCCGAGGCGGCAGGGTAGTCGACGACGGCAAATGGGATGAACGAGATAGATCGCTAGTAGCCATCATTGGTCAGGGGGTGAAGGACGCTCAAACCAAAGTTGTCGAGGTCATGCCCTAAGCTATGCCTCGACAGTTAACAGCATAGGACGTGTTTTGCTCAGCTGACCTGTTTAAGCCGGTACCTGATTGAGCACCGTCATCACTGCGACCGCTGTGGGAGCCGATGACGGGGGATTTTGTCCGGTCACCAAATTGCCATCAGTAACAACGTGGGGTTGAAAAGCGTCGGTTTGGCTAAAATCGCTGCCCAGTTCCCGTAGGCGGGTTTCCAACGCAAAGGGCACGACCTGATCAAGCTCCACCGCTTTCTCTTCTTCATTGGTGAAAGCGGTGAGCTGTTTACCATGGAGAATCGAGTCGCCTTGAGGCGTTTTGGCATTGACGAAGGCGGCTGGCCCATGGCAAACGGCGCTGACTACTTTGCCCTGTGCATCAAACGCGGCAACGAGTTTGGCCACATCCTCGCTCGTGGCCAGATCCCACATGGGGCCGTGCCCACCGGGGAAGAAAATCGCCTCGGCATCATCAACGCTGACGTCCTTGAGCAAAACCGGATTAGCCAGCTTGGCCTGCGCCTCGGTATCATTTTCAAATCGTTGGGTGGCTTCGGTCTGATTCTCGGGCGCGCTGCTGCGCGGATCAATCGGTGGTTTTCCCGCTTTGGGAGCCGCAATGATCACCTCGGCATCGGCATCGAGAAAGGCATAGTAGGGAGCCGCAAATTCTTCTAGCCAAAAGCCGGTCTTTTCGCCCGTGTCACCCAGTTCACTATGGGAGGTCAGCACCATCAAAATTCGCATCCGCATAAAAATCTCCTGAATCTATATCGTCTGGGCTGCGATCGCTCTTTATCCTAAACAGCGACTGGCCCGCTGTCTTCTGTCGGAGGTTGTCGTTGCCATCAAATTAGCCACGTTTGAAGCCAATGTTTCCTCTCCTGATTATTGAGGGATGGCTTTCTTCAAGGCTCGCTTCTCAAAATATTGCTGGTGATCTTCAGAGGCGAGCCAGTAGGCACTGGCCGGTTCGATTGGCGTGACGATCGCCTTCTCATAGCGCCCTGATTGTTCTAGCTCAGCTTTAGACCGCTGCGCGATCGCCCCCTGTTCCGACGTGTGGTAGAAGATGACCGAGCGATATTGCTCGCCGCGATCGGCTCCCTGACGATTCAGACTGGTGGGATCATGACACCGCCAAAAAGTTTCCAGCAGGGTTTCATAGCTAATTTGACGGGGATCGTATTCGACCTGTGCGACTTCTGCATGGCCCGTGATACGCGAGAGCACATCCAAATAGCAGGGATTCTCAAAATGGCCGCCCATGTACCCCACCGAAGTTTTAACGATCCCGGTTAGCCGACTAAAGGTGGCTTCTGTGCCCCAAAAGCAGCCCGCGCCAAACGTAGCAAGTTCTGTCAAAGGCTGAGTCACCATTCACGGAAGAGGAAGTTTCTAGCTTTATTGTGACGCAGCGATGACCTTGGTCAGGCAAACGGCAGCGATCCTGCCTGCTGATTACACAAGCTTATGGCCATGATGCGATGCGCTCACTGCCGGTCGATGACGGTTGGATGGTCACAGACAATTTCTAAAAATGCTCGTCTGTAGGATCACGTAGAAGTTCAGACAAGGGACGCTCAAGGCTTGCTATGGAAAGTTTTGAGCGCTTTGCAATCACGCCTCTAGTGGTTGTGACGGTTGCCCGACTTGTTGTCGTTACGGAATAAGTTTGTCACCCTTTGAAGTGGGCACTATGGAACTGTCCAATGAGGCGGAAGCAATGACACGATCACTGCGAACTTGGGTGCAGCGTCAGCAGGGCAGATATTTACTGCGGCGTGGGTTAAACATGCAGCAAAAGAACCTTGACGCATCCATTCGGTTACTAACAGCAGCATTAAACTCTCACCAAAATCCCACAGAAGTCTTGATTCGACGGGGATTAGCGTATTTTCAACAGGACACCCTGGAGCAAGCGCGGCTTGATTTTGATCAGGCGATCGCCCTGAGCCCAGACGATGCCCGTGCCTATGGTCATCGGGGTCTGCTCCGTTACCAACTGTCAGATGTGGAGGGCGCTTTAGCAGATTGGGAAAGCGCCTTGAATCTGAAACCGCATGATGCCACTATTCGCTATCACCGGGGTCTGGTGCTCGCTCAGCAAGAGCAGTATGCCAATGCATTAGCTGACTTTGACATCGCCCTAGCGCAAAACCCGCTGCTGGCTGAAGCCTATCTGCATCGGGGCAAAGTGCAGCAGCTATTGGGCAATTTGCCCGCCGCCATTCAAGATTGGGAACTGGCCCTGTGCAATGATTTGCGCCTTGATGAAGCCTACGACCTGCTGGCAGCAACCCGAGAACAGACCAACACCTTGTCTCTACAGGAACAGTTTGCGGATCTGCTCCCGGAAAATTTCTCGTTAAGCGCCGAACCGCAGGACAAGCTGCTGATTTTGACCTTGCATCGCCCAGTGGGGGCACCAGTCAATTATTTCAAGCTGCCCAATACGTTGCGCGATCGCCTCGTTGAGCTACAGCTACCGACTGTGAGACGTTTTCGCTTAATTGCGAAAGCCGGTGACTCTTCTCTCTCAGAATGGGATCACACTTACAACATTTATGACAAAGCGCCTTGCCCACCGGCTCACTGGCGAGATGCCGTTGCCACGACGCTGCTGCTGTTTCCCCCATTTGGGGTCGTGGCTTTGGTATTAGCGGCCCAAGTTAAACCAGCTTACCGGCGCGGCGACTATCCCATTGCTGCTCGCACCTCTCAAGCGGTGCGCAAGCTCTGCCTCAGCAGCGGTGCCATTATGGGCATGATGCTGTTTGGTTTGGCCACCTATGGGGTTTATACCTATGTGGAAGGCGAATATCCCAACCCAGCAGCTAAAACCGCGTTGATCGAAGCGACAGACCCTACAGACGAATCGCTGTCTGCAGACGAATCACTGTAATGCCCGCTGCGCTCTCGAGCTAGCAAGTCATCGCAGAATCTCCTGCGGCAAGGGCAAAGCTCTACGACATGTCGAGGTCGGAAAAAGCCCGCCAGGTAGTGATTGCAGCTATCTGGGGTGGTCTAATCAAACGGCGGCTGGCGACAGGCTGTTGGATGCTTATAAGTAGCTCACCGCAAGTATCTGTCAGATAGGTGCTGCGGTTTGTGGAACACTGCCATGCCTGCGCCGCTGCGTG
>JBCBJQ010000006.1:0-127654 GCA_038523235.1 Cyanobacteria bacterium J06626_4
ATTAGACACAGCCCTGCAAGAACAATATTGGCGTAACCATGGTTACTGGGTGATTAATTAAACCTGCAGTATTTACGCCGGTAAACTCCAGTTGATTAAGGAGTCAGAAGGCAGAATTCAGTGCTCCTGCCTTCTGACTCCACCGACATTTCCTGGTTGAAGTTGACACCTAAATCCCCTTAGTGATGCAGAAAACTTTGGGCAGTGTTTCAGACATGTGGAAGGTGGTCATGCCGATAAAACCAGATAGTGTCAGAGAAGTCGGTAATATGCGCGATTCTTCTGATGCTAATGCAGAAAATCCGAACTGTGATGAATCTTGCTATGCCCTACATTCTCCAGTTCCTGAAGACTGATTTTCAGAGAGTTTTGCAATCACTCATAAAACACAAGCTTATTGGCGCTATTTAGCGTTTTCTTTGACTGGAGCTCTATCCATGAAAAAAGTAGGATTAATCGTCCTTACATTGGGCGTTGCGATCGCGGTGCTGGCATTCGGATTACAGAGTCCGATGGCCCAGCAGGGTCACGAAAGCGTGACTCAAGAGGTTGCCCAAGACAGGCCAGAAGGTGGCCCACCCGAAGGCGGTGCACCCGGAGGCAGGCCGGGTGGCGGTCGGCCAGAAGGTGACGTAGGGGAACCCATTGCAGCCACTGAGGCCGATACATCGGGCGCCCTGTGCGATGCCAGCACCAACGTGCTGAACGAGCAATTGGGTCTGCAAAGTGAGGCCCAGTGGTCTTGTGCTGATGGGCAGCGGCAGCTAGTTGCCAACGGGGTCCCGAATCATCAAACGGGTGAACAGTTCGTGGGGGAGCGTAACCCCATTACGACCCAAGAGGTTAATGCCGCGATGCCGCTGAATCCGGTTGCGCGTACGGGCACTGGTCAGCGGGTTATAAACCCGGCCTATGCGCTGAACGGGGTGAAGTTTAATCCTGGGACGGGTGGGCGGTGTGCCTCCGGTATCACCGATGTGTCTGAGTGCAGTTTGAGGCCCGGTAGCACTGGGGAGTGGACAATGGAAGCGCTCGGCCAATCAACCTTTGACTTTGGTGAAGATGCCAATCACGCCCATGTGCAGCGGGGTGGGGTCTATCACTATCACGGTATGCCCGAAGGCATGCTGTCAGAACAGAACTTGGCAGGCGAATTGATGCAGCCCATTGGTTGGGCGGTAGATGGGTTTCCGCTCTATGCCCGGTATGGCTACAGCGATCCCGTACCTAGCACCAGTGCCTTGCAGGCGATGGCACCGAGCTATCAATTGAAAGCCACGCCGGATCCGGATCGTCCCAGTGTCGACCTCATACCGATGGGTACTTTTTCCCAAGACTATGAATATGTTGAAGGTTCTGGTGACCTTGACGAATGTAATGGCCGGTTTGCGGTGACGCCGGAATTCCCGCAAGGCATTTATCACTACTACGTGACCGACGCTTACCCCTTCGTGCAGCGCTGCGTGAAGGGAACGCCCGATCCGTCGGCACGGCGTGGCCCACCAGAGGATGGTGGACTGCCCGAGGATGGTGGGTCACCTCAAGGGAATACGCCACCCGATTTTTCTAAGGCAGCAGCGCAGCTTGGCGTCTCTGAAGCGGCGCTCAGTCAGGCCATCCAAGCAGCGGGGGGACGCCAAGCCGATCTCGCTGAAGTGGCCAGGGAGTTAGGCATTGACGAAACTAATTTGCGGGAGGCGCTGCCACCGAGACCCAACCGATAGAGGGGGAGACGACTCGGACAGATTGATGATGCCAACACGACACAACACACAAATAGACAGGGTTTTATGTGCGGCCCAAGTAGAGAAGTGGGGGTCGTTTACCTGACTTATGCCTATATGAATGTCCTGTTTCAACGAGTACTATGACACAACTTTCTAGTTCTATTGACGTTCCTCAACTCACCGGACTTAAGGTAAAGCCTCACCCCCATCACGGCGATTTCACCCACACCCACGGGGTCATCGATCCGGAAATCGCGAGTTCTGCCCTCGGCATCTGGGCGGTGAAATGGTCTTTGGTCGGCTTGCTACTCACGGCCATTGTCCAGGCGGGGATATTTTGGCTTTCGGGGAGTGTGGCTCTCTTGGCCGATGTGATTCACAACATCGGGGATGCCATGACTGCCCTGCCTTTGGGGGTGGCGTTCCTCGTCTCTCGCCGCCAGCCAACACCCAGGTTTTCCTATGGCTTTGCTCGGTTGGAAGACTTGGCAGGGGTAATCATTGTGGCAATTATCTTGTTGAGCGCCATCATTACTGCCTATGAGTCGGTAGAGCGCTTTTACCATCCTCAGCCCCTGTATCATTTGGGAGCCTTAGCGATCGCTGGCGGCGTCGGCTTCATCGGTAACGAAATTGTGGCCGTTTTCCGCGTGCGGGTCGGGCGGCAAATCAATAGTGCGGCCCTGATCGCTGATGGCTACCACGCGATGGCCGATGGTTTGGTCAGTCTGGCGGTGGTGCTCAGTGCCGTGGGGGTGAGTTTGGGCTATGCCTGGGCTGATCCGGTGATTGGGTTGGCGATCGCCGCCGTATTGCTCAAAATTGTTTGGGAGTTGGGACAGACGATTCTGAGTCGCTTGCTCGATGGCGTGGAACCAGAGGTCCTCGACGCGCTCCACCATGCCATCAGTCATGTGCCTGAACTTGAAACTGACATTGAAGCTGAAGCGTTCGCGGAGCGTGGCGTGAGCCGTATCGCAAATCTGCGGACTCGCTGGCTCGGGCATCGACTCCAGGTGGAGATGGACATGCTGCTACCGCCTCACCTTTCCCTCCAGGAAACTCAAGCGATTACGAATACCGTAGAAAAGCAACTGAAAGCCCAGGTGCCTTATCTCGGTTTAACACTGGTTAGAGCCGTACCTAGCACTGGAGAAGAGAGCGGTGAGCAAGTAGAGGAAAACTAAGTGATCGCATCAAAGCTCGGATCACTTTGATGTATCAGCAGATTTATTTGCTCACCCAATTCGATGGTGGGGCTGGCTTGCGGTTTGGTGAGAGCGGCACCAGACTCTACGGACTGATTTCGCTGTGGCTCAGCAGGTTTTCGCTGTGCCCCAACATGTTTAAGAAGGAAATTGATCATGCCAGTGCAACATAATAAACAGATCAGTCGGGTTTTGCGGGCAGCCAAGCTGACGATCTCCATGGTGCTTATGATCTGGGGCTGCTCTAATTTGGGACAAAGTTCGCCAATCGATTTAGCACAGGGTTTGCCAACTGATTTGGGGCAAAGTTCACCAATCGATTTAGCACAGAGTTTGCCAGCCGCAGCAGATTGCGCCACCTATAAAGCAGCTGTTGAGTCACACCTCGATTCTGAGGCCGCTAATTGTACGGCTGATTTCCTTGAAGTCACTGCGACCGGTCTGCCTGATTTGGCGTCTGGCAGTCGCGAAGATGCCCCCATGGTTGGCATTCTGTCTTGGATCCAAAGAGTGGCGGTTCCCTACGATTATCAGTGGCGAATTCCTCTTTCTCCTTCTTGGCTAGCTGCACCCGTGGAAGCCAGCGCCCGTGGCCCCATCGCGGTGGCGGTTGATGGTGTGCCCATTTTTCATTACGAGCGCCGTCCCGATGTTCCAACTTCGCTAGAGAACTACGAACAGCGTAATGACACTGTCGTTCAGGGCGAATTAGACCAGTGTGGCGGCCATGCCGGGCAAGGCGAAGACTATCACTACCATTACGCACCAGTTTGTTTGATGGATGAACATAATCCTGAACTCCCGATCGCCTTTGGCCTGGACGGCACTCCCGTCTACTTCGGTGAAGGGGGGGATGACTATTATGGCCGGGGTCGATACAGCGACCTGAGTTACCTACCGGATGCAGCCCTAGATGCTTGCAACGCGCTCCAGTTGCCAGACGGTAGTTTTGTGCATTTCACCACCAAAACCCCGCCTTATATTGTCGGTTGCCATCACGGGTCTTTCAACTCTGAGCTGCAAATAGAACCGGGTCCCTTCGATGCCCTGGCGCAGCGCACCCCCAGCCCGTTTGGCGGCAGCTATGGCGAGCCAGTCTCAACGCTGATCACAGAGTTTGAAGAAACCGCCGATCGCGAGTATCGGCTGGCTTTTGAGTCTTTAACCACGCCGGGAGCAACCAGCGCGGTTGTGTATCGCCAGTCTTCAGCAGCTTGTTGGGAGTTTGAGTACCAGCTTGTTGCCGGTGAAGCCGGGCAGACGACCGAAGCCTGCCGACAGTAGCCTCGGATGCATGGCCATATGCTTCTGCCAGGAGCATATCTGTAGCGCGATTTGAGAACTTTTGCTGGCAAGAGATTCTAGTCTAAACGCATATGGCCAAAAACTATTTGACGCTATCATTGACGAATTTTTGTTAGCTTAAACCGTTCTCTACCGCGTATATAGCGGCCTGGGTTCGATCGCGCAGATCTAGCCGCATCAAAATATTAGAAACATGATTTTTGACCGTGCCCTCACTCACGTATAGGGCCTGGGCAATGCCTTTATTCGTCGTCCCTTTGGCGAGCAGTTTTAGCACCTCCAGTTCTCTCGCGGTTAGGGGCGTCTCAATGGGTGGTTTGGTGACCGATGCTTGATTGCTTTTAAGCGCGCCGATGAGTTTACCTGCCACCTCAGGTGCTAGTTGATAAACCCCGGCATGGGCCAGCTTGATGGCTTGAATCAGGTCTTGCGGCGGAATGTCTTTCATCAAGTAGCCACAGGCCCCAGCTAGCAGCGACTGCACAATAAACTCTTCATCATCAAAGGTGGTGAGCATGATGATTTGGCAGGTGGGTAGCGCCTGTCTGATCTGGGCCGTGGCTTCGACGCCACTCATTTCCGGCATGCGCACGTCCATGAGAATGATGTGCGGTTTTAACTTGAGGGCTTGGGCGATCGCCTCCTGACCGTTACCGGCTATCCCGACGACCTCAACCGCCGCTTCGAGTTCTAACAAAGAGGCAATGCCTTCGCGAATCAGGTATTGATCATCGACCAGCAAAATGCGGATTTTGACCGTCATGCCATGGACTCCGAATTCAAACGAGCCAGCAGGTGGGCCTGAGCCTGGGCCTGAGGAATTCTAACCGTCAGTTGGGTGCCTTGGGGCTGACTGCAGATGTCAAGGGTGCCCCCGACTAAACTGAGTCGTTCTTGTAAACCGAGTAATCCATGGGTGGTTTGTTCATGGCTCCGCGACTTCCAGGCGGCGACATCAAATCCCAAGCCATTGTCGATGAGGTCTAGCGTGGCAACTTGAGCCCCAAAATCGATCGAGATCGTCACTTGGCTGGCCCCGGCATGCTTATGCACATTGGTCAGCCCCTCTTGAATCACCCGATACAAGGTCATCAGCTTTAGTCGGCTATAGGGTGAGCAATCGCCAGTCTGCGTCAGCTTGAGTTCCAGCCCACTATGACGCATGCGTCGCAGCAAATCGTTCAGGGCTTCTGAAAATAGGAAAGGCTCACTATCTTGACGCAGACTGCTCACCGACTCCCGCACATCTTTTAAGGCCGCTTGCACAGTGCGTTTCGCATGGTCTACCGCTTCATAGGCGCGGCTGGGGTCGCGTTTTCTGTAGGCGTTGGCTTTTTCGAGCTGAATATTAATCGCCGCCAGATGATGGCCCAGACTATCGTGAATGTCACGCGCCAAGCGATTGCGTTCTTCGGTGGCCGCTAAATCAGCTACCTGCGCGGCATAGTGTTGCAGTTGGGTGTGGGAGGCTTCGAGGGAGGTCAATAAACCCGCCAACTTTTGCTGAGCTTGAGTCGCTTGGGACATCGCGCGGGCTAATAGCAGCGTAAAAAATAGGGCGATGAGTGAGCCCATGCTTTCATCAATCAGTCGGCTCAATGGCGGCGGTCGCCTCGGCGGTCTGCCATCCACTGCTGGGGGCGGCAAGAGCGACCCTCCCAGGTCACTAAAGTCAGAGGATTTGAGTCCTAAAAGAGTAACGACTGCCAGAATCGCGACGAAATAGCTCAAGCGTTTATCAACGGCTAAGTGGCTATACAAAAGAATGGGTAAAAACAGGATCTGTGAGTAGGTCAGATCAGTGACTAAACAAGCGCCGACAAACAAAAATATGCGAATAAAAAGGGGAATTAGCTGGCCTCGCTTGGCCTGATTTGCCGGGGCAAAATCAACCTGTCCCACGGCCTGGAGTTCCAGCCCGATGAGCGCCAACACCATCACCACAAAAAATAAGAACCGATATTGCTCGGGGGCGCTCACCAGCGATCGCGGCCCCAGACCGTCATAGAACCAATCGACGAAACCGGCCAACAGCACGGCGGTGTAAACCGCTAGAGCAATCAAGCGGTAACGCTGATAAAGCAGGTTCAGTGCCTGAGCCATGGGGAAAAACCTGGGTGTGAGGTTAACCCTATCAAAAAGAACAGCAGCATCTCAGGTTTGTGCTGAGGCTTAGCCAGATGACCCATGACGTTTGGCCATCTCGATTTAACTATTTGGCACATGCTCAGACCCAGCCGCTGGTTTTATTCTCAAACCACTTGATAGCTCAGGCGGCTGGTCCGATGAGAAATTGCTTTTCTGCCATTCACTTATCAAAGCTTGAAAGTTGCTTAGGACTGCTGATTTTACTTTCACTGGCGGCCTGTACGTATGCCTCATCCCCCGGTGATGTGGTGAGCATCGTCGTGAGTGTCGAAGATTTCAGCACTGGCAGGGTTAGCGATGGTGAGGTGATTGATCTGACGGGAGTGACCCTGACGAGCTGGAGCCGCAACTGCGCGGATTATGTCGCGACCTACAGCGCCGCAGCGCTAGAGCTCCCCAGCAATACTGTTTTCATCGATTCACTGACGATCAGCGTTGAGAATGACCGCGGTGGGGGTAGATGCGATTTGCGGTAAAGCTTGTCCCTCATTGAAAGAGTCGTTTCATGGATATGAATGCTATGAATTTGCGATCGCCCCAAAAAACATCAGAGACGGTTTCCCCATCACCGATCAAAATTGCTTTCAAGCAGCGTCAGAAACATCAACTCGCACAAGGTGTCGCGGGCCTCTGCCTTTGCGGTCTCCTGACGGGCGGTAGCTATCTGCTCTATCGGCAGTTTGTGCTGTTGCCCCAGCAGCAAGCACAAGCCCAAACGCAGACAGTTGAGGTCGAAACCGCCACGCTACCCATTACTGTGGCGGCCAACGGCACGGTCGAAGCAGAGCAACTGACCAACGTCAGCCCTAAAACGTCAGAGCGTTTGGAGCAAGTAACCGTGGTCGAGGGCGATGCGGTTGAATCAGGTCAAGCGTTGGCTTACATGGATGATTCCGATTTGCAGGGGCAGCTGATTCAGGCGGAAGGGCAGCTTGCCTCCGCCCGCGCTAATCTGGCCATGCTCGTGGCGGGTAATCGTCCCCAAGAGATTGCCCAAGCTGAGGCTAACCTGGCCAGTGCCGAAGCCAACTTAAGCCAGGCGGAAGAAGACCTGCGCCGCTATCAAGTTCTCTACGATCAGGGGGCGGTCTCGGCCCAAGAAACAACGAGCTATCGCACCGCTCGGGATACGGCACAGGCCCAGGTAAAAAGCGCCCAGCAGGCGCTCAATCTCAGTCAGTCTGGTAGTCGTCAGGAAGAAATTGCCCAGGCCGAAGCCGCCGTGATGGAGGCAGAAGGGGCGTTGACCACGATCGCCACGCAGATTGATGACTCGGTGATTCGGGCTCCTTTTAGCGGCATTGTGACGGCCCGCTATGCTGACCCCGGCGATTTTGTCTCGCCTTCAACGGCGGCTAGCGAGACGTCGTCATCGTCTTCCTCCTCAATTCTCTCGTTAGCGTCCAATTATCAGATGGTCGCTGATGTAGCCGAAACCGATATCGCTCAGATTCAGGTGGGGCAAACGGCTAGCATCACCGCCGATGCTTACCCCGATCGCCAGTTTGCAGGCACTGTCGCCCAGGTTGCCGAACAGGCTACCGTCACCTCCAACGTGACCAGTTTTGAGGTCCGGGTCAATCTTCCCGAAGCCGTCCAGTCACAGCTGCGGCCAGGGATGAATGTCGATGTGGAATTTCAAGCAGGTGAACTGAGTAATGTGCTCATGGTGCCCACCGTCGCCATTGTGCGGGAGGAGCAAGGGGAAGGGGTTTTGATCATGGGCAGTGATGGCACCCTGCAATTTCGCCCCATCGAGACGGGGTTAACGGTGGACGATCGCACCGAGGTAATCACCGGACTCGAGGGTAATGAACAGGTGGTGTTGAGTGCGGCTCAAGGGTTGCCCGAGAACCGCCGGAATGTCGGTGAGGGTCGCCCGTCGGGTATCGGCGGTGGTCCGGGTGGTGGCGGTCCGGGTGGCGGTGGTTCAGGTGGAAGCGATGGTGGAGGCGGTGCCAATGGGGGCTGAATTACGCCCGCAGGCGAAACCCTTAGCAGGGAACCATGAGTTGCCCGCAATTTCTATCGTGGAAATTTTGGCAATGGCGATCGCGGCGCTGTGGAACAACAAACTCCGCACGGCCCTCACCATGTTGGGCGTCATCATTGGCATTACCGCCGTGATTGCCGTGACGTCGGTCGGGCAAGGCGTGCAATCGGCGACTGAAGCCAATTTGCAGAACTTAGGGGCCGATCTTTTGCAGATCAGAGCCGGGGCCGCGAGCAGCGGCAATGTCAGTCAAGGTCGCGGCAGTGCGACAACGCTAACCTGGAGCGATGCCCAAGCCATTGCGTCACAGGTCTCCGTCGCCGATACGGTAACGGCCTATTTGGAGCAAACGGCCCAGGTAGTTTATGACCAAAACAATACATCCACCACCGTTTTAGGGACGGATACCCATTACCCCACGGTCAACAACATTCCGTTGGCCTCAGGCCGATTTTTTACTGAAGCAGAGCTTACCGAAGCACAGGCCGTGGCCGTGTTAGGCCCCACGGTGAGGGATGATTTGTTCGGTTCGGGCGGTGAGGCGATCGGCGCCGATATTCGCATCCAAGGGCAGCGCTACAGCGTGCTCGGGGTGGCCAATGAAAAAGGGGCTCAAGGCCGCGAAAATCCAGATGAGCAGATCTACGTGCCCCTCACAAATATGTCCGCTCGATTGGTGGGGAATAACGCGTTGAGTGGCATCGCCGTTCAAGGGATTGCGGTGAAAGTGACTGAGCAGGCTCAGTTAGAGGCGGCTGATTTTCAGATTACGAATTTACTGCGTGTGCGCCACAATATCCATCCCGCTAAAGGCGATGAAGATGATTTTGAGATCGTTAGCGCGGCTGATCTGGTTGAGACGCTCACCAGCACGGTGGGACTTTTCACCATTATGGTGACGGCGATCGCCGCCATCTCCCTCATCGTCGGCGGCATTGGCATCGCCAACATCATGCTGGTGTCGGTGGTCGAGCGCACCCGCGAAATTGGCATCCGGAAGGCGGTCGGGGCAACCGACCACGCGGTTTTGAGCCAGTTTTTGGCCGAAGCGATCGCTATTGCGGCGGCGGGGGGTGTCTTAGGCGTAGGACTCGGTGTGGTGATCGCTCGGATTGCCGCGACGCTATTCGACTTTCCCTTTGTGATTTCTCTCTGGGCGATCGCCCTGGGGGTAGGACTTTCTTTTGCCATTGGCATTGTCGCCGGGGTGATTCCGGCCCGCAGCGCTGCCAAATTAGACCCGATTATTGCGTTGAGAAGTGACTAGCAGGTGTCATGATGGCCACCATGATTTGGCTGGAAGGGATTCGTAAAACCTACCGTCTGGGTGAAGTGGATGTGCCCGTGTTGAAGGGCATTGACCTCACGATTGAGGAAGGGGACTATGTCGCAATTATGGGAGCCTCCGGCTCCGGCAAATCGACCCTGATGAACATTATTGGCTGCCTCGATCGCCCCTCAGCAGGCCACTATGGGCTCGAAGGACGCAACTTAACCACGCTGAGTAATGAAGGGCTGGCCTACATCCGCAATCAGCGCATTGGCTTTGTATTTCAGCAGTTCAATCTGCTGCCGCGCTCCACGGCCTTAGAAAACGTCATGCTACCCATGGTTTATGCCGGTGCAACTCGTCGGCAGCGACGCAAACAAGCCACAAGAGTTTTGACCCAGGTGGGGCTGGGCAATCGCCTAGACAACCGCCCCAGCCAACTCTCGGGGGGGCAACAGCAGCGGGTGGCGATCGCCCGTGCCCTCGTCAATCGTCCGGCTTTAGTGTTGGCTGACGAACCGACGGGTGCGCTAGACACCCAAACCTCTCACGAAGTCATGGCCCTCTTTACCGAACTCAACCGCCAGGGCATTACCGTCATCATCGTGACCCATGAGCCTGACATTGCTGCCCAAACTCACCGGATTATTCAGGTTCAAGATGGCCTACTACAAAGGGCAGGAAAAAATCAGAAAGATGGCCACTAGTACGCAACGGCGTCAGTTTGCATACCATTCATGACGGGCAAGGGGGCAGGGAGCAAGCGGAAGCAGAATCTGGAGGAATATCGAGACTTGTGCCATAGAGAACTAGGCCTTGTATCCTATCTGCTCACTAGCGCTTATCAAAACAGTTTATTGCGTCAATTTGCTTCTCCATGTGGAGATGGCTTGAAGAGCGATCTCGATCACTCTGCTCACATACACAGCCTCGTTTGAATATGACTGGACGATGCTACCTTCCATCAATAAGTTAGTGCTTATGGCTTCTACCTAAGTTGAGCTTTTGAAAAATGATTCTAAAACTGCAGCCTCACATCGGTGTTGGGCCAATCCTACTGGGAATGAGAAGGGAAGAAGTGCGTACCTTGATGAGCAAAGCGGGATATCCGCTCTCATTTGAGAGACAATCCTTAGACTACTTCTTCAAAAGCTCTATTCAGACCGAATACCAAGCTGACGAAACTGTGTCGTTTATTGGAATCGCTTCTAACCAAGAAATCAATCTCGAATATCTAGGTGTAGATCTTTTCAGTATTACCGCATACGACGCATTTGAGCTGATTTCCAACTTGGAATCTAGAACTCACACGTATGATGATCGGGAATATCTTTTCCCGGATCAAATCATCACTTTATATGATGCAGATCCTCAATATGACCACAAAGAAATCGTAGAACAAGCGGTTTGGGGACAAATTGGACTGGGGGATCAAAGATACTTAGATCTTTGCACCGATCTTCAGGGATAAAAATTAGCAAGCTCGAGTTCTATATGCTTCAGCAGATGACGATGAGCCACTGCTTAAATACCTGCAGGGTCTTTCCCTGCGCCAAGGCAGTCTCTTCATAGAGCGCTTCTGCCAATGCACGCGCATGGGCTTTTATTTTAATTTTTTGTCAGTCAAAAGCGCATGGCCCCCATCGCAAGTTTGCGATGGGGGCCATGCCAAAGGGAAAAGTTGAGACCATAGTGAGCGAGAGCAATGCTCTCGACCACTGCCAGGTGGTAACTGAACTTATTCAGCGGTGGCGAGCTCAGTGCTGCCGCGACGACGACGGTTCGCTAGCGTGTTAAATAGCATCTGACCGATCGCCTTCACCAAGTTGCCCTCAAGCTCTTGGAACATTTCCATATTGAGGCCAAAGGCATCATTGGCTTCTTCCACAATTTGGTCAGCCATCGCTTCACTGACGTCGATTTCATCGAGCGACTGGCGATAGGTGGCCTTAAACGCCTTCTCGTCGTCAATGGCGTCAAATTCATAAAACGCGGTGCCTTCCCCCTCTGACAGGTTCATGGCGCGCTGAGCAATGCCCTTAAGAATCTGCCCACCAGACAAATCGCCTAAGTAGCGCGTGTAGGAATGCCCCACCAGCAGCTCCGGCTGGTTATTGGCCACTTCGCGAATGCGATCGACGTACTTCTGCCCTGATGTCGACGGGCTGATTTGCTCTTGCCAGTTGGCCCCGTAGTAATAATGCAAGTCTTGCTCTAAGGTTTGCTTGCGATGCAGCTCGGGGAAATAGACCTTCGAGACGACGGGGTGGTCTTTATGGCGCTCTAATTCTTCTTCCATTGCGGTGTAAGCAAAGTAGAAGTTAGCGACGAGCTTACGATAGGAATTCTTTTCTACGACACCACGTAGAAAGCATCGGACGAAGCCGACGTTTTCAGCCATCGTGTGGGCTTTCTTAGTACCTTCTCGAAGCTGACTTGCTAAATTACTGCTCATGCTCAAGATTCCAATGTGTATTTAAGCCGATATGGCGGCGGCGTCCTTAAATAAAGATTTAAAGCCATAACCGTTACAGTAAGGGGGATTGATGAGGGTTTTCATTACATTTTTTTACGCCCAGATACATATAGTTACCTAATCTCGTGCCTGCGAGGCGGCGACGGTCACGCTCAAGGCTAAGACGGTAGCCCAACAGACTATTCGGCAGCCGCCAAATAAATCTGCTTGACGTTTGTTCACATAAGGCCAGGCCAAACTCAGCTACAGGCGATCGCTACAGGGGCCACGGCTCAACGGGCAGCTCACTGCGACTGCGATCGCGATCAATCGCCGACAAAACTTGGTTGGCCGCCCGCTCTGACCGCAAACATTGAATCACCAGATCGGCCACATCCAGACGGCTGATGCTGCCCGCCGCGCGAACATCCGCCGTCAGGAGTCCATGACCACTCGCGGGCTCGTTGAGCAAACCACCCGGACGCACAATCGTAAACGGCAACCCGCTGGCGAGCAGATGTTCTTCCGCTTTGGCCTTGGCCAGCAGGGCCGGACGGAGCGTATCGAGCACTTGGGCGGGCAGGGCGATCGCGCTCTCCCGCACGCCAATGGAAGACACCAATAAGAATCGCTCACATCGCAGTGGCTTGGCCGCATCAATCAAATGGCGATTGCCCAAATAATCGGAGCGCGGTTCATCGCGGGTCATGCCTTTGCCACCAATCGTCGTCACCACAGCAAAGGGGGCATCGCCAAAGCCCTGCAAGGCTGTCGTCATTTGCGCAGCATCCAGGGCATCGCCCAACTGCACTTGGGCTCCCAGCGCTTCGAGGTGCGATCGGGTATCATCCGTCCTAATCAGCGCTGTGACGGTGTAGCCGTGAGCTCGGAGTCCTTTCACAACCTCAAAACCGACGCCGCGACTGGCTCCGGCCACAAAACAATTCGGCAGCGTAGATTGTGTCATAACGGTCTCAGTAGTACCTGATAAATAATGCCTTTGGCAGAATGACTGCTTGGTTAGAACTGACGCATAGCCCCCTTGCATCCTCCAATTCTGGGGGAAATTGCATCCGGTTGCCCCAGAATTGGGGGCTCGGGGGCCAAAACCGGATGCCACTGAGTAAGTCCGGTTGGTTTAAGCTTAGCGGGGACTGATCGCTCGGGGCTACACCGTTTAGCGGGTTGGTAGCGTTGCCAGTGCCTCGCTACCACCTTCACTTCCTGTTCACGCTTGATGTCCTTTTGTGATGACGCCTCCTTGCGATGACGCTGATTATTTGCCCTGGCATGCATTCTGTAGCCTTGAGCGATCGCTTTATCGCTGCCCTCCAGCGTCAGTTACAGGCAAATTCTCCACGCCCCAAACCGCCACGCCCTCAGCCGGTAGGCCTGTTGCCGACACAGCGCTACGCTCCCTTCAGCGGCTTTTCTGTCTGGTCATATCTGCAGACAGTAGCGGCTCCCCCCGTGCCCTTGGTGCTCATCGGCTTTAGCGCGGGTGTGGCCGGAGCGCTTGCTGCCGCGCAGCTGTGGCAAGCGCAGGGGCGGACGGTAGCGGCGCTGATTGCGATCGATGGCTGGGGCGTGCCGCAGCTGGGTGATTTTCCATTGCATCGCATTAGTCACGACCACTTCACCCATTGGAGTTCAGCGCTCTTAGGGGCGGGCCATGACAGCTTCTACGCTGACCCACCCGTAGCGCATTTAGACCTGTGGCAAGCCCCCGATCGCACATCGGGATGGTGGCTGTCGGATCCGGCAGTGCCCTCATCGCCCGGGCGCACCACCGCGATCGCCTGCATTGCCCAACTGCTGCGGCAATATGGCTGCGGCACTCAGCTAGAGCGCCTTTAGGATCGGACGGCGGTGCTCTGAGGGGGCGTAGTAGTCAGATGGGTCTGCGGCGTCAGCAACTCGCGCTCGATCGCCTGAATGTAACCGGCGATTGCATGGGCCAGGGTGGTTTTGGGTTTACGCAGCCGCAAGGTGAGAAAAAACAAAATGGCATCTAAGTGCAGCAACAAAATAACGACCAGATCGTTGCGCATCTGCCGTTTACCGGACACTCGACCGCGCACCGGGTCGAAATAGACCAACTGCTCAATATGGGTGTAATTAAACAACGGCGGCACTCGCGGCACAATGTCGTCGCCGTGGACGCAGCGGTAGGAGCGATCGCGCAAAACCGTCGTAATTTTTTGACTGAGGGGATGATTGACCACGCGAGGGCTACCAAAGGTGTAGAGATAAATGTCGGGGTGATAGGTCGCGGCATGGTAGGCCATCAGGGTCGCGATCGCACCGCCTAAGCTGTGCCCCGCCACAAATAACGGCATTTCTTGACCGCAGATTTTATCGTGAATAACGTCGCTGACGCCCCGTGGCCCCACCCATTCACTCTCATCCATTTGATTTTGAATCGCATGGGGCAGGGCCGAACCCCAAATCGACTGAAACGCCTGCAAAAATCCGGCATGGGCAAATAATGGCCCTTCGCCATAGGTCTTATCGGCTAAATCGGGCAGCTTGTTCCGAAAAATGATGATATCCGTGAGGATGTCGATGTAGTTTTTTTCTGTGCCGCGAAACGCCAGCGCCGCAAATCGCTGCCCGTTGCCTGGATGCAGGGCCAAAAAGCCTTGCGTGCCACGCATATCAAAGTAGTAAAGGCGATCGAACCCAGCCCGTTGCAAGTTCGTCGCGATGTTGAGCTTCGAATCGTAGGCCAACCACGAACATTGGGCCAGCCACCAAGCAGTATGCGGCTCATAATTCCCGCTTTTAGTGGGCAGCGCGATGTTTTCGCAATTAGCAAAATAGGGGGGAGAAGACGGAGTATTCATACGGCAAGAACTGAGGTAGATGCGACCAAAACCAATAGCTCCAGCATAGGCGCGGGGGCCTCTCGTAATGGCAAAGTGTTGTAATCAGAAAAATAGATCTTGAGAGGTTTGGGCCGGTGGCAAGGGTTCCTTCATGGCTTCGCAACCAGCGGCGATCGCGGATATTCTTGGGGGTTTTCAGCTGCCTGATTATCCTCGTGCTGCCATTTTCTTCGGTCGCGATCGCCAATATGGCTTCCCCTTCACGGGCCGGTGATTTGCTCAGCGAACCCTGGGCCGATGTCAGCACCCTCGACATTCTCCACGAAGATTTGGTCTTCGATTTGCGCCCCCTCGCGGCACAAGAGCCCGCCCAAATCGCCGCGACCTATCAAATCAATAATCCTGGTGCGGCCACGGCGATCGAGCTGCTATTTGTCGCCCCAGGATTAGCCACTGGGCAAGTGCTGTTGAACGATCAGCAAGAAATCGCCGCCACCCGCATCGAAGCCCCTGAAATTCCCACAGAGTGGAACATTGATGGCCCGCAGCCCGTGAGTGGCTTACAGTTTCAGGTGCCCTTGAGCCCTGGCGAACAGGCGATCACCGTGCAGTACACCGGCCAGCCTGACAGCGACGATCGCGATATTTACCGGGTTTATGACCTGACCTATTGGCTATCGCCCGCCCGCCAGTGGCGCTCCTTCGGCACGCTCACCGTTGATGTGTTCGCCCCTGCCGGTTGGCAGGCTGAGTTTGCGCCCGACCTGCCATTGCTCAATCAGCAGCATTGGCAAGCCACCTTCACCGGGCTACCCGCCGATCAGCTCACGTTAACCACCTATCTAACCCCATCTCGATGGCTGAGCCTGCTGCGGTTAGCGTTACTGGGGGCTGGTTTAGCGGCGGCGGCAGTCATCACCTGGCGAGCGTACTATCGGCTGGGGCGCTTCTCTCAACACGCCCAGTGGTCAGGGGGCTTGCTGGTGCTGGCCTGTTTATTCTGTATCCCCCTCAGCATTCCGCTGGTGTGGGGCATTTCAGCGTTAGGAGCCGGGGCCGCTGAACAATTATTAGACCAGCAGCAGTTAGCTGTGGGCTACAGCTATAGTCGAGCCATCTTGTGGGTGATCGTGGGGTTGATGGAAGCGCTCATTGCGCCCGTAATCGCCAGTGTGCGATTTGGGGCTGGACGCCGGGCGGCTCAAAACTGATTTCCAGGGATGAGCGCCCACGCTTGCTCAAACCGATGCCCACGCTAGTCATTTGCAGGCAAATTAGGGCATTCGAGTTTGGGTAGCGATCGCCCGCCCCATTCCGAACAAATTTGTTGGCGAAAAAGAAATTCAGCGATCGGCCATCATCTCGCCAGCCGTGATCTAAAACACAAAAGCGGCAGAAAGTCTTGATCCCCCCTTGCCAATGGGGACTCACCATCACACACTGAAAGGTGTAAATCCAAGGGTAGTCACTGGCAGTTGCGAGGTTCCTGGTGAAAAGAGTTTTATCTATCATCCTTGGTGGAGGGGCCGGTACCCGCCTTTACCCACTCACCAAGTTTCGAGCAAAGCCAGCAGTGTCTCTAGCGGGTAAATATCGTTTGATTGATATTCCCGTTAGTAACTGCATTAATTCCGAAATTCATAAAATCTACGTTCTGACGCAATTCAATTCGGCGTCTTTGAATCGTCACATTTCGCGAACCTATCAATTCTCTCAATTTAGTGAGGGGTTTGTTGAGGTATTGGCCGCGCAGCAGACCCCCGATAGCCCCAGCTGGTTTCAGGGCACCGCTGACGCTGTGCGCAAGTATCTGTGGATGCTCAAAGATTGGGATGTCGATGAATTTCTCATTCTGTCAGGTGACCATCTTTATCGGATGGATTACTCGCTGTTTATCGAGCGTCATCGCAGCACCAACGCGGACATGACCCTGTCAGTGGTGCCCGTCACCGAAAAGTTGGCCTCCAGCTTTGGCTTGATGAAAATCGATGCCGCTGGCCGCGTAGTCGATTTTTCAGAAAAACCTAAAGGCGATGCTCTGAAGCAAATGCAGGTAGATACATCGACCCTCGGGTTAACGCCAGAGCAGGCCAAAGAGAACCCCTACATTGCTTCAATGGGTATTTACGTCTTTAAGAAAGACGTCCTGATCGATTTGCTGCGCAACAATCCTGAGCAAACGGACTTTGGCAAAGAGATCATTCCTCACTCGGCCAAAGACTACAACGTTCAGGCGTATCTGTTTGACGGCTACTGGGAAGATATTGGAACGATTGAGGCCTTTTATCACGCGAATCTGGCGTTGACGATACAGCCCCAGCCACCGTTCAGCTTTTACCAAGAAAATGCGCCGATCTATACGCGATCGCGCTATTTGCCGCCCAGCAAACTGCTCGACTGTCACGTTACCGAATCGATCATTGGCGACGGCAGTATCTTAAAAGACTGCCGGGTCAGTCACTCTGTCATTGGCTTACGACAGCGGATACAGGGCAACTGCGTCATCGAAGATGCCTTGCTGATGGGGGCTGATTTTTATGAGCCGCTGTCAGAGAGCAGCAAGCACCTGACTCGGGGCAAAATACCCATTGGCATTGGTGAGGGCTCGGTTATCCGCAAGGCCATCATCGACAAAAATGCTCGCATTGGTCGCAATGTCCAAATTGTGAATAAGGAAAACGTCGAGGAGTCCGAACGCGAAGATCTCGGTTTCTACATTCGCAGTGGCATCGTGGTCATTCTCAAAAACGCGGTGATTCCTGACGGCATGGTGATTTAAGCCACTGGGTCTTGCAACCAGCCTGAAATCAGCCTGAATAACGTGATAGCGGCTATGCATTTTCTCTCTTGAGAAAGCGCGTAGCCGCTAATTTTTTGTGGGCACAGCAGAATGCGGAATGTACAGCAACGTTAATTAGGGTTAAGCAACTGAGCAGTATTTTCCCCTCCATCAGAGGGGTGTCCGTAGGACGGGGTGGGTTTTCTGATGTGTTTGCCCCCTAGACCCTCCCGAGAGGGGAATTGCCCTGGTCATCAACGAGCCTGATGTAATCAGAAGCTTATCCCGAACTCAGGTTAGGCCAGCATCGTTTGGCAAAGGCGGCGGAAATGATCGCCGCGCACTTCGAAGTTGGGATATTGATCAAAGCTGGCGCAGGCCGGTGATAGCAATACCGTTTGAGCGCCGAGTTGGGGGGCGAGTTCGGCGCTGCGGCGCACGGCCTGCTCCATCGTTTCGACAATTTCATAGGAGTCATAGCCAATCGCGCTCAGTCGTTGAGCAAAGGTCTCAGCAGCATTACCAATCAGCAAAACACTCACGGCCTTAGCTTGAATCTCGCTGAGCCAGGCGGCATCATCCCCCGCTTTGGCCTCGCCCCCGGCAATCAAAATGGCCGGAGCGGGCACGGCCTGTAGCCCTACCACGGCCGCATCGTAGTTGGTCGCCTTGCTGTCATTGATATAGGCGACGCCCTGCCAGGTGCCCACCGCTTCCAAACGGTGAGGCACGCCAGGGAAGGTTTTTACCCCTTGAGCGATCGCGCTAGGCACCAATCCGGCCAAGTGAGCGGCAGCAACAGCCATGAGTAGATTCTGTTGATTGTGCTCGCCGACCATGTTGAGCGCAGCCACAGCCACGATAGACGTGCCAGCCACTTTGACCCAGCCCGCTTCGATATAGGCCAGGGGCACCAGGGGCGCGATCGCCTCAGGGCCTTGCGTACTCGTCCAATAGGCATCGGGAAACTGCGCTGCCGCCTGGGTGCGCAGGGTCGGATCATCGCCGTTGAGCACTGCCCGCTTCGATTGGTGCAGCAGCTTGGCTTTGATCTGAAAATAGTTGTCGAGGGTTTTGTGGCGGGCCAAATGATCGGGCGTAAAGGTTGTCCACAGACCGATGTCAGGTGACAGGGTGGATGCCGCTTCAATTTGGTAGCTGCTGAGTTCAGCAATCACCCAATCGGGATGGGTGGGCGCGAGGGCCAATTCACCAATTGCCTCGCCAATGTTGCCGCAGGCGGGGGCGCTCAGTCCGGCAGCTTGAAAGATCGCGGCGGTCAGGGCCGTAACAGTCGTCTTGCCGTTGGTACCGGTGATGCCCACCCAGGGGCGATCGCGCAGATGACGCCAGGCCAGTTCTGCCTCCCCAATTACCTCAATCCCCTGCGCCCGCGCCGCCACCAGAGGGGGAATGTCCCACGGTACACCAGGGCTAACGACGACCAAATCAGCAGGATCGGCATTGATAGCAAAGCTGTGGTCGAGGCAAACCGTGATCCCGGCTGCTGTTAGCGGTGGAATGGCAGCCTGCATTAGAGGCTGGGAATTGCGATCGCTGAGCACAACGGCCCAATCGGCCTGCTGCAATAGCTTGGCCGCGGCAATGCCAGAGCGACCTAACCCAATCACATGAGCGCGTTTTTCCATAATTTCGGATAGTTGGGGTAGCCCTGATTAGCCTTTGACGATCGCGCCAAACTCTGCCAGCACCCGCGCATGGTTGCGCAGCAGGCCCAGCAGATTTAATCGATTTTGCTGGATGGCGGCATCTTTGTCCATCACGAGGACGCTGTCGGGGCCGTCAAAAAAGCGGCTAACAATCGGGGCGGCGGCTTCGAGCCCTGACACCAGCTGACGATAGTCGCGATCGCGCTGGGCGGCCACGGTTTGCGGCAGCAGCGCCTGCAGAGCTGCCAAAAAGGCTCGTTCCGACGCTTGCTGAAACCGATTTGGGTCAACCACAGTGGTCGGATCTAGACTGCTGGCATCTAAGTCGCCCTGGGCCGCCAGTCGGGCCGCGCGGTTGACTGTTTCATAGATGCGGGCAAGGGTGCCATCTTGCCGCAGACTCTGCAAAAAGACCGCGCGATCGCGCGTATCCAGCAGGTCACTCAGCGCCCGCTGGGTATAGGCGGGGTCGTCGTCACCCACCACGGCATTCACCAAGTCATAGTCGATAGTTAACTCGTCCTGCAACAGCGTTTGCACCCGCTGCTTAAAGAAGTCCTGCAGCTGCGATCGCAGCGGCTCTGCTTGCTCAACCGTCAAATCCGGATTTTGCACAAAGGCCGTCACCACCTGATCGAGCAGCTCGTGCAGATTGATCGCTAAATCCGCGTCCCAGGTGACGGCGATGATGGCATTCGCCGCCCGGCGCAGCGCAAAGGGATCGGACGACCCCGACGGCAGCATGCCCAGGCTAAAAATGCCCACCAGGGTATCTAGCCGGTCGGCCATGCCCAAGAGCTGACCTACCAGGGTTTGCGGCAGGCTGTCGCTAGCACCGCGCGGTCGATAATGTTCGGCAATCGCCACGGCAACAGCTTCGGGCTCACCACTGTGACGGGCATACTTTTCGCCCATGATGCCCTGCAGTTCGGGAAATTCCCCCACCATTTGGGTGACGAGGTCAGCCTTGCAGAGCTGGGCGGCCCGCTGCAGCTCCTGTCGCACGGTGGCGTCTAGCGCCAATTGAGTCGCGATCAACTCAGCGATCGCCCCAATGCGCTCGACCTTGGCTCCCATAGAACCTAACCGTTCTTCAAAGGTAACGGCATCGAGCTTGGGCACAAAGGCCGCCAGCGGTTGGGCGCGATCGGCATCAAAAAAGAATTTGCCATCTGCCAGCCGAGCGCGAATGACGCGACCGTTACCTTCGGCAATCAGCGCCGACTTTTGCGGGTCGCCATTCGATACGGTGACAAAGTAGGGCAACAGTTCGGAGCTGGCGGCCCTGGCCAACACCGGAAAATACCGCTGATGGCTCTCCATTTCCATCATGGCGACTTCGGCGGGCAACTCTAAAAAAGCGGGCTCAAACTCACCCACTACTGCCGTCGGCCATTCCACTAAATTGGCCACTTCGCTCAGCAGGTCTTCGCTGACGTGGGCTTGGCCTTTGACCGACTGCGCCGCCTGCTCCACCGCTGACCGGATGTCGGCCTGCCGCTGTTGACCATCGACCTCGACAAAGGCCGATCGCAGCTGGGTGGCATAGTCTTGAGCGTGGTTGAGCGTAATGGGCGCCGGATGCAGGACGCGATGGCCCTGGGAAACGCGATCGCTGACGCACCGCTCGGAGCCGTTCTCTAGCGTTAGGGGAATCAGCTGATCATCCAGCAGCGTGACCAGCCAGCGAATCGGACGCGGGAATTTGAGGTCGCCGTCGCCCCAGCGCATAAACCGCTTGCCCTCTAGTCCCAAAATCCACTGGGGAATCCATTCCTGCAGCAGGTCAGTCGCCGCTCGACCCGGAATCTGATGCTGTACGTAGACGAAGGCACCTTTGTCAGTTTCGCGAATTTCGAGATCTTCTACCGCAACATTTTTCGAGCGGGCAAACCCCTCGGCGGCTTTCGTCGGCTGACCGTCTTTGAAAGCCGCTTTCGCGGGGGGACCTTTGGCTTCTTCTTCGCGATCGGGCTGGCGGCTGGGCAAATCCGTCAGCAGCAGAGCCAATCGTCGGGGCGTGCCGTAGTAAGCGATCGCGCCCGGCGTCAAATGGGCTTCTGCCAGCTCGGTGGGAATGCGATCGCGCCACTGGGCGAGGGCTTCTTGCACAAAGCTGGCAGGGAGTTCCTCAGTGCCGACTTCTAATAAAAACGTTGCCATAACCTCGATGTCGTCTTCCTACAGTGGGGTATCTCTGGTCATTCAAGATGGGCGGGGGCGATCGCTCGCCCTCATTTAGCCTCTAAAGAGCGGAGTCAGCTGGCCCATAAGCACCGTTCAGCAGGGGGCAGCTTGACTGAGTTAGCCGCTCGTCGCCCGGTCTCAGACGCGCCGCGCCGATCGCTTTGCCAGCGGCGAAAAATCAGCCCCGGCAGAGAACTCACAGGCAATGCTCTCATCGCTCCTGAACCGGCTCAGACGATGTTCTCTGATGGGTCGCCAGACCTCAATCAGTGTATCGCGATGGCGGCGGGCTAACGCTTAAAGCCGGCCAACCAGATAGTAAGTTTTCATCGGGCCTTTGCCTTTGACGGGGATCTCCGGGCCGGGCTGAAATTCAAAGCGATCGGACAGGCGGGCATAGGTCGTCTCGGTGACCTGAATCTTGCCGGGTTGGCCTTGCGATTCCATGCGGCTAGCCACGTTGACAGTGTCGCCCCACAGGTCATAGCTAAATTTTTTAATGCCAATCACGCCCGCGACGACACTGCCCGTATTAATGCCGATGCGGAGCCGCAGGGGGGTGCGATTATCAAGGCTAAACTCGCTGACCACCTCGTGCATCGCTAATGCCATATCGGCCACCGCCGCCGCATGACCCGGTCGGGCAACGGGCACGCCGCCCACCACCATGTAGGCATCGCCGATAGTTTTGATTTTTTCCAAGTGATAGTGCTCGGCCAAGCGGTCAAAGGCAGAAAAGATTTGATTGAGTAAGTTCACCAACTCTAAGGGACTGTACTGCGCCGCCAGCGGGGTGAAGTTAACAATGTCGGCAAACAGCACCGTGGCATCGTCAAAGCGCTCTGCCAACGACCCTTGAAACTGTTTGAGCTGCTCAACCACTGCTTCCGGCAAGATGTTGAGCAACAGCTTTTCAGATTTTTGCTGCTCTTGACGCAGCGCCAGTTCCGCCTCTTGGCGTTCATCAATTTCCTGCTGCAGGCGGTCATTCTGCTCTTTGAGCCGCAGGGTTTGCTGGTGCAGCGCTCGTTGCAGGTTGGCCAACAGCGGTGACGGGCTGTGATTGGCGATCATTTTTTGGGTGCGCGTTTGCAGCCGCTGCTGGGTTTCGCGACGGGCGACCTGCAGCTTAATGCGAGCCACCACCTCGGCGGGCCAATAGGGTTTGGGAATATAGTCAGCACCGCCAACCGCAAAGGCTTGCAGGCGATCGCCCTGAGCCTGCCCCTGCCCCCAAAATAAAACAGGAATGGATTGGGTTTCGAGCCCTTGCTGTAGCTGTTGACAAAAGTCGAAACTGCTCGCCCCCAGCAAGGAGGCTTCAAGCAAAATCAGGTGCGGCAATCGCCAGGCCAGGCAGGCCCACGCCTCAGTCACCGACCCCACGGTATAAACCACCAGCCCTTCACGGGCCAACGCTTGCAGTAGCGCGGCCTGCTGATAGCCAGTGGGATCAACCACTAATATGTAAAACCCCGTATCGACTGCGGGAGGAGTCATCGGGCTGGTAGAGTGCCAACGCGCCCGCCCCATTGCTGAAACATCGTTGCACCTGGAATAAGTGGAATACACCGAGAATCCTTTATCTAAAACTCCTGCCCAATCTTTAACGATGGTGTGATTTGTCGATGCCCCTAGCCCGATGGCGGTTGGCCTATTATGCCCATCGACTACGCCCAGTGGCGATCACTCACCGACGGCGGTCGCTCAGCGATCGCCGCAACAGGGGCCAACCGGTGACCCCACGGTCATCTCTACGAGTTCATTGCGGCCTTTTCCGGGAATGGCGCTGAACCGGGAACGTCGCCGCATAGCAGCGGCAGGAGCCAGAGCCGCCGCATGGTGGCCTATGGGCGATCGCGCAAAACCATTTCCGCCAGGCTGAGATCTTCGGGCGTGGTGATTTTGAGGTTGGTTTCTTCGCCCGGCACGATTTTGACCGGCAGGCCGCATTTTTCAAACAGGGCGGCGTCATCGGTCACCGTCCATCCAGCGGCTTTGCCCTGGGCGTGAGCAGCTTTGAGCTTGGCGACGTGGAAGCCCTGCGGGGTTTGCGCCGCCCATAAACAACTGCGATCGGGGGTCTGTTGAATGAGGCCATCATCCCCCACGACCTTGATGGTGTCTTTGACGGGCACCGCGGCAATCAGACCAGGGCAGGTTTGCAGCGCTTGAGAGCAGCGGTCAAACAGATCAGGCGTGGCTAAACACCGCGCGCCATCGTGAATCAAGACTTGCTCAGCCGCTTCTGGCAGTGCCTGCAACCCGTTATACACCGACGCTTGGCGGGTGCTACCACCGAGAATCAGTGTGACCGGTGTCTCCAGCGGGGTGACCTGCAAGATCTGGAGAATGTCGAAGCGATCGTCGGGTTGGCAAATGATGCCAATCCAAGCGATGGTTGAGCTGGCGTTGGCCGCCTGCAGCGTCCAGGCCAGCAGGGGTTGGCCATGCAGGGTCAGCAACAATTTGTTGCGATCGCTGCCCATGCGTCGCCCTACCCCAGCGGCAGGAATCAGCAAATGCATGGTGGGCCTCCTCTCGGCAATTTTCCTTTTTCACCCTACCGCGAATTTTTGCCGTCCCAGTAGCGCCATCGATTCAACGGTGAATTATTAAGAGTTTTGTTGGCAACAACGCATTCTTACGGCCCGCGTTCCTCTAGAATGTGGAACGGACAAGCAGGACAGATAGCTATGCAAGTACTGGCTCTCGTTCCGGGTGGAGTTAGCGATCAGCTTCTTTTTTTCCCGACGCTTGAGACGCTCAAGCAATCATTTCCGCAGGCCGAAATTTCGGTCGTCGTAGAGCCTACGGCAACGGCAGCTTATCGAGTATCAAAGATCGTTGAAGCGACGATTCCGTATCCGTTTAGCAATAACAACAGTCCCGCTGACTGGGCTAACCTCTTGGGCATCGTGCGTGATCGCGAATACGAAGTCGTGATCACCGCGACTCAAGACTGGGCCACTGCGCTGATGCTCTGGCTTAGCGGCATTCCCACCCGCATTGGCTATCAGAGCAGCGCCAACAATCGCTTTCTGACGGCAACCGTGCCCTGCAAGCCAGAACAGTACAAAGCTTTTCAATATCACGATCTGCTCGCCCCACTGGGAGACTCAGGGGCCTGTACGGATATCGCGATCAATGTGCCCCAAAGCGACATTGGCTGGGTCGACAACCAAATCCAGGCTCAGGGCCTGGGCGAGCAGGGCTATGTCTTGATGCATCCCGGTGCCGATGAGGGCAATCCGAGCACTGCCTACCCCCCAGAAAGCTGGGTGGCCATCGTGCAAGACTTTCAAAAGCGTCAGCCGGGCTTGCCCCTCGTGATGCTGCAGCGGCCAGAAACCGCGAATGCCGTCAAAATCATCGCCCAGCAGGTGCCGAGCGTTAAGGTCGTGCGGCCTGACAACTTGGGGCAAACGGCGGCGCTGATCGCCGGGGCCAATCTCTTGCTCACAACGGATAGCGACGTCTCAGAGTTGGGGGTGGCCCTCAACGTGTTTACGCTGGTGCTCTTTGGGGCTAATCAGCCAGTCTATCGTCTGCCGCCGGTCGAGGGCTCCGAGCAACGGTTCCTTAGCGTCACCGCCTCCAGCCAAATGCTGGCCGATATTCCCGTTGAGACTGTCCTCAAAAAAGTGTGGGGTGAAGCCTGAATAGATCGCGCGATCGCCCCCTCAATATCACCGCCTGATTAAGGAGTCCAAACCCGTGGAGAAAATCAAAGGCCAAGCCAGTCGAGTTAGCGAGTTGGTGTTTGCCGCTGATACCGCAGCGACTTACCAAAGAGCCCTGGTGCTCACGCTAAACATCCTGCGAGAAACTGCAGTGCTGCTGTGGTTAGCCATCTGCTTGGTTTTTGTCGGGGGCGAATGGTTTTGGAAAAATTCCATCAGCCTAGGACGCAAGGGCCGAGACTGGTACAACGACTTGCAAGCCCCTAGCACCGAAGAGCCGAAATCAGCGACGGCGATCGGCCAGTCCGCCTTGACCGCGATCGGCTCCAGCACCGAAACGCTACTCTACAAAGCGAAACAGCAGCTCGGTATCGATGCCGAGCCACCAGCCCCCAAGCCGGTTACACCGACCGTCACCGCCACACCTGAGCCCGCTGCCCCGGCACCCCCGCCAGCACCTCAAGCAATCGCTGCACCCCCCACGGCAGAGGCCCTGTCAACTGACAGCGAAGGTTTAGAAGATGACGACAGCGAACTCTAACTGCAAGCCAAGGCTGAGGACGGCTTGACCAACTAGCAAACGCCATTCATCGGAATCGCTTCAAGCATCGGCATTGGCCGCGATTAACAGCACCCCTACCGTGAATCACGGTGGGGGTGCTGTTAATAATGGACGCTATTCCTAGTATTTGAATAGCGATAGGAGCTTCAGAAACTGAGGTAGCCCCGTCCACCTCAAAATAGAGGTTACTGGAGCACAAGATACAGAGATATCGCGGCCCCATCGAAGAGACTACAGCAAGCCGCAGCGCTCAAACAGCAGACGGAGTGCATTACAAATAGCAGCACCGCAGCGCGTCACAGGCCGACAATGAAGGACAACATCAAGCCTTGCAGCCGACAATACCGACCCCTTGCAAGTCGTACTCATAACGAGTATGATTTAATCAATGAGGAATGTTGAACCGTTGTACTGTATTGATGTTCCCCTGAACGATTTCCACTTACAGCATGCCTAAGGAGGCAACTCATGGTTGCAACCCCGACTAAATCAACCGTTCGGTTTTACCCCACGCGCAACGACCTGCCTACCGATGTGCGAGAGCAGGTGGTCGCAATTTTGAATAAGAGCCTAGCAGCCACCTTGGACCTCAAAACGCAAACCAAGCAGGCTCACTGGAACGTCAAAGGCAAAGACTTTTATCAGCTACACGAGCTGTTTGATGAAATGTCCGGTGAAATGGAGGAATACGTTGATATGGTGGCCGAGCGAGTGACGGCACTCGGCGGTACGGCGCTTGGTACAGCTCGCATGGCTGCAGATGAGTCCATTCTGCCCGAGTATCCGGTTGATGCCATTGATGGCAATGAGCATGTCATGGCCCTAGCCGATCGCTATGCCGCCTATGCCAAGCATGTTCGTGAAGCCATTGATGCCACTGATGCTGCCGGTGATGCTGACACCGCTGATCTTTACACTGAGATCTCTCGCACCATTGATAAGCGTCTGTGGTTCTTAGAGTCACATTTAATCAGTCGTGACGATCTCGTCTAAAAACGACAGGCTTAAAGCTTCTCTGGTTTGAAGTTTCTGTCTTGTTTCAATAGGCTGCTGGCTTTGATTCGCTATCGAATTGCCGCCAGCAGTTTCTTTATTTTGGGCTATTCAAACGGGCAGAGGCAAAGTTCCCAAAATTCAGTCCACAGCCGAAAAGTATTTTCAACACTCTATATAATCGCCGCCCGTTTAAGATGTTTGGCGATTTCAGAGGAGCACCTAGTGCTGCCTAGCACCAATCTCCCCAACCGGGGGCGGTTCACCCTTGAATCTTAAATCGTTGATCTCGAACCCCAGTCATCGCAAACATATGGCGGATATATTGAGATCGCACTCTACCAGCGATAATCCAACACCGTCACCGCAGCTGCATCACAGCAATTGCATTGAGTATGAATAACGATTTTCTTAATGAATAATATATTGCCAGCCACTCGATCCCACCTTAAGCATCTCCTTGAAATCAGGGCTTTGAACCCAAAGTAGCGATGCAGACAGCCAAGCTTGCATGACATTAACGGTTGTTGCTGGTTTCAAAAGACACAAATCTCTCAACTGAATAAATATTGAGAGATCGCTCTTATTGATACCGAGAAACATTGCTTCGAGACCAGGCAACTGGTTCAGAGCGGTTAGATTTCACGAGAGACGAGCTTAATAGCTAGAGACCAGACTGATTAGCCCAGAGTCCATTGATTCCATGAGTAACTCTAAGGCTTCAGCATCAGTGTCAGGGAGATATCCTAAACGTGTCAACTCAGTGTTGATAGCGTTTTCTAGGTCAGGAGTGAGTCGGTGAATGGCGATCGCCTGACTCACCAGCGATCGGATACTACTAGAGGGCTTCATAGTGCACGATAATCAGGGACAGTACTAGATTACTGATCGATTATCGGTCATCTTCATCGATGTCTCTGTGATCCCATTAAATCTTCCTTGTGATTTCAGGCGAGAATGGCGTGATTTAAATCACAATTGCTTTTGTAGCTGAAAATACCTTACGTAGAATCACTTAACTGAAACTTTATATAGGCCGGACTCGGTATCAAGATTGTGAAAACTAGGCCGATTTGGATGGGCGAAGTCGAGCAACTGCTTTAACTTCGGAACATCGGTTTACACGCCTTTATAAGCAAACGCAAGAGATTTGGAGTGTATCAGCTATGCAAGGTATTCAATCAGCTTTGACTGTGGTTCAGCCCAGCGGTGCTTGGAACGCAGCCAATGCCTACGACTTACAATCTCAACTTTCTGAATATATTTTTGCTGACACCTCTACCGGTCTCATGGTAGATATGAGCCGCGTTGAGTCGCTCGATAGCGCGGGCTTGGTTTCCTTGATTTCAGCACTGCGCACTGCTCGCAACCTCAGCAAGCGCTTTTGCCTCTGCTCCGTGCCGCCTTCCATTCGCATCGTTTTTGAGCTAACCCAGCTTGACCAGGTATTTGAGTTTGCGGATGAGCTATCCGTACAAGCCGCTTAAGTCGCAGCGAAAACGCCTGCTCGTTGGTCTCGATGCATGACCGCAGCACTCACAGCACTCTAGGAGGCATCGTTTGTGGCTCCATCAATAGAAAACGATTTGGCTGACGGATAGCAACTCGCTGTCTGTCAGCCAAAATTCTTCTTTAAGCAATTTCTCTAAAAGGATAGCCTGACGCGGGGTGAAGCTCGGTGCCCGTAGCGCCATGGCATGGTTGGGAAAGGAACCCTCAGCTTGACCGGCTCCAGCCAGCGCTCTCGCGATCGCAAACCACAGTTGGGTCAAGATATCCCAGATTGCTGAAGCAGTGATTTAACCGGTATCTCAATTCCGATCAGCATGCCAACTCCCGCGATATCTCGCGCAATCATCAGTGATCGACATCGTGAACTGACGCCCCAGTCTAGTTGTCTTGGCTGGGCGTGATTTGGAGCACGCCATAGGCTTGGGGTGAGAGATATGCCTGCGCAGCCGCTTGAATATCCGCTGGGGTAAACTGCTGCACCCGGCTGGGATAATTGAGCGCATGGTGGAGCTGGCCCGTCAGCGTTTGATAGTAGCCATACAGACCAGCGCGATCGCTGGGGCTTTCGCTGCCAAAAACATATCGGTTAGCAACCTGAGTTTGCACTCGCTGCAGTTCGCTGTCCGTGACCGGCTCCTCGCAGATTTGAGTGATCTGTTCAACAATGGCGGCTTCCACTGTGGCCAAGTTTTCGGGCGGTAACTGCGCCGAGATACTAAAGACACCCTGCTGCCAGTAAGACATATTGCTAGCAGAGATGCCGGTCACGAGCTGCTGATCTTCTCGCAAGTCGCGCACGAGGCGAGACATGCGGCCTCGGCCCAAAATAGATGACAAGACATCGAGAGCGTCGGTTTCTTCGACCTCAGCCAGCCCCGGCACTCGCCAGTTGAATACGAGGCGCGCCTGCTGCAAAGCCGGATCAACATACGCTTGACGCTGCACGGTGGTGAACGGCGCTTCGGGGGCCGAGCGATAAACGTTGGCATCACCGTAGCGCTGGGTACGGCTAGGCTGACGGGCCGCTAAGGCCTGGTCAAAGCTATCCGCAACGGTTTGGATCAAGGTTTCTGTCGGCAAATTGCCGATCGCCACGGCGGTCATGCGCTCCGGCTGATACCAGTAGCGATGAAACGCCTGCATCTGTTCAGCAGTGAGCTGTTCGATCACGGCAGTAGGGCCTAACACGGGACGACGGTAAGGCAAGCGCTCAAAGGCCAACGCCATAGAACGGTAGAACGTGCGTCGCCGAGGATTATCTTGGGCGCGTAAAATTTCTTCGAGAATGACCGGGCGCTCTCGCTCAAATTCCGCCTCTGACAAGAGCGGATTCATCACCAACTCAATTTGTAGCGGGGCGAGGGCGGCAAAATCTTGGGGCGCAGTCGTAATAAAAAATTGGGTGTAGTCCTGACTGGTCGCGGCGTTAGTCACCCCACCCTGGGCCTCGATGCGGCGTTCAAACTCGCCCATAGGCAACTGCGAGGTGCCCTTAAAAATCATGTGCTCTAAAAAGTGGGCCATGCCGTTGATGGCACCGGACTCGACGGCCGACCCGACCCGGAGCCAGAGGCTTAGGTTAACGACGTCGACGGGCATCTGCTGGGCAATGATGGTCAGCCCATTGCTGAGCCGCTTCACCGTGGGGGCCGTTAGGGCAGCCGGATAAGCATTAACGGCGATCGCTGGGGTCATGGTCGGCGGTTCCAGAGTCTTGGCCTTCACTTATCTTAACGGGTGGGTGAGATAAACCCTGATGCTGCTCTAAGTTTTGATAAGGAATTGCCTCCAATTGTGAAAAATCAGGGCGATATTCTAGCCAAAATGTCCAATTAGCCGACGTCAGCTGAGAAAAATCCCGCAGAAGTAGACTTTTTCGAATTTCAGTGGATTTTTTCAGCTAGTTCCTGCACTACTCGCCAGGCATGTGAATTAAACTGGGGCAGCTAGTGGCGCTTGTCTGTATAGCGCTGTGGCCAGCCGATTGATGATGTGGCTGTCGGTTACCCTTACCACTCATTTGGGCCACGCACGTCAGGGAGAATCTCCATGGGTACCTGGATCAAGGAAACAAGTAAAGCGATATACCTGATGGAAGGGGGGTATTGGATTTCCAAACTGTCCAAATATCCTTCCTCAACGAATCCTAAAGAGATGGTGTTGAACATCGCGGCGATTCGGTCTTGGTTTACCCGCGCTGACTATCCTCGGGCGATGACGGTATCCCTCACCACCCACAGTGAACCGCCGCCCAAACCCGCTCCACCGCCCCCCCCACCCAGCTCTGGCACTGATCACATCAGCAGTGACGGCCTGACGCTCGTCAAGCACTTTGAAGGGCGAGAGCTGCAGGCCTATCAAGACTCCGTTGGCGTGTGGACGATTGGCTATGGCCATACCTCAGCGGCTGGCCCCCCCACCGTGTATGCCGGTCAAACCATTAGCGAAGCCGAAGCGGAGAGCATTCTCCAAAAAGATCTAGAGCTATTTGAAAACGGCGTCCGCGATTTAGTCACGGTGCCGATCAACGGCGATCAGTTTTCAGCGCTCGTCTCGTTTAGCTTCAATTTGGGATTAGGGGCTTTGGGCGGCTCAACTCTGCTGCGCAAGCTCAACTCAGGCGACTACCAAGGCGCTGCTAATGAGTTTCCGCGCTGGGTTAATGCGGGGGGGCAACCGTTACCAGGTTTGGTGCGGCGGCGCGATGCCGAACAGGCGCTTTTCCTCAGCCAAGATTACACCCGATTTTTGTGAGGTTGAGAGAGGGGTCAACCTCATCGCGATGGCGCGATCGCCCCCCGGCTTGACTAACGACTTGAGCTCACTATTGACCGCAGGCATATCGACATGGGCACCTGGATTAAAGAAACAAGCAAAGCTATCTACCTCATGCAGGGTGGGTACTGGATTTCGCGACTGACGAAGTATCCCTCATCGACTAACCCGGAAGAGCAAGTCCTCAATGTGACCGCGATTCGCTCTTGGTTTACCCGTGAAGACTATCCCCGCGCCATGACCGTGTCTCCCGAAGGGGCCGAACCGAACATGATTCCCGCGCCCCCGAAGCCGCCAATGCCCACCACGCCCCCGTCCAGCGCCGGCACTGATCACATCAACAGCGATGGGTTAACCATTGTGAAACGCTGCGAAGGGCGAGAGCTGCAGGCCTATCAAGATTCCGTCGGGGTTTGGACGATTGGCTATGGTCATACGTCTGCAGCGGGGCCACCAACGGTGTACGCCGGTCAGACGATTAGCGAAGCCGAGGCCGAGAGCATTCTCCAAAAAGATCTAGAGCTGTTTGAAAACGGCGTGCGCGACTTAGTTAAAGTGCCGATTAATAGTGACCAGTTTTCGGCCCTTGTCTCGTTTAGCTTTAACCTGGGATTGGGCGCGTTGGGGGACTCAACCCTGCTGAGAAAGCTCAATGCGGGTGACTATCAAGGGGCCGCTGATGAGTTTCCGCGCTGGGTGAAAGCGGGGGGACAAACCTTGCTCGGCTTAGTTAAACGCCGCGATGCGGAGCGAGCCTTGTTTTTGAGTCAGCCCTATGCGCACTTCTTGCCGTAATCTGAGACCAGTGGGTTAGTAGCTCGCTTACGGCGGGACGGGGTATTGCGGCCGATTGTTCTAAAATTTTTCGACCCTCAGGTTTTTTGATCGAGGTTGCTTGTCATGTCTGACGCTCAAGATGTCTCTACGCTCCAAACGGCAGAAGCCCTCTGCCAAGCCTATGTTGCGGGTCAGCGGGCGTTTTCGGGATTGAGTCTAAATCAAGCGGATTTGCGCGAGCGTGATCTCAAGGGGGCCGACCTGAGCTATGCCGAACTCAGCGACGCTGACCTGACCCGCGCTAACCTGCGGGGAACTGATCTCAGCTATGCCTCTTTGCGATCGGCTAATCTCACAGAGACTGACTTAAGAGGTGCGATGCTCATCGGCACCGATTTGCGCCAGGCGCGGCTGACCGGTACCCAACTGCATGATGCCGACTACGATCCGGCGGAAACGCTCTTTCCTAAAGGTTTTGACCCGGCTCAAGCCGGGATGAAGCAAGATCGCCAGCCGTCCTAACTTTGGAGCTGATGCCCGCAGTTGGCACAAAAGCGATCGCTCGGCTGTACTGCCGCGCCGCACTGACTACAAAAGTTGGCGACCTTAGGGGCAGCATTTGCGGCTGGCAAAGGGCTCGACGGAGCCGCCGGCGGCGTGGTCTCAGCGGCGGCATTACCCATCTGCATTTCCATATTGCCCATGCGCATTTGCATCGGGTTGGCATTCATTTCCATATTGCCCATGGTCATCGGCGCTAGCGGCGGTATCGGGTCGATCGGCTGCATGGGGGGCATCGGTGGCATGGGATCCATCGACGGCATGGGGGGCATTGGCGGCATCGGTGGGGGACTATTGGGCATGGAGGTAGCGATGCCCATCTGCATTTGCTGAGCGTTTCCTAAATTGGGAGTTTGGACCATGAGGCCCAGTTGGTTGCCCTGCAGTTGAATGTGATGGTTGCCCTGGGCGGTCGTCAGCCGAATGACCAGGCCTTGCACTGTGCGAAACAGCTCTGGTGGTGCCGTCCAGACGCCGGTGGTGAACTGACTGCCTGACTGCTGCTGTTGCCCAGCGCTACTCGTCGCCAGCGTGATGGTGGTTTGTTCGCCGACGTTGTTTAAGAAGACTCTTTGGCCAGAGCCCAAATCACAGGTATATGCCATGGTAATAAGCTGTCACTATCCTTCCTTTGAAACATCGAGGCGGCTAAGCGCAGGATGACGCTGCGTTCATCCGTTGCTTACTCAGTGCTGTGGTATTGGTAAACTCCGTTGCCCAAAAATCTATCCTAAAGACATCTGATCAAAACTGAAAAATTTGTGACTTTATCAGCTCAGTAATTTAGAAATCGCCGTGATTCGCGATCGCGCTGGTCAGCCGTTCCATCACTTCATCGACGAGAATGGCCCCCAGTTCACCAGCGGCGCGGGTGCGAATGCTGAGGGCATTGGCCTCCTGCTCTTTGGCTCCCACAATCGCCATGACCGGGATTTTGCCTTTTTCGCCATTGCGAATCAGCTTGCCGAGGCGATCACCGCTGGTATCCACTTCGGCACGAATGCCTTGGCCTACCAGGCGATCGCACACCTGCTGGGCATAGCCCATAAGTTCGGTGGTGACGGGCAGCAGGCGAATCTGCACCGGCGCCAACCAAACGGGAAAATCGCCCGCATATTCTTCAATCAGAATGCCGATCAGGCGCTCTAGAGAACCAAAGGGCGCCCGGTGAATCATCACCGGGCGCTGGCGGCTGCCATCTTCGGTCACATATTCCAGCTCAAACCGTTCGGGCAGATTGTAGTCAACCTGCACAGTGCCCAACTGCCATTCGCGATCCAACGCATCGGTGAAAATAAAGTCGAGTTTCGGGCCGTAAAACGCCGCTTCGCCCACGCCCTCAAAGTAGTCCATACCCAATGTTTCTACCGCGCGTCGAATGGCATTCTCCGACGTTTCCCACACTTCATCCGAGCCGATGTATTTGTCAGAATCGGGATCACGGAAGCTGAGCCGCGCCTTAAACTGCTTAAGTTGTAGGCTCTTGAACACGGTGAGGATTAAATCCACCACTTTCAAAAACTCATCATCGAGCTGCTCGGGTGTCACGAACAGGTGCGCATCATCGACGGTGAAGCCGCGCACGCGGGTCAGCCCGCCCAACTCGCCCGACTGCTCGTAGCGATAAACGGTGCCAAATTCCGCCAGGCGAATCGGCAGCTCTCGATAAGACCGCAGCTCACTCTTAAAAATCTGAATGTGGAACGGACAGTTCATCGGCTTCATGACAAAGCCCAGTTCGTCAGCGCGATCGCCGTCATCCTCGGCCATCATTGGGAACATGTCTTCTTTATACTTTTGCCAGTGCCCCGAAGTTTTGAAGAGATCCGTGCGGGCGATATGGGGCGTAACGACGGGCAAATAGCCCCGCTTGAGCTGCTCCTTCTTCAGGAAATCTTCTAGAGTCGATCGCAAGAGAGTGCCTTTGGGTGTCCACAATGGCAATCCCGGCCCGACGATATCGGTGAAGATAAACAGCCCCAGCTCTTTCCCCAATTTGCGGTGGTCGCGGCGTTTGGCTTCTTCGCGGCGGCGCTTATATTCCGCCAGCTGTTCGGGAGTTTCCCAGGCGGTGCCATAGATGCGCTGCAGCTGCGCCTTGCTGGAATCACCGCGCCAATAGGCTCCCGCGACCGATTCCAGTTCAAAGGCCTTCGGGTGCAAATCTTTGGTGGTTTCTACGTGGGGGCCAGCGCAGAGATCCCACCAGTCCTCACCCAGGTGATATATCGTAATCGGGTCTTCCAGCCCTTCTAAGATCTCTAGTTTGTAAGACTCCCCGAGTGCTTGGATGCGGCGCTGAGCTTCTTCCCGGCTCACCTCTTCCCGCTCAACCGGCAAACCCTTATTGATGATTTTGATCATCTGCTTTTTAATCGCCTTGAGATCCTTTTCGGTAAAGGCGTCAGGGCTATCGAAGTCATAATAAAAGCCGTAGTCAATCGACGGGCCGATGGTGACCTGCGCCTTGGGAAACAGCTTTTGCACCGCCATCGCCATCACATGGGAAAACGTATGGCGAATGCGCTTAAGCTTTTCCGACTCGTTGGTGCGAGGAAGATGAATCTTTTCGGGCAGGTCGTCGGCTTGATCCATAGTGAGCGGGTGAGAGGATGGCGAGGTCACAACAGATAGTCTACAAGGGAAGGTTAAAGTCCTACCGGGTTCTGCTGCTGCTTTTATCCTAATCGGTGAGATCGCGGTTGGGGGCGGCGATCGCGTCTAGTCCCAGCGAATCCACCCCTTGGATGTAGCCGTGAAGGGCCAGGGGTGAATTTTGACCTCAACCCTCGTCCCAAAGTCGTCAAGAGGGGGGCGTTTCTCCTCAGATTTCGGCAATGTGTTGACTAGTGGAGCCGCGCTTGACAGCACTCACCCAGCACCCTAAGGTCAAAGCCTAGTGACTCAGCGGGCGATCGCTGCCGCTGACCGTCGCCCTGCCATTGCTCCCGCCCTCTTACAGGAATTTAGCCGCCCATGCGTTGCACTATCATTAGCCGTGCCGGACAAGTTCTTGCCCACGGACGGCTGTTTATCAGTCATGAAGAAGACGGCCTGCGACTCAATTTAGAAACAGATCGCGGTCTGATTTTGCCGGGTGGTCTGCTCGAAGACGATGGCGACATGACGGTGGCGAGCGGCGTGCTGGCAGATCAGTTTTTTGATGTGTGGGGCATGAGCGACCTCACCTTGAGCATTCAATGCGGCCATCAAGGCGATGCCCCCAACGGCATGTTGCCGCCCTCTGGCGATATCGATATGTCGCTGCTGTAAAAATCATTCAGTCCCCATCGCCGCGCAAAATTTGGCGCTATCGTTGGCCTTAAGCGTTGGAGCAAGCGATGGCTTTTTGGGAAAGTGCAATTAGTGGCATCGCGGTCACAATTGTTGAGCAATCAATTAAAGCTGGTGGTTGGGTCGGCAACCAAATGAAAAAAGCCTACCAAGACACTCAGCAGTGGCAAAGGCTTGACCAAGCTAATAAGGACTACGTGCAGCGCTACGAAAAGCGCCACTGCCAGGTGAAGATGATGCCGGGGCTGATGAAGGAGCCCTTGCCCCTAGAAGATATCTACACGGCGGTGAAGCTGCTGGATGATGACAGTATTGGCGCTTTTATCCGGGTAGATGACCTAGAAGAAACCTATCGGGCCAAAGGGCGACGTAGCTTTGGCCGAGATGAGGGGGAGCGACAAGACGGTATCCCGGTTGCCAATGCCGAGCCGTATTTGATGGTGCTGGGCGGCCCTGGTATCGGTAAATCGACCTTTTTACGCAAGATTGGCCTGGAAGCGCTGAAAAAAGACGGTCAGATTAAGCGCGACTGCATTCCGGTGCTGATTGAGCTGAAGGAACTGCGCGATGAAACCGTTGACCTGAAGCAAAAGCTGGTGGCGGAGTTTGAGACCTGTGGCTTTCCGGCAGCGGCGGCGTTTACTGCAGCCTCGTTAGAGCAGGGCAAACTGCTGGTGCTGCTGGACGGGCTGGATGAAGTGCCCACCCGTAACCTCAACACGGTGATTGAGCACATCGAAGATTTTGTCGATGCCCATGACCAAAATACGTTTGTCGCCTCTTGCCGCATCGCCGCCTATCGCGGCAGTCAGGGCACTTTCTTTCAGCGCTTTACCGATGTCACCCTGGCCGAGTTTGATGACGAGCAAATTGAGCAGTTCATTCGCCGCTGGTTTCGTTCAGAGCTGGATCAGCAGACCGGTACCGCTGACAAATATTGGGAGCTGTTGCAAAAGGACGAAAACCAAGCCACGAAAGAACTGGCTCAAACGCCGCTGCTGCTGACGTTTCTTTGTTTGGTTTACGATCGTCAGCAAATGCTGCCGACCCAACGCAGCACCCTGTATGGCAAGGCGCTCGATATTTTGCTGTCGGAATGGTCGGCCCAAAAGCGACTAGAGCATGATCCGATTTACGAAGGCTTTCACCCCGATTTAGAAAAGGTGCTGCTGGCGCAGATTGCCTACGACAGCTTTAAGCAAGACCAACTGTTCTTTTTGAAGGATGATATTACCCGCCGCATCGGTGAGTTTTTGGCCGATACGTTGGATGCACCCAAGCACTTGGATGGAGCAGCGGTATTAAGCGCAATTGAACGACAGCAGGGTATTTTGGTCGAGCGAGCTACCGATATCTATTCGTTTTCACACCTGACGCTGCAAGAATATCTCACGGCATTTCATATTGTGGAAGCGCGGTTAGAAGCTGAGGTAATCAAGCAGCATTTGACTGACGAGCGCTGGCGCGAGGTGTTTTTGTTGATGTCAGGCCTAAGCGGCAATCGCGCCATCGACCTGCTGCAGGGGCTATATAGTCAGTCACAGACCTACCGGCAAGGGTATCTTAGGCTTGGCCAACTGCTTCAGTGGACCAGCGATAGTACTGCTGGTTCTGGAAACATGTACTTACCACTAGCTAAAAGAGCCAGTGCGCTGGCGACAGCGATCTCGTTCACCTTTGCCTTTGCTAGCGCCATCGCCAGAAACAGCGACAGCGACAGCGCCATCTCCTTTGCCAGCGCCAGCGTTCTCGACAGCGCCATCTCCATCGCCAGAAACAGCGACAGCACCATCATCAGAAACATTTTCGACGACCCCTTCGAAAGCGATATCGCCAACGACATCGCTTTCACCATTGCCTTCGGCGTCGCCAATGCCAGCACCAACCCCAGAACCAGCGCTAGGGCTAGAATCAGCGCTAGAGTCAGCAATGTTGCTAACGACCTTGAGCATATATTTGAAAGCCCTAAATTTGCAGATTTGCCCGCTCAGTCAAAACAGCTGTCAGATCAGGTGCCTGACGAGAAAGATGCTCCCGAAGCTTGGCAAGCCTGGGCCGATGAGCTGGAAGCACTCTGGTTAGATGCCCTTGACCTTGATCGCGCCGACCTGACCTTCACACAGGAAGAAACCGAAGCTCTACGCGACTATCTGTACGCGACGGAGCTGCTGATTTGCTGTAAGGATGCGGCGGTGCGCATTCCTAAGCAGGCATGGGCTGAGCTGGAGGCGCGTTTGCTCATGGTGTAGCTACCGTGCCGTTTGGGCACTGCGTCGATCGCTCACGCTGGGAACAATCCTTTGCCGCGATCGCTCTACAAATGCAAGTAGGGTGAGCATCGCCACACGATTTGTTGTGTTGAGTCTTGATGGGGACTGACTGCTCTACGCTGAGTGAGTGCCCCTTTATACTTACTGCATTTATTTGATGATTAACTTCAACGCTTTACGTCACCTGGCGAGCGGCCTGGCCCTTTCTCTCACCGTCGGCCTGGTGACCGGAACCGCCACCCCAAGCCCGAGTGAGGCAAACGAATTGCCGCCTCAACTGGCCCAAGCCACGGTGGCCTTTTCCGATATTAGCGGCAACCTCTATGAAGCCGAAATTATTCGAGCGGCGCAGCTGGGCCTGATTGCTGGCCCGGGCGATGGCACTTTTCGCCCCAACAACACCGTCACCCGTGAGCAAGCCGTGTCGATTATTTTGGCCTACGGCGGGGTCACCAATGCCGCGACCAGCGAGGCGACCAATCCCTTTAGCGACGTGCCAGCGGGCCGTTGGAGCGCCGACAAAATTGCCTATGCGGCGCAAATCCGCATTGTGGCGGGCCGAGGCGATGGTCGTTTTGACCCGACGGCCACCGTCACCCGCGCCGAGCTGATGTCGATGCTCGACAATGCCCAAGATTTTTTTGCCGCGCCACGCGAGCCTTTCCCTGAGCCTAACTTCACTTTTTCCGATATGACGGGTCATTGGGCAGCGGATACCGTCGCTTGGATGACTCAATTTTGTGACGGTGTGGCCCGGCCCCTCAACGAGTCGGGCACGGCCTTTGCCCCCGATGCCGGTGCCACCCGTGCCTACACAGCGGCGGCGGTGACCCGCTTAGCGGACTGTGCTGACTACGAAAATGGCACGGCACCCTCGGGTGCGATCGCCCCCGAGGTGAGCCAACCGCCGCCGCCAGAGACGCCACAGGTGGCTGGGGCGATCGATCAAACGACGATCACGGCCCTGCTAGAGGCCCACAACCGTTACCGCGCCGAGGTAGGGGTGCCGCCGCTCACCTGGTCGCCGACCTTAGCGGCAGGGGCCCAAGCCTGGGCCAATGCTTTAGTGTTTGAACATAGCAGTGGCAGCGGCGTGGGCGAAAATCTGGCCGTCGATGTGGGCTCTGACGCCAGCCTGACGTCGATTTTGGGGCTAGTCGATAATTGGGCGGTGGAAAAGAACAATAACTATATCCCCGGCATCTCCTTTAGTGAAGCAAGGACCCGAGCGTCTGGCGTAATTGGGCATTACACCCAAATGGTTTGGCGCGATACGACGGAGGTCGGCTGTGGGGTGGCGCGAGGCGTGCATCGCGATGGCAATGGCGGCGTGCTGTTCCCGAGTTTTGTCGATCAGGCGGGAAATCCGGTGCCGGGTAATTATTTGGTCTGCCGGTATAGTCCCCAAGGCAACATCTTGAATCAAGTGCCGTACTAGGGGCTGTCATCAATTAGCGGTTAAGTCCTAATGCTGAAAGCAGTTCAGCCCCTAGCCAATTTTACAGAGCGGGCGCGGTAATGCCTATACCGAAAGCATTCTGGGTTTAATTGATAACGCGCCCTAAGGGAAGGGGGCTGTTCTACAGGTTTAGTACTAGCTGGTCAACCGACGATTGCGGCTGGGGCTGGCGTTTGCGCGCTTTGGGCGGCGTGATGTTGGTGTGGGCAACAAACCAGGTGCGGAGTGCCCTCGCCTGGGTGGTATCCAACGTGGCCAAATCGAGGGGCGGCGGAAACAGGGTTTCGGTCGGGGTATTGGCCCAAGTGACATCGCTGGTATAGCGATCGCTGCCAAAGGGGGTAACGTCATCCGGTAGGGCGGCCAGATAGGGCACTACATTGGTTTGACTGAGGAAGCGACCGCGCTGGGTTTCGAGCTGCGCAACTCGCTTTTGTCGGGCGGCGGCATAGTCCAAAATGGGGGCGGGGTAGCTATCCACCGGCGGCGGCGTGCCCAACTGCTGGGGCGAGAGCTGGGCCAGCTCCGGCACCCAGCGTTTGATGAATTGGCCTTCGGGGTCGCAGCGATCGACTGCCACCTGCCCCGGATTGTAGATGCGCGTCCACGACTTATCGAGGCAGTGGGTGACGCCCGACTGCATGGCCCACTGGTAATGATCGATCGGGCAGTCGCCATCGATCAGGTGTCGCATAAAGTGCAGCGCCCCCAGTCGCCAGTCCATCCCCAACAAATTGCCTAAAAAGCTGGCATAAATTGCCCGCGATCGAAAGTTGAGCGCTTGCCAACCGCCGGTCGCCTGCAGGCAACGCGCCGCCGCATCCACCATGGGAAAGCCCGTTTGCCCCACCTGCCAGGCGCGATAGCGATCTTCGTCAAACTCCCAGCCATCTTCATCAAAGACGGTGTAGAGCGATCGCAGCTCTAACTGCGGCAAATAGCGAAAGCGTTGGGCAAAACCGCTGCCCCAGCGCAGGCGAGCTAACAGCTGCTGCTGACTGCGCTTAATGCGAAAGTCGCCGTGGTCAGGCGCTTGCTGCAGGGTCTGCACGCATTCCCGCACGGAGATCGCCCCAAACTTAATGTGGGGACTCAGCCCCGTCGTCGCCTCGGCACTGGGATAGGAAAGTTGCCAATAGTAGCGATCGCTTTTGTCAGTAAAAAATTGCGTCAACAGCTCACGGGCCGCAGCGGTGCCCCCGGCAGGAATCAGCTTGTCATCGGGCACATGGGCTAAATCCGTGAGGGCAGGCAGAGCATCGCTGGCGATTTCTGGGGGCACTTCGATGCGCGGCGGTGTCGGCACTGGGGCGGCTGCCATATCTCGCCACCAGCGCGATCGGTACTGCGGATAAGCCATCAAGTCGGGCCGGCTAGCGGGCGGTTCAAACCAGCGAATCTTCATGCCGCGATCGGCTAAGGCGGCGTTAAGCCGAGCGTCGCGCACGCGGCCATAAATGCGTTCGCAATCGGTGTAGGCGTAGATGCCTTCGGCCCCGGTCGCGGCGACCAAATCGGGGAGGACCGTGACCGGATCGCCCGATCGCAAAATCAGACGTCCTCCGCGACTTTGCAGATCGGCATCCAGCGAGGCCAGGCAATCCAACATAAAGGCCACCCGCGCTGAGCCCGTTTCTGGATGCAGCAGGAGTGATCGATCAAAGACAAAAATCGGTATCACCAAACCGCGCCGCGCCGCTCGAAACAGAGGCTCGTGGTCACAAATACGCAAATCTCGGCGAAACCAAACAATCGTGCGATTCATGGTGACAGCGGCTAGACAGACCAGAGAGACAGGAAAATACTCGTTTTGTCACCTTAGCAAATCTTCAAAATCGTGACCTCTTAGGCGAGCCCCTTTACTAGTTGAATACACTTGTACTACTATTGACATAGATTCAATCCCCGCTCTGAAATCGTTGCCTGAGTTTGCGACCCAGCGCTGACCGATTTAACGAGCTTCACCGTTGTTGAGGAGGGCAAATCATGACCCCGCATCATCCTCGTAATCCCGCCCGAGAGCAGTACACCAGCTATTTCCCAAACGCGCAAACATCGGGGGCTTACCCCACTGACTTCGCACCGCCTTCGCGCCCGACTCGCGTCATGTCCCGCCCCCCGGTGGCTCGTTCGCAGCCATCAAGGGCGACAGCGCCCCGGCGATCGCGCGCCGCTCAGCCGCCGCGGCGATCGCGGCAGGCGTGGCTAGCGGGCGGGGGCATGTTAGCCCTCGCCGCCTTGGTGGTGGTGCCGAAGCCCAGCCTGCCGCAGGCTGAGCAATCGGCTAGTGCTAACGTCGTCTGTCAAGAAACGATCAAGTCTGAATCGGTACTGTCGCGAGCGGAACTGTCAAAACTCCTCGCCATCGCTGAACGGGCTCCGAAGGCCGACATTCAGGCCGTCATTGATGAGCCCTACTGCACCCTGCCCCCGGTCAATGTCAGAGAAGGGGTGGTCTCTAATCGCGAGGCGTATCCGCTAGAGTTCAATCCCCAAACCTGGTTCATCGTCCTCTACGAAGACGGGGAATATGCCGGTTTCGACTTTAGCTTTGAGCGCGATTAGCTCAACGGATTGAACAGAGTCAGTGAAATTTCGACAACTGCAGGTGATTTATGCGATCGCGTCTACCGTTTAACCTGAAGCCCTTCAAACTGGCGGGGCCACTACTGCTGTTGGGGTTGACTGCTTGCACCCTGACCCAGGCACAGGTACCCCCCCGCAATATTCCCATCCATCAAAATTGGGTGCTTCAGCCCGGCAGCAAAGTCGGCAACTTTTCAGTTGTGGGCAGCCTGGGCGATGTCTCCATCGATCTGGATGGCCATAAGATCAAAGCCCCCTTTGACGGTCAGGTGCAGCCCGCCGAGCATAACTGCATCGCCTTCACCAGTCCCGAAATTCCCGCCTATTTGTTTCGGCTGTGTGGCGTCACTCGCCCCCGCCTGGGCGACGTCAAAGCCGGTACAGTGATTGGCCGAGGGAATGTCTTGCAGTTCGCCGCCATGCGCCGTCAACCGGATGGCACTTGGGCAATGGTGGAACCCGCGATCGATGTGCTCGAAAAGACGTTTGCCAAGTAGGGATTGGGCAGTGCCAAACCCCTACAAAAATTTCCTGTTTTAAAGACGCTACTCAAGCACGGCTCCCCAATGCTGGTGCAGATCCCCTTGAGCGAATGGTGACGTTAGCCCCGCTGACGTTTCGATAGCTGGCTCACCGTGACGTAGGCCAAGATGATCATCGTGAAGGAAAACAGGGTCGTGAGCGTGCCGAGGGCATAGAGCGCGGGCGAGGTCACGTTTGTCGTCATGCCAAAAATTTCCAATGGCAGCGTGTTGTACTGGCCCGAGACCAGCGACGTGCGCGTGAACTCGTCGTAGGAGAGGGTAAATGTCAGCAGGCTGACCCCGATTAGACTCGGCAAAATGAGCGGCAGCACAATTTCCCAAAAGGTTTTAGGGTCGTTGGCGCCCAGATCTTTCGCAGCCTCTTCATAGGTGGGGTTAAAGCGATTAAAGATGCCCAGCATGATCAGAAAGGCGATTGGCAGCGCCCAAGTAAGGTGCGCCCCGAGCCCTGAGGTCAGCCAGCTAGTCGACCAGCCCAACAGCTGAAACATCACCCCCAAGCCGAGGGAGATCAGGATGCTCGGCACAATCAGGGCAGCGATGGAGAGGTAAAACAACACCGTTGACCCGCGAAACCGCTGCCGAAAGGCCATGGCGGCCAGGGTCGACATGCTGGCGACGAGGCCCGTGACGATCAGCCCCAGCACGATCGAGCGCTTAAACGGTTCCACAAAGTTGCCGACGCGCTGTTCTTGAAAGACTTGCCCTAGCCAGTAAAAGCCAAAGCTGCGAATGGGAAACGTCAGCGTGCCGTCTGGCCCCTGCAGCGACAGGATAAAAATCGTGATCATCGGGCCGTAGAGAAACAGCACAAATAGGGCGAAGAAGGCCGCCAGCAGATAAAAAGAGAGCGATCGCGATTTCATCATCGTTTAGCCAGCCCAGCAGGGGAACAGATCAAAGTTCTTTGCGAATGTTGATCACCCGCAAAATCGAGAACACCACCACCAGCGTCACCGTCAACAAAATAATGGCGTTGGCCGCCGCCAGCGGATACTGCAAGCTGCCAATTTGCGTTTGAATCAGCTTGCCAATCGAGGCCGCTTGGCCACCGCCCATCAGTCGCACGGTCACAAACTCGCCCATCACCAGCGTCACGACAAAAATCGAGCCGATCGCGATGCCGGGGGCCGACAACGGCAGAATGATTTCTTTGAAGACGTCAAACCCGGAGGCACCCATGTCTTCAGCAGCGGTAATCAGGGTGCGATCAATACGCATCAGACTGTTGAAAATTGGCGCAATCATAAAAATGATATAGAGATGCACCATCCCCAACACCACCGCAAAGTCTGAATACAGCAAAAACTCTAGCGGCTGGTTGATCAGGCCAACACCCATGAGCAACTGATTAACCAGCCCCGCTTTGCCGAGCAGCGGCACCCAAGAGATCATCCGAATAATGTTCGACGTCCAAAACGGAATGGTGCAGATCAGAAACAGCAGCACCTGCCACTTCAGCTTTCTGATGTGAAACGACAGAAAAAAGGCGACCGGATAGGCGATCAGCAGTGTCGCCAGCCAGACCATGCCGACAAACTTAAAGGTGTTGAGATAAGTTCTGAGGGTGACCTGAGAGGTAAAGATGCCGATGTAATTGTCCAGCGTAAAGGCTGGCGTCATGGAATAGCCGTTGAACTCCCAAAAGCTCACGACCCCAATCAGCACAATCGGGAAGACCAAAAAAACGGCCAGGGCGATCGCCTGAGGGGCGGCCAGCAGGTAGGGCTTGAAGGCTGTCCAGGTTTTAGACATATGAAAGCCAAATTTCCCACAGGGGAAGTCAATGAATTTTGTACCAGGAGGAATCGTAGGTGGGATCTGACACTGTCAAATTCCCGAGAGTAGAACTACTTTGGGGCATTGCCCACCAACGATTCCGGCCATTCCTAAAACACCGAGTTTTAGGCAATTAGAACGGCGGCAGTGCTAGGAGGCAATGAACTCATTCCACTTTTGAACGAGGTAAGTGTTCTCTGCCATCGTGGAATTCCAGCAAACAATGTTGCCAAAGCGCTCCTTAAAGGCCCCGCCATCGCGAACGTTTCCTGACTTGGCCAGCGTCTTACCAAACGGATCCACCATGTCTTCAGAGGCTGGTTGGCCCTCATACCAGTAGGCCCATTCTGCCTCTGACATGTACTGCTTAGAATTCTCCGGGGCCGCACTGTAATAGCCCTGACGACCCAAAAAGGCCCCCACCCAGCCCTCTAGCATCCAGTTCAGATACTCATAGGCGGCATCTAGCTGAATGCCTTCCAGATTCTTCGACAGGCCGACGCCGCCACCCCAGCCGCGATAGCCCTCTTTGAGCGGCGCGTAAACGCAGTCAATGCCTTGCGATTGCACAGCCGCCACCGCTGGTGACCACATGGACTGTAAGATGACCTCTCCTGAAGCCATCAGGTTGACCGACTCATCAAAAGTCTTCCAAAAGGCGCGGAACTGACCGGCGGCCTTTTGCTCTTTGAGGATGCCGATAATCTGATCGATTTCGGCCTTGGTCATGTTGCCTTTGTCGGCAAACGTCATCAGCCCCAACGACTCGGCCACCAGGGCAGCATCCATGATGCCAATTTGGGGAATGTCGAGAATCGACGTCTTGCCCCGAAACTCTTCGTTGAACAGCTCACCCCAGGTTTCGATCGGGCGGGTGATGAGGTCGGGGCGATAGCCCAGCGTATCGGCGTTGTACTGGAAGGGAATCAGCGTGGCAAAGTCGGTGGGGGTATCCGAAAACTCGGTAGAATCTGGCCCGGTCAGGTACATCACCTTGTAGGGCGCAGTCCCCTGAGAAGCCTCAACGGGCATGCCCTCGTACTCGCCACTGGTGAAAAAGGAGACGATTTTGTCCCAGTCACTGACCTTAGAAATCTCAATCGGTCGCAGATTGCCCGACGGCACCACCAGCGGCAAGCTGAAATACTCGCCATCGAAAATGTCGTACTGATCGGGCTGAGTAATGGCGATTTGGTTGTTTTCTTCGGTGCTCAGGGCGCGCATGTCGAGACTGAAACCCAGATCTTCTTGGGCCTTATCGCGAATCTCGTTGATCTGAGAGACGCCGGTACCGATCAGGCGGAGGGTGACATCTTTAATCTGGTTGGTATTGACCTCGGGTCCGGTCGCTGGATTGTTTGGCGTCCCTTCGGGAGCACTGCCGCAGCGGGCAGCCGCCACAGCCGCCCCCGCTGCCAGCCCAGTTCGAAGCACGTAACGACGAGAAACATTAGCCATGAGAACTCTCCTTGCAGAATTGAGACGATTTAAGGGCAGATTAAGACGATTCGTCAACAGTCCGAACAATCACAGTCCGATCAATCTGCCAGAAACACGCAGTCGTGCGCCGACCAGCGCAGGGTAACCGCCTGACCTTCGCTGATACCGGCGTCCGCCCAGTCAGCCGTGCGCACTTTGTACAGCAGCTCTTGGCCAGTGGCTTCGGTCAGTAGCCCCACGCGGGTGACGTAACCGGTCAGCTCGACATCAACGACTCGGGCCGTGAGGTGATTCGCCTGGGGCGAAGGCGCGCCGTCCGCCGTTGACACGATGGTGAGCAGATCAGGGCGCACTGAGCAGGCAGCCGTTTGCCCCACCGCTGTGGCCTGCCCCTGACTAAAGATCGATCCAAGGCCTGCCACCGCCAACTCGATCATGTCGAGGCCATCGCTATCGGGGACGGCGTTCAGCACGGTGCCTTCAAAAATGTTGTTGTCGCCAATAAATTTCGCCACAAATTTTGAAGCAGGTTTCGCAAATAGGTCACTGGGGGTGGCGACCTGGTCGATATGTCCGTGATCCATCACGACAATTTGATCGGAAAGGGAGAAGGCTTCTTCCACGTGGTGGGTGACCTGAATAAAGGTGAGGCCAAACTGCTTTTGAATATTGCGAAGTTCGCTGCGCATCCGCACTCGCAGGTTTTCATCGAGGGCGCTGAGGGGCTCATCCAACATCAATACTTGGGGGCGCGTGACCAAGGCGCGAGCGAGGGCAATGCGCTGCTGCTGCCCGCCGCTAAGCTGATCTGGCTTGCGATCGCTCGTCTGGCTTAATCCCACCAGTTCCAAAATCTCACCGACGCGTTGGCGACGTTCGGCGGCGGGCACCTGCCGCATCCGCAACCCAAACTCAACGTTTTGCCATACCGTTTTGTGGGGAAACAGGGCGTAGTTTTGAAACATCATCGCCGTGTTGCGCTTGGCGGGTGGCAGGGCATTAACGCGGCGATCGCCAATATAGATATCGCCACTCGTGATCGACTCGTGACCGGCAATCATCCGTAACGTGGTGGTTTTGCCACAGCCGCTCGGCCCTAACAAACAACAATAAGAACCCGCCGGAATGTCTAGCAGGAGGTTTTCGACTGCGGTGAAGCTGCCATATTTTTTGGTCACCGAGCGCAACGAGACGCCTGCGGCCCCCTGGGCCAGCACTTGCTTAATATTCTTTTCAGACTCTGCAGCAGCAGGCTGAATCATATCTCGAGCATCTAATACCATTACGCTTCACAGGTAATCGTTGCCAACTTATCAGAGCAGCCCGATAGAGCGCCTAGAGGCCATGCTCAAGGGCTCACCAGGAGCCAATTCACCCTTATTTTCCAGCTCGCCCAGCAAGCGAGTACCGTATCGACGCCTCGGACATGAGCGGTAGGTAACGGAGGCCGCATTAAGGTCTGGCCCAAACCTGGACAACTTTGGAACATGTTTACTGTATGCATCTCGATCAGCGGCAAAGGTGTCGAACTATACCTTTTGGCGGAATGATTGCCGTCTGATTTTCGCTGCCCGGGTCAAAACCCGTTTTCGCGATGGGTTCTGCCCCTGCCCCTGGCGATCGCCCACAAAAAATCCCCCCAATAAATTGGAGGGATAGAGTTCCTGAAAATCGTCACTGCCTTAATATCGGTGCTAAATCGCACAGTGACAAGAGGGGTACAACCCATCACTGGTCATGTCCGTTGGCCAGCGATCGATCCCAAATTTGGGGGCGCTCAGCCAAGGGCACATACTTTTGGCCATGGGAGCCGGTATAGATCTGGGTGGGTCGAAAGATCCGGTTTTCTTTGATCTGCTCTTTCCAATGCGCCAGCCAACCAGCGACGCGGGCGATCGCAAATACCGGCGTAAAGAGATCGGTAGGAATACCCAACCGCCGATACACCAGTCCCGAATAAAAATCGACGTTGGGATAAACGCCTTTGTCGCCTAAACGCTCTGTGACGACCTGCTCAAGTTCTAGAGCAATGTCGTAATATTCATCGCCGCCAAATTTTTCAAACAGCTGTTCGGCTAACTTTTGCAAAATCTTAGCGCGCGGGTCTTTCACCTTATAGACGCGGTGGCCAAAGCCCATGATCTTTTTCTTGTGGGTGACACAATCGTCCACAAAAGGGCGCACATTGTCGACGCTGCCAATCGCCTCCAGCATGGCAATCACCTCTTCGTTCGCGCCACCATGCAGCGGCCCCGCCAGCGTGCCCACGGCCGAGGCGATGACCGCATAGGGGTCCGTCAGCGTCGATGCCGTCACCATCGCGGAGAAGGTGGAAGCATTGATGGTGTGTTCGGCATGCAGGGTCAAACAGATGTCAAAAATGCGCGCGGCCAGTGGGTCGGGCTCTTGCTCATTGAGCATGTACAAAAAATTGGCGGCATAGTCCAAGTCATCGCGCGGGCGCACGGGGTCGTTGCCCTTCCGCATCAGTTGAAAGGCCGCGACCATGGTGGGAATTTTGGCCAGCAGTCGCACCACAGCCTTTTGAATATAGAGGGGGTCGTTTAACGCCCGTTTTGAGTAGAACAGCCCCAAGGCCGCTGCACAGGCCTGCAGGGCATCCATCGGGTGGCCGCCCTCCGGGAAGCACTTCATCATGTCACGGATGCGATATTTCAACCGTCGATGGTTGCGAATCTCGTGTTCAAAGTCTTCCAGGGCTTGTTTTGTCGGTAGCCCGCCCCAAATCAGCAAATAAGCCGATTCTAAGAACGTACTTTGGTGGGCCAACGCTTCGACTCGAATGCCGCGATACTCTAAGATCCCCTGTTTGCCATCGACGTGGCTGATCGCCGATTGGGTTGCCGGAATTCCCTCCAGACCGGGCTTGTAGTCACAAACTGTCATCTTTGGATCGCTCCCATATAGTTGATATGCGCCACTATTTGCCTGCCTCGCGATCGGTCTCTGCGGCAAAGCCCCCAGTCGGATGCCATTTGACTGGTATGAACCTTAGAACACTGAGTGGCCGATACTGCGTAGTCGCTTCAGGGTCGCTTTCGGTTGGATTGGCTTAAGACCTTTCAATACCAGACTTTGGCTTGGTCATTCTGTACTGCAGGACGCTGCTACAGGAAGGAGCTTGTGGTCTAGCCGCCAAGGAGCATGGGCTCGCCGCATTTCCCCTGACAACAGCAATCGTTGGATTGCAGCCTACCACTTAGGCAGCGATTGCATCTACTCATCCTCACAACAACAACCGCGGGGAAGTGAGCCAAAACAGCTCGCTGTTGCCGATCGCCGTCGCCGCAGCGGGCACGTGCAGGCCAATCACACCCGCTTTTTTGAGCCGCCAGCGATCGCTAACTTGCCCCGTAACTAACTGCTGTGCCCAATGGCTCAAGTCGGGTTCGTGCCCCACCAGAGCCAACCGCCCTGAAGACTGCGCCTGCCACTGGGCGAGCACTGGTAGCCAGTCTGCCAACTTGCCACCGGGGGCGAGGGCGGCGCTGAGTTCGACGGTGGAAGCCATCCCCACGTCTAAAAGAATCTCAGCCGTTTGCTGGGCTCGCACTAAAGGACTCGTCAGAATTTTGTCAACTTGGCAGCCGACCGCCAGCAACCGCAGCGCCACGGCTCGGGTCCGCGCGCTCCCGGCATCAGTCAAAGGTCGTTCGTCATCCACGCGATAGGTACCACGCTCAGCCGCAATGCCGTGACGGATCAGGTACAGCTCAGTCAGCGGCAATTTAGTCGGTGGAAATAAGGCCATCTTCGGGGTTCACCAGTCGCCACAGCTTCTGTTTGACCTGGGTATCAAAGACTTCCCACTTTAAGCGGTTGTAGTCGCCATTTTCATAGAAGCCAGAGAGGAAGCCGATGGGAATCTCAAACCCGCCTGCGGTGGTGCGACCGCCGCCAAAGAAGCGTCCTTCAGGATCTTGACCAAAGGCTTCTTTAATAAATTCGTCGGGGTCGAGGGTGATTTTACTGGTGCGTAGCGAGCCGATCACCACCTCTAACTCTTCGTCTTCATCGTGAACGATGCCGTAAACCACAGCGGTGTGCACGTTTTCTTCGGTGACTAAGAAGTCAGCCGCTTGGGGAATGGCGTCGCGATCGTCGTAGCGCAGATAGCCCACCCCCGCTATCGACACGTTGTTTTGGACTTTGCGGTTACGCAGCGATCGCTCGATCACGTCCATCACTCGTTTCGACCGCGAGGCCCGTAAAATCGCGGCCAGCAACTGCGGGTCATAGTAGTTGCTCAGGTACGCTGCCGCACCAAAGTCGGCCTCGCCCGCATGCATCAGGTTACTGGTGTCAGAGCGGATGCCATGCATCAGCGCCGTGGCACATTTGACGTGGGTGCTGTTGCTTTTATCCAGCACAAGCAGCTGCTCACTCTGCAAATACTGGGTCATGATCGTGGCCGTCGCGCGAATCTGGGGGCGCAGGTCCACCAGATTGGCTTCGATTTCTTTTTGCGGCGCGTGGTGATCGACCACCAAAAACAGCGGGAGCTGAGAGGCTTCTACCGTACGAATCAGCTGGCAGGTCGTACCCTGAGTATCAAGCAGGACATAGGCCTGATATTTGTTGAGGTCTGGCCCGGTTTTGGTTTGCGGATTCCAGCGTCGTACCGGCAGTCCTGACAGGCGCACCAGAGTGATATTTTCCTGATGGCTGAGGGTGCCGCCGTAGTAAATGTCGCAGTCAATATTGTAGTTTTTGCAAATCAGCTGATAGGCCCAAGCCGACGACAGCGCATCCGGGTCAGGAAAGTCTTGAATCAAGACTAGGTGGCGATCGCCCGACCGCTCTAGCAGCAGCTTTTCTAACGCTGAAACGACGCTGGCATGGTCTGGCTGATACGTTCCCGCGATCGCTGATTTGCCCATCAAGGAGGGAATCGCTTTGGCGGCTCCATGTTTTGAGGTGGGCAGCGTTTCTAAAGCAGCATTGGGCGAAGCGGTAGGATCAGGCACAAGCAATTCAATAGCGTCTATTACTAAGATAGCTCTCCCTATAACCCCTGACACCTCTGTCTAGGGGCGCAGAAACCGCCCGCTCTAGAGATAGGAGGCACGCCTCGCCGAGCACTGCCAAGTAGGCAGACACAATCTCTTGCCGACGAGTTTTCTCCTGGCGGAGACGCTTCGCGTTGGTCTTGCCTGCCCATAGAACTTACGACTCCGCTCAACCCTCAACTTCCTACCTGGCCCGCCATCTCGCTGATTTCGACTCCGCTCCATCAGCGACTGGTTTAACATTTGATTCGGCCCGGCTTTGCCATTTGCAGGCCGACACCGCCGGGTTTAGAGATTGAGCCTGGCCCTGCAGTTGGTGGGCGATGAGATCGCGCCAACGCTGTAACCAGGGCAGGCTTACCCAGTCAAACTCTATCGGCTGATAGATGACAATCGCTGACCAGCCGATATCCTGTTACATAGATGGGCAGCTCCAACAACAGAATACGGCTAACCGATCAACTTTTTGTCGTTGAATGCTGTTTCTTGTGTTATGTTGTGCAACTGGAAGCGAAATAAGCAGCATTTCAATAGTTTCAGAAGCTGTTTAGAGAATTTTTGCCATCGTCGCGAACGGGCATGACCCAAGGTTTTAAGCACAGCTATGCAGGTGCTGATGACCTGTTTGAGCCTTGAGTGGCGAAAAAATTCTCTCTGGTCACTTCGTTTGATCACCGCTTCGCTGTTTTTGTAATTTCTAAAGGTTTTTTAAAAACTTGAATATGAGCGAAACGACTATGAGCCAACAGGTTGCTCACCCGATGGCGAAGTTTCAACGGCAGGTACAATCACTCGTCAAACGCAATGTCGTCAAGCCGAGCGATAGCATTTGGAAGATTGCGTTTTTGTTTGGCGATGAATGGTCTCACTGGCGCAAAGAGCTGGAAGATTTTGAATTTTCCACCAAAGATCCGATCAGCGATCTGCTCGCAGTCGACTGTTGGGAAGAAGATTAGATCCAGCGCCGGGCTTCTCCTTGGTGGATACCCAGAGAAGCCCCTAATTTACTGGGAGACGCATCGAGATGGCGCTCCCGATGCTGAGCCGGACTCGACGACCATAAAGAGGGTAGAGGGCGTCAAATTTGGAACCGGCTACCGGCTCCTAGCGAGATCGCCGAAGCCTGCGGTCAAGCAAACACGACGGTACGGTTGCCATAGACCAAGACTCGGTTTTGCAAATGCAGCCGTACGCCACGTGACAGCACAATTCTTTCTAAATCTTTGCCTTTGCGAATGAGGTCTTTGACATCATCGCGGTGAGTGATTCGCACCACATCCTGCTCGATGATCGGGCCCGCATCGAGCGCTTCGGTGACATAGTGAGCCGTCGCGCCAATAATTTTGACGCCCCGCTCATGGGCACGGTGATAGGGTTGCGCCCCCATAAATGCGGGCAAAAATGAGTGGTGAATATTGACGACATTGGCAAATTGCCGCAAAAAGTCGCCACTTAAAATCTGCATGTATTTAGCCAGTACGACTAAATCAATGTCGTATTGCTTGAGGAGGGCAAGCTGTTGCGCTTCTTGCTCAGCTCGAGTGGCCTTGCTAATCGGCACGTGGTGAAAGGCGATGTTGAACTGGTCGGCGATGGGCTTTAGGGTCTCGTGATTGCTGATAATCAGCGGAATTTCGGCGGCAAACTCCTGAGCCTGATGCCGCCACAGCAAATCTAGCAGGCAGTGATTTTGGCGACTGACCCAGATGGCCAAGCGCGGCATCGCGTCAGAAAAACAGAGCCGCCAGTCAGCCTGCAGGGGCTGCGCGATCGCGTTAAATGCGGGGCCAATTAAGTCGCGGGGCAGATTAAACCCGGCCAGACTCCATTCAATGCGCGACAAAAATAGGCCGCTGGCCCCATCACGATGCTGATCGGCATGGATGATGTTGCCGCCATTAGAGTAGATAAAGTTGGCAATTTTAGCCACCAATCCCTGCTGGTCAGGGCAAGAAATCAGCAGCGTAGCAGAAGGATAAAGCGTCGGTGGCGTCGTCATAGCAATTGGACCAGTTGGGCCGGTTGAGTCCCTGAATAGCCATTAACCAGAGTACCTGCAAGCAGCTTTTTGAGATCCTTTGCCGCTGGGTTTAGGAGTCGTCCGGCTCGTCAGGAGGAGAGACATCGTCAGACTCAATGGCATCATCCGGTTCCTCACTGGCCTCACCATCATCAGCGGGGGCGGCTTCGCTGTCAGCCGCCGCTTCGTTATCTGGGGCAGCATCGTCAGGATTAGTCGCATCTGCAGGGTCGGTATCATCCTCGGCGGCGGGCGCTTCGTCGATCACGGCCTGCCACTCTTCTAAAGGGCGATCGACGCCGTTACGAATATTTTCTGTAACGATGGCGGCGTCGAGGTCGCCGGTGGTTTCAGACAGCGGCAGAGTTTCAGGGTCGATCAGCGCGTAATAGTTGCGACCACTAAAATCAGCCGCGCCTAGCACCAACTGGTGAGTCGTTGCGTCCGCCAGGGTGAGATCCACCGTGGCAAAGGGGGCATCAAGGCCAAACTCGGCCGGGTCACTGACTTCAATTGTCGTGGTCTGAACTAAACCATCGGTTGTTAAACGACTGAGCAAAAAGGCGATCGCGGCTTCCTCGGCAGGCTGTTGCTGAGGTTGCGTCATCTGCCAAAAGCCGCCTTCACCCCGCTCAAAAACCACGGTTTGATCCTGGGTTTCGATGCTTAACCCCACCACGTCGGCTTCTTTAAACTCAAACACTGGGGTCGCGGCGGCATTAGACTGCCCGGTAGTTGACCGAGTGGGGTTGCCCTGGCGGGCTTGCGTAAACAGCACTACGCCCCCCATCACCAGGGCAGTCGCCACCAAAATCATCGTGCTGCGCTGTAGTTTCATCGGTTTACCGTCGCCGCCAGGCCATCAAAATTGCCAATGCTAGCCCCGTCGCCGGCAGCACCAACAGCGAAAAAATGCTCAGCCCCCAAGCCTGCTGCCCCGTCATTGACAGGCGGCGATCAGTGACGGTTTTAGGCCGAATCGAAAGGGTGGCATCGCTCTCTTGCCCTAACCAGTTCACCGCATTGAGAAACACGTCGCCGTTGAGCTGTTGGTCAAAGGAACCATCGATCGCGAAGCTGGTGTTGCCAATCACCACTAGGCGAGATTCATCGGCTAGTGACTCAGTCGCCGTCGGGTCTGTCGAGTCTTCTTCTGCCAACGGGGCTGCACCATCGGGAGCGTCCGGAGAGGCCGGGTCATCGGGGACAGCTGCCGTCGTCGCGTCTGAATCGGTATCTTCTGCCGCTGCTCCTTCAGTGGCCAGAGATTCTGTCTCGGGCTCAGGCTCGGCGTCACCGGCTTCATCCGTGACGCTTTCATCGGTCACGGCGCTATCGGCTTCTGGGTCAGCAGTCGGGGCGGCCTCAGGCTCAGCGGCCTCAACTGCGGCAGCAGCATCAACGGCGGATTCCGTTTCACTTGCCTCGGCCCCCGGTGCCGCTGCGTCCACGTCGCCCTCATTAGCCTCAGCGTCCTCGCCCTCATCAGCCTCGGCCGTCACTGGTGCAGGCGTCATGGCAGTGGGATCGGCAGGACGACTGAGAGCCACACCCAACACATACGGCCCATCAGCCGGGGCATTGGGGTCAAAATTGAGATCGCCCGTATCCGAAATTGCTTCGGCGCGGCTTTGTGGATCGGTTAGCAAGAGCGGCGTGGTAGTGGTATCAGGCAGCTCTCGGCTTTCGATCGGGCGCGCTAGCGGAAAAAAGGAACGACCATCACCAAAGTCTTGGGTAATGGGGTGATCGCCATAGTTGCTCACGATGGGAGCTGCTGGGCCAAGCCCGACAAACTGACCGGCCCCCGAGGTGTCGAGCACCAGTCGATCGTCTAAAACAACGCCCCAATCATCGAGCAGGACATTGAGCCCCCCGTCCGATCGCGGATCAAGCATCAACAGCAGCCCGCCCCCGGCTGAGAGATAGGCTTCCAGCGCCGCCACTTCGGCAGCGAAAAAATCTTGAGCTGGGCCCGCCACGACGACGACATCGGCATCGGCGGGCACCGTGCGCGCAGCGGCCAAATTCAGGGTCTGCACCTGGTAATCTTGGCCGGTCAGGGCCGCTACTGCTTGCCCCAGTTGCGCCTCTGGCCCTTCAATCAGCGGTTCGTCATGGCCTTGCACAAAATACACCGCCAGGGTGCGATCGCTGACAATTTGGTCGAGGGCATTGGTGAGCTGCCGTTCTGACAGGGTGGCGGCAGCGCCCGGGTTGGCCGCATTGGCCGTGCTGCCAATGGTTTGCAAAAAGCGGCGCTCTTCACCCACCACCACAAACACCATGCCTGCTTGGGTTGCCCCAAACGCTTGCGATCGAGTGGGATTTGCCACCGGATCAACATATTCAAAGGTGAAGTTGTTGCTGGCCTGACGATAGCTTTCCAGGAGCTGGACGTCCTGAGGATTTTGCACCGCGTCAAAGACCACAACCTGCACCGGCGCTTCCAGCGCTTGCACAACTGTCTTCGAGGCGGGAGCCAGCGTAAACAGCTGGGTTTCGGTGAGGTCAAACCGGGCGGCATTTTGTACGGCGACAAAGTTCACCAACCCGAGAATCACTAGGACTGCGAGGGTGGCGATCGCGGCATTGGTCCCAGCCTGAGTCGAACGCTGCTGCCAAAACGCCCCGGCTGATTTGCCGCTAAAGCTCAACCCCAGCAGCAACAGGGCCACTCCCGCCACGAGCAAAATCGTCGGCAACAGCTGCCAGCCCGAGAGGTTACCCGCGACGAATCCCGCCGTGGCGCTGGCGAGCCCTGGCCAGGTGAGAAACTTGAGCCACTTTTCTGAAACTGCAATTCGTTTCATAAATGTAATGACGTCGTGATGACCAACGGTATAAAAGGAGGCTGAGCCAGCCTTAATTGCGCTGAAACCGCAAGGCTTCGATGGACTGAGCCGTCAAAAAAAGTCCTAACAGAATATAGGACAAAAACAGCACGACACTGCTGGTGTCGAGAATGCCCTGGGTGAAATCGTTGAAATGCTGCAGCATCGATAAATGGTTGAGCGCTGTCCCTAAACCACCGGGAATCGCGCGAGCCACAGCATCCACAATCCACAAAAAGATCACTAGCGCAAAGGTCAAAATCGCCGCGATGACTGTGCTGCTCGTGAGGGAAGAGACAAACATGCCCAATGACAGGATGCTAGTGGCCAGTAAGATCAGCCCCAGGTTGCCGACAACTAGCAGGGTTGGAGCTACGGCAGGCTCGGCGGTGCCCAGGGCGATCGCCACGCAAAGCATGAGCGGCAGCACCATGCCGATGTAAAACGTCACCACCGCCAGCAACTTGCCCAGCGCCACGACCCAGTTCATCACCGGTGACGTCGCCAAGAGTTCTAAAGTTCCTTGCTTGCGCTCTTCGGCATAGAGCCCCATTGAGAGAATCGGCAGCACAAACATCGACAGCGAACCTAAGACACCTAAATACCCGCGCAGAAACTCATAGGCGATATCGATCGGAGCCAGGGCAACCCCCATCTGCAGGGCCTGGTCGCGCTGGGCCACCTGGGCTAACAGCCCCTCTGGACTAAACAGCACCAGCACCAAAAAGAAGCCCCCCAGCAGCCAAAAAATGGCGGCAATCACATAGGCCAGCGGCGCCGCAAAGTAGCTCTGCAGCTCCCGCCGATAGACCGCGAACAAACTGCTGATAACCTGTTTTACTGCCATAACACTCCTGGGAATGACTGCTGAGGATTACGGGGTCTCGGTGGAAATTGAGGCATCCGTCTGAGGGGTCGACGGCGCCGCCTCAGCGGGCATACCCGCCGCGCTAGCCTTCACCCCGGCGGATGGGGTAGACGGCGCGACCGATGGTTCGACCGCTTCTTCGGTCGTCAGGTTGAGAAACACATCTTCTAAGCTGGCCTGATGACGGCGCAGCTCGCATAGGCCAAAGCCAGCTCGCACTAGCGTTGCCGCGATCGCCTCACCCGGGTCACGCGCCGCGGCCTTGAGCGTAAACCGATAGCGCGAATCCATCTGCGTTGACGAGGTGGAGAGGGCCACAGCGGCCACCCCCGGCACCGCTGCCAACGTCTGCTGTACGGCGGCAGGGGCCCCGCGCACCTCGAGGTCGTAGCTCACGGCTCCCGTCAGCTGCTCCATCAGTGCCCCCAGCTTGCCAGCGGCGACGAGCTGGCCGCGATTAATGATGGCGACCCGATTGCAGGTGGCATCAACCTCCGGCAGGATGTGGGTTGACAGAATGATGGTGTGATCACCCGCTAAACTGCGAATGAGCTCTCGCACCTCGCGATTTTGACGCGGATCAAGACCGGAGGTCGGTTCGTCTAGCACGATGACTGGCGGATCGTGGACGATCGCCTGGGCGATACCCACCCGCTGCCGATAGCCCTTCGAGAGCTTGCGGATTAACACGGACTGCTTTTCTTCTAAGCCACAGCGGCGAATCGCGTGGCTCACCCGTCCAGGGCGATCGCCCGCCGCGACCCCTTTGATGCGCGCCACAAAGTGCAGAAAGGCGGTGACCGTCATATCGGGATACAGCGGCGGGCGTTCGGGCAGGTAGCCGATCCGCTGGCGCACCGCTAGCGAATCAGTGTGCACATCAAACTCGGCCACGCGGGCTGTGCCGCTGGTAGCCGGCAGATAACCGGTCAAAATGCGCATGGTGGTCGTTTTGCCGGCGCCATTGGGCCCCAAAAAGCCCAAAATTTCACCGGGCTCCACGCGAAAGGAGACGGCCTGCAGGGCCACCGTAGAACCGTAAACTTTATGGAGGTCGTCAACTTCAATCATGGGCCAAGGACAGTCCTAACTGGGCTGGCGCGTTTTACAGTATACGTATAGCGATGTGTGCGATCGAAGGGTTCTACATTAGCAGCTCTCGTTAAAATTGGGCCGATTGCTCAAGGCGATGCCGTTAATTCCAGTGACGTCTGACCCGAGGGCGATCGCAACCCTGGCAGACGCTGACGTACAGTAAGCTCAAATCCTTCCCTTGCCCGCTGACCGCAACCTTGTCTTTTTCCCAAACTCATGACCGAAACGCCTGATTCGCCTATTACCGCTGATTCGTCCTTGGATGAGGAACTGCCGATTGGGCCGGGGGCATCTTTCACCTTCCTCTATTACTTCTCCACGGCGGCTTTCATCACCGCTTTGTTCACGGCAAGAACCCTAGGCGTTGGCATCATGACGCCTTTGCCAGTGGAATTTGCGGTGGCAGGCGGTGCCATCGGCAGTGCCTTAGGCGTCATTTTTAACCGCTCCAGTACGCTGACCATACCGGTGACGAGTCCCAAAAAGTTTCGCCAAGAGGTGACTCGGGTGCTGGGTGAAATGGGGTACTCACTGCAGGCGACTGAGGGTAGCGTCTCACGCTATCAAAAAGCCAACGCCAGTCGTTTTTTTGCCGGGGATATCTATGTGCAGCCGCGACCAGACACGACGGTTTTTGTCAGTCGGGCCAGCAATATTCGCACCCTCAAGCGGCGACTCTCGCCTTAGTCTCAGCAGATTTCTGGAGTCGACCACTCAGGAGGAGCTGGTGCATGATGCGCAGCCGTACGCCCCGGCAGCAAGAGTGCTGGCCTGAGCACCGCCCTGATCAACGAATCCTGGAAATTAGTAGAGTCCACAGATAGCCCTAGCATCCTCGAATTCTGCAAGCAGCTGCATCTGGTTTTTCCAGGACTTTAGAGGTGAGGAACCCAAACCGGACACAACTGCGGAGATCCTGAGGAGGAAGCAGGCAGGATTGTTTTATGGTGACAAGAGAGAAAACAGGTGACCGTCCCCTGCCGATCGGTCGGGACGCCGGACTGAAATGCTGAGCCGGTTGTGAAATCAGCATCTGACCTTTCTGGCTCACAAATGCCGCCACTGTTAAGGATGAGAGAACGAGAGCGATCGCGCCCATGGCCAAAAAACAAAAGTTTCCCCACTTAATCGGGTCAAAATGGACAGCGCAGCAAAAAACCTTTGGCTGGCGGCACTTTCACGTCGTCAATCGCAAAAATCAAGACGGCTTAGTCTTTGCTGAAATGGTAGCTGCCTGCGACCCCGAAGTCCGCTTTTGGGTCAATGCTAAGGGCCTCAAAAATCCGACCGTCTGGACGGCCGGGTGGAAATCTCGCCAAGAACAAGCAAGCCCCATTATGTAAAAAATTGTTAAGCTACAGAAGCAGCAAGTTGAGACGATTTTCTTAAGTTATGTTCTCTCCCGACTCTTCGCACCCGCCCGAGCAGCCCTTAGTGCAGACTGTGCTTGAGCCTCTGCTCGAAGACTTTGAGTACTGGTTTGGTGAAACCCTAGTGCTCCTAGCTTCTGTGCCCGCCCAGTGCCTTGAGCCCGATGAGCGAGCAGCACTCACGACGCAACTGATGACAGCGCAACAAGAGGTGGCGACGGCCAAAACCCTCTTGCTAGCTACAGACGGCCAAGCGGGCGTCGATATCGCGATCGTCGGTCAGTGGCACCGATTGGTCAGCCGCTGTTGGCAAACCTCCCGATACGTTCGCCAGCATCGTCAAGCCGATTAAGGTCCGAACCGAGCAGTCTCTGGTTTCAATTCTTGCCTTCAACCTTGGATTCATCTCTCCGTGCTCAGACAGTGGCAAAGTTGTCTCAAAATCAACGTTTTTGCAGATGACCTAAAATTGAGCGGCGGCTTTCGATAAACTGAAGCTAGAGATGCGTTGCGATCAATCTGCTCTATTCGTTTGGTCATCCAACCTTTCCATTGCAAAGCCCTTAGGGAGCAACCTTTACAAAACTATGCTGCACGCTCTTTATCTCATTGCCTTCACAGTTTTGTCGGCATTGGCAATCAGTAATCTGATTCGCAATATCATGATGTTCGGCACTGATGCCCGCCGCGACCCGCGTCAATCCTCCAACAAATCATCGAATCGTTCGACACCTCACCCCGAAATGCTGAATGACAAAGGGCAGGTTTTGGATGAACCGCTATTAGTGATGAAGTCCATCTCGCTCGAAGATGCCCGCGAGCAGCTGGATGCCCTTTACGATGGGTCTTCGAATGGGGCTGACAGTGCGGCTGACGAAGAGGCCTAGCAACGAGCACGAACGCTGGAGGCGATCGCGAGATTAGGCAGTCGCTCAAGAGCAGTTGCCGGGTCTCAGGCGAGCCCTTGGGCAATACTCTTTCCCCGAAAATTGAAATGGCTACATGAGTCAGCTTAATTTGCCTTGATGGCTAAATGAGCTGACTTTTGTTGATCTGAGCAGAACTCCTCAGTCCTCCCGCTGAGAGTGGTTCAACCCACCCCATTCGCCCCTCCCCAGAGGGAAAAGAAACGGGAGTGTCTGACCGAACTGGCGTTCAGTTCGGTCAGACACTCCAGAGTGCTGAAATCGTGATGCGACGAGCCTCCCAATTTCGCATTCCGATCGCGGCATTCCGTCGGGTCTTGCCCGGCGCGACGGATATTCTGCTTCACTCCTCAATTTAAGGCAAGCGAACGCGGAAGCGAATCGCCCCAAACTGATTGGCCGGGACGTCAAAGGCACCCGCCACCACGCCACCGCCGGCACCAACGCCCAGGCCACCAGTGGGACCGGGTGGCCCCAGCGGAAAGCTCCCCGGTGCCGAGAGACAAGAACTCTCTAACGGCGCGCCGGGCGATCGCCCCTGCACCTGCGATCCGCCGCCGAAAAATAGCGGCGGCGATAGCGGCCGAACCGACGAGAGCTGGAGCCCTGCTGCGGTGTTGAGCACGCTAGGCGGCTGTAACTCGTCACACACTTGGACCTGATTCACGGTGCTACCGCCGTTGTTCCAGAAGTAAATGGTGTATTCCACTTCGTCATCAGGCTGCAGGGCAAACCCGGCAGGCAAGGCCACAATACCCGGCAGAGCGTTGCCGCCCCCCAGAGCCGAGTTCAGCGCATTATCATCGACAAACCCAGCTTGGTCGTTAAATTGAGTCAGTCCAGTCACCGCCACTGGTGCTCCCTGCCGGAAAACATTGCTGATCCGTTTGACCACCACGAGGTTGGGGCCGGTATTAACAAACAACGTCGTCGGCGTGTTGTTGTTGTTGGGGTTGCCATCGTTGTCGGGGTCAACATTGTTGCCATCTTGAGAGACATCCGTCACCGGATCGCCCCCGCCGAGGGGTGTTCCACTGGCCGCCGCCAAGTTTTGCGCTTCTAAGATGCCGTCATTGAGTCCGTCAACTGACGGTCCCGCTCCCGTTGCGCCCAAGTCGGCCTGCACGGTCACGACCACCGTGGCCGATTCTCCCGGGGCAAATTGATTTGCACTGGTGGCATCAAACAGCGTTGTGACCGACACCCCGTTGTAGACAGGATTGGCAACTGGCGCGATGGCAGGTGTCCCCGCCGGGAAGCTGACCGCCACATTTTGGACAGTAAAACTATCCGCGCGGTTGAAAGCATTCGTAATCAAAACCGCCTGCAAATCTTCCGTTAACTGAACGTTATCCAACGCAATGGTGCCAGTATTAACAACCGTGATGGTGTAGGTAAACTCATAGGTGGTGCCCCCAATCAGCGTGGCTGGACTGACAGACTTAGCCACGCCAATGCTCGGAATGCGAATGCGGTTAGACGTGTTGTTGTTAGTCGGGTCACCATCCCCGTCGGGGTCAACATCACTACCGGCTTGAGACACATCCGTCACCGGGCCGACGCCAGGGGGCGTCCCTGTAGCGATGGCACTGTTGTCAATATCGACGCTGTTATCAGAGGACAGATCTAAGCGGGTCGTAATCGTGATGATGGCGGTGTCACCAGGATTGAAGTTGCTGCCGGTGCTGAATAAACCAACATCCGTATTGCCGTCATAAGCACCGTTGAAGGTGGGCGCCGTGCCGGAACCGGTAAAAGTGATCGGGTTGGTCAGGGTGACGCTGACGATGGCATCGGCACCGTCGCTGGGGGCACCGTTGACGGTGGGATTATCGACAAAAACCTCTTGCAGATCTTCGGCAATTTGCACGTTGGCCAGGGGCGTATTGCCGGTGTTTCTCACGACAAAAGTGAGATCGACATCGAACAGGCCGGGCGACCCCGCAACGGGCCGCAGCGCTGAGTTGGTTTTAGCCAGGCCAATACTCGGGGCCGGAATCAGCGTCCGTTTGACCACGGACTGGGTCGTGGGAGTTAGCGTCGCGCCCGGCACTCCTTCATTCACGGCCTGCTGTCGCACCCGAGCATCGACAAAGGAGGTGCCAGTAATCGTCGTGACATCGACCGGCGGGGCTCCAGCTTGGGGCGTAACACACAAAAAGAAGGTGACCGATTGGCCCGGTAGCAAAACACCCGTATCGACGACCCCATCACCATCGCTATCGGTCAACGGATTGCCGTTGACGTCTCTCAACTGGGCCACCACGTTGGCGGCGGTGCCCGTGGCGACGAGGTTGACGATGTCGTTGGTAAAAAAGTTGTTGGTTACCGTGAACGGGTGACAGACCTCGCTGCCAATGGTGGTGGTCAACGTCGTGTCTTCGACAATGGTAAAGTTACCTGCTCGAACCGGTGGCCCATCGAGCACCGGCAGCCCTCTCAAATTACTATTCGCCTCTAAAATTATCTGGTTGTTTCGGTCGTAGTTGTCAACCACAAAATCCCATCGGCCCGCATTGGCGAGAGGGTCGGCGCTGATGTCGATGACATCAGCGCCTGTGTTGAGATCACCACCGTTGTTCCAAACGGCATCACCACTGGTGGTACCGGCGATGGCCGCACCTGTGGGCGACGTATAAGAGACAGTAACGTTCGTATCAAACTGGTTATCTAAATCAAAGTTGCGGAGCTGCAGCTCAGTCGCATCAGGGCCAACAATGAAAAACAAACGAAGCCGCGTCTCTGCATCTGTGCCATTGAACTGAAAGCTACCCTGGAGTTGGCCAATCAACAGGTCATCAACGGGCACAACGATATCGAAAGAGTTGTCGTCGTTGTTGAGATCAAGCGTGTTGTCACCCAAGATCGGGATGCCCCCCGTTTCACTCGTCACCGTATAGGTGCCGGGTTGGGAAATACCAGTAAAGGTGAAATTACTCCCATTAGGTGAACCCGTCGGAAAATCAGCCGTTTGGATAATATTGCCCGCCGGGTCAAGCAAGCGGAACCGAGTGGGGTCCTCAAGGCCATTCACCTCGTCAGGCACAGCATTGCTCTCACCATCTTCAATGGTAATAGCCACATTGCCCCCAGCCGCATCGATATCAGCTTGACTGATATCGACAAAAATGCGGTGTACTGGATCGGTGCTCGCCGTTGTCGTGTTGGTGTACCAGTCGCCAATTGTAATGGCTCGCAAGGGAGCACTGGTTTGAAAGTCTAGACCAGGGACGGCAGGTAATCGGGTTTGGGCGATCGCGCTAGCCGTCGTCGCCAGGGTGGCTATGGTGGCGAGACTCAACGTGCTAGCCAGACGACTAAGGGCAAATAGGTTGACGGATGAGAAAGGAGGAGGGACAGAAAACACAGCTTTTTTCATGAGCAAGGAAAACTCAAAACGAAAACAGCGATCGCGCAAGGGCAATCCTTATTTAGCTAGTGAACTCATCGTGAGCACTGACAACACACCCGGCTTATTTCAGCAGATTTACGAAATAGCCTGACGGCTGATCAATCCTCGGTGATGGGACTTCCTGTACAACTCAAAAATACTGAGAGGTTAGAGACTAAACCTCGATACACAGCTACGGATGGCAGTTGGCTGATTGCCATCCACAGCGATCCTTCCACTTAAGGTAGGCGAACGCGGAAGCGAATCGCCCCAAACTGATTGGGCGGTACATCAAAGGCACCCGCCACCACGCCACCGCCAGCACCAACTCCTAAACCACCCGTGGGGCCGGGTGGCCCCAGCGGAAAGCTCCCCGGTGCCGAGATGCAGGAACTGTCTAACGGTGCACCCGGCGATTGCCCCTGCACCTGCGACCCGCCGCCGAAGAATAGCGGTGGCGAGAGCGGCCTAACCGATGAGAGCTGGAGCCCCGCTGCGGTATTGAGTACGCTAGGCGGCTGCAGCTCATCACAAAGTCGCACTTGGCTCACAGCACTGCCGCCGTTGTTCCAGAAGTAAATGGTGTATTCCACTTCGTCATCGGGCTCAAGGGTAAACCCAGCCGGTAAGACAAACACCCCTGATAGAGAGTTGCCGCCCCCCAGAGCCGAGTTCAGCGCATTGTCATCGATAAACCCAGCTTGGTCGTTAAATTGAGTGAGCCCAGTAACCGCCACTGGTGCTCCCTGCCGGAAAACATTGCTGATCCGTTTGACCACGACGAGGTTGGGGCCGGTGTTGACAAACAACGTCGTCGGCGTGTTGTTGTTGTTCGGGTTGCCATCGTTGTCAGGGTCAACATTGTTGCCATCTTGAGAGGCATCCGTCACCGGATCACCCCCGCCAAGGGGCGTGCCGCTGGCTTCAGCGACGTTTTGCGCTTCCAAGATGCCGTCATTGAGACCGTTAACCGATGGCCCTGCCCCCGTTGCGCCCAAGTCAGCCTGCACCGTCACGACGACTGTGGCTGATTCTCCTGGGGCAAATTGATTCGCACTGGTGGCATCAAATAGCGTTGTGACCGATACCCCGTTGTAGGTAGGATTAGCGACCGGTGCGATGGTGGGTGTTCCCGCCGGGAAGCTGACCGCCACATTTTGGACGGTAAAACTATCGGCGCGGTTGAAGGCGTTCGTAATCAACGCTGCCTGCAAATCTTCCGTGAGTTGTACGTTGTCTAAAGTGATGGTACCAGTATTGACGACAGTGATGGTGTAAGCAAACTCATAGGTCGTCCCCCCAATCAGCGTGGCTGGACTGACTGATTTAGACACGCCAATACTGGGAATGCGAATGCGATTCGGCACATTGTTGTTCGTCGGGTCGCCATCGTTGTCGGGGTCAACATCACTACCGGCTTGAGACACATCCGTCACCGTACCGCCGCCCGGGGGTGACCCTGTAGCGGTGGCACTGTTGTCAATGTCAACACTGTTATCAGAGGAGAGATCTAAGCGGGTCGTAATCGTGATGGTGGCAGTGTCACCGGGATTGAAGTTGCTACCGGTGCTAAAGAGGCCAACATCCGTATTGCCGTTGTAGGCCCCGTTGAAGGTCGGGGCCGTGCCAGAGCCGGTAAAGGTGATCGGGTTAGTCAGGGTGACGCTGACGATGGCATCGGCCCCATCGCTGGGGGCACCATTGACGGTGGGATTGTCAACAAAGACCTCTTGCAGATCTTCGGCAATTTGCACGTTGGCCAGGGGCGTGTTGCCGGTGTTTCTCACCACAAAGGTGAGATCGACATCAAACAAGCCGGGCGAGCCGGCCACAGGCCGCAGTGCTGAGTTGGTTTTAGCCAGGCCAATGCTGGGGGCTGGAATCAAGGTGCGCTTGACGACGGACTGCGGCGTCGGGGTCGCAACTGCCCCCGGTACACCATTAGCTACCGCCTGCTGTCGCACCCGAGCATCCATAAACGAGGTGCCGGTGATGGTGGTGACATCGACCGACGGAGCTCCGGCTTGGGGGGTGACGCACAAAAAGAAGGTGACCGATTGCCCAGGTTCTAAAATGCCCGTATCGACAGCACCATCACCATCGCTATCGGTCAGGGGATTGCCGTTGACATCTCTCAGCTGCGCCACTACGTTAGCGGCAGTACCAGTAGCAGCGAGGTTAACGATGTCGGTGGTGAAAAAGTTGTTGGTCACCGTGAAGGGGTGACAGACCTCGCTGCCAATGGTGGTGGTCAACGTCGTGTCTTGCGTAATTGTGAAGTTACCGGCTTGAACGGGTTGCTGATCAAATAGCGGGAGTGGGCCATCTTCGCTGTTGGCTTCAACAATGGTTTGATTATTATCCGTAAAATTGTCAATGTTGTAAGTCCATAAACCGGCATCGGCTGTTCCAGTCTGATCAACATCGACTACGTCGGCCCCGACGTTGAGGTTGCCCCCTCCATTCCAAACCCCGTTGGCACTAGCAGTGCCGGGGCTTACTGCGCCAGTCGGCGCTTCGTAGGAAACAGTGCCGCCACCATCAAGGTCAAAATTACGCAGAAATAGCTGATCAGTCGCTGGCCCAACCAAGAAAAACAGCTCTAAATTGATATCCATTCCTTCGTTCTGTTGCAGAGAGCCGATTTGCTGACCAATCAAGAGGTTGTCAATAGGAACAGAAATACGAAATGAATTGTCGTCATTATTGGTTTCAAAAGTCGTATCAGTGCGACCAGACAGATAAAAGCTGCCCGTTTCGCTTCTTACCTGATAATTGCCTGGGGCATTAATCGCCGGAAAACTAAACGTAGACCCTGGCGTTGTCGCAATTGTGCCTGGGCCATTATTAAACTCCTGAGATTGAATGAGTATTCCATTCGGGTCAAATAAGGTAAAACGAGTTGGATCCGTAGTGTCATTGATCTCATCAGTAGCCGGATTATCCGATCCCGGATCTTGGATGCTAATCACGATTGGGCCATTAGCCAGGTCGGCCTCTGTGATACTAATAAAAAAAGTATGAAATCCAGGCGCACCCACCGTATCTGCGGTACCCCCCAAAGCCGTTCCACATGACCCGGTGGCATTATTTCCGGCACCGAGGGTCGTATACCAGTCACCAATGTTGGCACAACGACGGGCACCACTCGTTTGAAATCTCAGATCCAGAGCAGGATCAGGCAAAACAGTATTTTGAGCATTGGCTGGAGCGCCTGACAGGATGGCTAAAAAGATTGTCAATGCGCCGAGTTCACGTTTGCCCAAGCGATCAGAGGCAAGCGATTTCACGCTTTGCGGAAGTCGATCATTGCAAGTCAGCAGCAAGTTACGCATCAGGGCAAACATTGGCAAAGTTTTAAAACTCGTGGATTAAGACAACAATCAAGTGACAGAAATGAGCCAGGATTACTCGATTTGCAGATCGGTTTCGACAGCTTCAAAGATGATCTCGACGCCTTGGGTATCGCTAAACTCAAACTCAACGCGGCGATCGCGGGCGTAATCTAACCGGGTGCTGCCGGTGGTGCGGCGCTGAGTTTCCCCCAAGGGGGTAATGCGCATGCGCTCGGGGGCGACGCCCTGTCGCACCAAATAGTCGCGAGCTGCCAAGGCGCGGCGCTCACTCAGGGCCTGGTTGTAGGCGTCACTGGCGCGGGGGTCGGTGTGGCCCCGCAGCTCGACCACGAGCGAGGGGTAGGTGATCATCGCCGCCGCGATTTGGTCGAGAATCTCGGCACTGGCCGCACTGATATTCGACTGATCGAGGGCAAAGTGCACGTTGCGCGGTACTCGCAAGCGAATCGGCTCAGGCGGTGGCTCTGGTGGTGGCGGCTCCACGGCCACCGGCGGAAAGCAGGTGGCATCGTAGGGAGCAGGCGTGGCTGAGGGGGCGGGTACTTGGCCATCAGCCCCAACCACGCTAATTACCGGTGAGGGTTCGGAGGTGCCATAGAGCGGATCGGAGGCGATCGCGCTGACCCAATCACTCGCCCCAGTTTCCCAGGTAAAGGCAAAGTTGCCTTCATCATCAGCGGTGGTCGTCATCAGCGGTTCGCTGAGGGGACTGTAGACACCGGTATGATCTTTGACGCGATACAGATCGACGCTGCTGCCGGGGTCGGCAGAGCCGGTAAGGGTTAAGGAACCGCCCTCGTCAGTAAAGGTATAGGTCGTGAATTCAGGTGCATTAATTGCCCCATTGGCCGTATCGGTGCGGCGATGGTGGGAGTTTCGCGGCGGGTTGGGGCCATCGGCTCGTTGAAAGTTAACGACGGTATCGCGGCGGGCGGCCAGGTCAATACTGAGGCCGTCGAGCTGCGTAAACTCGTTGTCGCGAATCAGGTTGCGATCGCTGAGGGGATAGGCCGCGACTGCGACCCCCGCGCCCGGCTGATAGCCGATCGTGTTGCCCAGCAGCTGATGCCCGCGCCCCATGACATACACGGCAGGCCGCTCAAAGCGACGACCGTTAAAGATCACCTCATTGTCTTGAATGACGGTGCTGCCCTCAGGCTTAAAGAGAAAGATGCCACTGCCGTCGTTGGCACAGACCAGATTATTGGTGATGGCAGCACCCTCTAAATCCCCTTCTAACCGCACGCCATCCGGCATGCCCGCGACGCCGTTGGCAATAATCGCATTGCCGGTGAGCTGCAGTCCAGCCGCCCGAAACCCGGTGAGCACGCCGCTGCCCTCATGGTGCTGAATGAAATTATCGGCCACCCGCACGTCAACCCCGTTGAACACGACGACGCCAAAGGCCGATCGCTGATCGGGAATCGACTCATCGGGGCGGAACCCCAACCAGTTTTTCTCAATCACGGCTTGTTGGGTGGCCTGGGTGGGGTCATCGAGGACAAAGGTCTCAACCGCCGGGGCATCGGGGCTGGAATCGGCTGGCGGCGGCGCATTGGCGATAAAAATATCGGCGGCGGGAGTGGTCAAGGTCGCCCGCGCCGCTGACCAAAAGCCGTAGAGGTTGAGGCCACGCACGGTGATGTTATCGCCGGCCACGGTAAGCCCGCGAAATACTTCGCTGCCGGGGGCGGGAGTGAGACTCACCACCGGTCGCGGAATCTCGGGCAGATAGGGCAGCGCTTCGCCATAGCCTGGTTGCGTGGTGCCGTCGATGGTTAAACCGGTGGCCACCAAGGGCGGCAGCAAACCAGTGAGCACAATAGTGGTGTCATCAGCGGGCAGATCAAAGGCAATACGGCTCTCGGCTGCTGGTGTGACTTGGGCCTGCTCCAGTGCTGAGAGCGCAGTGACGGGCAGAGTGCCGTTGGCGATCGCGATCGCCTCACGCAGGGTCAGCGCATCATCGGCGATCGGCGCGCCGTCAGCGGCACTATTGACGGTAATGTCAAAGCCCGTTGGGGGCGGGGTTGAGTCTTGCGCTTGGGTGGCCAGCGCCACCAGACTCAGACTCGGGCTCAGAGCAAGAACGGTCCACAGGGTTTTCATTAGATATCTCCAGCGCTCGGTGCATCGGTGACATCAGCGGGGGATGCCGTCAAGTCATCAGCCGGCGAGGCGTCAGTCGGCGGCTCGTCCGCCGCTGACTCAGTCGTCGTTTGGTCAGTTATCGTCGAATCATCAGCCGTTGTTTGGTCAACCGTGTCATCGTCAGCGGCCGTCCCTGCTTCGGGGGCTAATCCTGCTGTCGGGGTGGCCTCATCTCCCGGCGTGGTGGCCGTATCGACATAGGATTCTTCTTGCTGAGCGGGGCTGACCGGCTGCTGCAGGCCAAAGTCATTCAGCAGCTCATTCACCTTGAGCTGAATGCCCAGATAGGGGCCGCTGGCTGAGCGATAACCGCCACCAAAGCCGTCATTGTCAACGCTGCCAAAGCTGTAGCCCACCCCGACCCGCAGGTCAGGCGTCAAATAGTAGCCCAGCTCCAGGGAGGTGCCGACTTCATTGAAACTGGCTTCTGGCTGGGTGATATAGCGTACCTCGCCCAAAATATCCCAGCGATAGGCAAACTGATAGGCAGTGCGGAACTGCATCAGGTGAATCGAGTTCGAGAACCCGAAATCTTCCGCCAGCGTCGCATCGCTAATCCGAAAGGCGTATTTGCCGTAAAACTCCCACTGCCAGTTGGGCGCATAAATCGCTTCCAAAGCGAGGGTGTGATCCGAGGAGCTAATGCCGCTATCAATCAGCAGCGTATCGGGCGTCGTCGATGGGTTACGCCGGTATTCGTAGCTCATCAGCGCGTTCCACTGGTCGCTGATCGGGTTGCGATAGGCCATGCCCAGCTTCAAGTCGATCGAGTTGCCCAGATTGCCGGTAATTCGCTGGTTCGCAAAGTTAGCCTGCTGATAGCGAAACAGCGTGGTCAGGGAATTCGTGATCTTGCCGGCCGCTGCCGCCGTGAGGACAGTGTTGCTGCCCACCGATGAGTTCCGATGCTCAATCCGCGCACTGGCTTGAAAGTCAGGATTCGCCGTATATTCCAAGCCGACGGAGTAGGAGGTGCCGCCGATAATGCCCAGGGCGCTGGCTCCTGCCCCGACAGCAAAGGGCTGTTCAAACTGATCACCCGCTCCCGTTTCATTGAAGGAATCGTCAATCACGTGCTCAATGCCCACGGTGGCTCGCAAGCCGGGGGCCAACACAATGCGGTGATTCAGCCCCAGAGCGGCCTGACCAATTAACCCGCCGTAGCCGCCAATGAGAGAGTAGCGACTGCGCAGCGAGGTGTTTTCGCCCAATTCATAATCCACCAGGGTGTCCAGACTGGTGATGTTGCGCAGTTCGTCGCCGCCGATAAACTGCTGCGACAGGCGCATGGTGACGCCTGGCTGCACGGCCCAGTCCAGCGCTAGGGTAGTGCGATCGGGATACAGGGTGTCACTATCACCGCCCACATTGATTTCGCTCTGGGCGCGGAAGCTGAGGTCAGGCGAGATGGGAATCGCCAGCTGCGGCACAAACTGCTGAGAGTTGGTCGTTTCATTGTCGAGGCGATCGCGGCGGTTGCGGCTGACATAATCAAGCCCAATATTCACAGTGCCGATTTCCTGCCAGACACCGGCGCGATAGGTGGTTAGGGTATTGTCTACCCGCTCACCTGGCTCCGAAAACTGGCCCGGATTAAAGAGGTCTACCGCGTCCGTCGTCACCTCCGGCGCACGGCCGCGATTAATCTCTTGATCAAACTGGGCGTTAAGGCGGGTCGTCGGCCCAACTTGGGCATTGACCCCAGCCCCCCAACGCGTTTGACCGGGGCGAAAGCTCGTCGTCGCCGTGTTGGCAAACCCACTATCGGCGCTGCGCAGATAGGCGCGCCCCTGCACGGTGGGCGCAAACAACGCCCCTTGAGCTTCTAAGCGATAGGCACTGCCGTCAGCGGATTCACCAAACCGATCAAAGGAGGACCGGGCATATTCTCCGGTGAAGTAGCCGGTGTCGCCGAGGGGAATCTGCAGGTCGGCGCCGTACAGCGAGAAGTCTTGGTCACCCTGATCTTCCGATAGCCAGGTGACGCCGGCCCAACCGCCGAGGGTAGGTTGGCCGGCTTTAAAGTTGTACTGCAGCCGCCCCGCATAGAGATTGCCATTGCCGCCCCCATCATCCACCTCGTAAGTGGCGACAATCCGACGCACCAGGGTTTTACCGAGGGGGTCAACCGACGTGCGATAAATGGGCTGACGAAACAGCAGCGTGCCGCGATCGTAATCAATCTCGTAGTCGCTAACCCGATTTAAAGCTTGTCGCTCAATTACCGTGCCAGGACGATTGATTTCTTCGGTCTCGATAAAGACGTTTTCACTACCGGGCAGGATGACCCGCCGCGAGAGGAAATAGAAGCCACTGGTGCCATCAGGGGCGATCGTATCGCGCTGAAAGGGCCGCAGATTGTTGGCATACATCGCCGTCAGCTGCAGATTGCCCAGCGTGTAGTTGCCCTTAAAGCCGTGAAGCTGACGCGTGATCGCCGTAAACTCTTGGGACGATCGCGCAAACTCCGAAGTTTCGTAATCGCCCCACATGAAGTAATCGACCTCGCCGCCGGGCACCAGCGCATCGCGCTGAAACCGCACAAAGAAGCTATCGATTGAGGGCGTTAGATAATCAACCTGAGAACTATCGCCGTAGACCGGGTAGGTATTTTCGCAAAACTGATCATCGCGAAACAGGCGGTTGCCATCACAGGTTTCATTCAGGGCGCGGCGGGTATTGAGGGCACCGGTAAACTGCCAATCGCCCAAAGTGCCGGTCGCAAATAGCGCCGCCCCCAAGTCAAACTCCGTGTCGCCAATGTCGTCAGGGTTGAGAAAGTCCTCAAAGCTGCCCCAAAAGTTGGTGCCGCCTGGCCCAATGCGCAGATCAACAACGCCGGAAACCAATGAAGGCCGCAGGTTAGTGACAAACTCAACCTGGGTGAAAGTTTCGAAATCAGGGAGCGGCTCCAAGGCGATGGGTTCGTCTTCCCCCAGCACAGCAGCGGCGGGCGCAGCAGCCCGAACGCGCACCTGCTGTGCCTCAAGGGTGGACTGCAACACCGCCTCAAACTGACCTTGGCGAGCCAAAACTTGGAACCCGGCGTTGTCGGTATCGTAGTCAGCCCCCTGAAATTCACCAGCACCGGTGGTTAGCGTCACCACCACATCGCGGGGGATGGGGGTCCCGGCAGCATCAACGATGCGCCCCTCAAATCGCACCGTCGATCGCTGGTTGGCGGGGATGACGGGACTGGTAAGCGCAGTGAGTTCAATCGTAAATTCCGGCTCGGTGGCCGCTGGGTCCGCCGCATTAGGCGGGATCGGGGGCACCGGAGTGGGGTTGGACTGAGCCGTTAGCGGCCCGTCTGCCGCCTCTGCTCTCGTTTCGGCAGCGAGCGCCAGATCGGCGAGCGTGACCGGTCGCAAGTTGCCGGTCAACGCCGGAGAGGGGGCATCAGCCACCGGCAACGGCGAACTATCGGCGGTCAGCAGGGATGAAGCCCCCACGGCTGACTCAGACATGGCATCGGGGGTTGAAGCCAGTGCCCGAGGGATTGTCTCGGCGGCCTCAGGAGCTGTGGTTGATTTGGGCTCCGCCTTACGCCTCGGACGAGTCGCGGCATCAGTAGGACCTTCGTCAGTCGATTGGGCGTTCGCGACGCCCAACATATCCGTGGCGATCGCGCTGATCATTAGCCAGCCAATCATGGCAATGAGGGTTTTCATCACCCTTGCTCCTCCCCAAATGCGGGTGTGACCCCAAAGTTCATCCGTGCCAGTCCGCCTGGCGATAACCGCACCAGCCGAGACTGGCTATTGTCTGCCAGTCGGTAAAGATTCGGAGCGAGGGTGTAACCTGGCAGGCTGGTCAGATCAAGCGTGCCGACGCGGTTCCCCGACAAGACGTTAATCACTGAGAACAGTCCATCCGGGTCAGTCAAAATCCGGTTGCCATCATCTAAAAAGACGATGGCGTTAGGCACACCCGGCTCACCGGCCTGCTGCTCGCCGTCAAAGTTTTTATCCACAAACACGCGGCCCACCAGGGTGCCACAGTCGGCCAAAATGCCGGGTCGAATCGCCAGCTCGTAGGTAGCCGTACTGCTTGCCCCAGGGGTGATCGCCTGCGCCACGTTACGCCCTGAGCCGCGCACCGCATCGGGGGTCGCTAAGGCCGCATAAACCACCGATAGTTCTTGCCCCGGCGCGAGTGAAGCACCGCCAAAATCGAGGGTAAAGGTGCGGTTACTGGTCGTCACATTGGTGAACTGCAGGGGGGTGGTGTTGACCGAGTCTTCAATGAACTGCATCCCTAACGGCAGCTCGTCCACGATGGTGATCGGGCCAGCCGGCTGATCGGAGGGATTGCGTACCAGCAATCGATAAACGACCACGTCACCGGGTTCGGCAGCCCCCCGATCAGCAGTTTTGATGATGGTCAAAGCCGCTGATGAAGCGCCACTCGCCTGCAGAGTAGTCGGATTCGACTGCACCGATTGAACGGTTCCTGCGGCGTCAGTAAACTGCGCCCCAGCCTGGTTTTCAACATTAGTCGTTTGAGCATACGCCGGGGCAAAACCCCATCGAGGCGCACTGTTGGCCCAAGCTAGCACCTGCACCAGCAAAAACGCGATCGCAGCGACCAAAAAGTATTTGCTTTTACGAAAACCGGCTAGGCGCCTGAACAATTTCGCAATGCGATCGAGAATGGAATTAATCCAAACAAGTTGCGACATTCTTTTAAAGAGACAACGTCCACACCCTCACACCGCTTACCCTCAGAAAGCTGCAAAGCTTTCCTCGGAAGCGATCTTTACCTGACACACAACCATGATGGTAGATAGCTTGTCCGTGCCCATTCAGTAGCTAACGAACGAAACTAAACTTTTTGTCTCTAAGCGTATAGCAGAGACGCCAGTAAATATACCTCATAAAATCTCAGGCAAAAATAAATTCATTCTGATTACAGGGAAAATATCGTGTGAAAGCCAGCCCTATCAAGGTGGATGGGGCACTTAATTTTTTTTAATCAAGCACTCTTGAACAGTGGAAAACCGCCCCAAAACGATCTGTTTGTGCTGATGCCGGGAGTAAATACAACGCTGAAAAATGCCTAAGCTGAAGCGTTTAGGGAGTCAAAAGTTATCTCGAAGAACGTTCAAAAAGGGATCGATTAGGGCTCGAAGCAAGTTTGAGTTTACCCACCCTAGAATCACCTCCAGCAAGCGCTGGTCGATGGGGCTCCAGCATGGCTTTGAAGCAGCGTCGATTACTCCGTTATAGCCGCGATGAAGTCAGCCACTGCCGCTTGCATTCAGGCAATGACTGAATGCAATACGCCTAAATTTCACCCCTGAACGATCGATCAACAAATGCGGCCAGAAGGTCACAAAGAACGATTTATTTCACAAGTCGCCACAACTCCTAACTTTGGTGAGGACTTGCCCTTTTAGCTGGAAGCATTTGATGCACCAACTAATTTTAGAGGCTGACTCAGGCGGTCAACCGCCCGCCTAGCGGCCCGATTTTGTCTTAATCAATCAGCGCAATCATGAGGCCAGTGCCCGAGCGATCGCCTGCAATTCCTAGCATCCACTCATGTTTGCCCCAGCTTTATCAGCGCCGATCTGCCCAGATGATAGTCGTATTAGCGCCAGTTGGCACATTATCTAACATCCCAGTCGGGTTGATCTTGAGCGTTGTCTATATCAATTTCTGTCTGTGAATTCGAGAAGCCTATCGTCACTGTCAGTGATCGAAATCAGTCCCCCTCAACCGGCGTGAATCGGACGCCCTGATCGACCTCGACATTGCCCGCTGCCCACTTTCCGGCGATCGCCCATAAAAAAAGTCCCTGATTGCCCTCTCCCCACTGGCGAAAACGCAGCAGGCTAAGGGCGGTCAGAGACCGTGTTCAGGACTTTAGTGATTAAACCGGGGCCGTGGGTTCAACCATGCGGGGATTCCAGCGAGATCGCGATTCCTCGATGTGCATGTTTTTCTCATCCTTTTTCAGATGTCGCGGGCTACTTTCAAACGAGAGAGAAGATGGCAACGGGTCGGTACCGTATTCTGCCTCGATGAAAGCAGATACGACTTCGTAACTAGGAGAAAACGGCTCGTCGCCTAGCTCAGACAACGCCGGGCTGGATTTCAGCGTGGCCGAAAATAACCCTGTACCATCATCAAAGAACCGCTCTGTGGTCGCCCCGTAATCCGCATAGGGATGGAACGCTAGATCCGCCGGGGCAATGGCCGCCACCCAGGAAGAGTAGATCCAATATTCGCCATAGGTGCCGAACTCATTAGCCGATCGCATCATCAGCTTGAGCCAGTGCTCAGTAGACCCGTAGTAAGCCTGCACTCGCTCGGCCATCGCCCGCAGATGCGACTGTTTGAACCACATGTGGTGGGGAATAAAGGTCCCCGCCGCGTCTGTGATGGGTTCCACCTTCAACACCGAGCGAATCCAATTAGCCCAGGTATCGACGATTTTGGCGTTGCCGGTTTCGTTACTCTGCAATAAAGCAAAAGTGTGCTGTACCGGGCCGCCAACCGCTTGAAAAATGGGCCAAGTTGCCACAGGCAGCAGGTCACTGTCCCACACCAAGTACCACTCGCTGAGCTCGGGAATGCCTTCGTAGGCTCCCAATTTCAACAACTGTTGGTAAAACCAGCCAGGGGTATACAGCGATTCCCCCAGATCCAACTCGGCACAAATCGTGTCTTTAGAGAGGCCGACCCGATTAAAGAACGGCTCCTCTTCATGCACCACGATAGGGGCGGTTTGCCAACGTTTGGCCTGCTCGCGGAGCGGCTCAGCCTCAGTCGTTGGCGTAATGATATGGATAGTGCGGGGCTGATAATGCTGAGTCAGCCCCTCCATGACTGCCTGTGTATTCCACCTCACTTTAAAGAGGGGAATCACAAAATCGAACGTTTCAGTTGGCATAGATTATGCGATCGCCTCCGGCATCGACGACAACGCCTCGGCTTCTGCAGGCGTGTGATGTGCAATGGTGGATGGATCCTCTAAACCCACTTCACTACAGAGGGAATCGATGCCGCCCCCGGCCCGCGGATACTCAGCACAGATTGCCTGATATTCCGAAACGGCGATAATCAGCTCGTCCTGGGTCATCTCATTCAGGTAACCACACTGACCAATAGCCCCTTTCGGCAGAGGAGCCACTAGGTTGTTACCGCGCTTTTGCACGATTTTTTCTTGAGCGGCCCACATGAGGTCGCGCTCCAGCAGAATGTCGCTCCACAAGCTGAGACCAAAGGAGCTGATCAAGTTCATAATGCGCTCAAAATCAGCTTTGCTGATCCACTCATGGCGGTAGCTGACATAAGCGCCAAAACCCATGCCAATCGAGACTGCGTGGCCGTGGAGCAACCCGGATGCAATTTCAAATCCAGGGGACCAGGTATGGCCGTAGGCATGGGGACGACACTGGTGAGTTTCGTACAAGTTGTCATACTCGGCCTCAACGTAGCTGCGCATCGCCGCTCCTAAGATTTTCTGCGACAGTTCACCAATCGGTGCGTCCGATGGGCAATCTAAAGAGCCAAAGCGAGTGGTGACAAGTTCTGGGCCCGCCTGCTCTAGGTCAGCAAACAGCTCCGCATCCTTAACGACCGCCATTTTGATGATTTCCGCAACGCCATGACGCAGCCAGCCTTCCTTCAAGGTCTTGAAGAACGAGCGATCAGTAATGGAAAGCACTGGGGCGTGGTAAGCCCCAAACAGGTTCTTGTAGCCAAAGCCATCGCAGCAAGTCCGGGGTGAAGGCCCCGCATCAATACCCGCCACAATCGAAGTAGAAAGCATCACGTAAGGCGTGTTGCGGTGATAGAGCGCACAGGCTAAACCGCCCGTATCGGTCAGCACCCCGCCGCCAATGATCAGCACCGGCTCATTACGCGAAACGCCTAAGCGCTTGAAGTCGCCCAGCATCCGCTCAACGGTATGAATCCCCTTATCCACTTCCATCGCCCGGTAGACCAGCTTGTCTAAGTGGATGCCGTGATGGGCAAAGTAATGTTCGACCTGTTCGCCGTAGAAGCGCTCAACATTTTGGTCAATTAGACAAACGCAGCGTCCAGCCGCAATATACGTGTCACGCAGAATCGGTTGCTGAGGGTCCAAGACGTTCTCGAGCACCCGAATGGAAGTGAAGGTACTGGCGGTCATGACGGCTTCGACCGTTTGATCATTGTCAGTACTGACGACGTACCCCTTGCTGTGACGGTAGCTAGAGGTGGGATGAATCGCATGGGGGTCAGCCTCTACCAGATGCGCTGCTAGCTGTCGGTAGTAATCGCCCTCAGAACCTTGGATTAGCACCTGCAGCAGCTTTTCTTGACCGAGGGGTGATTGGCGAATTTGGTCAGCCCAGTTGGACCAAATTGCCCCCACCGCCTCATCAAAGGCACCCAGCAGCTCTGACAGCAGGCTAGAAAATTGGCTCAAAGAACTATTGAGACAACTGCGCAGACGACGGCAAGCCGCAAGCCCCTCGATCGCATCCGCCATTGCAAACTCTTGCCCTAACTCCGGAGCAAACGCTGGGGCATTGATCAGTGCCAGCAACAGTTCTCGGAAGGGCGAACTCGAGAAAAGGTTTTCGGTGGTATGTTTTAAGTCTTTATCAACTAGGAATTGGCTGTCATACGCTGCGATAAAGGCTTTTACTGCCGAAGTAGTCGATGTCATCACAAGTACCTGAAAAGACGTAGGCAACAATGAGCCAAGGCAAACAAAGATCACCTTGCTTTACGCAAATTAACACAGTCGCTCACATAAATCTTAAAAGAACATTACAGATTCGGGGATACGCCCAATGATACGGTGGTAGGTTAAGGGATAGTAAGGTTGTTCTGCTAATTTTTTCTGGTGCTAGAACTTGAACTGGCGATCTATCAGCGCTCCATCTTCAATTACCCTGAGATGAGAATGCGAGTGTAAGAATCGAGGGCTTTACGCATTTGCATGGATTTGAGGAAACTGCCGATCGCCATTCCTTGACATCGGGCAGTGGGCAATCCCTGAGCAATCACGAGCGTTTTACTGAGTTGCCATGTTGAGCTCCTGATCGCATCATCGACTCGGTGAAACCCCTTTAACATTCCTCTCCATCCTCGTCATTTAGTCACGACAAACGTTTGGCGTAATCGGTTACAGCCTCTATCGATGAGCGATCCTTCTCCCACTGACATTGCCTGGATGCAGCGATGTCGACAGCTTGCCAGCCAAGCCGCCGGCAAAACGTCGCCCAATCCTCTTGTTGGTTCAGTCGTTGTGCAGAATGGACAGGCTGTAGGCGAAGGGTTTCATCCAGGAGCGGGGCAGCCCCACGCCGAAGTGTTTGCCCTCAGAGCAGCAGGCGATCGCGCCCGTGGGGCCACGCTTTACGTCAATTTGGAACCCTGCAATCACACCGGTCGCACCCCGCCCTGCACAGCAGCGATCATTGCGGCCGGGATTGCCCGAGTGGTGATTGGCATGATTGACCCTGACCCGCGGGTTTCTGGCGGCGGCGTGCAGCGGTTGCAGCAGGCGGGCATTCGCGTCACCACCGGGGTCGAAGAGAGCGCCTGTCAACGCTTAAACGAAGCCTTTAGTCACAGCGTGATCCACCAGCGCCCCTTTGGCATTTTGAAATACGCCATGACGCTGGATGGCAAAATTGCCGCCACTGGGGGCCATAGCGCCTGGGTGACGAGTCCGGCGGCCCGCGCTTGGGTGCATCGACTGCGCAGTCAGACTGACGCCGTTATTGTGGGCGGGCAAACAGTGCGGCAAGATAATCCTCACCTCACGAGCCACGGTCAGGGCGATCGCTCGCCGCTGCGGGTCGTCATGAGTCGCACCCTAGAGTTGCCGGAGCAAGCGCACCTGTGGGAGCAGCAGACAGCAAAAACGCTGGTGTTTTGCGAAGCGGAGGCGGCTGCCTCGAAGCAACAGGCGCTAGCTAGTCAAGGCGTTGAAGTGCTGGCCTTGCCCAAGTTAGAACCTGCCCACGTCCTCTCAGTGCTGCATCAGCGGGGCCTGCGGTCGGTGCTATGGGAATGTGGCGGTCAGCTCTCAGCCCGTGCGATCGCGCAAAACTGTGTCCAAAAAGTCTGTGCGTTTATCGCCCCCAAAATCATCGGTGGCCCTGCAGCGCCGACACCCATCGGTGAACTCGGACTCACAAAAATGTCGGAGGCGATCGCCTTAACCGATGTCACCATCGAAGCGATCGCCTCCGACCTACTCATTCAGGGTTATGTGAACTGAACTTCAGAGCGTGACTGAGTCCACTTTCGCAGGGCTCTGCGCTCCCCAGAACCGACATTTTCGGCAAGGGGTGGGCAATACAAACCCCAGCGGCCGTGGCGGCTATTTAAAAGCCACGCCCTAAACTTCGCGAAAGGGTTGAATGCGAAACGCCTGCTGCAGGGCATAGCGATCGAGATTTAAATGCTGCAGGTAGTCGATCAAGGCCGAGCGTAAATCATCCCGACTCTTCAAGCCTTCGATGCGGTGATCGACTTGCCCCTGTTGAAAAATCAGCAGCGTGGGCAACGTCGTGAGGCGATACTGATTGGCCAGCTTGAGATTATCGTCGGCGTTGATATCAACTAGCCGCAGATTGCCGAGCCACTCATCTTGCAAACTCATTAGCAGCGGTTCGACCAGCCGACAAACCCCACACCAAGGAGCCCAAAAGTGGACGAGAACGGGAACCGGTGATCCCAAGACTTCAGCGTCAAAAGTCGATTCGTCAGTCGTCAAAGACATAGGTTTGTAAAAGAGAGCATAAAAAATTTACTTTTCATTTCATTGTATAGGAGTCGGGTCGGCATTATAGAGATTCGCAGTCACTTTGTCGGCGTCCGATAACATCATGCAAGTAACGAAAGATGAACTAAGTATTTGTACTCGTTAGGTTAGTGTTAGCGCCCTTAATCTTGATCCCCACCTGGTTTAGTGCCAATTGCGATGAGACTACAGCAGAAAGCTCACTGTACTGACCAGAGAAACGTAATGTATCGTTAAATTCTTTTCAGTTTGTTTCGATTTTGCTGAGAAAACCCTCCAGCGGGATCAAACAAAGTTCACAGAGCTCAGTTGGCGGTACTTCCCTTGATCTCACCGCCTCGAGATCGCCCCGAATAATGTCCGTGGCCAGTCGGCAGGAGCAACTTCTCAGGTCAGGCCGGTGGAGATACGGTGATCGATTTTAGTGATCGCCCGCAGCCCACCCCTCGTGCATCATTGGGATCGTCATTCTCCTCAACGCAGATCAATTAGGAAAACGCGATCGTCGTCCTCAAGGGATGACGCCTCTGGAGCATGAGCCGCTCGCCACTTGCGACCAGAGTCTGTCGTCCCGTATTGACGACATAATGAGGCTAGTTTTTTCGATGCATGGTTCATGTCTGCTTCTACCCTGACGGCCTCCTCTCCCCTTGATCTTGATTACGTGCGATCGCACTTTCCAGCCTTAGCCCAGGGCTGGACTTTTTTTGACAACGCCGGTGGCTCGCAGATTCTGCGGCCCGTTGTCGATCGCATCACCGAATTTCTCTACGACTCCAACGTTCAGCTCGGTGCTTCTTACACAATCTCGCAGACAGCCACGGCACGGGTCGAGCAGGGAGCTGAGGCGATGGCGACGCTGATCAATGCCGCCGCCGCCGAAGAGGTTGTGCTGGGGCCAAGTTCATCAGCCCTGTTTAGAATTTTGGCCCACTGCCTGGGGCAAACCCTGCAGCCAGGGGATGAAATCGTGGTGACCAACTGTGACCACGAAGCCAACATCAGCCCCTGGATGGAGCTGCAGCGGTTGGGCATCACGGTAAAAATTTGGTCCGTTGACCCTGATACGCTCGACCTCGCGATCGCTGACTTAGAGGCCCTGCTGACCTCACGGACACGCTTGGTCGCCGTCACCCATGTCTCTAACGTGCTGGGTACCATCAACCCGATTCGGCAAATTGCTGATCGCGTCCACGCTCACGGGACGCTGATCTGCGTCGATGGGGTCGCCTATGCCCCCCACCGCCGCATCGACGTGCAGGCGCTGGATGTCGATTTTTATGTGTTTAGTCTCTATAAGGTATATGGGCCGCACTTAGCGATGCTCTATGGCAAACGCGAGCACCTGTTGGCCCTGCCGGGATACAACCATTATTTTGTTGAGCCCACGGCGATTCCCTACAAGTTTCAGCCGGGGGGCACCAGTTACGAACTCAGCTACAGCGCGATCGCCATTCCCCAGTATTTGCAAACTCTGGCGCAGCATCATCGGGGACAAGATGCTGCCGATACAGCAACCGGCCAGCTTGATCAGGCGTTTGCGCTGATTCAAGATCATGAGGCCGCGCTGGCAGAACGGCTGCTGAGTTTTCTGCGCAGCAAACCCAACGTGCAGATCATCGGCTGTCCTGAAGCAGATGCAACTCAGCGAGTGCCGACAATCGCCTTCACCGTGAACGGCCTGGCCAGCGATCAAATCCCACCGCAAATCGACCCCTACAAAATCGGTATTCGCTCGGGCCATTTCTACGCCCTGCGCCTGATCGAAGCTTTGGGCCTGCTGTCGCAAAACGGCGTGGTGCGCGTCAGCATGGTGCACTACAACACGCTGGCAGAGTGCGATCGCCTGATTCAACTGTTCGATGAGCTGTTCTAGGGGCTGTGGTTCATTATTCCAATAGTCGACAAACATCGAGTGCATGGAGCAAGCGCGGTCATGCCCGTCCCCAAAATGACTACACCGAATAGATGATGCGCTCGCTCTAAGGTTCACGGACCGATTGGCCAATTCGGGCGCTGTGCCCAGATCATAAACCGAGCGCAGAAACCAATTTTGTCAGGGTTGGGCAGTGCCCAACCTCGGCGGTTGGGGCGGCTATTTTTGAGCCAATCCCCAACTGGGTGAGTGAGCTCGATTCGCTAAGGAACAAACCGAAAACTCCGCCCCCTGGCCCCACCGCTCCCTGACATGGTCAGCAGTCCGATCATTGGGAATGGCCATTAGCCTGCTCTAGCGCCGCGATCGCGAGCGTGGTCTTAATCACCGCATCGGGGTTAAGACTAATCGAGTCAATGCCTTGCTCCACCAGAAAGCGGGCAAATTCGGGATAGTCGCTGGGGGCCTGCCCACAAATGCCAATCTTGCGGCCAGTGGCTTTGGCGGTGGCAATGACTTGGGCTACTAGCCGCTGCACCGCGGTGTTCCGTTCGTCAAACAGATGGGCCACCAGGGCTGAGTCGCGATCGAGCCCCAAGGTGAGCTGAGTCAGGTCATTAGAGCCAATGGAAAAGCCATCAAACACCGTGGCAAATTCATCCGCCAGGATGACGTTGCTGGGCAGCTCACACATGACATAAACCTGCAGGCCATTCTCCCCCTGCACCAAACCATGCTGCGCCATCTCCGCCAGCACGCGCCGCCCCTCATCCGGTGTGCGACAAAAGGGCACCATCAAAATGATGTTGGTCAACCCCATGTCGTCACGCACTCGTTTCAGCGCCTGACATTCCAACGCAAATCCGGCCTTGTAGCGATCGTCATAGTAGCGCGAGGCCCCGCGCCAGCCGATCATCGGGTTTTCTTCACTAGGTTCAAAGGCTTTGCCGCCCAGTAGGTTGGCATATTCGTTGCTCTTAAAATCGGACAGGCGGACGACCACCGGTTTGGGATAAAACGCAGCGCCAATGGTGCCAATGCCCTGGGCCAGCTGATCGACAAAATACTGAGGCTTGTCGTCGTACTGCTCCGTCAGGCGAGCAATTTTGCGCTTGGCTGTGCTGTCAGTCAGCGTATCGAAGTTGAGCAGCGCCAGCGGATGCACCTTGATCTGATTGGCGATGATAAATTCTAGTCGGGCCAACCCCACCCCCGCACTGGGCAAGGCCGACAGGCGAAAGGCGATCTCCGGGTTGCCAACGTTCATCATGATCTGGGTGCGGGGCTGGGGAATCTCATCCAGCGGGGTTTCTTCGACTCGGTAGGGCAGCTGCCCGGCGTAGACCTGTCCTTCTTCACCCGCTGCACAGGAAACCGTAATTGGCTGCTCGGTGCGAATGACGCTGGTCGCATCGCCACAGCCGACGATCGCCGGAATGCCCAACTCGCGAGCAATAATCGCGGCGTGGCAGGTGCGGCCGCCCTGATTGGTGACGATCGCCGCCGCCTGTTTCATAATCGGTTCCCAATCCGGGTCAGTTTTGGCCGTGACCAACACCTCCCCCGGCTGAAACTGGTCAATGTCGGCCACTGACAAAATGACGCAGGCTGGCCCGGCCCCAATGCGCTCGCCGACGGCCCGCCCGGTGGTCAAAATGGGCGCGGTCACAGGTGACTCTAACTGATACGCCTGCAAAACGTTGCTAGCCTTTTGCGACTGCACCGTTTCGGGGCGGGCCTGCACGATGAATAATTCGCCGGTTTCACCATCCTTGGCCCACTCAATATCCATCGGCGAGTCCACGCCTCGGATCAGACTGTAGTGGTCTTCGATCTGACAGGTCCACCGGGCTAGCTGCAGCACTTCGGCTTCAGTGATGGCAAAGCGCTGTTGCTCCGCCCGCGACACCGGCAGGTTTTTCACCAGTTTGGTGCCGCCAGTGTCGTACACCATCCGCAGGGCTTTACTGCCCAAGCGCTTGCTGAGAATGGGGCGATGCCCGGTTTTGAGCGTGGGTTTAAACACGCGATATTCGTCGGGGTTGACAGTGCCCTGCACCACGTTTTCACCCAGGCCATAGGCGGCGGTAATCAACACAGCATTGTTGAACCCCGTCTCAGTGTCGATGGAAAACATGACGCCCGACGCGGCCAAATCAGAGCGCACCATTTTTTGCACACAGACCGATAGCGCCACCTCAAAGTGGTCAAACCCCTTGGTCTGACGATAGGAAATGGCGCGATCGGTAAACAGTGAAGCAAAGCATTTTTTGCAGGAAGCGATCACCTCCGCCTCGCTATGGACGTTGAGATAGGTTTCTTGCTGACCAGCAAAGCTGGCATCGGGTAAGTCTTCGGCGGTGGCACTCGATCGCACAGCAACGTCGGTGTCAACACCGTAGCGATGGCCCAGATCTCGATAGGCGTCGCGAATGGCAATTTCCAACTCGGCGGGAAAGGGCGCATGCAGGATCAGCGATCGCGCGGTTTCACCCCGCTGCTGCAAATTCTGAACGTTATTGATATCCAAGTCGGCAAAGAGCGATCGCAGGGTGGTTGCCAGGTCATTACTAGCAATAAAGTGCCGATAGGCCTGGGCCGTGGTGGCAAATCCCATCGGCACGTTGATGCCCTGAGGCGTCAACTGCTGAATCATTTCTCCCAACGAGGCATTTTTGCCACCAACAATCGGCACATCATCTAATCGAATTTGATTTAACCAAAGCACGAAATCCTGATCGGTTTGCACGAGCTGGGAAACCATAGATAAAATCCTCTTTGATGGATTGAAAACAGGGCCATTTTTTACTTTCCGGAAGCAATAAAAAGCTACACCTGTGTTTTTTTGGCTTTGCCAATAAGCAGCGTGATCAGCTACCACCAGAGACTGGTGCTGATCAGCTCAAACCTTCGGCAGCCAACCGCTTCGAAAGGAGAAGCGATCGCGCCGATAAATTTTATTTCCCTAAACTAATAGTTTGATTTTATAAAAAAGGATAAGTCTCTTAGAGATCACCAAACAAATCTTTGCTTATCTAGAAAGGTTTTTTTAAGTCTAAAAAACTCTCTTGAAATAATTTTTAAGTAGTTGTAAACAAGAGAGCAAGGAGCCTTGAAATAACCTCAACGGGGAGGTGAATCAGGCTCCCAGCCTGGATGTTAGCCTGGCCAGAAAGCAAGCGCTGCCAATGTCCCACTAAACAGTTGTTCGCCCCACCGCCTTCAACCGATGTGTGGCCTTCTTTTTCATCAATTGGTGGGGCGCATAGGCGTCATGGGCGACGGCTCATCAACAGCGTCCCGATCGCCGAGGGTTGCCACGGCCAACCCCTACAGCATGAGTGAAGGCAGCTCTGACCGAGTCCAGGTGTCTTGAGAGTACTCAGCCACAAAGGGCCGCACCAAAAACTGAGGCCGATCGCCCGCCTGCACATCAATCCGCAGGAACGAGTAGGGCAGGCGCTTCTCAGCCCCTGCTCCCTGACGACCGACAAACAGCTGCGATTTTGCCACCACGCGGGTATCGACGCCGTCGGCTTCTTCTACCGTGGTGGTGTCGGGATGTTGCGATCGCAGCCGCGCGCCGCTGCCGCCACACACCAGCCAGTTCAACTCGCGATCGCCATGGCCCGTATCGACGGTGCGCAAATATTCAAAGCAGTGAGCATGGCCGCTCAACACCAGATCAATGAGCGGCGTCGGCGCATCACTGCCAACTCGTTGCACCACGGCATCCAACACCCAGCGCAAATGCCGTCGCGCCGACAAGCAGGCGGTTTCGTGAAGCTTCGTCACTTCGGTGATATAGGGCGGGTGGTGCAGATAGACGATACGGCCCCGCACCTGAGGATTTTGCAGCGAGGCCACAAGGCGATCGCGCAGCCAACACAGCTGGGCCCAGTCAATATTTGCAGGTAGATCCGACCCCAGTTCACGGGCGGCCAATACCGGGGCACCGTCGATCTCCACCGGACGATTAAACGTGCTGGAATCGAGCCCAAAGAAATCAATATCGCCATAGCGAAACTGATAATAGCGATTGGGTAGCCGGGTAAAGCGGCCCGGCTGGTAGGTCAGCGCCTGGCCCGTTTCAGTAGCGGTGGTGTAATGCTGCTGCAGGTGCGCCGTCAGCTGTTCGGGCGATAGCTCTCGCAGATAATCTAAAAACACGCGGGCATAGGTGTCACCAGTGGCCGAACCGCGCAGCGTCACATTTTTAGTCACTGGCACGTTGAGATATTGACTAAGAGGCCGCAGCGCCGCCACTAAAAAGCCGTAGAACGTCGGCAGATTGTAGTAGTCGTGATTGCCGGGCACCGCCAAAAAGGGCTGGTTGAACGTCAGCCGACAATAGCTGGGCAGTTGATCGCGATCGCCCGTTACCAGCCACTGCCGATAGGGCTCGATGAAGTTGGCAGCGTACAGATCAGGCGACCCCATTTGATACACCACGTCGCCGGTATGCAGCAAAAAGCGACAGTCGGCTTGCTGAGTCGCCAGATAGTCGGCCACAACCTGTTGAGGATGGCCAAAGGGCTGAGACCCAAAGCCACTGTCGCCAATCACTAAAAAAGAAAAGGCTGACGTTGTCGCCAGCCCATCTGCTATCTGTAGTCGAGTTTGATCAATCGCTCGCTCGCGCATCATTTGGGCATGCCAACGCACTCGCGATCGCATTTTTTGAATCTTTTGTGAAATCGGCGGATCGAGTAAGAATCCCATAGCGAGGTGGCGCACATTTCCTCTGCACTGTAGCCATTGTGCCTAATAATTGCCAAGACCATGGCCGCTAAAATTCCTCGAAAAATTGCGGCCAGCACGGTCGCCCGGTGTCAGCCCCCAAGGTCAGGGCTATCAATGCGCAGAGCTGACCTTGGGGGCTGTCAGTTCTCAATTTGTGGGTTGTTGACTTTCAGAACAATGGCAATCCGGATTGATTCCTGTCGGGCAAACGGGCAAGATGCCCGTCCAAACAAGACACTTGCTCTTCAATTTTGAGGACGCATAAATTTAAACTTGGCGCTGCACTAGCCATCAGGAAACTGCCAGCAGGAAAGCGTTTCAACATTCTTACTGCCGCAGGTGCATTGCACCTCGTGGGCCGACGCCACCCATTCGCGATCGCAGACACGACAATGGCAAAACACGTTGTTGTCGTCGGCCTGCTGCAGGCCAAACCGCCACTGTCGAAGTTCATCCGGTGTGAAATGGGAAGCGGAATCAGTCATGGGCGGGTACCCCTTTGCTGCCGACCGGCAGGGAAATAGGGTTCGAGCGTTGAGCAGAGCACGCCATCGAAACTCAAAATCCAACCTCAAAACCACTCAAGGTGCTGTGAGCATCATGATATCCCTGCCGTCTCCTCAGCGCGAGAAGAGCTTAGCGATTTGTCAGGATTGGGCACGTATAGAAGAGGGTAGAAAGGTGCAGGGTTCAAGGTGCAGGGAAGAGCCTTGCTGCAAGCGATCTAGCGATTCAAAGTGGCTAAACCTGACTGCGGCCCGCCATATCGGGTTTCCGTTGTCCTGTGATGGCTTGGCAATCAGCCACTCGGGCGATCGCGATTGATGACAATGAAGAATTCCTGAGGACAGTTCAAATTGACGAAATTTCTCCCTATCAATGCTTGCCTGGCCACAGGGCTCTACCTCTCCCGCAGAGGATTCTGCACTCCGGCTTCCGAACTCCGACTTCCAACTTCCGAACTCCGACTTCCGAACTCCGACTTCTACTGGAGATAGCAACGAACAGTCGTCTTTCACTGGCTAGGACGCAGTCGTGCTGATCAAAAGCCAGATGCCTCCGATCGCCACTAACACCCCTAAAACAGCTCTGCCGGTGACGCGATCGCCCAGCGCTACCGCCAGGGGCAACACAAACAACGGACTGGTAGCCAAGAGCGCTTGAGCAATGCCTGCCAGGGTGTATTTAAGCGAAATTTGCTGCAGCCAAATTGCGAGATAGGTGCCCAAAAAGGCCGCGATCACCAGGTAGGGCAATAGCTGTCGTGACTTAAGCGGCTGCAGCTGCGCCATGACCTGGCCGCGCCAGCCAATCAAGCCCACTAAAACGAAGCCCCCGGCGGCAATGCGCAGCAGCCCACTCCAGAGCGGATCAACCAGACTGTCGGCCAGGGCACCACGCGACATCACCGCGCCACTGGCCTGACCGATGGCCGCCAAGACGCCCCAGATAATGCCCGCCCGCGTCGAACCGTAAGTCGGGTCACCGCCCGGCACCCGTTCCGCAATCACCCAGGCGACCCCGAACACCGTGAGAAAAATCCCCCCCCAGGCGATCACGCTCAGCTGTTCGTTTAAAAACAGCAGCGCTATCAGCGCCGTCAAAGGGGGCGCGAGGGATTCCATCAGTAAGGCGCGCCGAGCACCTAAACAGTTGATGGCGTTGAAATAGGCCGTATCACCCAACCCAATCCCCACTGCCCCACTGAGCAATAGCCAAAAGACTGCGGTCGGTGGCAACTCTGCCTCTAGAGTTGGGCGAAGCAGTAGCGTCAAGAGGATGAGGGCGATCGCGATGCTGCCCTTGGCCAGATTTAACACTGGCGGACTGATCGATTTACCCAAACGCCCAAAAATAACCGTTGACAGTGCCCATAAAAAAGCCGCCGTCAGGGCGGCGATCTCGCCTCCTAGCATCGCCGCCCGCCGCCCGCTCTAAGGTGTTGAATCGGCTTTTGCTGAGTGGCTCTAGCGTCGCCCGTAGTAGGAAACTTCAATATCTGCGTACCAGCCTGGCCCCATATTTTCGTAAAGAAAGACTCGCTCAACCTGATAGTAAACCCCATCGTGAAACAAGCAATCGCCCACTCGTGGGATGATGGGGTAAGTCGCAAACCACAGAGCATCCTTGACCGGCGCTTTCGGGTTGGTGCTGCGAGCTGCAAGATAAAAGATTTGCACCTTATAAATGCCCGCAACCGCTGAAGAGGAGGCTGGCGGTAGAGCCGGTAGTGACGAAGACGATTTTTTGCTTCGCTTCGCTCGGGGCTTGCGCTTCGGCTTTTCTGCGAGTTCCGATGAATCTTTTTCGAAGTCGTCTTCCACGGTGTTCAGGGGGATAAGTGCGATCGCCTGTGGCAATCATAAAAAATCTTTTGAGGTTCGCAACGAATAACACTCAACTTCCCAGATAAACGCTACATTTTGTGTACATATGCGAACCGATGTCGCCATGTAGTGTTTCAGTGCTAATGTCTAGGCAAATGTCCCTGTGCGATGAAAACGACGGCTTTATTCACTAGAGGCATTTAACTCAGCTACTCATTTTGATTTATGAGGCGTTGTCGCATCGGGCGCTCGGGGCCAAGTCGCGACAGGTTTCTAAATCCTTTTTTGTGATCGCGTCGAATTGGTTTAGCAGCACAAGACTTGTGCTCATTTGACCCTGCCTGCCGAGGCAGAGTCAGGGGTTCGGCCTTATCTCACTTTTTTGACCGGGTCTACAGGCCCCTAATCGATAGGAGTAGTCTATGTCGCCAATGGGGTGGCTATAGGCTCCTCTTTGGTTTTGCTACGTTGATCACCTTTACCCCCTTGAAACCTCATGACTTATCAAAATAAACTGCGCCCTTGGTGCATTGTGCAGCAGCTACCTGAGATGAAGCGCGTCATTATCGACCGTTTTCGTCATTATCAAGATGCTGATGCGCGCGCTAAGTTCTTGGGTGATAAAACCCCGAGCGCTAGCTTTGTTGTATTGTTTGCGCCTGATGCTCCGGTCGTGGCCGCCACCCCAGCCGTGCCCGATGCAGTCGCCCCGGCTCATTAATGAATGGCGATGTTAGCCCCCTGCCAGAGTGCTAGCAGGGGGCAGAGGATCACGGGAAACATCGCAGCAGCAGTCAACAGTCCGGTTAGAGCAAGCTTGTTGAGCCCCTGATTCGGCCTAGCGATGCCAATTCCTGCCCTTCGGAGGCGGTTAGGGCTGCCCTTCCCGAAAGAAATTCTGCTATCAGCACATTTGGCCGCAGCGACCTTACCGAATGCGCTGCAAGCTAGTGATGACACCCGCGCCGATGGTGCACAGCAGCAGCACCCAAATCACGATTCCTGGCAGGAAGGAAAACAGGGTAAAGCCGCGCAAAATCCAAATCAGTAAGGTCAACGCCAGTAGACCTAAAAATATTTGAGTCGGAATGGAGAGCTGTCTCATCAGAAGCTGAGTCCTTATCGAGCGGAGCGAATGCCGCCTAAGATGCCGACGCCGAGGGATAGCAGCAAGAGCGCCCACACCACATACTCAGGAATTTGCTTAACCCAGCCGAGGCCGCGCAAGATTAAGAGCGCTGCCCCCAAAACCAACATCACACCAACGATGTTGAGCACAATCATGATTGCGAGGGTGTTCGAGTTTCCGCGCATAGCACTGCCAACTCACCAAGAAGCGCTCTCATTGTGCCATGTTGCGTCGTTGTCACTGTGCTGAGTTTGGCCAACCCGACAGTTTCTCAACCTGCACCCTGACAGGTGGCATGAGGTCACGCCTGCGGTTTTAACCACAGGGCATAGTGATGAAATTCCGTATTCTGCTGATAGCCCAATGATTCATACAGGGTCTGAGCGGCGGTGTTCTCAGCCTGAGTAGCGAGCACCAGTCTAATAGCACCGGTCGACTGGGCAAAGGTAGCCGCTGCCTGCAGCAGTTGTCGAGCCCAGCCCTGGCGACGATCGCTCGCCGCGACATACAAATCATTCAAAATCCAAATGCGCTGCAGACTAACGGACGAAAAGCTGGGATAAAGCTGCGTAAACCCCACGACCTGTGCCGCCGCGATCGCGGCGAAAATCACCGAATCCTGCTGCTGCAGGCGTGCGCTCAGAAAGTCAGTGGCGGCAGCGCGATCGGTCGGCTGACCATAGAACATCCGATAGTCATCAAACAATCGAGCCACGGCGTCTAAGTGTTCTAACTGGGCGCGAATGATGGCCATAACGAGGGAGCTGTAAAAGGAAATCTGTAAAGGGAAAAGGGAGAAGTCTCATCATACGCATCAGCTAATATGCATCGGCTGCAGACTGACCCGATTGGGATAAAAAATATTTTTCTAAGGCTTGACCATGCTGCGCCGACTGCCGTAGCCACTGCAATCGCAGGTCGAGCCGATCGCGATCGCTGAGCTGCCAATTATCCCCCTGTTCTCGCAGGCGTTGTGTCAGCGTGTATAGGCAGAGCGCCGCGCTGACCGAGACATTGAGACTCTCGACAAACCCCACCATGGGAATTTTGAGCTGTCGGCCCGCCATCTGCAACGCCTGATCCGACAGACCATAGCATTCACTGCCAAAGCAAATCGCCAGTTTTTGATCCAGGGGCAGTGTTTCCGGGGTGTACGCGTCATCGTGAGGGGTCGTGGCCACCAGCAGATAGCCCTGCGATCGCAACTGGTGCAAACAGTGCGCCGTATTGTTCTCATGGGGTTCACGATGCTGGTGTAAGGTAATCCACTTTTTGGCTCCAGAAGCGGCTCCTCGGCGCGTCTTAAAGGTGTTGAAATTTTCGACCACATGCACATCTTGCAGACCCAAGCTCTCGCAAGTCCGCAGTAGCGCGCTGGCATTGTGGGGGTCATGAAAGTCTTCAGCCACGACCGTAATTTGGCGGGTGCGATGAGCCAGCACGGCATCCATCTTGGCTCGCCGCTCAGGAGTTACAAATCTTTCCAAATAAGCCATGACGGCTTCTGGTGAGTCTGGGTGCATCGGTTTACCCACAAGCGGCAACAGGCTTTCGTCGCTGAGATAGCAGATTAAGCCTCACTATCAGGGCAGTTGGGCTGACCGGTCAGGGGCGCTTGAAGCTGATTCCAGCACCGCTTCAGAGGCTGCCGACAGGCGGCGCTTGTGACCAGAGGATAATCGGCTGCGAAGTATACCCGGAGCCCAATGGCGACGTTTGAGTCGTTAGGTTATCCTATTAGCACTCTACTTATATAGCTACTGAGTTTTTGGAGGCAATCGCTATCGTTAGAAGAAGACTAGACAATCGCCGCGTTCGCCCAGAGCAACCTAACATCAATCGCAATATCAGAGCCCAACAGGTATTGCTGATCGACCACGAAAATGAAAATCGTGGCGTGACTGACACTCGCGATGCCATCAGCTTGGCAGAGGAAGTTGGTCTTGACTTGGTGGTGGTTTCTGAAGGCAAAGAGACGCCTGTCGCAAAGATTCTTGACTACGGTAAGCACCAGTATCAGCAGAAAAAGCGGCAGAAACAGAGCGCCAAGCCAACGATGAAAGAGGTCAAGCTCCGCCCTAATGTCGACGATTCAGACTACGGCATTCGGATTGAGCGAGCCACCGAATGGCTCGACAAGGGCAACCACGTAAAATTTCAGATCCGGTTGCGGGGTCGTGAGCACCAGCATCGAGATCGCGCCCGTGAGCTGCTCGAACGCATCGTTCAAGATTTAGACAAAGTGGGCAAGGTGCAATCCTTCGACACCAAGTCTCTCATCGTGCAGCTGGTGCCTGAATCTTAAACCGCTTCGTAACTCCATGCTTTAGAGGGATGTCGGCGATCGCCGACATCCCTCTGTTTTTGGGAAGGAACATCACCAAAAGTTACACTTCTCCCTCGAAACATGAACAAACACTTCGCACCGCTGAAAAGTGTGGGCTAGATGCAGTAACCTGAATTCAGGTTGAAATCTAAAGCAAACCTTAAGAGAGTAGAGCGCATGAATCCTCATCTGCTACGTCAGCTGTGGGCTTTAATCGAAAGCTCTCAAAGTCATCGGATCTTGAGCCTAGACGACAGCAGCTTGGTACATTGGCTGACCGACCAAGTCTCTGGCGAACGCTCCCTTGACTCGATTGAGACGGATAGTCTTAACTGCTATATCCGCAGCCGCATTCCCCTGATTAGAGATATCGCCCAAAGCTAAGGCTGTGGCCGTTTGAGTTGCCGCCGTATGGTTCGCATACCTCATTTTCAGCGCTTAGTTAATGGCGTGAACGCCGGCCCGGTCATACGGGTCTGCCAATGGCCAGTTGGGGGCGGGTTGGGACTCCCTGCGACTCGGACAATTAGCGTCCATAGACTGGTTATCTGCCCGCGATGGAAAAGTTAACCTCCGCGATCGTCCGTCATCTTCAAGATTGCTTGATGGGCGGTTGAGGCCTCATCCGCAGCCGCCGGTGCCGCCCACTAGCGGTCACGATAATTTTTAGACAGTCTCTAAAATTACCCACATTCACCGCAGGTCACGCACACAAACCCCAAAACGTGTTCTACGATACAAAAACATTTCGTCATGCATTGGAATGTTAAGCGAGATTAGCCTACTTGCTGACGGCAATAGTGCTGCTTTCATTGAAAGTAGCCGTGCCAAGCATGTGTTTGTGATGAGTTAGTAAGGTGTGTGAATAATGAAAAAATGGGGCTTTTTGGGACTGGCACTTGCCCTGACCCTGACCGCAGCCTGTGGCGGTGCAACGACTGATACTGCCGCTGATGGTGGTGATGGCGCTGATGGCGCTGAAACCACGGCTGCTGATGGCGGTAGTCGGCTAGATGCAGTCATTGCCCGAGGGCAACTGGTCTGCGGTGTTGACGGCGGTATTCCTGGATTTAGTTTTGTTGATGAAGGCGGTACTTATTCGGGTCTAGACGTTGATGTTTGTCGCGCCGTAGCGGCGGCCCTATTCGATGATCCAGATGCCGTTGAATATCGTCGTCTCGACTCGACCGAGCGATTCACTGCCCTGTCTGGCGGTGAAGTTGATATGCTCTCTCGCAACACCACTTGGACGGTGAGCCGTGATACTCAAGTGGGTATGGAGTTTGCTCCCACGACCTTCTATGACGGTCAAGGCATGATGGTGCGTACTGATGCCGGCATTGCTACCTTAGAAGACTTTGGCGGCAAAGCGGTTTGTGTTGAAACCGGTACCACAACTGAGCTGAACTTGACCGACCAAATGCGGAAGCTAGGCGTCGAGTTTGAGCCGGTGGTGTTTCAGGATGCAGACGCGGCCTATGCAGCCTATGACGAAGGTCGATGCGAAGGCATGACCTCAGACAAGTCACAGCTCATTGCCCGTCGGAGCACTCTGCCCAGCCCCGATGACCATACGCTGTTAGAAGTCACGATGTCTAAAGAGCCCCTAGGGCCGTTGACTGTGAACAACGACTCGGCCTGGTTTGACGTGGTGAAATGGGTGACCTATGGCCTCTTCCAAGCTGAAGAGTTTGGCATCACTTCTGCCAATATTGGTGATTTTGCCGGTAGTGATGATCCCAACATTGCTCGCTTCCTCGGTGAAGAGGGCACTCTCGGCGACGACATGGGGATTTCGAACGACTTTATGGCTCGGGTCGTCACCCACGTGGGTAACTATGGCGAAATCTATGAAAGCAACCTGGGACAAGACTCCCAGTTTGGCCTTGAGCGCGGTCAAAATGCGCTCTGGACCGAAGGTGGCTTGATGTACTCGCCCCCCTTCCGTTAATGCTTTAGCGGTCGTCCGCTAGCCTCGAAGAGATTCGTCTCTCAGCGTTAAGAACGCTGCTTTACCCAGGTTTGCAATGTTTTGCAGACCTGGGTATTTTGTTGCTTAAAGAGTCCAGCTTGCACCGGGCCGCGATCGCAACGCTCAGCCCTCGAATACCTGAGGACATCTGGGCAGCGCCGAAGAGTCCAGAGGCGAAGATTGACTGTCTTATTTCAGAAAATTGTCGGAGGACTGCCAGCCATCAGCTCGGGAACAAAGGCATCAAAACCATATCGCCAATCGCAGGTCAATCAAGCCCCGCCAGATTGCGGCAATCTTGATTCCTAATTGGGCGTTCCGACCGCCATAGGCCGTAGGGTCTGGCCTGGCTCAAAGGGTATTCTGCCATTCACCTTGACCGCTGAATTCAAGCCCAAAAAAATCCCCCAAGCTGACGCATAGAAGTCAGATGGAGGATCGTTTGGTGTAGCCAAAAATTAGGTTTGAGTTGCTTTATTTAGACATCGGGCAATTCGTCGCGCTCGATGTAAAGGAACAAAAACGCCATCGCAGCGGCGGGAAAAACGATGCCGACTAAAGGCACCAAAATGGAAGGAAGAAAAGAAGCTGCCATATAAATATTCCTATCACTCAAAACAGTGCGAGAAGCCTGATAGCACTGAGTCAGCACTCAACGACTTCATCGATTAGCCTACTGTGAAACGGTCAGATATACTGCAATTTCTCAACATCGTCATGGCATTTCTTAACGTTTTGAGAACTTCGGCAAGACTGCGACCACAGCCTTAGTCGCGACCTCGCTGGGCCAGCGGCGGCATTCTCCTTCCCACCAGCGACCGTCTGGGGAACAGCTCTGCAGATCTCGGCAACCAGCCAGAGAGTCAGCCTAAATGACGTCATCATCATCGATGGCCGGCAGGTTGGCCGGGGCGATCGCACGCACCAGGGTAGTTTTATAGCTCTCTTGTTGAGTCGCTAAGTCGATCGCGATCGCCTCAAAGGTCGCCTCAACACTGCCCAAGGGCACCTGCAATTTCAAAAATGCCGTCTGCTCACCAGCGTCTGCCGGGGTCCAGTTCATCAGCCAGCGGGGCCGGTCTACCAACGTGCGACTTTGCATATCGGTGACCCATACCTTAACCGCTAATCGCCGCGGATAGGCCGGTAGGCGGATCGTGATGGGAAGCGGGTCACCGGCCACCAATTCACTTTGCGGCAAAACCAAAGTGGGAATGGGTACTGTCCCCAAATCTTCAAGATCGGGGTCTTCGGGGCGCAACACCTCAACGTAAGAAACTTCGGTCGCGGCTTCGGCATCGGGGGGGGAGGCAGCGCGTTCCTCAGATTCGTAAACGACCACCTCATAATTGGGCGGGCGATTGTTGATCGCGTCATCACTCTGGGACGGCTCACCGGCCAGCGATTGGGCAGCGGCAGTGGGGGCGCTGGGGAGTGCGAGCCCCGCCGCTTCGAGTTGGGCCTTGTGATCAGCGGCAGCTTTTTGTGCTTCTTCTGCCAGGGCACTAAGCCGGGTCCAGAAGCGACTTTGATAATCTGGCTGAAATGTTGGCAGCGACTCTGCAGGGGCAGGCACCGAGGCGGCGGGTGAGGCGGCAGCTGGGGGCACCGGCTGGGGGCGCCGCGATCGCCCAAAGGCAGGCAACTCGACCACCGGGCTGGGCGGCGTTGGAGCGGGAGGACTGGTGGCCTCGGGGGTAGCTGGGGGTAGGGTGGAATCAGTCGCCGGTGGTTCAGGCGTGGCTGGGACTGGGGTCGGGCTAGCAGCTTTTTGGCGCTCACCAGACAGCAGCGGCAAACTGGGTGCCCCAATGGCTTTCTTATCTAGGGGCCGGTAGATGACAGGGGGTAAGGTCAGCCCAGTTGAGGGCAAGTAAACCAGCCGAAACGGAATTTCCCGAGGTGCTGGGGAGGCGATGTCGGGTTGGCGATCACCCTCGGCGTCTAGACTATCGTCCGTGAGGGTTGGTGAGCCGTCGGTTTCAGTGGCGGGCTCATCGGCGTCGCTCACCGCGTCGCCGAAGGTGGTTTCGGGTGATCGCTCCGCTTGGTTAGCCACGACCTCCAGCAGCGCATCGAGATTCAACGTCACCGTAAATCCCTGAATGGCTAGGATTTGGGGCGGTTCAGAGGCTAGCCAAAGGCTGAGTTCACCGACCAGCAATCGAGTCGAGAGCTGAGCAGGCAACTGTAGGGGCATTTCAAAGCGACTAGGCAAGGTGGCCATCGATTGGGCCTGCGTGGCTTGGTGCACCACAACGCCAGTCTCGGGATTGCGCATCTGCACCCATAGCGTGCCTGCACTAGCCAACCCCTCAACCTGAGAGAACGTGGTGATCTGGCCTTGCAAAATGAGGTCGGTCTGGGCCTGGGCCACTAGCGCCTGATGCTGCAACTGCAGGCGCAGCGGCAAATCTTCTAGGGGGGGCGTCGTTCCGGCCAGCTTGGTCGTTGCCGTCACGGCAGCATTGACCACGGGGGCAGAAGCTGAGGAGGTGCCCTCAGCCGACTGTTCGGTTGAGGCAGTAGAGCGTTCGCCAGGGCTGGCAGAGGTCTCTGTCGAGGTCTTTGCGGCCAGCTGTTCTGCCAGGGTCGCTTCATCCAGCTCGATATCCCAATATTCCACCCCAGACTCGATGGCCAGCACCTGTAGCTGCACACCATATTCGCGGGACTGATCTGAGGCGGTGTTGGTCGGCAGGTCAGCACTGCAGTGGATAGTCCAGCGCCCCGGCGAGAGATGCGTGAAGGGCATCACCACCATCAGCCCGTTAGGATTCGTCTGTCCGACCCGTTGGCGGGTTTTGGGTTGCGGCGACAGTTGCGCAGCCAACACCTGGCTTAACCGAATCGTAATCGGGGTGTCGCAGTAGCTGGTGTGAGCGATAACGCGGTATCGCCCTTCAGAGATCTCAACGTGGGCAGTCTCCAGCGGCAGCCAGTCGCGATCGCCCTCTTTTTGTAGCAAAAACTCCCAATACGCCATAGCCAACCCTGCGCCAGCAAGTCCAAGGTTTCAGCAGTATAGCGGTCATCCTAGCGACTTACAGAAATTCCAGCAAATGTTTGTCTTTTTAAGTATTCAGTCCTGAGAATGCGGCTAAGGAGCCTAGTTCTCTCACGGTTACGACGCTTGGCGAACCGCGTGGATCTTGTGCTTCAACTCAGCGGCGGCGGCACCGAGGGAAGATTGACTCAGCTCCACCTGTTCGCCCGAACCCAACCACTTGAGCTGAACGATGCCCTGCTCAGCTTCGGCTTCGCCCACAATCACGCACAGCGCTGCGCCGCTGCGATCGGCGCGCTTAAACTGTTTGCCAAAGGCCGAGCCGCTGAGATCCATCTCGACGGCTAACCCCACCTGCCGTAGCGTTTGGGCAATGTTCAAGGCTTTGCCCTCAGCGGCCTCACCCCGAGAAACCACGTAAACATCCATCGCGGTGGACGGCTCAACATTGAGTTGTTTGAGCAACAGCGTCAGCCGCTCTAACCCAATCGCCCAGCCGATCGCGGGCGTGCTCGGCCCGCCGAGCTGAGCCATCAAGCCGTCGTAGCGACCACCCCCACAAACGGTTGCCTGAGCGCCCAAATCCGCCGACTGAATCTCAAATGCCGTGTGGGTGTAGTAATCGAGCCCACGCACTAGGCGCGGATTGAGCTGATAGGCAATGCCTAAATCAGTCAGCCCCTGCTGCACGCGGTCAAAGTGTCGCTGCGAGTCAGCCGCCAGGTAGTCCAACAGGTTGGGCGCAGTTTGAACGATCGCCTGGGTGCGTTCATTTTTGCTATCCAAAATGCGAAGGGGATTGGTGTCTAGCCGACTTTGGGAATCGCTGTCTAAATCGGCCTTGTGGGGGGTCAAAAAATCGACCAGGGCATTGCGATAGCGTTGGCGATCGTCACCATTGCCGACGGAGTTGAGATCCATCGTGAGCGATTTCAGCCCCAGCGTTTGCAGCAGCGTGGTGGCGATCGCAATCACTTCGACATCGGCACGGGGATCAGCACTCCCCACCAGTTCCACGTCCAACTGGTGAAACTGGCGCTGCCGACCGGCTTGCGGCCGCTCGTAGCGAAAGGCTGGCCCCACATGCCATAGCCGCAGCACGCTGCCCTGCGCCATCAGGGAATGCTCATTAACCGCTCGGGCTAAACCTGCGGTAATTTCTGGCCGCAGGGTGATCGAGCGCCCGCCACGATCTGCAAAGGTGTACATTTCTTTGCCGACGACGTCGGTCGCCTCGCCAATACCTCGTTCAAAGAGGCCGGTTTGTTCCAACAGGGGGGGGCGAATTTCGCGATAGGCGGCGCGATAGAGCAGCTCCCGCGCCGTGGCCTCGACCCACTGCCACAGAGGCGTCTCGTCGGGCAAAATGTCGCGCGTGCCGCGCAAAGCCTGCATGGGTGTCATAACGTCATCATCTCTTGCAAAATCGGGTCGGGCGATCGCGCCAGCAGTTTTACCATGCGGCCCTAATCACCCCTGAATCACGGAATAAAACGTGGCGATCGCCTACTTGCTGAGGGTCTCCCAATGGCCGTAGCGATCGCCATAATGGGTCAAAATGGCCTCGGTTTGGGGCTGACAGCGAGCCGCCGCTGCAGCGTCATAGCGAATCCAGATGCCGCCGACCTGACTTTGTAAATAGTCAAATTCTTTCGCCGTCTGAGGGAGTAAGCCGGTATTGACCCCTTCAATTTGGCGCAGATGGGCCGCCACCTCGCGATAAACCGCCAGCGGCAAGCGCGGACTGTGCAGGCGATACTCAACCTGCTGAGGCACCGCTGGGCCACTTGCCTCAGTGGTGCCGGTCGCCATCTCAGACGGGCCGGTCATGTCGGGTTTTTCTAAAGAATCAGCCATAATTTCAGGAAGTCGCCCCATTGTCAGCACCACTCGGCAACGGGCAGCAGTTGACGTCGTTAATACACACTTTGCCCCACTGCAGCGCCCACCTGACCAGCGCGACGCGGTTGCCGGTAGCGGTTTTCGTCAAAATATTGCTGACGTGATTATCCACCGTGCGCTTGCTAATTTCTAACTCGTCAGAAATTTCTTGATTGGTCAGGCCGGCGGCGACCCGCTCGACGATCTGCAATTCTCGTTCCGAGAGGGTGCCGTAAGCCTGAACGTCGGAAGACTTGCTGCCTGTCATGATCTCAAAAGAAAATTTGTGTATATATGCTCACCAGTCTACTGTCTTGCGCCTATCGAGGCTGCAGAAAAGTGGAATTTGTGTGGACTTGATCCCCTCGAAGCCAAAGGATGATTGCGCTTTGAACGATGACAGGGCGGCGCTGCTAGTTCAGTTCCATGGGTTCAACGTCGGTGAAACAGAATTCTGACATCGCCGCCGCATTTTCAGGTTGGCGGATTTATCACAGCTCCCTGATACCAGACGACAAAATTTGTCTTCCTGGCAGCAGTCTCCCGACCCTTTAACGGTTATCCCTTGGAACCCTCAACCGTAAACCACAAAACCCAGTCATTCTCCTCGGATAATTACCCACTGTGAGCCTTAAATACCAGTCACTGTTGTCTGCTAACGTCTCAGAACTGAGTACACTGATTGCCCTCGCAAGTCGGATAGGCCGACTCATAAACGCCTTCACGGCCCCCAAAAAGCTGGTAGCGATGGTCACGAATGAAGGCGTAAAACCCATCGCCGCCAGCTTTGGCCCCTGGCAGCGCTCGGTAAGCCTGCACAAAGAGATTTCCCAAAGGCAGCAATCGGCCAATTTCTTCAGCGGCGTCGCTGCCCTGCCAGCGCTGCGTCGGAGCGGTTTGATCCAGCAAGATCATGCCCTGCTCGCAGTCTTGCGGCGAAATCTGCCACTGCTGCAGCGTGGCGGTCTGCTGCATCGGCACGTATTGAAACTGTTTGCCCTGGTCAAGCTGCTCTAGCAGACGAACGAGGGTGACACACAAATTGCAGGTGCCATCGTAAATCACTGTGTACATGGCAAAAGCGCGATCGCGACATTTACAGCCTAAAAGATTCCTCCCCAAAAGGGGAAGGACGGACAGGCACAGGGACGGCTCCCAGACAAAAGGTTAAGCCAGTCTTAAACAGACCTTTACGCATTATCTATAGGATGCCGGTTAGCGTTCCTGTATCTTGCTGTTAGCTAAAGCCATATCCAGATCGGTGCTGCCTGCTGCAGCCATTTAGGATATTTGCGGCAAAGGATTTATTGGTTGCCGATCGCCACCAATTCTCAACCGAAAATTTCTCTTCCTACAGTTGCTAATGTCCGCTGAAATGCCCTCGTCAAAGAACGTCCACCTTTGGCAAGCCAACTATAAAAGCGCCAAAACTCTGGAGACAATCATCCGAGTGCTTTGCGGTTTTTTTGCCGTAATTTCCATTGCCACGACCGCTGGGATCATTGGCACTCTGATTTTTGAAACCATCGAGTTCTTCCAAGAAGTTCCCCTATGGCAATTTCTGACCGATACTCGCTGGACGCCGTTGTTTGCCAGCAAGCAGTTCGGCATCTTTGTGCTGATGAGCGCCACTATTTTGACCTCAACCATCGCCATCTCGGTGGCGGTACCATTAGGGTTGCTCTCGGCCATCTTTCTCAGCGAATACGCCTCGACCACCCTGCGTAAAACTCTCAAGCCCCTGTTAGAGGTGCTGGCGGGGATTCCTTCGGTGGTGTTTGGCTATTTTGCGTTGTTGACGGTCACGCCGTTCTTGCAAGAAATCTTCGATTTTGTCAGAACGCCAATTCCGATTCCGGCGTGGCTCGATTTTTTGCCATTCACTCAATACTATGAGCCTGATTTTTTCCTAGAGCTGCCGTTTCCCTACCTAGAAGGGTTCAACGCCTTAAGTGCCGGGCTGGTATTGGGCATCAGCATTACGCCGCTGGTGGCCTCGCTGAGCGAAGATGCGATTTACTCGGTGCCTCAGGGTCTACGCGATGGGGCCTACGCCCTAGGCGCGACCAAACGCGAAACGATCTTGGCAGTCGTGATTCCAGCGGCGCTGTCCGGCATCGTGGCCTCGATTATCTTGGCAATTTCTCGCGCGGTGGGCGAAACCATGATTGTGACGTTGGCAGCGGGGCAAAACCCCAACCTGGGGTTCAACCCTTTTGTGCCGGTGATGACGATGACCGCTTATATCGTGCAGGTCAGTCTCGGCGATACAGCGGTAGGGACGCTGCCCTACAAGACAATCTTTGCCGTTGGCATGACGCTGTTTTTGATGACGCTGACGCTCAATATTTTCAGCTTTTGGTTTGTTCGCCGATTCCGTGAGAGGTATGAGTGATGGCATTTGAAAGCATCACAGATGCTCAGGCCGAGTCCAATTTGGTGGCAGCTGAAGCGAAATTTCAGCCCAATTTAACGGGGCGCTATCGATTAGATGCAGTCTTTAAAAAGGCCACGATCACGGCCACGACCATCGCGATCGCCGTTTTAGCCTGGCTGATGTTCGATGTGCTGATCAGCGGTGTCGGTAGCCTCGACTGGAGTTTTCTCACCAGCTTTCCGTCCCGGCGGCCTGAGCAGGCGGGCATTCTGTCAGCCCTAGTGGGTACTGGCTGGGTGATGTTATTGGTGGCCGTCTTTTCGTTTCCCATCGGGGTGGGCTCGGGTCTATTTCTCGAAGAATTTTCCGACGACAACTGGTTTGCCCGCTTCATCGAAATCAATATCAGCAACCTGGCTGGAGTACCCTCAATTATTTATGGTTTGCTAGGACTCACGGCCTTTGTCATCATCCTCGGCGACTGGACCGGTGGCCGCAGCATTTTGACCGGGGCCTTAACTTTAACCCTGTTGATCTTACCCATCATTATCGTCGCTACCCGCGAAGCGCTGCGAGCGGTACCCGACAGTATTCGCCAGGCGGGCTATGCCTTGGGAGCCAATAGCTGGCAGGTGATTTGGAGCCATACGCTGCCAACGGCGTTTCCCGGTATTTTGACCGGGGTGATTCTGGCTCTATCGCGGGCGATCGGGGAAACCGCCCCCCTGATTACGATTGGGGCCTTAACCTTTATCCCCTTCTTACCCGAGGGGCCGCTTGATCCCTTCACGGTGCTGCCGATTCAAATTTATAACTGGGTAAGTCGCCCCCAAAAAGACTTTCACGACTTAGCGGCTTCTGGCATTATCGTGCTGCTCGTGGTTTTACTAGTGATGAATTCCTTCGCAATTTTTCTGCGCAGCCGATTTCAGAAAGCTCGCTAAAGCTCTCTTAACCTTTTCGTTGCAAAGTTGGTGTACTCTCTTGCTGTTGTTTGCGATCTAATTATGTTGCAGGACACTTCATCCCCCGCTGTTTCTAGCACTGCTATTTCGGTTGAAAAACTCAACGTTTATTACGGCTCCAGTCTGGCCGTTCGTGATGTCTATCTAGACATCCCTCGCAATCAAATTGCAGCCTTTATTGGGCCGTCTGGCTGCGGCAAAAGCACCGTGCTGCGATGCTTTAACCGGATGAATGACCTGATCGCAAGTGCCCGCGTTGAAGGCACCATTCGCTTTGAAGGGATGGATATCTACCCCACTGGCGAAGCGGCTAAAGACTTTGACCCGGTTGAGCTGCGCCGTCGCATCGGCATGGTGTTCCAAAAGCCCAACCCGTTTCCCAAATCAATTTACGAAAACATCGCCTGGGGAGCCCGCATCAACGGCTATCGCGGCGATATGGATGAACTGGTAGAGCGCTCTTTGCGCGGCGCGGCCATCTGGGATGAAGTTAAGGACAAGCTCAAGGAAAGTGGCCTCGCTCTCTCGGGCGGACAGCAGCAGCGTCTGTGTATTGCACGGGCGATCGCAATTGAGCCAGAAGTCATTTTGATGGATGAGCCCTGCGCCGCGCTTGATCCGATCTCAACCCTCAAAATTGAGGAGTTGATGTCGCAGCTCAAGGAAAAGTTTACTATTGTGATCGTCACCCACAACATGCAGCAGGCTTCTCGCGTGTCTGACCGCACCGCTTTCTACAATGCGGAAGCGACTGATGCTGGGGGCAAGGTGGGGTACTTAGTCGAGTATGACGACACCGAAGTCATCTTCGGCAATCCCAAGGAAGAGTACACCCGTGACTATGTCTCAGGCCGCTTTGGCTAAGGCTGACTACCGGCACCGATCAATTCAGGCGGGATGATGAAGGGTTCGGGGTGACCGCCCCGAACCCTTTTGTCGTTTGTTAGGCAAATCACGGCTATGGCCAGCCGCTGTTTGATTAAGTCATCCCAGATGGCTGAAATCGCCACCTCACAGACTTTTTGGATAGCATATGGTGGCCCTGTCAACCTCTGAATGCCGTCGGGGCTGGCCCTTCCTGCAGAGTATTCTGCCGTCACTCATCTCACAGTTCGGATAAAGTCTGGCCTCCCGTGCTCACGTCGACAGGCAACCGCAGTGAGGTCAAGCGACTCCCAAGCGCTGCAGTCAGGAGCTGACCAGCATCCGCAGTCGGCAGTCGGCCTGTCGCCCTCAAAATCGAGCCTGATAGCAACAGGGGAGATGAACTGTTGGCTCACCTCCCCTATTGCTATCAATCGTGCATTGAGCCTTGGGTTGCGGTGTTACGCCACCTGTTCAACCTCAGCAATTTCTGGAATGAACTCGCGGAGGCGGCGCTCAATCCCCATGCGGAGGGTCATTGCCGAACTTGGGCAAGAGCCACAAGCTCCCTGGAGCCGGAGACGCACGGTCGGGCCATCAATTTCGACCAGTTCGACATTGCCGCCGTCGGCCATGAGATACGGGCGCAATTCATCCAAAACGTTTTCAACGTTGTCTTGGGTCAGGGCCAAAGTCTGCATAGTTGTCTGCCATCCATTGTTCATAAGCGGATACCACCCATTCTACGAATAGAGTGGGTGATTGGGGCGATCGCATTTACCCTACAAATTTTCAATGGTTTGACTAGAAACTGTCGAGGTCGGCATCAATAAAGACTCCAACGTAGTCAATACCTCTTGACTGTGAATAGCTGGACGCACGCCTAGAAACCGCTCTCGCATCACGCCATCGGGGTCAATTAGGTAGGTATGCCGCAGCGATCGCCCAGTCAGCCACGAGCCATACGCTTTACTGACACTGCCATCCTCATCTGACAACAACGGAAACTCAATGCCTTCAGCGGCACAAAAACTCTCATGAGAGCTGACATCGTCAACGCTGACGCCAATAATTTCGGCATTCAGGGTTTGAAATTCGGGCCGATTCTCTTGAAACCGACGTGCTTCTAAGGTGCAGCCCGACGTGCCATCTTGAGGATAAAAGTAGAGGACAACCCAACGTCCTCGGTAGTCAGCGAGGGAAATTTCGCCCGCCCCCGAATTGGTGGGCAAGGTAAAAGTCGGAGCCATCTCCCCAATAGGCGGCTGTGGGCCGCCCAACGCCAACGCCTCGGGCATCATGAGACCCCAGGTTAGCAATGCCCAGGTGCAGATACATAGATGAATCAACCACTGGCGACGAGAAAGTACCATTTGCGAAGAGATTCCTAAACGTTTGACAAAAGTCTAGGATCTAACAAATGGTCGGGGTTAATCAAGAGGATGACTGCTCAAATGACAGATCATCATCAATTTCTTGGGGGACTGACGGTCGTTTGCGAGGCGCAAATACCTGCTTGGCTAGCTGACAACACTGAGTCGCTGTCATCAGGGTGATCCAACGGCCCGAATGCGGATCACGATAAGCCCAAAACGGATTATTACGTGGTTCTGGTTTGAGCGATGAATCTGCCATGGTTCCCAGTCAAAGACAAGCCCTCTGCCCAATAGCCCCCAGACTATTGATTTTTTCAATTGTTCCCCTTTAAGCGCGGGCGAGCCTGCGACAAATTACTGAACTTCAGCAGCACTCTTTCAACTATGGTCTCGGTAAATTCCCAAAATACGGCCCATTGGCTGTCACATCTGCCACAAACGCTAGCCGGGTTACGCGCTGTTGATGAGCGCTGGCGGCAGTATCGTCACGGCGAAATTCCGGTGCCTCAGGTCGCCAGCATCGCCGCCGAGGCCTTACCCTCAGTTGATTGGGATGTGGTCGTCAGCGGTGGCACACTCGGTATTATGATCGGCGCCACGCTGGCGCAACGGGGCTGGCGCGTGGCTGTGTTAGAGCGGGGCACCCTCCGAGGCCGGGATCAAGAATGGAATATTTCTCGTCAGGAACTGCAAGAACTGGTCGAGCTGGAGCTGCTGAGTGCAGCGGAACTGGCGACCGCGATCGCCACCGAGTACAGCCCAGCACGCATCCAGTTTGGTGAGAGTGAGCCAGTCTGGGTCGATGGTGTGCTCAATATCGGGGTTGATCCGGTCTATCTACTCGAAGTGCTGAAGCAGAAGTTTTTGGCTGCCGGTGGCACGCTGGTGGAGCAAACAGCCTTTCAACAAGCGATCGTCCATCCAACCGGCGTGGCGGTTAAAACGACGACTGAGACCTACCAGGCGCGCTTGCTCATCGATGCCATGGGGCACTTTTCCCCCCTAGTGCAGCAGGCCCGTCAGGGCCAAACACCAGATGGGGTTTGTTTGGTCGTCGGTACCTGTGCTGCCGGCTATCCCGCCAATGAGACCGGCGATTTAATCTATTCTTTCACCCCGATTCGTCAGCAGTGCCAATACTTTTGGGAGGCATTTCCGGCTCGCGATGGCCGCACCACCTATCTGTTTACTTATCTAGATATCCATCCTGACCGCATTGGTTTAGAGGCACTATTTGATGAGTATTGGGAACTCCTGCCCGATTACCAACAAATTGCCTTGGCTGAGTTGGACATCAAGCGGGCGCTGTTTGGGTTCTTTCCCTGCTATCGTCAGAGCCCACTGCGGTATCCTTGGGGGCGTATTTTGCCGGTCGGCGACAGCAGCGGTAGCCAGTCGCCCCTCAGCTTTGGCGGCTTTGGCGCGATGATTCGACACTTGGCCCGGCTCACTACTGGCCTTGATGAAGCGCTGCGAGAAGATTGCCTCAGTGCCGAGGCATTGAGCTGGCTGCAGCCCTATCAGCCGAATTTATCGGTCACCTGGCTATTTCAAGAGTCGATGCGCATCGGCATGCATCAGCATCTCCCCCCGGAGCACATCAATCGGCTTTTAGGAACGATTTTTGGCGATATGGCAGCTTTGGGTGAGGCGACGCTCAAGCCCTTTTTGCGTGATGTTGTCCAGTTTCCCGCGTTGGCTAAAACGCTGCTGAGCACTTCGGTGAAACATCCGGCTTTGGTAGCGCAAATTTTGCCCCAGGTGGGGGTCGGCGCGATCGCTCGCTGGCTGCCCCATTACGGTGCTCTGGCCGGGTATGCCGCACTGCAGCCCCTATTTAAGGCTGCCAGTCCGTTGACTGCAGCCCTTTCGGCTGAGCAACAATATCGGTACCATCGGTGGTTAGATGCACTGCAGTACGGTACCGGTAGCGACTATAAGGGAATGCCATGAGCCCATCTCTCGCCCGCGATCGCTTCACTCAAGCAGTTCAGCGCCCTGACGAAGTGATCAACTTGGGTCTGGCTGCCCTCTACATCGCCCAAGAGGAATATCCAGAGCTCGATTGCGGCGCTTATTTGCGGCACTTGGATACGATGGCCGACGAGCTGCAGGAACGGTTACCAGCGGAGGCCTACCCCCTCAAAATGATTCGCGCGCTCAATCACTATTTGTTTGAGACCCAAGGCTTCACCGGCAATAGCCAAGACTATTACAACCCGCAAAATAGTTTTCTGAACCAAGTCTTAGACCGACGGACAGGAATTCCCATTACGCTATCCCTGGTCTACTTGGAACTCGCCAAACGCATTGACTTTCCGATGGCCGGGGTGGGCATGCCGGGACATTTTTTGGTGCGGCCCACATTAGCCGACATGGCCATCTTTGTGGATGTATTCCATCAGGGAGAAGTCCTGTTTGAGGAAGACTGCCGCGATCTCATCAGAACGCTGTATGGCGCAGACGCCAGAATGCTGCCGCAGCACCTAGAAGTGATCGGTGCGAAGCCCTTCTTGGCGCGCATACTCACCAACCTCAAGATGATTTATCTGCAGCGGCCCGACATTCCTCGGGCCTTAGCCGCGATTGACCGCATCCTGTTACTCATTCCTAACTCCTTAGCAGAACGCCGCGATCGCGGGCTCATTTATTACCGCGAGGGCAAACTGCTGGAAGCTCGCGACGACCTCAAGTACTACTTGCTCAATCATCCTGACGCACCTGACACCTTTGAGATTCAACAGCTAATTAGCCAGATCAATATGCTCCTGGGCAGCTAAAGTCAGTGGGGGCGTTTTTTCTGCGGGTCAGGCAGGCCAGCTTTGCCAACTGGGTCGCGCCACCATTCGCGACCTCCATCCATATTCGACGCGCGATTGCCCATCAATCTTGTTCTGGCATTCGTGGTTATGAGCACTCAAACATCGTCAAATAACGGCTCGATGCCCACTGCCTCAGCGCCTACATGAGCCCGTCACCGTTGAGGAGGCCCGAGTTTGCTACCGCGCTGACTCAAGAGCAGGCGGCTTAAAATGTTCTCATTGACACTTCACGAAATTCTTCGGTATGATTAGAGCTTGTGAAATCAACCAAACACTCCCATTAAAGTTAACTTGACGACCCAATGCCAACAATTCAGCAGCTAGTTAGAAGCGAACGTACGAAGCTAACCGATAAAACTAAGTCCCCAGCGCTCAAGAGCTGTCCTCAACGTCGTGGGGTCTGCACCCGTGTCTATACAACGACGCCTAAGAAGCCTAACTCGGCACTGCGGAAGGTAGCTAGAGTTCGTTTGACATCTGGGTTTGAGGTCACTGCGTACATTCCAGGTATTGGGCACAACCTGCAAGAGCACTCTGTGGTCATGATTCGGGGCGGTCGGGTCAAAGATCTACCGGGCGTTCGATACCACATCATTCGCGGCACGCTAGACACTGCCGGAGTTAAAGACCGTCGGCAAGGGCGCTCCAAGTATGGTGCCAAAAAGCCCAAAGAATAGATTTTTGCCGATTCTTTGGTCGTGAATCTTTGATCCAATTTTTATAGGACGGGCAGCACTTGCATCGCAATGATGTCCTCCTCGCAACTCAAACGATTGAGCTTCGTAATTATCTAGCTAAAGCATTGAAAGGATAACCATGTCTCGCCGTACTTCTGCCCAAAAGCGTGTCGTTCCCCCTGACTCGGTTTATAACAGCCGTCTTGTCAGCATGATGATTCGTCGCATCATGCTGGATGGCAAAAAGTCTGTTGCTAGCCATATCGTGTACGACGCATTTACTATCATCGCCGAACGGACGGGTTCCGATGCCCTTGAGGTGTTTGAGGAAGCCGTTCGTAATGTGACTCCGTTGGTCGAAGTCAAGGCGCGTCGAGTGGGGGGCGCAACCTATCAGGTGCCCATGGAAGTTCGCCAAGATCGCGGCACCGCGCTTGCTCTGCGGTGGATCACTCAGTTTTCGCGTAGCCGGGGCGGCAAAACCATGGCGATGAAGTTGGCTAATGAGCTGATGGATGCGGCGAATGAAACGGGGAGTGCCGTGCGCAAGCGTGAAGAAACTCACCGCATGGCAGAAGCTAACAAGGCCTTTGCTCATTACCGATACTAGGTATCTCAGCCTGACGTTTGCCGCCTCAGACGTTTGATTTTCAAAACGATAGACTAGGCATCGTGGGCTAGTCTCGCTATTGCCAAGGAGACCACCGTGGCACGTACGACTCCGTTAGAACGCGTTAGAAATATTGGGATTGCCGCTCATATTGACGCGGGCAAGACCACCACGACTGAGCGTATGTTGTTCTACTCAGGAGTGGTGCATAAAATTGGTGAAGTCCATGAGGGTACTGCGGTAACCGATTGGATGGAACAAGAGCGTGAGCGTGGCATTACGATCACGGCAGCGGCAATCAGTACCGAATGGCGCGACCATACAACATTATTGATACGCCAGGGCACGTCGATTTCACCATTGAGGTAGAGCGTTCGATGCGGGTGTTGGATGGCGTGATTGCCGTCTTTTCCTCAGTGGAAGGGGTACAGCCGCAGTCAGAAACAGTCTGGCGTCAGGCCAATCGCTATACCGTGCCGCGGATCGCTTTCGTCAACAAAATGGATCGCACTGGGGCCAACTTTTTTCGGGTTCATGAGCAGATTCGCGATCGCCTCAAATCCCCTGCAGTGCCTATCCAAATTCCCATTGGCGCGGAAGAGGCGTTCGGCGGCGTAGTCGATTTGGTCAGAATGCGCGCGCGCATTTATAACGATGACCTCGGCGTAGACATGACGGATACGGACATTCCGGAGTCAGTTCAGGCGATCGCTGAGAAGTATCGGGTTGAACTGCTAGAGGCGATCGCCGAGACCGACGACACCCTGATGGAAAAGTATCTGGAAGGGGAGACGCTTTCTGAAGCTGAAATCGTCGCGGGGATTCGTCGAGCGGTTTTGACGGGCACCATGGTACCGATGCTCTGCGGGTCAGCCTTTAAGAATAAGGGGGTGCAGCTATTGCTCGATGCGGTGGTTGATTACTTACCAGCCCCCATTGACGTCCCCCCAATTCAGGGCCTCTTACCGAGTGGTGGGGAAGTCAAAAGGCAGGCTGACGACAGCGAGCCCTTTGCTGCACTGGCTTTCAAAATCATGGCTGATCCCTACGGTCGGCTCACCTTTATTCGGGCTTACTCCGGCGTGCTGGCTAAAGGCAGTTACGTCCTCAACGCCACCAAAGATAAGAAAGAGCGCATTTCTCGCTTGATTATCATGAAAGCGGATGAGCGCATTGAAGTTGATGAGCTACGAGCCGGTGATTTAGGGGCAGTTCTGGGTCTTAAGAATACGTTTACCGGAGATACCATCTGTGATCCCAGCCAACCCGTGATTCTGGAATCACTGTATATTCCAGAGCCCGTCATTTCCGTGGCGGTTGAACCCAGAACCACTCAGGCGATGGAAAAGCTTTCGAAAGCGTTGCAGTCACTCTCTGAAGAGGATCCGACTTTCCGCGTCAGTGTTGATCCGGAGACCAATCAAACTGTCATTGCGGGCATGGGCGAGCTGCACCTGGATATCTTGGTGGATCGGATGCTCCGAGAATTCAAAGTGGAAGCCAACGTGGGGACTCCCCAGGTGGCTTATCGTGAGACCATTCGCCAGTCTTCTAAAGTTGAAGGCAAGTTTATTCGTCAGAGTGGCGGCAAAGGCCAATATGGACATGTCGTCATTGAAGTCGAACCGGCGGAAGCCGGCTCGGGTTTTGAGTTCGTTTCCAAAATTGTGGGCGGCACAATTCCGAAGGAGTTTATTGCTCCTGCCGAACAGGGTATGAAAGAGGCTTGCGAATCTGGTATCCTAGCCGGGTATCCTGTCATCGACCTGAAGGTCACTCTGGTAGACGGCTCTTACCATGATGTTGACTCCTCAGAAATAGCCTTTAAGATCGCCGGATCAATGGCTATGCGTGAGGGGGTCTTAAAAGCTTCTCCTGTACTCCTCGAACCTACAATGAAAGTTGAGGTCGAAGCTCCTGAGGATTTTCTTGGGGAAATGATTGGTGACCTCAATTCTCGACGAGGTCACATCGAGGGTATGGGATCTGAAGACGGCATCACCAAGGTTACTGCTAAAGTACCCTTGGCTCAGATGTTTGGTTATGCCACTGATATCCGGTCCAAAACGCAGGGTCGTGGCATTTTTTCGATGGAGTTTAGTCACTACGAGGAAGTTCCTCGGACTGTGGCGGAGACCATCATCGCAAAAAACAATGGGAACGCGTAGGTTTAGTTTAGGGAAACGTAACGTAAATGGCACGAGAGAAGTTTGAAAGAAACAAACCTCACGTCAACATTGGCACCATCGGTCACGTAGATCATGGTAAGACCACGTTGACAGCAGCAATCACCATGGCTCTTGCGGCAGCTGGTGGCGCTAAAGCTCGTAAATACGAGGATATCGACGCTGCGCCGGAAGAGAAAGCTCGTGGGATTACTATCAACACTGCACACGTTGAGTATGAGACGGACAACCGTCACTATGCTCACGTTGACTGTCCGGGGCACGCTGATTATGTCAAAAACATGATCACCGGTGCAGCCCAAATGGATGGTGCTATTTTGGTCTGCTCTGCTGCAGATGGGCCCATGCCTCAAACTCGAGAGCATATTCTGTTGGCAAGGCAGGTGGGTGTCCCAGCCCTGGTTGTGTTTTTAAATAAGCAGGATCAGGTAGACGACGAAGAGCTTTTGGAACTAGTAGAACTTGAAGTCCGGGAACTACTCAGCGACTATGATTTCCCTGGTGATGATATTCCGATCACCATTGGCTCTGCCCTGAAAGCGGTTGAAGCCCTCACGTCGAATACTGCGATCACTCAGGGGAGTGATGAATGGGTCGATAAGATCCTGGCTCTCATGGCTTCGGTTGATGAATACATTCCGACGCCTGAGCGTGACATCGACAAGCCGTTCTTGATGGCAGTTGAGGACGTCTTCTCAATTACGGGTCGGGGTACGGTCGCGACGGGACGGATTGAGCGCGGCGTCGTCAAAGTGGGTGAAACCATTGAGATCGTGGGTATCCGCGATACGCGTAGCACCACCGTGACGGGTGTCGAAATGTTCCAGAAGACTTTGGATCGAGGCGAAGCCGGTGATAACGTTGGCGTGCTGCTGCGGGGTGTCCAGAAGGAAGACATTGAGCGCGGCATGGTGTTGGTTAAGCCAGGTTCGATCACGCCTCACACTACCTTTGAGGGTGAGGTTTACATCCTGAAAAAAGAAGAAGGTGGACGTCATACGCCTTTCTTCGCCGGTTACAAGCCTCAGTTCTACATTCGTACAACTGACGTAACGGGTGAGATTTCTGCCTACACGGCTGATGATGGTAGCACCGTAGAGATGGTCATGCCTGGCGATCGCATCAAGATGACGGTTAAGCTCATTAACCCAGTTGCGATTGAAAATGGGATGCGTTTTGCGATTCGTGAAGGCGGCCGCACAGTAGGTGCTGGCGTCGTTTCTAAAATCGTCGAATAGACACTCACTGATTCCACTGGGGGAGAGTTTTACGCCGTAAAATTCTCCCCTTCGTTTCTCCATACTCTGAACCTCTGACGATCAGAGTCCGAACCTCGAAAACTCAAGAAATTAACGCAGGCAAATTGCATGGCAACTGTTCAACAACAAAAGATTCGAATTCGCCTTAAAGCCTTTGATCGACGGCTCCTTGATACCTCTTGTGAGAAGATCGTAGATACCGCTAACCGCACTAATGCGACTGCGATTGGCCCGATTCCTTTACCCACCAAGCGTAAGATTTATTGCGTGTTGCGTTCTCCTCACGTCAACAAAGATTCTCGGGAACACTTCGAAACCCGCACTCATCGTCGAATTATTGATATTTATCAGCCCTCTTCAAAAACGATTGACGCTTTGATGAAGCTCGATCTCCCGGCTGGTGTTGACATTGAAGTGAAGCTATAAAGCCTTGGCTCCTAAAGCAGTCAGTGATGCTGGGACAGCAGTGGTTTTACTGTCTCAGCGGCTCATAATTTCCCGCCCGAAAAAACGATGCGATAGAATAAAAATGCTTGTGGCACGTGAGTTGACGCGCTCAAGTCTCTAGCACTATCGCGAATTTGGCACGTTTAAATAAATGCCCGCTTCTTCATTGGCTGTCAGAGAAATTCCCCTGTTCCCGTTACCTGAGCTAGTTCTTTTTCCCGGCGCTCATTTACCGCTTCATATCTTCGAGTTCCGCTACCGGATTATGATGAGCACCATCCTGCAAGGCGATCGCTGCTTTGGCGTTGTGATGTTCGATCCTGAGACTAAGCAACCAGCTCGAATCGGTTGCTCAGCCGAGGTTTTGCACTCTCAAAAGCTGCCCGATGACCGGATGAAGATGCTGACGATTGGTCAGCAACGATTTCGCGTCTTAGACTATGTTCGCGAGAAGCCTTATCTGGTTGGACTAGTAGAGTGGATTGAGGATCAACCAACCGACCAAGATCTCTCCCCTCTAGTGGGTGAAGTTGATCAGCTCTTGCGCGATGTTGTTCATCTGTCGGCGAAGCTGACGAGCAGAGAAGTTGAATTACCGAACAATATCCCATCGCTGCCTCAAGAGCTGTCTTACTGGATTGCCAGTAACTTATATGACGCCTCTGATGAGCAGCAGGCTTTATTGGAAATGATCAGCACCGGCGGGCGGCTTGAGCGCGAGGCGGAAATTTTGATGACGACGCGTAATCATCTCGCTGCGCGGACAGCTCTCAAAGATGTCTGGGAGTAAGGTTGGACCGCGATTAGGCAGCTAACTGTCTGGACTCAGAGGCAGCTTTAGAGAGCTTTTCAACGGTCTTTTCTAAGTCCAATAGTTGTCCGGTCATGAACTTTTAATCTGGCTTCATACGCTGTTTGAGCTGATCGCCGAAAGAGCTGCGTGATGCTAATCGCGCTTTGCCAGAAGCAGCCCAAGACTGAAGCGCCTCTACCTGCTCTTGGGCCGTACGAGCCAAAGGGACAATCTGGCTTGCCGCTTCAAGAATGTCATCAGTTGTAAAATCTCGATCTTGACTAAAGCCAATGTGCATCGCTTCAATAATCGCCTGTTCAATTTCTGCCCCAGAAAAGTTAGGGGTTTCATAGGCTAGGCGGCCAAGATCATAGCCCTGTAGATTGTGGGCACGCAGACGACCCAAATGAACCTCATAGATGGACTGGCGCTCTTCTTGGGCGGGCAGACCAACAAAGAAAATCTCATCGAATCGTCCTTTACGCAAGAGCTCAGAGGGCAGGGCCTGAATATTATTGGCAGTGGCCACGACGAATACGGGTGACGTTTTTTCTGCCATCCAGGTAATAAAGGTGCCAAAGACGCGGCTGCTAGTACCAGCGTCCCCTCGGCCATCAGTACCGGCGAAGGCCTTATCGATTTCGTCAATCCACAAGACACAGGGGGCTAGGGCTTCGGCGATCTGGATCATCTGCCGGGTGCGTGATTCTGATTCTCCGATGAGGCCAGCAAAGAGACGGCCCACATCTAACCTGAGCAACGGTAAATGCCAATGGTGAGCGATCGCTTTGGCCGTGAGTGATTTACCGGTGCCTTGAATGCCCGCCAGCAGCAGTCCCCGGGGGTAAGGCAAGCCATATTGACGCGCTTTTTCGGAGAAGGCGTTGCCCCGCCTTAGCAGCCAGTCTTTCAGGTTGTCGAGGCCGCCAATGTCTGAAATCTGCTCTTTAGCGGGATAAAAGTCAAGAATCTGCGTTTGTCGAATCGTCTGGCGTTTTTCTTCTAACACCAGTTCGATATCTTCAGCGCGAAAGGTGCCTTGAGCGGCAATCCCTCGGGCTAGGACTCGGCGAATGCGCTCGATTGATAATCCTTGGCAAGATTGCACAAGCGTGTCTAAGTCTCCGGCGGCAAGACGGGCGTTTAAACCGGCAAGCAATCGCGTGATCTCAGCGCGAATCTCGTGCACGCTGGGCAGCGCAAACTCAATGACGGTGACAACTTCAGCTAAGTCATCGGGCACCTGAATTTGGGGAGCCAGCAGCAATATGTTTTTGGGTTGAGATTTGAGGCGGCGCGCTAAATTCCTCAATTTACGAGCAATCGCCACATCTTCTAAAAACCGATGATAATCTCTCAGGATAAAGAGAGCAGCGACGGATTCCGGCAATTTCTCAATATGTTCCAGGGCCTGCAGCGGATTGCGTCGGGCAACGCCCTGATCGGTTGGATTCCCCTGATAGCCATCGACAAAATCCCAAGTGTAGATATTGCGGTTACTCAACTGCTGAGCAGCAGCGGCGATCGCCCCTTCGACTCTTTCTTCCTCTAAGGTCGAGATGTAGACCACGGGATACCTGGCCCTCAAAAGCAGAAGAAGTTCTTCTTGAAAGGTCATTGTTCACCTACCCATGGCCATAACAACACCGGGATTCAGTTATGAGAAGAGTCGTCAGCTAGCAGCTGTTGCTTCAAAGCCTCTAAAGCTGACCACCGCTCATCAATCTCCGGCTCCCGATCAGCCGGCGCGTCAACGCTAAGCCCAGAGCACTGTTCGTTACAAATCTGTCGTTGCGGCAAGCTCAAGCAAATCTGTTCATAGATCCAAGTTTCTGGTTCGAAGTAGCCACTAGGTGACAGGCTCTCGACCAAATCATCAGGAGTGATCTCTTGCTCCAGGGGGAGGTCTTGCGAAGTGCTGGCTACATCTTCAAGCCAGATAATTTCTTGGGCGTTGATCGCGACGCGATGATTGTATTGCTGCAGACAGCGATCGCACACGAGAGTGACGATGGTTTTTGCCGTTCCTCGAACATCCAAGAACGTCGTACCATGACGAACGGAAACTTCGGCTCTCACTGGAGTGAGCGTCGCCAAATTATCAAAGGTCGTTTCAAACAGGAGCGATCGCGTGCGATCAACAGCTTTAAGTAGGTGCGGAATATAGATTGCGTCGTGCATAGTTCGACTCCCAATCGCACTACTTCTAGGCTCTCCTAAGGGGCCGGCTGTGAAGATTGCCGAACCACTAATCGTCGGTCAGGCTCTCGCCCCCGGCTAAAGGTTTCTAAGCCATCAACCGCAGTAAAGAAGTGATGTACTTGTCGCCGCTCAGCCGAAGATAACGCAGCCAGCTCACACTCTTCTCCGGTAGCTTGGGCTTTATCAGCGGCGTCCGTTACAATCGTCATCAGCTCAGCTTTACGCTTGGCCCGATGACCGGCCAGCTCAATTGTGTAGGGTTGCTGCTCATCGGGCGAGCGGCCCAGATTCAAGATCGTGTTGGCTAAGTACTGGATAGCATCCAATGAATGACCTTGCTCACCCACCAGTTGCAATAGCTGTTCGGGGAGTAAGTCGGCCGAATCAATCGTCAGCCAGTAGCTGGTGCCAAATTCATCTTCAACCCTTGAAGCGCTGATACCAGCAGCAATTCCCTGATAGTTGAGAAGCGTTTTTAGCCACTCAATGCCCACATTTTCAGCATTTTCCATAGCCGTTTACGATGCCTTCTTTTTCTTCTTAGAACGACTGGGTTCAAACGGTAAAGTCTGCCGACCATCTTCAGTGGTGATGACTGCAGCCTCGGCATCTACAATTTTCTGTAGATTTTCAGGCAATGGCTCCTTCGACAGAATAAAGCTTTGCAGTGTTTGAAAGATGTTGGCAATCACCATGTACATCAAAACGCCAGCTGGCAAAGGGAAAAACAAGAACATCCCCGAGAAAATGATCGGCGTGAACTTGCTGATTGCGGCCTGCTGCGGATTTTCGTTGTTAGTAGGCCCTTGACCCGCAAGTAGCTGGTTAGCGTACAAACTCACCCCAAAGGTCAATACCATCAGCAAGATGTCCCAGTGAATCTCACCTTCATCGCCCATGACTCCAACTCTGCCCAGGGCTTCAATAAATAAGAAGCCTTTCTGCGACGCCAAGCCTGGCACTTTTACCTGCAGCGTGACATCTCCAGGAGCTAGCGCTTCAATACTGCCGTCGTCATTGACACTAACGAGTTCACCGCCTTTGGTTGCCTCTACATAAGGTTTAAGAGAAGACGCCTCATCATATTCTTGGACCAGTTGACTCAACGATTCGCCGTCACCATCCTGCAGACGAAAGTCTGTTTTTTCACCCACTACCAAGCGGTTGCCGCCAGGCACAACAACCGACATGGGGAAATGCACCCCATCGGTAACATAGACGTTTTTAGGGGACGTTGAGAAGGCTTGCGGCTGAATCTGAGCAATCTTCTCTTGAGGGAAAATTTCTAGATTCACAGGGTAAGAAACATCAGAAAAAGGCGATCCCCGCAGCGTTGCGAACAGGGCAAATAAGATCGGCATCTGGAGAATGACGGGGAAGCAACCGGCCAAGGGGTTGCCAAACTCCTTGTAGACCTTGCCCATCTCTTCTTGCAGCTTAGAAGGATCGTCTTTATGACGCTCTTGAATTTCTTTGACGCGCTTCTGCATGGCGGGCTGAGCCACTTTCATGCGTCGCATATTGCGAATTGAACCAGCGTTGAGAGGGTAAAGCGCAAATCGAATCACTAATGTCAGCGCCACGATCGCAAGACCGTAGCTAGGCACAACCCCGTAGAAAAAATCCAGGATTGGCAACATGATGTTGTTGGAAAGAAAGCCGATACCAAAATCCATTCGCGCTCTACCTCTGTGGGCCTGCAGTGATCGTCCGTCTAAATTTCAAGTACCTATAACAGCGTAACGCTCTGTCAGGCATCTCCGTAACCCATTAGGCACCTTAACATTTAGTTGCCAAACCTTTTACAAACTGAGGTTACGGATACCTACCCGACCACAGTGAGGTTAACTCCCCAAGGCCCCGCTGACGGCTTTGGCCTTAGATGAAAGCTTATCGTTGATGTAGCTGTAGGTCTCCCGAAACTTAGGCACTGCCCGGAGCTCTAGTTTGCTGCCATCTTTGAGCGTAATCACCATGTCACCCCAGAGCCCTAAGCCTCGGGGCACTGTGACAATCTTATTGATTTCGGAATAAATAATATCTGAGCGCGTTTGCCCTCGCCAGCCACTCGTAATCGATACGCGGCGGCTAGTAATGCGATAGCGCAGCCAAAGGGCGCGGGCGATCGCCCCGACCGTCAAGGGAATACAAACCAGCGTAAACGCTAGCAAGGCATTAATAATGAGGTCACCGATATGCGGCCCCCCCTCATAAAAAACCTCCTCCTTAATACCCATCGAATACCTCAAGCTCTAAAAACAACTGTTCTAATTCTCGCAGAAATTGCCAATAGTCGCAGTGCACAGCTGGTGACCTGAGAATAATGACGATCCAGAGGTTCGATTTCAGACGGGGAATTAACGCCTGCAGCCCGCCTCTAATTTGACGCTTGAGCCGATTTCGGCGAACTGCCCGTTTGCTGACTTTTTGACTGATGGTTATACCGAAACGGGAGCAGCCCGAGGTGGACTGCTCCGCAATTTCTAGAACTCTGACGGCTAAATTCTGAGTAGAAGCTTGCTTACCGTATCGGTAAACCTTGGAAAATTCCTTTGTCCGAGTTAGCCGATATGGTTTGGGTAATGCCACTAGCCTGTACTTGTGGGCGTTTTTTGCCGGCATCGTCAGCAGACTAGGCACTCACTGTCCGCGGAGTGACGGCGTCATTACGCCGATGCGATGACTAAACGGCAAGCTGTGCCCGCCCTTTCCGGCGGCGTGAACGAATCACCCGGCGTCCAGTCGCGGTCCGCATGCGAGCGCGGAAACCGGATGTCCGCTTTTGCTTACGGTTAGTACCGCCCAACGTTCTTTTTGTCATAGTTAATCTCTTCCCTACAGGCCAGGCAACCAGCGAGATCAGTCGCTGGTTGCCTGCTACCAACTTCTTAAGACACAGTCTTAGATAGTAACATCAAACTCTAAGAGACTCCAAAGGCTATTCTGCCGACACCTCAAGGGGCCAGACGCCAACAAACTCTCTCAACGGCCCGCCCTGGTAGAGCGCATCTAAGAGAAAGAAGTGGTTGCCATACCGATTAGGGTTGCGGACATCATGCAAAACAATGACAAAGCTGCTGTTGGCAGCAATCGGCTCAGTCGGATAGATCTCGAAAATATTGGCTTCTTCGTTGACAATAATTTCGTCAACTTCGATGGTGGCGCCACCTCGACCGTTCCCTTCGCGAAGTTCGATGCGGGTCTTGCTAAAGTGCCCCCCTTCTTCTTCGAATTCTTCGGGGTAATTGACCTGAAGCTCTAGCACCTCTTGGGTGACCTTCCGCCCTGCTACCCGGAGATAGTAACGGGCATCGGAACTGCGGCGTTCGTTGTTGTCAATGTAGTAGCTCAGGCGAAACTCAGAATCCACGCCACCAAAAATGGTCAAACCGTCTGTTGTTTGAGCGATCGCAGTGGTGGTAGCGAGGGTGAAGCCCGAAACTGCCAAAACGCCCAACAAGCTTCGACTTAGCCAACGTTTAAGTGTCATTGATCCGCTCCTAAAAACTGCATGTTTAATTATTGTGTGCCTAATCCCACCATGGCACCCAGGACGATCAGCCTGTCTGAAAAGTGTCCACTTGAGTGGAACAGGCAAGGACGAGGCGCTCTCTATTCCCTTTCACTAGGCTAACTCCAGTGTGTAATCACGAGAGAGCCAAACCTATATGTTGCAATTTTATCACTGATCTTTTATGACAATTGGCAGTAGCGTAAGTTGCCATCACAGGCTTTTTTCTCACCGTGGGGCGAGCAAATCCGATTTGAGCTGGGTGAGCGGCTGGTCGCTAGGGATCAGAGGCGACCCACTGGCCAAGGCTGCTGACTGCAATCATTAGCATTGTCCCAATGTCTCAGGCGATCAGTTTGGGAAGCAGGTTTTATCCAGTCTGACTCTCAATCAGCCAGACTGACTCTCAATCAGTCGGATCATTACATCAGTCTGCTTAGTTCAATCATTAAAACCCGATCGATTTGTGCAAATTCGCCTAGCCGTTGTCCAGTGTTCTAGGTATTTCGAGACTCTCGATATCGAATACAGGTCGAAAAAACTCAGACTAAAAATCCTCCTTCTCTTGATTCGGAGCCGGAACAGGTTGACTTTTTCATCATTAGAACCGTCCTGATATTGACAATCGCCAAACGGATGGATTTTCATTATTTCACCTGCAGCCAGAGGCGGTGATTAGTTGGCAGTTCAAGGTGAGTGCTGTAGCAGTTTTAGCGCCTAGTTTAATTTGCGCGGCGAGCGCGGTCAGGCTGCTTCCCTGAGGTTCTGGCAATTATGAGGTTCTGGCAATTAATGGATGACCTGCCCTAATTCACACGGTCGAATATGTAAAAGCGTCTGCCAGCGACTGTGAACCTATCAATTTTATTCACAATTCTCAGGCCTGAAGATACCTTTAGGCTTGGAGAGCTGGTCAAGAAATTGCCATGTTCACGAGGGACGAATTATTGCGTTGCCGTGTCAAGCGATCGAGGTTAAGTTTCGTTTCGACGATATGACAGAGGATGTTGATAATTTTCCAGGAATGTAAAAAAAGGCTGATCAACACTCTATTTCTGAAGCGATCGCGTTAAAAACAGAGCAACAAAGCTAATGACCTAGGTGGCCATTGGTCTTTAAGTTTTGGATGAAGTGTTGATGGTGTGCTGTCGTTCACGAGATCACGGGGGCTGGCAATAGGGCGGCTTCGACGGTGATGGCAATGCCGGATGGGCGGCTGCTAAATCAGGTTTTGCAGCGTCGGAACACCGGCTAGCAAGGTTGCCGCCGCTGATTATGGGTCAAATGTTCCTGCTCAGACCTTGGGTTTGAGGATTTTGATTGCGTCGGGCTATTTTTTTGCCGGTTTGTTTTCTAGACAGATCGGTCAGACCATGTCACTTAAAAATGGTGGCCTGGTTGGCGATCGCAACTGAATCGCTGAGTAAGACAGATCAATCGCAACTACATTTAGGAGAAAATTTTTATGACAGCTGTGATCGCATCCAATCCGAACGCCCCTTCTGACCCCCGCCCTGCCATGCGACTCGGCATTCCTCGAGAAGTTGCAGCAGGCGAGCGACGAGTCGCGGCGACCCCTGACACCGTCAAGAAGTTGCAAAAGTCAGGTTTTGAAGTGTGGGTTGAATCTGGCGCTGGAGTCGCGGCGAGCTTTCCTGATGCGGCCTATGCGGCAGTGGGCGGCCATGTGGTTCAAGATGTGGCAGCTCTGTGGGCTGAGTCAGATATCGTTCTCAAGGTGCGTGCGCCCCAGTGGCATCCGGAGCTAGACCAAGATGAGACCGATCTGCTGCGTCCCGGCGGCCAGTTGGTGAGCTTCATTTGGCCCGCGCAAAATCCCGCTTTATTAGAAAAGCTCGCGGCGAAAGGCGCGACGGTGATGGCGATGGATGCGGTGCCTCGCATCACTCGGGCGCAAAAGCTGGATGCCCTCAGTTCGATGGCTAACCTGGCGGGCTATCGCGCCGTCATTGAGGCGGCTCACCAATTTGGTCGAGGCTTCACCGGGCAGATTACCGCTGCCGGCAAAATTCCACCCTGCAAGGTCTTGGTGATTGGGGCAGGGGTGGCCGGGCTCGCAGCGATCGGAGCGGCTCGTGGCTTGGGTGCCGTGGTGCGCGCGTTTGACACCCGCCCCGTGGTCAAAGAGCAGGTGCAAAGCCTCGGGGCCGAGTTTTTGGAACTGCATTTTGAGGAAGACAGCGAAGGCTCTGGCGGCTACGCCAAGGTCATGAGTCCGGCCTTTATTGCGGCGGAAATGGCATTGTTTGCTCAGCAGGCGGCAGAAGTCGACGTCATCATTACGACGGCCTTGATTCCGGGCAAGGCGGCGCCGCGCCTAGTGACGCAGGAAATGGTGGAAGCGATGAAGCCCGGTTCCATCATTGTGGATATGGCCGCCGAACAAGGCGGCAACTGCGAGCTGACTCGCCCCAACGAAATTTATGACCATCATGGGGTCAAGATTGTGGGCCTGACGGATCTGGCCAGCCGCATGGCCAATCAAGCCAGCCAGCTATATGGGACTAACCTCGTCCATTTGCTCAATGAGTTGGGGGGGGCAACAGAGCACACCGTGGATATGACGGATGACGTCGTGCGTCAGACCACCGTCGTTTTGGCTGGAGAGGTGGTGTGGCCCGCCCCGCCGCTGGAGCGCCCGACGCCCCCTCAGCCTCCGACGAAAGCGGCACCGGCAGCGATTGAAACGGTGAAAGAAACCCGGTTCGGCCTTGTGAAGCAGCTGCTCTGGCCGGTCATCATTGGAGCCGCACTGTTTGGCATTGGGGGCTACGCACCGGAATCCTTTATCTCGCACTTTACCGTCTTTGTGATGGCGATCTTTTTAGGCTGGAAGGTGATTTGGGATGTGACGCCAGCCCTGCACACGCCCCTCATGAGTGTCACCAATGCCATTAGCGGCATCATCATCATTGGCGGCATGCTGCAAGTCTCGGGGCCATTGACCTCGACCGTGACGATTTTGGGGGCGATCGCCATTTTTGTCAGCACGCTCAACATTGCTGGCGGCTTTTTTGTCACCCAACGCATGTTGAATATGTTCCGCAAGTAGCCGACGACCTGTACTGCACCGAAACACCGCAATAAGGATTGAACGATGTCTCATAATCTGTTGACGGTTGCGTATATCGCGGCCAGCATTCTATTTATTCTCAGCCTGGGTGGCCTCTCGAACCCCGAAACGGCTCGACGCGGTAACCTCTACGGCATTGCCGGTATGGTGGTGGCGCTTGGTGCCACTGCTCTCAGCCGCGAAGTGAGCGGCTACGGCGTATTGTTAGCGTCGATGGTTCCCGCCATTTGGATCGGTGGACTGATTGCCACCCGCGCGGCGATGACCTCAATGCCCCAACTGGTCGGGTTGCTCAACGGCTTTGGCGGTTTGGCGGCAGTACTGGTCGGGTATGCCAGCTATCTCAATCCAGATGCTTCTCTAATCGGTATCGATTTCACAATTCACAAGGTAGAAGCCTTTATTGGGGTCTTTATTGGGTCAGTGACCTTTATCGGCTCTTTGATTGCCTGTGGCAAGCTGCAGGGCTGGGTGTCGAGCAAGGCGGTGTTGCTGCCTGGGCGGCATTTGCTGAATATCGGTTTGTTAGGGGCCGTCATCGGTCTGGGCTATTACTACATGACGGTGGGCGAAGCCGCTGGGCTATTGCCGCTGGGCATCATGACGGCGATCGCTGCCATTTTGGGCTCGACCCTAGTGCTCGCTATTGGCGGGGCTGATATGCCGGTGGTGATCTCGATTCTCAACAGCTATTCCGGTTGGGGCGCGGCGGCAGCGGGCTTCATGCTCAACAACGATTTGCTGATTGTGACCGGGGCGCTCGTCGGTAGCAGTGGCCTGATTTTGAGCTACATCATGTGCCAGGCGATGAACCGCTCATTTGCCAATGTCTTACTCGGTGGTTTTGGCAACACGGCCTATGTTGGCAAGGCGGTAGAAGGCGAGGCGACCCCGACCTCAGTCGATGAGACCGTGGAACTGCTAGAGACTGCTGATAGCGTAGTGATTGTGCCGGGGTATGGCATGGCCGTCGCTCAAGCCCAGCATGCGGTCGCTGACATCACCAAAACCTTGCGTGATCGCGGTGCGCAAGTGCGGTTTGGCATTCACCCGGTCGCGGGTCGCCTGCCCGGTCACATGAATGTGTTGTTGGCTGAGGCTAACGTGCCCTACGACATCGTGTTAGAGATGGACGAAATTAACGACGATCTCTCATCCACAGACGTGGTGCTGGTGATTGGGGCGAATGATACGGTCAACCCCAGCGCGTTGGAAGATCCCGACAGCCCGATGGCCGGGATGCCGGTCTTGGAAGTCTGGCAGGCGCGGCATGTGGTGGTGCTCAAGCGCAGCCTGTCTGCAGGCTATGCCGGGGTCGCCAATCCCCTGTTCTATAAACCCAACGTATCGATGCTGTTTGGCGATGCGCGGTCTAATGTGTCGGCAATTCTTAGCCAACTGACGCAGACGGCTGAGACCAATGCCGCTCAGACGGCTGTGCTCACCGGGGCGAAATAAGTCAAAGGAGCCTTTGATGGTAGGTTCCTGAGCGATTCTCAGCGCCGGTGTTGCAAACGGATTAATCTATTTGCAGCATCGGCGCTGATTTGGCTTTAAAGGCGGTGATGTCACGCGGAAAATAGTTGAGACAGATGAACGTCTCGGGATGCTGAGAGACTGGGACACGGGCGCGGTCAAGCTGAGTCATCCAGCCTGAAGATGGGCGAATGGGGCAATCGCCCAACCGCTGAACTGGCTCGTTCAAAGGCTGACAGTGGGGGTCTGAGCATTTGGTGATATTGGCCTAAAACGCTCCCACTGAGAGGATTCGGCTGATCCTTACCATGCTTGAGAAAGAATCCGATACACTAATGCTTAAAGAGATCATGGTTTTTTATTACCTTTAACAGTGTGACAATGGCAGGCTTTAATTCAGCAGTGTCAATGGCGGCCTCGTCGCCAGCGATCGCTCCCGAGAAGACTCGTCAGACAGTACGAAAGCCCTATCCCACCTACAAGATCATTGTGCTGAATGATGATTTCAACACGTTTCAGCACGTGGTCGATTGTCTGACCAAATATATTCCCGGCATGAGCGGCGATCAGGCTTGGGATCTAGCCCATCAAATTCATAACGACGGACAGGCGATCGTGTGGACTGGGCCGTTAGAGCAAGCCGAACTTTATCACAGTCAGCTCAGTCGGGCTGGGTTAACGATGGCTCCCTTGGAGCAGGCATAGCCGCATCGCCTCTCGCTGCTTCCCATCTGTCGGTAGCGCCCAGGCACCTCCATACGCATTCAATCAGCAAGGTCGATAGTGGGTAAGCCAACGCCAGGGCGCTTAGTGTGGAATCATTCCACTCACATTCCGGGACTGATTCCAGTTTTAGAAACGCTGCTGGCGCAGGCGCTACTGGTGCGGACGGTGACGCCGGGGCGACTGTCTACCGTTCGCAGTCATGCCCCGCATCTGCGCTTAAAAGTCTCCGTGCCCATTCGCGGTGGCTTCAAACTGATTGCTCGTAAAGGCAAATCGGCCCAAGAGGTCTTCGTACTGACGGAGTTAGCTCAGCCTCAGTTAGAAGCGGCGATCGCTCAGGCGATTGAAACCCGTAGATGACTGAATCGCCGGCGACCCAATGGTACCGCGAAGGTCAGGCTGAATTTGCAATCGGCACCGCGTTTTATCGAACGCAAAGTCAAATGGGGCGTGATCTGGCCCTGTTAGCAGCGGCAGTTTATCGTCAACAGCGTGGTGAACTGCGAGTCTTAGACGCGATGACGGGCTGTGGCGTGCGATCGCTGCGCTATGTCCTAGAGGCCGAAGCGGATTGGGTTTGGGCCAACGAGGCGAATCCTGATCTGCAACTGCTGCTCACACAAAATCTGGCGCGGGGATTGTCCCCTTCGACCTATCGCATCACTGGCCAAGACGCGAACGAGGTGTTCTTTAGCTGTTATCAGCAACGAGACTTTTACGATTTGGTCGATGTGGATTGCTTTGGTAGCGGGGCGCCGTACCTCTCAACCGCGCTGTGGGCGACTCGCATCGGGGGCTTGCTATATCTCACCAGCACCGATACCCGCACCACCGGTGGCCATAATCCCGAACACAGCGTGCAAGCATATGGAGCCTATGCCCGCCCGCACCCGGCAGGTCATGAACAAGGCGTGCGGTTACTTATCGGTAGCCTGGTGCAGCAGGCGGCCGGGCAGGGCTTAGCCATCCAGCCGCTGTTTTCGTTCTATAACGGCCATGTCCACCGGGTGATGGTGCGCCTGACCAACGCCGAACCTTGGCGGGGTAACCAGTACGGGTTTTTGGGCTACTGCCATCACTGCGGTCATTATCAAACCCTGTCGTGGCGGAAACTGGGTCGAGCGATTTGTCCTGAGGCGTTGCCGGATAAATCCATTCCCCTGGTGGTGAGCGGCCCTTTATGGCTCGGGCCACTGCACGATCGCACCTTTTTGACGGCGATGGCGCACCAAGCCCAGCAGTGGGAATGGTCGCACCAGCAGGATTTAGTCGCGCTCATGCAAGCCGAAGCTGATTTGCCGCCCTACTATTTCACGCTGCCCGAGGTGGGTCGCCACGGGCAGATGGATATTCCAAAACGTGAGGCTCTCATGCGGATACTCCGCGAGCGCGGATTCCGCGTGAGCCGCACCCATTTTGAGCCGCAAGCGATCAAAACCGACGCCACGATGGCTGACTGTATTGCCGCCGCTCGAATCTGCAGCGCTGAGTCAGTGGGCTGAGTCAGTGAATTGAGGGGGTGATCGCCGAACTTCTTCTGAACTTTACAGACAGTCTCGGTAAGTTTGCGGAAGGTTTACCCAAAGGCCAAAATGAGCGCCTATGCTGTGGACATATGAGTAACCCATTATTTGAATCCTCCCTCGGCAGGCGCTACAGTGCTCTCCGGGGGATTATTTTTGGGCGGCGCAAAACTGGCTAAACTCAATTCTTCCAACGGACATCACCATCATTTCAGTAAGGCCGTTATAAGATACGGTCTGGATGAAACTGCTCAGCCGCTAATGGGGCTGGCGTGAGGTCGATGAACAGCGGGAGAGAGACGTGGAGCAAAAGTTCAAGCGGCTGAAATGGCTGGGGTTGGCGATCGCCCTCGTCACCGTGATTATTGCCTGCCAGCCGTCAACGCCGGTCGCGACCGATCCGGCAGCGCCCAATAATTCAGCACCAGCCAGCGCTCCCCTCGTGCTCAACGGTACCGGGGCAAGCTTTCCTCTCTTTATTTACGAGCGCATCTTTAGCGAATATCGCCAGCAGGTTGATCCCAATCTGAGCATCAACTATCAGCCCACGGGCAGCGCCGCCGGGATTCAACAGGTGATTTCTAACACAGTGGATTTTGGCGCAAGTGATGTGGCCATGACCGAGGCTGAAATGGCTCAGGTCGAGTCGGGAGTTGTGCTCGTGCCGATGACGGCAGGCTTGGTGGCGATCGCCTACAATCTGCCAGGTGAGACAACGGCACTTAACCTCAGTCGGGCGGTGCTAGCCGATATATTTTTTGGGAAAATCACCCGGTGGAACGATCCGTTGATTGCAGCCAGCAATCCGGAGCGATCGCTGCCGGATTTGCCGCTCACGCTGGTGCATCGTTCTGACGGCAGCGGCACGACGGCGGCAATGACGTCACACCTAGCGGCCATCAACCCAGAATGGCAGACGGATGTGGGCGCGGGCCTTAGTGTGGCTTGGCCAGCGGGCATTGGCATCAAGGCGAATGCCGGGGTCGCAGCACAAATTCAGCAGGCCGAAGGCACCCTCGGATACTTGGAATATAGCTACGCGCAGCGCTTGGGCTTGCCCATTGCGGCGATTGAAAACCAAGCAGGCGATTTTATGGTGCCGGGACCCGCTTCGGGCGCAGCTGCCCTGCTGGATGCCGCCATGCCAGCCGACCTGCGAGTATTTATTCCTGATCCGGTGGACGAATCGGCCTATCCCATCGTCACCTACAGCTGGATTTTGGCCTACGAAAACTACGCCGACGCCACCAAGGCGGATGCTCTAAAGCAAGTGTTGACATGGGGACTCACTGAAGGGCAGCAATATAGCCAGGAACTGGGCTATATTCCCCTACCTCAGCCAGTCGTCGAGCAGGCGATCGCGGCGGTTGAGCGGATTCAAGCCGGCAGTTAATTTCTGTGCCCAGCGAGCCGACTCCCCACACCATCTTGGCCATATCAGGGAATCCGCTCATCGGGGTGACAGATTTGCCACCGGGCAAACAAGTGCACTGATAGATAATGGCTTTCGGGTCAGCTACACCGCGATCGCAGTGGATTCAATCCCCGATGCCGCCAGATCTTCGCCGTACCAGGCTTTACCATCCAGCGCCATTTGCTCAATCAGGCTGGCCAAACGTAGCGCTTTCAGCGCTTGCTCGCCGCCCACCGATGGCTTCTCGCCACCTCGTACGCAGTTCACAAAATGCTCTAGCTCGGCATGCAACGGCTCAATATTGCTGGTGTAGACCTTTTCGATCAGACCGTCTTGCCGATAAAGCACTTGACCATAATTGGTCATGGTGTTCGCGGTCATTTGGCGATTGATCAAAATTTCGTTGTTGAGAAAGTCCGCTTCGGTTAACGAATCACGGCAGTGGGCGGCAATGGTGCGAATTTTGCGG
>JBCBJQ010000007.1:0-122191 GCA_038523235.1 Cyanobacteria bacterium J06626_4
GCTGAATTTAGACTACACATCCCCAAAAGTGTGTAGCCCCCTTCGACAAGGGGGCAGCGACAGCGGGGGATCGCCGATCTGTAGCGCTATTCTGCAGAACTGGTATTAGTTGAACACTAGCGGCATAGGTCACGGCAAAAGGACACGCCTCAGGACAAGGGGCCTCCGCCAATCTAAAAAGCCGGTGTCTCTTTAGAAACACCGGCTTTCTCAGCCACAAATCCAACCCAGTTACGAATTATCTAACCGGCTGAGGAGTTTTGGCAGTCAGGCGCTCATAGCTTTCCCGCATCTTGAGACCCACTAGCACCTGGAACAAACCGCTACCGTTTTTAGAACCGGGATATTCGCGGTGCTTGAGCAACAGTTCGGTCATCTCACCGTAGTACTTGGTTGATGTGTTGCTGAGATGGCTCTCAACGTAAATCAACTCTTCTAGGCGCTCAAACTGACCGTCAAGTTCTAGCACTGAGACATCGTGGCCGTAGTAGCTGTCAGGGCCGTAATGCATCCGAATGCCGGGGAAGGAGCAAGTCAATTTACGACCGCAGGGAATCCAGTCAATGGTCGAGCCTTCATCAAACAGATAGACCGGGTCAAACCCTTCGACGCTCTCTTTCTGGAGCAAACGTACGCGCAAGATCTTCCGCTCTTTCTCTTCGTCGGGGATGAGTTGTGTCGGCAGAATTTGAATCACAACATCAGCATATTGCTTTTGGATGTCGATGTAGGCTTCAAAATCGTGACGACGGGAGTTGATTGAGGCCAGCACATCCTCATAGGTATGCCCCCGCTCAGCCATATCGCGCTGAATCTTCCAAGCGATCTTGACGTCATCGTGAATGTCGAGATAGACGCTGAAATCAATCAGACCGCGAACCCGCTCGTCATACATGGGGTGCAACCCTTCGATGACGATAATGTGGTTGGGATCAATGCGTTCGGGTGGGTCAAGTTCGCCGGTCTCGTGGTTATAGATCGGCTTATCGATAGAAGTGCCTGCTTTAAGCGCTTTGATTTGTTCGTACATCAAATCAAAGTTGTTTGCTTCAGGGTTGAGCGCCGTAACACCCGCCGCCTTACGCTGCTTGCGATCAAGACTGTGATAGTCATCAAGACAGATGACAGTAATGAACTCTTCCCCAAACAAATCCTCTAATCGTCTCAAAAATGTGGATTTACCACATCCAGAGTCGCCAGCAACCCCAATTAAAACCACGCGATCCGGCTTACTTGTCATAGCTTTCCTCGAGCAAAACAGAAAACAACTGCGATAGAGATTAAGTTAGAGCGCAACAGAGGTATAAAGGCGGGAGCAGCCACCCATCAAGCTGTCGTTGCGAATACCTTAATTTAGTGAAGCAACTATAGTCAGCGTCTACACATCGTCCTAATCGGGTTAAGCAAGCCGGATAGAGGGCTTTGATTGCCACAACCGCGATTAACAGACGTTAACCATGAGTGGGCAATGAGAGCCGTAAACCGTTGGTCAAAGACCCTGCTCAAGCACAGACATGTCAAGCCGGTTCAGACCATTCCGAGCACGAGAATACCGATGTTTACGCTGTTAATAAATAGAATACTATTAAATTGGTATCACGGCTTACAAGTGCAGAGCCAATTAAATATTTGATGTGATTTTGACTGAAGTGATTTGCTGCCGGTTCTTTGAGCTAAGTCTCACGGCCCAAATCTCCCATTGGATAGCTGTGCGTACCGAGCACTTGTCAAACTCTCCCACCGACCAATACGGGCTTTTGTATGCCGGTCAAGGGTGGGGCAAAGACGGCCAGCGGTTATGTCGTCCCAAAAATGTTCACGGCAGAATAATCTTTTAATAAATCTAAAATTGCGTTGGACGACACAGTGTTTTCGAAGGTCGCCGATTAGATTATTCAAAACTGCAGGCCACAGGTAGTCAGCATTGGATTCAGTTTCTCCAGCATTTCTAGCTTTCTGGGCTGGTTTGATTAGGAGAGCTTTCCGTTACAGTGATACGCTAGAGAAAATGTTCGGCAAGCGTTATCTATCGGTGTTTCCTAAGTTGGGAAGCACGTTTTGGATAGACGACTTTGCCAGTCAAGGCAGATTCTCGGAGTCATAATAGTCAGCACATGTACAATCCAAGCGTAAGTGGCGGCAACGCCAGCTCTGTAGCGGGAAGTCGCTTATTTGTATACGAAGTCAAGGGACTGCGTCAAAACGCTGAAACTGACAAGATAAATACCCCCATTCGCAAGAGTGGCAGTGTGTTTATCACGGTTCCTTACAATCGGATGAATCAAGAGATGCAGCGCATCACTCGCCTCGGCGGGGAGATCGTGGGCATCCGTTCGGTGAGCGAATCCAATGGGCAGAGCCCCCCTGCAGCGACCGCAAAGCAAGACACTGGTAAGTCTATGACTCAAGCGACGCCCAAGGCGAAAAAAGATATCCCTGTCAACCTTTATAAACCGAAGGCTCCTTTCGTCGGTAAGGTTATCTCGAACGAGCCGCTGGTGGCTGAAGGCGGTTCAGGAATTGTTCAGCACATCAAGATTGACCTCTCGGGGGGCGATTATCGCTACCTCGAAGGCCAGAGTGCGGGCATCATTCCTGAAGGTACCGATGACAAGGGCAAACCCCACAAGCTGCGTTTGTATTCCATTGCCTCTACGCAGCATGGGGACGATATGAACGATAAGACCGTCTCTCTCTGTGTCAGAGAGCTGGAGTACAAAGATCCTGAGACTGGCGAAACCGTTTACGGTACCTGTTCTTCTTACCTGTGTCACATCGAGCCTGGCGCTGACGTAAAGGTCACCGGCCCGGTCGGTAAGGAAATGCTACTGCCTGATGATGAGGATGCCACCGTTATCATGCTGGCAACGGGCACTGGGATTGCTCCCTTCCGAGCGTATTTGTGGCGCATGTTTAAGGATGTTGAGCGGGAAGCAAACCCCGACTATCAGTTCAAAGGTAAGGCTTGGCTGATCTTCGGTGTCCCCTACAGCGCCAACGTTCTTTATAAAGAGGAGCTAGAAGAAATTCAGGCGAAGTACCCAGATAATTTTGAGCTGACCTATGCCATCAGCCGAGAGCAGCAAAATGCTGAGGGCGGCAAGATGTACATTCAGAATCGGGTGGCCGAGAACGCTGCCAGAATTTGGGAATTGGTGCAAGATCCCAAAACTCACACCTATATGTGCGGTTTGAAGGGCATGGAAGACGGCATTGATGCAGCGCTCTCTGCCGAAGCAGAAAAGAACGGTGCCAACTGGGAAGACTTCCGTAAGCAGATGAAGAAAGAGCATCGCTGGCACGTAGAGACCTACTAGATCTCGGCAAGCCCACATTTTTGACACCCCTAGCTGATGGAACCGGGGTGGCCGAGGGGTTAACTTGGAAGCCCCTTTGCAGATTATGACGACCGGAGAGGATTTAACCCTTCTCCGGTTTTTGTTTGGCGTCAGACATCCCCTACCATTAGTAGGAAACGGACAGAAGGTAGAGACAACGTGGCGGTTAAAGTAGGTCTGTTGGGATTGGGGACAGTGGGCACTGGGACAGCAAAAATCTTGCTAGACCCGACAGAGCGGCATCCTCTCGTGAGTGAAATCGAGGTGGCTCGGGTGGGGGTAAGATCGCTCGACAAACCCCGTGACATTGAGATTGCTGCTGACCGATTTACCACCGATCTAGAAGCCATCGTGACTGATCCCGATATTGATGTCGTGGTGGAGTTAATCGGCGGCCTAGAGCCGGCGCGATCGCTGATGCTGAAGGCGATTCACCAGGGCAAGCACGTGGTCACGGCCAACAAGGCGGTGATCGCTCGCTATGGCGACGAACTTTTTACGGCCGCGAATGAAGCTGGCGTCTATGTGCTGTTGGAAGCGGCGGTCGGTGGTGGTATTCCTGTCATTCAGCCGTTGAAACAGGCGCTGGGGGTTAACCGCATTCAAGCGGTGACGGGCATTGTGAATGGCACGACGAACTATATCCTCACCCGCATGCAAGAGGAGGGCGGTGACTTTGAGACCATTTTGGCCGATGCCCAAGCGCTGGGCTATGCCGAAGCTGACCCCACCGCCGACGTCGATGGGCTAGATGCCGCCGATAAGATTGCCATTTTGGCCTCGCTCGCGTTTGGGGGGCGCATCAAGCTCTCTGACGTGTATTGCGAAGGCATTCGCCATGTGAGTGCAGCGGATATTGCCTATGCAGAGCGTTTGGGATTTGTGATTAAACTGCTGGCAATCGCCCGCCGCGATATCTGTCCGACCTCTAACGAAGCGCTTGATCAGCTGCAGTTGCGGGTGCATCCGACGCTGGTGCCTGATCACCATCCTCTCGCTAGCGTCAACGGGGTCTACAACGCCATTCTGGTCGAGGGCGACCCGATTGGCCAAGTGATGTTCTTTGGGCCAGGAGCGGGCGAAGGCCCCACGGCCAGCGCGGTCGCCTCCGATATTTTAAATATTACCGCCACTCTGAAATCACAAAGCGTCGCCGCTAAGGCAGAGCCTCAAAATCCGTTACTAGCCTGCACTCACCAACACTATTGCCAGGTTAGCCCCATGACCGATATCGTCAGTCGCTTTTATGTGCGGCTGTTAGCGGAAGATCAGCCCGGGGTAATTGGCCAGGTGGGGCTATGCTTTGGCAACCACGCAGTCAGTATTGAGTCGGTGGTGCAAATTGACCTGCATGACGGTATTGGTGAAATTGTGGTGGTGACTCATGAGGTGTCAGAACACAATTTTCAAACGGCGCTAGATGAGCTGCGCATATCGGCCAGTATTCGAAGCGTGCCGAGCGTACTCCGGGTACTCTAGTCCAACTGATAGCTAGCCAGCTTGAGATTTGCTTGGGAGTTGTTGTTAGTCGGGTGCGCCTGCCCCAGACAGCTAACTGTAGAACCAATCGGAGGCCGCAGTTGTGATCTGACAACTCATCCACCCAGAATGCTGCGCCTGGCCATCGTCTTAGCATTGAACCCTCATGGACACATTTGCGTACATAGTTTCGGGGGCAAACCTGTGGGCCTGGCGATCGCAGGCCATCGCCCAAGCCCAAGCGGCTCACATTGACCCCGCCGAAGTGGACTGGCTGCTGCAGGGCTTGTGTCAGGTGGAAACCTTGGCGCTGCGTTTAGGGACTCTGACCCAGCAACTGGCCGTTCCTACCACGATTACATTGTCTGAGTTAGAAACGCTGTGGCAAAAGCGGCTTGGCGATCGCGTCCCCATTCAGCATCTGGTGGGCAAAACGGTCTGGCGCAACTTCACGCTGCAGGTCTCCCCTGCCGTCCTGATTCCCCGGCCAGAAACTGAGCTGCTCATTGATAGCGTGGTTGCGTTCATTAACCAAAGCCCGCAGGCAGCCCGGCTACAGCAGGGCACTTGGATTGATCTGGGCACTGGCAGCGGGGCGATCGCCCTGGGGTTAGCGGCAGCCCTGCCCCAGGCGCAAATTGTAGCGGTGGATGTGAGTGACGCGGCGCTGGCGATCGCCCGTCACAATGCCGTCGAGAATGGCTTAGGCGATCGCATCCAGTTTCTGGTGGGATCATGGTTCGAGCCGCTAGCGCACTGGTCGGGGCAGCTGGCCGGTATGGTGTCGAATCCGCCCTACATTCCCAGCGCGATCGTGCCGACCCTCGACCCCGAAGTGGCTCAACACGAGCCGCATCTAGCTTTAGATGGTGGCCCAGACGGGTTGGCTGCCGTGCGGCATTTGGTCACAACGGCGCCGCGCTATTTGCAGTCCGGCGGCCTTTGGGCAGTGGAACTCATGGCCGGTCAGGCCCCTGCGGTCACCCATTTATTGCAGCAGTCTCAAGCCTACACCGATGGCCAAGTCGTCAGCGACTATGCCGGGATCGAGCGATTTGTAACGGCCTATCGGCAATAACGGGTCTACTAGCGATCGCGATGTTCCTGGCCTGAAGCTGCGACAGGCTGCCCTCAGGGCGGCGACACCAATAACAGTGCCCGATAGGAGAAGGCCAGGGAGGCATTGCCAGTCCACTGGCCGGCAGACTTGTTGAATTTGATCAGTTGCCCCTCCTGCTCTAACCGGGTGAGCAAGCGAGTCACGGTCACTCGGCTGGTGCCCAAAATTTCGGCAATCTGCTGATGAGTCAGCATCGACTCTAGCAACTGCCCCTGAGACACGGGTCGGCCAAATCGATGGGCCAGCCAGTACAGCAGCTGGGTCAGGCGTTCCCTCACAGAGGGTTGATGCACAATGCGCAGCAGTTCTTCTTGCTGCCAGAGATGTTTGAGCAAGGCGCTTTGCCAAAACCGGCTGTGACTGCTGATTGGCGTTGCTCTCGCTTTAACGGTCGTCAAACATTCCATTTGATAGGGCTGCTGGCGCGTGAGGGGCAACCCAACCATGCCACCCCGACCCCAAATACTCAGGGTGGTCACGTGGCCTTGAGCATTCCAGGTGAGGGTGCGCACAATGCCGTGATCGATCTGCCATACCTGATCAGGCAGGGCGGGCAGCAAATGCTTGCGGCGAAAAGACTGGGGTTTGGTCGTCGATGCCGACTCAGTGGCGACGGCTTGACCACTGGCACGTGGAGGAAACTGGCGGAGTCTAGAGGACATAGGTCGAGGAGATCAATAAGGGGAGACGGGAGATCGCGAAGCCTGAGGGCACCCAACGGCGGCGCTGAAGTCACTGGTCGTGGCCCTCACTGGGGCCGCACAGACAGTGACCAAAACGGCACTGAGAACACAGCAGTCAGCATCTTCAATGCGTCAGGCGGACAGTAGCAGGGGCGATCGCCGCCGGTGCTGAGGCGTCAATTGGCTGCCAAAAGTCGAGAATTTGCTCTCGGCAAAGTTGTGGATGCGTGGCGTGAAAGAAATGCCGCCCGTCAGGACAAAGCCAGCGGCGATCGCCCGGCTTGAGCCAGGGTTGCCAACCCTGCAATTGCACCGGATCGACCACAGTATCGGCTTGACCGCCACACACCATCAGCGGCACTGAAACGCCAGCGGGAAACAAGCTGAACCGGCTTAAAAGAGAATGCAATGACAGCGAACTGATCAAATCGCGCTCCAGCAGTTGAATCCATCCTTCGACACAGTGCTGACACTGCGGCCCAAACAAACTGCGGGCAGTTTGCGCCAAGAGGCGCCGACGGCTGCAGGGCAGCAAATCTAGCTGCGTATAGTAGTGCGCTTTCCAATCCACCGTAGGATTGACGCCGACACTCAACAGCGTGAGCGACTTAACCCGATGGGGAAACCGCCGGGCATAGAGCAGGCCGACGAGGCCACCCGTACCGTGACCAATGAGATGCAGCGGACGATCGCCCCCCTTCACATAGTCATGGAGCAGCGTCACGGCAACATCTAACGAGCTGGGTTCATCAGGGGTCTGCTGATAGCCCCAGTGAGCAATATTCACCGCCTTGTGTAGCTGAATGAGCAGGGGCTGCTCTAATCGCCGAAAACTGGGATTCACACTGAGCCAAAGGGCAGCGGGCGGGGCGGCGGTCAAAATTTGATCGGTCATAACACCTGTCCTGCAACAATTTTGAAGGGAAACACGTAATGCTCTGACAACTTGGCCGGCGTCACCGGAACCGTCGAAGCGTCGTCGAGAGCCTGGAAAAGACCGCGGTCTCAAGGTCAAAGGCTGATGGCAACTGCATCCCCCAAGTTTCAAGACGACTACCCGTCAGCTGCGATGGGTTGTCTTTATTCCGCACTAAAACAACCGCTGCACCACCTAACGGTGGTTGAATCAACCCAGCGATCGCTGCCGTGTTCCCTGTCTGAGTAACTAAAAAGAGTGCCATCTGACTCATTAACCATCCTCAAAATTGCAATAAGGCGAACGATCACCGCGATCGCGGCAGGTGCGATACGCCGCCCCCATGGCTTGCCCCACTGGCATCGCCTGGCGGCAGGTGGGGCAAAACCAATACAGACCCGATGGGGCCACATGTCGCAGCAACTCGTCCGCACAGCAGGGGCAATTCATCACCAACACCCAGAATTAAAGGAACAGAAAAGGGGACACTGACTTCAGGTAGTTAGGTCGAATACACACGTGCCCCCAAGAACAAATTGTGAACGACGACTCAATCGCATTGAGAGCCGGTTCGACGCCACGCAAGTCAAAGCCCATCGCCCGCAGGGCGTGCCACAAATGGCCCGACAAACAGAAACAGGCGAGAGCGTTCGAACAAGACAAAGGCAAAGGCAAAGGCCCACGACACGATCAAGGCCAATTGCGCCACGTGGGCGACGACAAACAGGCCTAACTGCTCAGCAAAGCGAGCATTGGTCGCCCGCCAGTTGTCAGAGATTTCTGCACTGCCATAGGTTTGCATCGTGATTGAATCCTTAACGGCAAAACTCAACCTGAGAGAGCTTATTGAGAAATGTAGTCAATAAGCTGACAACAGGATAGATCAGAATAGTTCTCAATAGTAAAATGTCAACTTTTGTATCGGGCTCCTCAATGGGTCACTCGACTCGCAGGGCCCAGATTGAGAGATTCCGGTTGGGTTGAGTGGGCTCCTCTTTAGCGCGGTCTGGGGTGCATCATCAGTTGATGAACAATTAGATCGAGATAGCCGCGATCGCGCCACCAACCCCTTCAGGGGCAGTAATTGTTGCCGCACGTCTAATTGAATCGCTCACTGATGGCAGCCACTAGTTCGAGGCACATGAGCCATCTCGGGCAAAGAAGGCTGCGATCGATGCTGCCCCAACTCCGACGACTTTATTGACCTTTGATGTCAACAAAATGGGCAAGATTTTGGCAGCCGTAGAAGGTTTAATACCAGTTCTACAAATTACAGCTACACGTACAAGTCGGCTTCGACTCCGCTCAGCCGACGTTCCTTGAGCGGAGTCGAAAGGAAGATCTGTAGTCCAGTTTCAGAGAACTGGTATGACAGAAAGATATTGCGAAGCGATACGGGGCAGCACGAGTCAATCAGTGTCCTGACTTTCAATCCACCGGCAACGAATGGCGGACGATGCCACTCTAGGACATCGGTCTAGCGTCAACAGTGCTGCCTTATGCGAGGTATCTCTATGATGGCGAGCCCGCAATTCTCTGACATAGCGGTGAAGGTCTCCTTTCAGCAAATGTGGCGGACGATCGCACGGCGCTGGTAGCGTTTTTGCGAGCGCTTTAGCAGCCGGAAAACATCGGAGAACCGCAACCGCAGACACAGTATTTATTGCGCCGATCTAGAGCGAAAGACAGCTTGGGGTTGACCTTTGGTGTTAACAGCTGGTTCAGCTGTGGAGATGCGCTCATTCGAACCGATCTCTGCTCGTACCGGCTTGGGTCGAGCCGGCTGTTGGATCGGAATTTGCATCACAAACTTCGTTCCCTGTCCCGGATTCGAGAAGCACTCTAACTTGCCCCGATGTCTTTCAGTAATGATCTGATAGCTGATCGACATGCCCATGCCAGTCCCTTTACCCACTGCTTTAGTAGTAAAAAAGGGCTCAAAGATCCGCTCTTTAATTTCCGCAGGGATGCCCAAACCATTGTCGGCAATGGTAATTTGCACCCATTCTTGATCAATCACAGAGGTTTGCAGCGTAATTCGACCGGGATTCGCGAGGTGTTGTTCCGCAGTATAGTTCTTGGTTTTGTCGGCGATCGCATCAAGGGCGTTGGCCAAAATATTCATAAAGACTTGATTGAGCAGTCCGGCGTAACATTCCACCGGCCGCAGTGTTGCATAATCTTTGACGACCTGAATGGCCGGTCGGTCAGGGCTAGCCTGGAAGCGATGCTGCAAAATCATCAGAGTGCTTTCCAGACCCTGATGAATATCGACTGATTTGATGTCAGCTTCATCCAACCTCGAAAAAATCCGCAGCGCTAAAACAATTTCGCGAATACGCTTACTGCCAATATCCATAGACGTCAAAATTTTAGGCAAATCATCTTGGATGAAAGGCAGATCGACTTCATCAATCACAGCTTGAATCTCAGGCTGGGGATGAGGGTAGTGATGCTGATAGAGCCCTAGTAACTTCAGTAGATTTTGACCATATCCCCGGAGGTGATTCAAATTACCGTGAATAAAGCTCACCGGATTGTTAATTTCATGGGCCACCCCGGCAACCATGTTGCCTAAGCTCGACATCTTTTCATTTTGAATGAGTCTGAGCTGAGCCTGTCGAAGTTCGGACAAGGCGTCTTCTAACTCACCAGCCTGCTGCCGGTAGCGTCCTTCAGATGCCTGCAATCGCTGATACTGCTGCTCTAGCAGATAGTCTGCTCTTTTGACAAAGAGGTACAGCAGACCGTAAAGCGATGTCAGAATCAGTAGACTCCCTAAGATAATCCGCCGCTGAGTTTGCTCAATGCGCTCCACCAGAGGCGTCACATCTTTGTAGAGTTCAAAAACACCCACAATTTCTGCATTAGCTGCTCCGCCTCGAATTGGAATATAGCTAGACAGTAGATTGCGATCTTCTAAGGTGGTTTGCAGGGCCGTGAAGGTGTCGCGATGATCGAGTTGACTGACAACTTGACCAGACTGAGCCGCGATAAAGCCTGATGATTGACTCTTGTCGTCCCCCGTTTGGGATTCATCGGTCGAGAAAACAGTTCTTCCCTGCAGGTCAAAAACTTTAATTTTGGCAATCTGTGAGCCTTCTAGACCTTGCAGGGTGTCTTTGTACAGCTGACGAGTCTTCGGGTGTGCAACTAATGCTTCATCACTGAGTGACTGAGTTGAAGATAAGAAATAACCATATTTAGGCCAGAGCGTATTAGCAAAAATCTGCGTGGTGGTGATATTACTCTCTTCCGTCGATATGACTAAGTCATGTACGGCCTGACGGCGATAAAAAATCGCTAACAAGCTCGTTGCCAGCACAAAGGTGCTTAAGCTGACAATCGAAAAGTTGCGCAGCAGCTGAAAGCGCTGCTCAGTTGAAGGACTATTCAGAGAAAAAAGTTTATTGAACATCAGGACAGATTTTGATTTTGGTCTTTATGGGCGCTAGGATTCTTCCGATTTAAATCATGAGATCTTCAGACATCATCCCAGCAATATTGAGCTTTGTTGGAATACTAAATTCCAACCGTCTCTACAACGACAGGTAAGCTAATGAATTCCAGGCTGCAGAAATTGAGGTCATAAAAGAACGCAGGCTGATGGCGAACTTTCGGTCAGATGAGATAGCTGACACCCATACGGGCACGAAACTATTCTAGAAGTGCTATATGAAGTCGAGACAAAGCTTTAGACATCAGGAATTTTACGTTTTTATTGTATTTCAGTTAAGTTTTGTCAAGCATTTTTAATCAGTTGTGCTGTTTTGCTTTTGACTCATTATTCCCTCGAAAGATATTGAATACAGCATTTTCGTTTCAGGTGAGGGCTGCTCGCTTCTCTAGCATCAAAGAATTCGAGGTGATTTAGTCTCTCACTGGATTTAGAAATGCTGTATCAATGAATCGATCACTTTGGCTCTGCTGTATCAGTCTGAGAGTCAATTTTTAGGGTAGTGCAGTTGTTGACTCCATAGCAGATAACTATTGCCCTGATTGCCAACATTGCAGTTTGGATCAGAGTTGAGGGATTTTGATATTTTGATCGGGTTCACCGGCCGATCGCTAGTGAATTTACTGACTCAATATTCCACTCACTTTCTGAGTAGGTTGGCGTGAGTCTTAGACAACAAGTTAAATTATCTGGTCTTGTCGAATGGCTCAAAGATTGACTGCCGCACGATATCTCAATTCAACAAAGTTTCTCATCGCTGGGGATCACGGATGAGGCTTAGTAACGGCTAATCAACAGTGGATATAATTTGGGGCGAGTCGCCATTTGAAATAAGCGATTGCGTTGCAGAGTCGTAGAAATGAGCGATCGCCAGTCTCCTAAAACAGGGACATCTTTGGGGCGCTGAATTGACTCGCCGCAGGCTCGACCCGACTCAATCGTGTCGGTTAGATAGGGTGGATGCCGCTACCTGATATCATGCCGCACAATGCAGGATGTTCGTCTCAGGCCCAGATCGTAGGCGTCTGTTAGTGATGTCTTTTAGCTAAGAAAGTCGATGCCTCAATTTTTGGGGGAGAGAAAATGGCGCGTGAGCCAGCCCATCGCCCTGTCGGTCTGGGTGAGCGTCTTCGCCGTCTTGGCGCCAGCTGGCTGGGCGGCACCCTTGCCACCGGTGAATTCCCGACGCCCTGCTGCTACGTTCGCTCAAATTCTGGAAGACCTGCCGAGGACGCCGACCGAGCTACCGCCCGAACCAGATGCCCCGATTCTGGAAGACTTGCCGAGGACGCCGCCTGAGCCACCGCCGGAACCAGCCCCCCTACCTCGACTGCCGGCACCAGACGACCTGCTAGAGCCGACTGTCCCGAGTCCACCCCCAACAGACGCCATCCCCATTGAAGAATCCTTTGATATTGACCGTTACGACGTGCTGGGCAGCACCGTATTTTCTGACGCGGAACTCGCCGCGGTGACGGCAGACTTTGCGGGGGATGAGCGCACCTTTGGCGATATTTTGAATGCCCGCTCGGCAGTGACAGATCTCTATGTCAGCAGAGGCTACATCACGTCAGGGGCGATCGTGCCGCCGCAATCGTTTGAAGACGGCGGAGTGGTAGAAATTCAAGTGATTGAGGGCCGTTTAGAAGACATTCAAATCACCGGTACACAGCGATTAAATCCTGGCTATATCAGCAGTCGTCTGGCGCTCAAATCGGCCCCGCCGCTGCAACAAGATCAGCTCTTAGAGGGCTTGCAGTTGCTGCAGCTAGATCCGCTGATCGAGACCATTTCTGCTGATTTGCAGGCGGGCGCTCTCCCCGGCACGAATTTACTCGTGGTCACGGTGACCGAAGCCGCGACCTTTGAGGCCAATTACAGGTTCGATAATAATCGCTCGCCAAGTGTGGGTACGCTGCGGCATCAGGGCCGGTTGACGGAAGCCAACTTGACGGGCTGGGGCGATCGCCTGACGATCGCCATCAACGGCACCTCAGGCAGTCGTGAGCTGTCGCTAGACTACACAGTGCCGATTAATCCCCACAATGGTTCTCTCAGGGTTCGAGGCACTTTTACGAATAGCCGGGTGATCGAAGAATCGTTTGAGGCTCTCGACATTTCCTCAGTATCCAATGCTTACGAAATTACGGTGCGACAACCGCTCATTCAAAGCCCCACTGAGGAATTTGCGTTGGGGTTGACGGCTGCCCATGAAAATAGTCAGACCTTTTTGGGCATTGCGGATATTGGCGGCTTTCCGCTCTCGGTCGGGGCGGATGATGACGGCAAAACACGGGTGTCGGCGCTGCGTTTTTTTCAGGAGTGGAGTCGCCGTGATAGCGAGCAGGTCATCGCCGTGCGATCGCAGTTTAACCTCGGCCTTGATGTCTTTAATGCCACGGTTAACGATGATGGCCCGGATGGTCAGTTTTTTGCCTGGCAGGGACAGGCCCAGTGGGTGCGCTTGCTGGCTCCAGACACCACATTGCTGGTACGCGGTGGTGCCCAACTCACACCGGATGACCTGCTAGGGCTAGAACGCTTTGGCCTCGGGGGGCAGCAAACCGTTCGGGGCTATCGACAAGACCAGCTCTTGACCGACAATGCGTTACTGGGCGGAATCGAAGTGCGCGTGCCGGTCTATCGCGATCGCGACCAAGAACTGCAGCTTCTATTAGCCCCTTTCATCGACATCGGACATGGTTGGAATGTCTCTGGGGCCAATCCCGCCAACAACACGCTGCTCTCTACTGGCGCCGGGCTGATTTTTACGCTGTCTGATCGCTTCAATGCTCGCCTAGATTGGGGGATTCCGCTGCTGGCCAACGACTCAGAAGGCGATTCTTTGCAAGCCGGTGGCCTCTACTTCACCTTTGACCTATCGCTCTTCTAACCCAACAGCCACAGAGGAAAAGCGCGCTTCAGCCCTCTAAATTCGGGCTTCAGCAAGGTGGTGCCAGTTCGGTTACCAGTGCAAATTACCAGTTCAAAGTTTTATGCTCAGACCGCCCAGCGGGCCTGAGCCTAGTGCTATACCAGTTATCGGGTGCTTCAGAGGGATCGTTTCACACCACAGAGGTTACGCTGCCCTCAGTTGAGCCGGGCTCAACTGCCCATGCCACCACAACCACTTGTGGGGTATGCCGCTAGCCCAATCCAGACCAGAAAACTTGTCAAATCCCCGCTCAATCCGCTAGTCGCTATCCCTACAAACTCGCCTCAATTCCAGTGAGGATAGTCTGATGCTGTTGCTACCCTGCAAACCTTTCGGGCTCTTCGTGGGTCTGGTAGTTGTCGCATTGCCAACGCCAATCTGGGCCAAGACAGAAGCTGTGCTCATTGCCCAGATTGAGCCAGACTCTTCTTTAGGCACCGACGCTTCGGTCGTCACGCCAGAGGTTCTCCTGCGCGGCGAACTGGCTGATGAAATCAGCGGCGGTGCCATCCGAGGCGAAAATCTTTTCCACAGCTTTGCCGAATTCAACGTTCTGCCAGATCAGCGAGTTTACTTTGCCAATCCCATCGGCATCGAAAATATCCTGAGTCGGATCACCGGGGGCAATCTTTCTAATATTGATGGCCTGTTAGGGGTCGATGGTGCGGCCAACTTGTTCTTGATGAACCCCAACGGCATCCTCTTTGGCCCCAACGCTCGCTTAGACATTGAGGGCTCTTTTACCGCCACCACTGCAGATAGCATTGGGTTCCATGACGGCAGCGAGTTTAGCGCTGTCCCGACGGACAATGAACTACTGACGGTGAGCGTGCCGCTGGGGGTTCAGTTCAACGCTGTGGCCCAGGGCGATATTACTCAGCAGGGGGATTTGGCCGTAGGTGCGGGGGAAACCCTGACGCTGTTTGGCGATACGGTGCTCAACAACGGTGCCCTCACGGCAGCGGGCGGTAAAGTCCAACTATTGGGTAACCAAGTCGGCTTGGTGGATGCGGCGACGGTCGATGTCTCGTCAGCCACGGGCGGGGGCACCGTGTTGATCGGGGGGGATTACCTGGGCGAGGGCACCCTACCCAATGCGAACACTACCCTAATCGAAGCCGGTGCCACCATTCATGCGGATGCGCGACAGACCGGCGATGGCGGGCGAGTAATTGTGTGGGCCGATGACGCAACTCAGTTCGCCGGTCGCATTAGCGCCCAGGGCGGCCATGACAGCGGCAATGGTGGCTTCGTTGAAGTTTCGGGTAGGCAAGCACTGGACTTTACCGGCACGGTGAATACCCAAGCGGTGAATGGCATCGTGGGGCAGCTCTTGCTTGACCCAGCCAATATTGTCATTGCTGATACCCCGCCACCAGGCAGTATTACCGTCGGGCTTGGGGATGGCGTGTTTGCGGATCTGATCTACGCTGCGACGGAGGATCCGGGGCAAACCAGTCACTTAACGCCCGCCACGATCGAAGCGCTCCTGGCGGCGAATGATCTGACGTTAGTGGCCGACAATGCGATCGCTGTTCTGAGTAATGTCGCGGCCAATAGCGACAACGACCTAACGCTGAATGCGGGGACAATCGGCGTCATTGGTGCGGTGTTACGGCAGTCTGGCGGCGGCAGCATTATTTTAGAAACTCCCCAAACGCTAGGTAATGGGGTGGCAGTTGGTCTTGGCATAGTGGATACGAGTCCGTTACCGGGGTCGACCAACGCTGGCGGCAATATCCAAATTACGACCCATGATTTGGCGGTTTTGAATAACGGCTCTGTTAGTGCTAGTACGCTGGGTGCTGGCGATACCGGTCAGGTACAAATCAATGCCACGGGAGATGTAATTGTTGATGGCCCCAGTGCTGCGATCGCCAACATCGTGTTTCCGGGGGCGACGGGCGATAGTGGCGGCATCGCCCTGTCGACCAATCGCTTATCAGTGTTGAACGGGGCTGAAGTGAACGCCAGTAACTTTGGCGACGGCGATGCGGGCCAGGTGCAGATCACGGCTACGGGAGATGTGCTCGTTGATGGTCCCGGTTCCCGGATTGCTAGCCAAGTAAATCTTGGTGCAACGGGCAATAGTGGCGGCATCGTCCTCTCGACTAATAACCTATCGGTACTCAATGATGCTGCAGTGAGTGCCAGTACCTTTAGCGCGGGCAATGCCGGTCGAGTAGAGATTGATGCCATGGGGGATGTGATTGTTGATGGTGCCCGAATTGACAGCACAGTGGCGGCTGGTGCAACGGGGGATAGTGGCGGCATTGTGCTCTCTACCACCAACCTTGAGGTGCTTAATGAGGCTCTACTGATTACCAATACCTTTGGTGATGGCAATGCCGGTCAGGTGCAAATTGAGGCTACGGGGAATGTGCGCGTCGATGGCACCAATGCTGCGATTGCAAGCCAAGTCGGATCGGGGACGACAGGGAATGGTGGCGGCATTCTGATTTTGACCAACAACCTATCAGTGCTCAATGATGCTGCCGTGAGTGCAGCTACTTTTGGAGCTGGTAATGCAGGTCAAGTCGCAATTACGGCCACAGGGGATGTGCTCGTCAATGCCGATGCCGTGATTGATAGCTCGGTGTCTCCAGGGGGAACGGGCGATAGCAACGGCATTGTCCTCTCGGCTGATAACTTATCGGTGCTCAATGGCTCTGCACTCAATGCCAGTACGGTGGGCGATGGGAATGCGGGCCGGGTGGAAATTAATGTCACAGAGGACATTCGCCTCGTCGATGGCTTGATTGGCAGCGCCGTACTGCCGGGTGCGACGGGGGATAGTGGCGGCATTGTGCTCTCAACAAATAACCTAACGCTGTTAAATGCCGCTGAAATCAACACCAGTACCGGTGGCGAGGGCAATGCCGGTTCGATCACGGTTACGGCCACTGGTGATGTGCTCGTCGATGGCGTCGATTCGTTTATTGGCAGCATCGTGTTTTTTGACGCCACGGGTGATAGCGAGGGCATTGTGCTCTCGACCAATGCTTTGAGCGTCAGTAATGGCGGTGTCGTGAGTGCGGATACCTTTGCTCAAGGCAGTGCCGGGAATATCTTGGTGCGTTCTTTACCGGCGGGCAACCTGGACATCGCTCTGAACGGGGGACAGATTCAGGCGCGCACGCAAAGCGCTAGCCCTGGCGGTAACCTGACGCTGCAGACCGCTGGCGACCTGACAGTTCAAGGCCCTGGGGAAATCTCGGTCGAAAGTCTAGAGGTCAATTCCGGCGCGGCGGGCACGCTCAATGTGTTGGCCGATAATACTGTGGTGCTCGATGGCAGGGTGGAACTCTCTGCCCAAACGGCTGCTGTTACCGGCGGCGGCACCGTCAACTTTGTCGTGGGCGATGCCCTGGCGATGCGTCGCGGTAGCTTGATTAATGCCGAATCGACCAATCCCGATAGCGGTGACGGCGGCAATATCTTCATTGATACTGACTTCTTAGTGAGTGTGCCCGGAGAAAATAACGACATCATTGCCAATGCGATCGGGGGCGATGGCGGGCGAGTCGAGGTGAATGCCGTCAACATTTTTGGCTTTAGTGAAAGTCAGGGCTTGACCACCAATGAGTTACGGGCCAACACGACTAACGACCTCAGTGCGAGCTCGGCCCAGGGCGTCGAGGGCGAGATCACGCTGAACACACTGAATCTTGACCCCAGTAGTGGATTAGGCACCTTGCCTGAGGGGCCGATTGACGCCTCCCAGTTGATTGAGCAAACCCTCTGCGAAGTGGGGCAGGGCAGCAATTTTGTCATCACGGGACGGGGCGGGCTCCCCAGTGCCCCCGCCGATGCTTTGGGGGAAGTGACGCCGTGGGAAGACTGGAATTTTGCTGAGAACACGGCATTTGATCTGCCTGCAACCGCCCTTGAGAGTGAGGCGATCGCCCCGGCTGTCCCCCCCCTAGTGGAAGCCCAAGGGGCGATGCGAGCTGAGGATGGTCGCATTGTGTTATCGGCTGAGGCGGCCTCAGTAACCCCGACGGCCTCGGTACCCCTGAGCCGGAGTTGTCGGACAGTGCCGCCAGGGGTGCCGTCGTCCGATCGCTCCCCAACCCCCTCATCACCTGATGAGGGCACCCCATGAACCAGTGGCTGCGCTTATTGTTGTCGTGCTGGCTAGGCCTCGGGTTGAGCCTGGGATGGGGCTATCTGGCCGCGGGTGGGGGATACCCGGCCTTTGCCCAAGCATCACCGATCGCCTTCGTACAGGCCGGTCAAGCCGCCTACGATGCCCAGCAGTTTACCGAGGCTAATGAGCAACTGCAGCAAGCGGTGGCTGGTTTTGCGACGGCGGGCGATCGCCCCCAACAGGCCCAAGCCCTGGCGCTGCAATCCCTCGTGTTGCAAAAACTGGGGCAGTGGGATGCCGCCCAAGCTACCCTGGACGAGAGTTGGGCAATTTTAGACGCGCTGGCTGAGGCTCCATCGCGGCTGGTGGCTCAGGTCTTGAATACTCAGGGACAACTGTACCTAGCTACCGGGCAATCGGTCGACGCCTTGACGACGTGGGAGCAGGCAGAAGCCGCCTATCGCGAGGCTGACGATCTGGCCAGCGCTTTAGGCAGTCAAATCAATCAGGTGCAGGCGATGCAGGCGATCGGGCTCTATCGCCGCGCCGGCCAGACCTTGGAGGCGATCGCCCAGCAGTTTGACACCCAGGCTCCCTCCCCGATTAAAGCCAAGGGACTGCTCAGCTTCGGTAATCTCCTCAGACTGCGGGGTGAATTCACCGATGCCCGCACCCTCCTGTCGGAAGGGCTAGCCCTGGCCACCTCGCTGAATTTGCCAGAAGACGTGGCCCAGTTTCATCTCAGTTTGGGCAATACCGAACGGGTCGCTGCCGCCCGGGCCACTGCGCTCGGTGATCGCGCCACGGCGACCACCGCCCGTCAGGCCGCCCTCAGCGCCTATGCCGCCGCCGCCGACAGTGCGGTTTCTCCTTTTACCCAGGTGCAGGCGACACTCAATCAACTCAGCTTGTTAGTGGATGAGCAGCGCTGGGACGATGCACAAAGACTCATCCCCGCGATCGCCAATGCCCTGCCCACGTTGTTGCCCAGCCGCGCAGGCGTGTATGCCCAAGTCAACTTTGCCCACACGTTGATAGTGTTCAGCCAGTCCCAGCCGGTCGCGCCAGAGTTGGATATATCGGTACCGAAACTGTTATCTACCGCGATCGCCCAAGCGCAACAAATCGAGGATGAGCGGGCGATCGCCTATGCGATCGGCACCCTGGGCACCTGGCATGAGCAGCAGGCGGACTGGGCAACAGCCAAAAGCCTCACCGCCGAAGCCCTGCAAACGGCGCAAAAGATTCGCGCGCCCGACATTGCTTATCAGTGGCAATGGCAACTGGGTCGCCTCTTTCAAGCGGCGGCTGACGCTCAGTATCAAACAGCTGGGGGCACATCCTCCTCAGCGCTTTATTCACCCGCTGATCCAGAGGCGATTCGCTACTACAGCGTCACGGTCGAAACCCTGGATAATCTGCGAAGTGAGCTGGTCGCGCTGAATCCCGATGTGCAATTTTCCTTTCGGGAAACGGTGGAACCCATCTACCGGCAATTAGTGGATTTGCTGCTCCGAGCCGAGACCCCCACTGCCAATGCTTTAGACCAGGCCCGCGAGGTGATTGAGTCGCTGCAGTTGGCTGAACTCGACAATTTCTTTCAAGATGCTTGCCTGGTGGCTACGCCGGTCGAACTGGATCAGGTGGATGCCAATGCCTTGGTGATTTATCCCATCATGCTGCCGGATCGGTTGGAAATCATTACCAGTATGCCGGGGCGATCGCTCCGGCATACGATGGTGCCTATCAACACTGCCCAGCTCAATCGCACCTTGGATACTCTGCGAGCGGCGATTTCGTTTCCCAATGCGGTGAATCGTGCGGCTACTGCTCGGGGCATTGGGGTCGTGATTGGTGAAGCCCGCGATGAAGCCGCCCCCCAAGATTATCTACCACTTGCCCAACAGCTCTATGACTGGCTGATTCGCCCCCTTGAGGCCCAGCTTCAGCAGGTGAACCCCGAGGCTTTGGTATTTGTCCTGGATGGCACCTTGCGCAACTTGCCCATGTCGGTACTGAACGATGGGGAAGAGTTTTTAGTCGAAAAGTATGCGATCGCCCTCACCCCCGGCCTGCAGCTGATCGAACCGCGCCCCTTGGCAGAACAAGATCTGCAAGCGCTCGTCGTGGGCCTAAGTGAAGCCAGAGACGGCTTCAGTGCGCTGCCCAATGTCGAAACTGAGGTGGCGGCTATTCAAATGCAGGTGCCCGGTGAGGTGCTGTTGAACGAGGGCTTTGAGAAGGCCGAATTTGCCACACAGCTGACGGAATCCTCGTTTCCCATCGTCCACATGGCCACCCACGGTCAATTTAGCTCTGACCCGGAGCAGACCTTCATTTTGGCCTGGGATGACCGTATCCAAGCCGCTGAATTTGGCAGCCTTTTGCAGCAGGGCGAGCGCCAGCGCGACAACGCAGTCGAACTGCTGGTACTCAGTGCTTGTGAAACGGCGGCGGGCGATGACCGAGCGGCACTGGGGTTAGCTGGAGTGGCGGTGCGATCTGGCGCACGCAGTACGCTAGCTACACTGTGGTTGGTGGATGATGCGGGCACCTCTGTGCTCATGGCTGACCTGTACCAACAACTGCAAGACACGACGCTCACCAAAGCCGCCGCCCTGCGCCAAGCGCAATTACAGTTGCTCAGCAATGAGCAGTACCAGCACCCATTCTTTTGGGCACCGTTTGTGTTGATTGGCAATTGGCTATGAGTCCATCGGGCAATTAGCCTGGCCTGGGTCAAAACAAGCTGCCGGCAATGACAAGCATCGATTTTCCGGTCACTGCCAAGTTCTCCGCCCGCGACACCGTCAAGATCTGTGCCCTGGGCTGGCGATCGCCAGCCGTCATTCCTTTAACGGCGCACAACAGCGGCAGAATGCCTTGGTCGATGGCTTACATTCCTTGCCACCACAAGGTTGCACTAAATCTGTAATTCTGTGCAGCCAAAATTGCCCAAGTCTGCAAAAATAGGAGCCTTGTGAGTTTCGCTAGGTAACGGGCTATGGGTCGAGCAGAAAGAGTCGTTCTGGCATATTCCGGGGGCGTCGATACCACCGTTTGCATCCCCTACTTAAAGAACGAATTTGGCGTTAAAGAAGTCATCACGCTCGCTGCCGACTTGGGCCAGGGTGAAGATTTAGAACCCATTCGCCAAAAAGCTCTCAAAGCCGGGGCCTCTGAGTCTTTGGTCGTGGATGCCAAAGAGGCGTTGGTCAAGCGCTATGCTATCCCCGCGATCAAAGCGAATGCCCTGTACGAAAATCGCTATCCTCTCTCGACCGCGTTAGCTCGACCGCTGATTGCCAAACTCTTAGTCGAAGCGGCTGACCAGTGTGGCGCCGATGCGGTGGCCCACGGCTGCACCGGCAAAGGCAACGACCAAGTGCGGTTTGACGTCTCGATCGGGGCCCTTAACCCCGACCTCAAGGTCTTGGCCCCCGCCCGGGAATGGGGCATGAGCCGCGAAGAGGCGATCGCCTATGGCGAAAGCTTCGGCCTCACCTTTGCGGTGAAAAAGTCTTCGCCCTACAGCATCGACTACAACCTATTGGGCCGCAGCATTGAGGCTGGCCCGCTCGAAAATCCTTGGACGGAGCCGCTGGCAGAAGTGTTCGCCATGACGAAGGCGATCGCCGATACGCCTGATAAACCGGAATACGTCGAAATTGAGTTCACCACTGGGGAGCCGACGGCCCTCAACGGGGAAGCGATGGAACTCACGACTCTCTTGCAAAAGCTCAACGTCATTGCGGGCGGACACGGCTTTGGCCGCATCGACATGATCGAAAATCGGCTTGTCGGCATCAAATCTCGCGAAATTTATGAAGCGCCTGCCCTCCTCTTATTAATTGCGGCGCACCAAGATTTAGAAAGCCTGACCCTGACTGCCGACGTCACCCAATACAAGCGCAGCATCGAAGAAACCTATAGCCGCCTGGTCTACAACGGCCTCTGGTATAGCCCCTTGAAATCATCTCTGGATGCGTTTGTTGAGCACACCCAAGAATATGTCTCTGGCTCAGTGCGAATTAAGCTGCACAAAGGCAATGCCCAAATTGTGGGCCGCCAGTCAGAAAATGCGCTCTACAGCGAAGCTTTAGCCACCTATGGGGCCGATGACTCGTTCGACCATCGAGCCGCCGAAGGGTTTATCTATGTCTGGGGCTTGCCGACACGCATCTGGTCCGATCGGCTAGGGGAAGAGTAGTCTGCTCGCATTTCTCGGGGCTGTCATCCGTTCAGTCAAAGACTGGCCGAGAATTTTTAGCTAGCCCTACCTAGCCCTACGACATTGCCGGGGCGAGCGATCGCACCAACACATCATCGGTTTGCACATCTTGACCGAGCACAAAGGGTTGGGTGCCGACCGGCTCAAAGCCCCAGCGACGATAAAACGTTTGGGCCCGTGTGTTGTGCTCCCACACGCCTAACCACAGCGTCGAAAACTGCTGCGTCATGGCGTAATCAATGCAGGTTTGCATCAGCCGTGCACCATAGCCCTGACCGATCGCTGCTTGGTCAACGTACAGCTTAGAGAGTTCGATCGTCTTGCCTGCTGATGCAAAATTGGGCACCGGCGCATCACGAATCAGTTGCGCATAACCCACGGCATTGCGGTCGGGATCTGACGTGGGGTGAGCGATGAAAAACACGGATTGAGCATCGGTGAGCTGCTGCTCAATTTTTTCAGGGGCGAACCGATTGGCTAAATGCAGTGCCATATCGGTGGAGGCATTGTCAGCCGCAAAGGCATCGAAAAATGTGCGTTTACTCAGCGTCACGAGCAGGTCAACGTCGGCCAAAGTTGCTTGTCTGATGTGCATGGTGTCTATGAATCTTGATGCGGCAATGTCGGGTAATGGCCAGGAAAATTCTCAATCTGTGCGGAGTATTCGCAAATGCGCTGCCAATGCTGAACATACTCGACACGGCCACCAAGGGGAAAGAGGGAGCGGATTGGCCCTGGAAATCATCTGGATTCGGTGCATCGCTGCGCCGATGACACCTACGGATTTAATGATTTAGAGCGTCGCGATCGCGTTGTGGAAGATTGCTCCGAAAAAGAATAACTCGCGTGGGACGGGTTAACGCTTGGGTAGACAAACCTGACCTGCAGCACCTCTTCTCAATCTCAGAAAAGACTTGATTGACAGCTCTGGTTCCTCTCCTTCATAAGGAGCTCATCTTGTAGGGGTTTTGAATTCTGCTCTGACAGCCTACTCTTGTTCGATGGCCATCCTGGCCGTCCTGAGTCGTTCATCGCGTTTGAGCAAACGGGTGATGGAGGCAGGCTAGGAAGCCTACCCGACCGGTTTTCTAAGATGCTTGCGCCAGTGGGCAGCAGCAATTTCGCTCACCCTTGAGAAGGCTAAAAGGTTAGTCGCATCAGGGGTTCGAGAAAACCCTTACAGGATTAGCATAAGGAGAGGTGAGGTGAGGTTCTTCAGCTGGACAGACAAACTTCACCGCCTAAGATATCTTCTTGCTTTTGGTGAAGCCTGTTCAGAAGGCTAAGGAGAGGCTGATCGACAGCTCTAGTTCCTCAGCTCTGGTTACTCGTTTTTCCACAATCCCCTATCAACACCAAACTGGGCACTAAAAAAAGGGACGCGCGAATTGCACATCCCTTTGAGCTAGCCGAGCAGTTGCCGCCGTAACAGTGGTTTAGGTCACCAACTAGCAGCAAATATTGGGCGACTAGGCATATTGATGCATTTCATCTTCGAGCTGGTTGACCAAGCGGTTATCCCCTTTGGCCTGGGCCACCTGCAAGCGGCGCTCTAGCGAACGGCGCATGTTATCTTGGTGAACCTGAGCAGACTGTTGCAACAGATGCCGCCGCGCGGTTGCCATAGAATCAAACACCGGCTTGAACTGCAGTTCTTGCGATTCCTGGTTAACACTGACGACTGCTTCGACTTCGCCCTGGCGGTTGGTGTGGTAGTCAGCACCCCGATACTTAAGGTTGGCCTCAGTCTGGGGAAAGGGCACGTGCTTAACGTAGGAAAAGTGGAGTGAGCGGCCCCGATACTGGCCTAGCACTTCGCTTTCAGACACTTCCAACACTGGGGGAGTGTAGTCGTACTCAACACCGCGGTAACAAAGTTTCATGTCTCGCCTCCTAATTTTAAGCTGGTCTTTGTTTGAGGGGTTCAAGAGGCGCGTTCCTTCAGGTCATTACCTTACTTCCGTCTCAAAGGTTAGGTTCATTTGAGGAGCAAATGCCGATAACCGAGATGAACGATTTTCACTATCTGTATTCGATTTTACTGTTTTCGATCGTTGTCATTGAATCATGATATTAAAAGTCACATTAACTGAAACGGGTAAAAGCTAGCTCAATCAATACCTAGAGAGATTTCGAAAAAGATTATGAGAAGAATTCTTCACATAACTTATATAGTCTAACGAGCCATACGGGCGATCGCTTGAGTAGATTTCCTCATTTAAAGCGCTGAGTTTCGTCACTGACCCCGCACTCCGAGTCCGATCGACTATGCTGAGTAAAGATAACTTCACAGAACGTCATCAACGCTACTCGCAATCCTATGGAATGCATCATCAATCGCCGCGCTCAGTTTTCCGCCAGCCATCGATATTGGCTACCCGAACTGAGCCCCGCCGAAAACCAGGCAAAGTTTGGGCCTTGCACGCGATCGCCGGGGCATGGCCACAACTATGTGCTGTACGTATCGATGCTGGGAGAGCTTGACCAGTACGGCATGGTGCTCAACCTGTCAGATGTCAAAAAGGTGATCAAGCGTGAGGTGACCAGTCAGCTTGATTTTGCCTATCTGAATGAGGTTTGGCCCGAGTTTCAGGCCACTCTGCCGACGACAGAACACATGGCACGGGTGATTTGGCAGCGGCTGCAGCCCCATCTCCCCATCGTCAAAATCCAACTCTTTGAACACCCCGAGCTTTGGGCCGAATACACAGGTAACGACATGGAAGCGTATCTCACCATTAGCACTCACTTTAGCGCCGCTCACCGGTTGGCCTTGCCGACCCTGGGCTATGACGAAAACATAGAAATCTATGGCAAGTGTGCTCGCCCCCATGGCCACGGTCATAACTATCACTTAGAGGTCACCGTCAAAGGTGAGACGGATGCCAGAACCGGCATGATTGCTGATTTAGCCGAATTGCAACAGGCGATCGACGACCACGTGGTCGAGCCCTTTGATCACACCTTCCTCAACAAAGACATTCCCTACTTTGAGCAGGTCGTGCCCACTGCCGAAAACATCGCCATTCACATCCGCGACCTGCTGCGCGAGCCGATCGCCCAAACCGGAGCCCAGCTCCACAAGGTCAAGCTAATCGAGAGCCCGAACAATTCTGCTGAGGTTTACTGCACGGCTGAGCCATCACCGCAGTCGGCGGCAACTCGCCCTGAGTTGGCGGCGGTATAGTTCCCAAGTCCCTGGAACAGCAATCTGACTGGGTGGGGAGCTACTCGAAAATAGCGCACCGATCGTCGGAGTTTGGCACTGCCAGATTCCGACTTTCTATTGTGGGGATGTTGTTTAAGCGCGACCCTTATTTGTGATATTGACTGCCCTGCAGAATGCTTTTGGCTCGATACAGCTGCTCTAGCAGCAACAGTCGGGCCACTTCGTGGGGAAAGGTCATCGGCGAAAGACTCAAACACTGAGCTGCCGACTGTTTGACCACCGGACTGAGTCCAGCAGCGCTACCGATCGCAAACACTAAATTGTGCGAATCAGCCTGACCGACAAAGTCAGCAAACGCCAGCGATGAACAGGTTTTGCCCTCTTCGGTGAGGGCCAGCAGGCGATCGCTCGGCTTAATCATCGACAAAATCTGAGCGCCCTCTTTTTCTGGCGTTGAATCTTTGAGTTCGACCAGGTCGAGTTCGGGCAGGCGCTTGTGATAGACCTCAATGCCCTCGCGAATCCAGCTTTTTTTGACTTTGCCAATGGCGATGAGTTTGATTTTGGGAAAACTGGCCATGGCTCAGCTCACTTAAAGTCATGCTTGGCAAGGATACTAGACTCCGCTTGGATAGGGAAACCTCACCGCCTGCGGCACCTCTCCTTATCAAGGAGAGGTTTAAGGATGCTCCGGTGCCTCTCCTTGATAAGGAGAGGTTAGGTGAGGTCGGCACTCTACTAGAGACCGGCGTCTTTTGAAGTGCCTCGTCGCAGCTCCGCTAGTTGCAAAACGTTGAAGCACGCTCAAGTGCTTCAGTCTCGGACTTTCATGGCCGCGATCGCGTCCTTAATGCCCGTTTCGACATTGAGCCAGGCGGCATCGCGATCGCGCCATTGGGTGACCGGCTCGCCATTTTGGGGTAACCAGCTGAGCTTGTTGAAGGGCGTACCGCGCCAGTCTACCGGACGCACAATAATCGGGATGACCGTAGCTTCGCCTTTTTCGTGGCGTTCCATCGCCTGCGGCATTTCAATTTCGTAGCAGTAATCGGAGTTCAAGAAGTCAGGGCTGACGAGGAAAAGAATAATATCGGCGCGATTGAGGTTGTCGTCAATGGCATCTTCCCAGTCGTCGCCAGGGAGGATGCGGCGATCGTGCCAGGGTTGGATTAAGCCCTGTCGCTGCAGCAGTTTGAGGTGGGTTTCGAGCTGCTCGCGCAGCAGGTCGTCTTTGTGAGAATAGCTGTAGAACAGGCGCAGGGCATCGCTTTGGCGCTCTATGCGAGATTCGCGCTTACGACTGCCCTCGATATCCACGCCGTTGAGCAGGTCTCGCACATTCAGCTTTTCGACTTTGCCGTTGATGACCTGGGGCATTTCTTGTAGGCCGGACTCTTCCATCACGAGCAAATCCTGATAGGACAGCATAACCTGGGGATGAGCGGGGACGGGAACGAGTTCTTGGGGCTCGAATTTGAAATTGCTGTGGATGCGCTCAAAGTCGTAGCGGATGATGGCGAGTAGGCGGCGACGGCTGTTGACTGGCCCATCAACGCTGATGGTGACGCATTTTTCGGCGCGATCGCCCTTGACCAGGGCGCGATTACCTTCGAACTGGAGAATGACGCCGGTACGCCAGCGCAGTTGATGTTCGCTGAGTACGTGGGTACGGACGATGAAGCGGGGCAGCAACCCTTCTGGCAGCACGGGATACTCGTAGCGAAAGTTAAGGCAGTCGGTTAGGGCAAACTCGGCAGCTGTAGGGGGTTGTTGTTTGTCGAGCAGGTCAGGGATGAGAAAGCGGTTTTCGTCTTCTTCGAAGCGGAAGCACAGCTCAAACTTGCGCATGAGTTCGAGCAAAAAGCCGTGGCGCTCACGAGGATAGGCTGTAGGGTCAAGGGTGCGGCTTAGGCAGGCGGCTTCGAGTTCGCCTTTGGTATCAGCCAGTTCGCTGGCGTTGAGCAGAGTGTAAATGCCGCTGGTGACCCAACGTGGGTTGAGCACGTGGGTGTCGCGCAGGCGGGCGTCGTCTTTGTAGTTGAGGGCAATGCCCAGGCTATGGAGATGCACCGCCAGCGAGTCTTGAGCGCTAAAGTCAGTTTCGCCATCGGTCTGGCAAATTTTGCGGTACTCCTCAAAGGAGATGTAGTTGTCTTCCATCGCTACCAGCTTGTTTTTGATGGTGAGCCAACTGCCTGGAAACGGATCACGTAGGTGCTCTAAGGCATCGGTCTCGTGTTCGATCACGGTGCGGAGCTGGTCAATGCCGCTGGCGGTACCGCAGTCGGTGGGGATAAACTCTCGAATATTGGGGAATTTTTGCTGCAGGGCGGCGCGGTTGACGTCAAAGGGCTGTTCGCTGATTTTGTTGAGCACGACAATGACCGGGGAGTCGCCGCCAAAGCTCTCGATCAGCTCTAGCCAATATTCGGCGTCTTCGTCTTCGTGGCCCTGGCGACCGTTGAGCACCAACAGATACAGGCTGCGCTCAGTGAGAAAAAACTGATGGGTAGAATGCATGATCTCCTGCCCACCAAAGTCCCAGGTGTGGAGGGTGATATCTTCGGCGTCATTCAGGGTAAGGGACCACGGGGTGATTTGAATGCCCTCAGTTTTGGGAGAATCGCGATCGAAGGTTTTGTAAACCAGGCGATTGACCAGAGAAGTTTTGCCCACGTTACCGAAGCCTACCAAAATCAGCTTGGCTTCGTTGAGGGGTGTACTCTCTTTCAGAAGCTGAAAGTAATAGTTCAGAATATCTGTGGGATCAGCAGAGTCTGCCTCTTTATTCATGACTTGCCCCCAGGTTGGCCCTAAGATTTCATCCGAGAGTCCTAGCTGATCGTTGCCATGCAGGTAAAGCTCTGTCAGGTTAGCCAGTTGGCCGAGTTCTTTCGGCACCGCAGTCAGTTGATTTTGGGAGAGGTAAAGCGTCTGCAGGTTAGCCAGTTGGCCGAGTTCTTTCGGCACCTCAGTCAGTTGATTTTGGGAGAGGGAAAGCTCTGTTAAATTGGCCAGTTGGCCGAGTTCTTTCGGTACCTCAGTCAGTTGATTTTGGTAGAGGTAAAGCTCTGCTAAATTGGCCAGTTGGCCGAGTTCTTTCGGTACCTCAGTCAGTTGATTTTGGGAGAAGGAAAGCGTCTGCAGGTTGGCCAGTTGGCCGATATTGGGGGGTACGGCTTTGAGACCCAGACTGGAGAGATCTAACTCAGTTTCGTTTTCGGCATACGTCGCTTGAATACGTCGTTCCGCTTCGGCGTAGGCTTCATTAGCTTCAGTATCAGGGAGTGGAGCGACATCATCAGTTTTTAACCCTAACGCTGCAGCAATTGCCTGCGCACTGGCAATGCTCACGGGCTTACCTCGCTCTGGGTGAAACAAGCGACTTACTGTCTCCGCACTGACACCAGAGGCTTCTGCAATCGCTGCAAAGCTCAAGTTTTGTTCCGCTTTAGCAGCCTGGAGTCGCGTTAATCCCTCAGGACTGGCAAAAATACTGCGTGGTTTTGACGGCATGGATTAAGGGTGGCGGGGGTGACTTTAGGGTATCGAGAGCAGTATGCATGCGGAAGGCAGAATTCGGAATTTGGAAGGACGGCTCTGCCTCCATTTCAAGCATCGGTTAGAGGGGCAAAGATTAGCAAAACTGACTCAGCGGGGGCTCGACTTCGCCTCGATTCAGGCCATCAAAATCATATGATATGGCTGGTAACTCGCTAATTGATGCAGTCTGGGGCATTCTTAGAGAATCGCATCCCCCTGCGGCAGAGTGGAATTAGCCCACTCTGCCGCAGGAGGCCGTGTCCATCACCCAACCAAGTTATTGACTCACTATTCTCGCCGTCATTTCGTGCAGTTGGCCACCCTCTCTACACTTTTGGCCGCCTGCCGTCCCCCCCGCGAGCATGACGCCCTCACACAAAACGTTGTTGACTTAAGCCCTGAATTTCAATGGCAGCGCTGGCGCGGGCAAGAAGTGTCGGTATTACTGAATGATCATCCGTGGACAGCGGGGGTAAAACCCTATCTTGCCGATTTTGAGGCGCTTACCGGCATTCGCGTCAAGCTAGAGATTGTGCCAGAGCCCGACTATTTTGAGTTTATGGAAACCATGCTGCGGCAGAGCCCCGTCCCCGCAGACGTGGTTTTTTTGCCGATGGACTCAACCGCCTATCGCCTGTGGCAAGACAACTTACTGCAGCCGTTGACGCCTTTTATTAACAACCGCCAGTTCACCGAATCTAGCTACAATCTGATTGATTTTCCCGAAGGCTTTCGCTTAGCGGCCATGTATCCCCCTGCGCAGCCAGAACAACAACTGTTTGGGATACCAGCCACATTTGAAGCCTACATCTTGTTCTACAACAAACAACTGGTCAATCAGTACCTTGACGGTCAAGTGCCCCGCACCATAACAGAACTGATCGAGGCGGCGCAGACAATCAATCAGGTTGGGAACGGCGACGTTTTTGGGGCGGTGATGCGGGGCGTCAGGTCAGATGCCATCATTGATACCGTCACGGGCTTGCTGTTGAACTGTTGGGGGCCAGAGCCCACCCCACTCCCCCATAACCTGTGGTTTGACGGCAACTGGCAGCAACCGCGATTTACCGATACGCGCGTGGTCGCAGGCTTAGCGGCCTATGCCCAGCTGATGCAGGCGGGCCCGCCCAACATTAAAGAAATTGATTGGCCTCAGGCGACTCAGCTGTTCCAATCTGGTCAAGCCGCGTTTTATATTGATGCCAGTCTCTTTGGCCCCAGCTATGAAAGCAGTGCGATCGCCGGTCAGGTGGGGTATACGGTGTTGCCGCGATCGCAGGCGACCAGTTTGACGGGGCACTGGTTATGGGGGTTAGGCATGGCCCAAAAGTCGCCGCGACCCGAAGCGGCCTGGCTGTTTATACAATGGGCCACCAGCCCCAAAATGGAGCCGCAAATCGCCCTGGCCACCGGCGGTGCGCCGCGATTTTCGTCTTGGCTCACCCCGTCGGCCTATACCGAGGCCATGAATATTGACTATGCGCTGACAGTGCAAACCGCCATGCAAACCTCTCGCCCCACCGTCGTGCTGCATCCCCAATGGCCTCAGGTGGCGATCGCGATCGCGACTGCGATTCAGCAGATTTACGATGGGGCTGCCGCTCCGGTCGCGGCGGCGGCACTCCAGCGTCACGTCATTCAAATCATGCAGGAAGCCGCATAATGCACCCCTGGCTACAGCTACCCGCCACCATTAGAGGTCAAATCAGGCTGGGCTTTGGCACGATTTTATTGCTGGGCTTTGTCAGCACCGCGATCGGCTACCGCAGCTTAGAGCATCTCAGCGACAGCAGTCGCGCCATTCTGCAGCAGTCGGCGCGGGTGCGAGAACTCAGCCTCGAGCTGCAAGGTAATTTTCTGCGGGCTCGACAGGCCGAAGAGAACTACCTGCACCATTGGAAAACCACACCCAGCTCGACAGATGAGTTTGTGCCGGCTAATCAAGCCCACCTCGCCGCCGCTTACCAAAATCTCGCCGATCTGCAACAAATTGAACAACCAAATTCGGAGCTTTCCCAAGAGCTCGCCCTATTAGAGTCCTTATTTCTCAACTATGAGGCGGCTTTGCAAGCCACGACCACCCGCATTCAGGCCGCCGCCGATGAGACTCCTTTATATAACGGCATACAGCCCCTGATGAAGGCGATCGATCAAACGGTGGCAGGCGATGAAAACACCCAAATTCAGCTCACCCTCTGGATGATTGCGGCGAATGAGCAGGCCTACTTCAATACTCAAAATCAGCAATATCTCACCGAAGTGCGGGCGAATTTAGATCGCCTTACCTATCTGTTAGACACTACCGACCCCGCCTTTGATCAAAGTAGTGCTCAAGCGCTAACGCAAGACTATCTGGCTAACCTCAATGCCATTTTGCTGTTAGAGCAGCAGGTGCAGGTTAACACCATCGTGGCTGACAGCATCAACCAAGAAATTGACGCCATTATTCAAACCATTGGCGACACCAGTCGCGCGCGCACTGAGGCGGCTCGGTCAGAGTTAGCCCAAGCGGCTAATCAGAGCCGCGCGGCGCTGTTAGCCACGGCCTTGATTGCACTGGCGCTGACCGTTTGGGCGATTCTCTGGCTGGGGCAGCGCCTGCTGGTGCCAATTACTGCCCTGCATCGGGCCGCCGAACAAATTGGTCGCGGTGATCTCAACTGCTCGCTACATCTCCCCGGTAATAATGAGTTTGCCGTCGTGGCTGACACCTTTAACCACATGGTGACTCAATTACGCCAGACGCTCACCACGCTCGAACAGCGGGTACTAGAGCGCACCCAGGCCTTAGCCAGTACCAATCATTCCCTGCAAGAAAGAACCCAATCGCTCGAACAGACCCTCAAGCAATTACACGATAGCGAAACCAATTATCGCTCCCTCGTCGATCACCTGCATGCTGGGGTCGTGGTGCACGATCACCAGGGCAACATTGTGATGTGCAACACAGCGGCAGGCCAACTGCTAGAGACTCCAGTCCATGACCTCATAGATCTAAAGCTCGAAGATTTTCGAGGGCAGCTAGTGGATGAGTTTGGCACCCCTTTACCCCTCGCACAATACCCCGTGAGTCGGGTGCTGACTAACCAAAAGCCGCTTTATAACTGTGTAATTGGCATCCAATCGGTGCATTCGTCAGATATAACCTGGGTGCTGATTAACGCCTTCCCCACGTTTGACGCATCGGGTCAGCTCCAGCAAATTGTAGTGACCTTTACCGATATCACCGATCGCAAAATCGCTGAAGAAAAACTACGCTACCGAGCCCTGCACGATACGCTGACCGGGTTGCCCAATCGCACCCTGCTCGTTGAGCGGCTAGATCATGCGATTCAACGACTGAAACGGCAGCCTGATCATCTATTTGCCATCTTATTTATTGACCTAAACCGCTTCAAAGTGGTGAATGACAGCTTGGGACATGTCGTCGGCGATCAGCTCCTCCAGCAGGTGGCGCGACTGCTGGAGGGGCATGTCAGAAGTCTGGATACCGTGGCGCGCCTCGGGGGCGATGAGTTTGTGATTTTACTGGAGCAGATTGCTAGCCCTAAAGAAGCGATTCAGGTGGTTGAGCGCATTCAACAGGATCTCAAGCGGCCCATGACGGTGATGGGGCACACCGTCTTTACCACGGCCAGCATTGGCATTGCCCTGAGCAATCTGGGCTATGCCAGCGGCCAAGATATTTTGCGCGATGCTGACAACGCGATGTATCGAGCCAAAGCGCAAGGCCAATCGGGCTACGCCGTCTTTGACCCGGCCATGCATCAGAGTGCCGTCAAACTCTTAGAGCTCGAAACCAATCTCCGGCAAGCACTGGTCAATCAAGAGTTTAAGCTGCACTATCAGCCCATCATCAGCCTGCCCGCCCAACAGCTCATGGGGTTTGAGGCACTCGTGCGGTGGTACCCGCCCAACGGTGCAGTGATTCCGCCCAATGACTTTATCCCCCTGGCGGAAGAAACGGGCCTGATCATTCCGCTCAGCGAGTGGGTTTTGCAAGAAGCCTGCAGTCAGATGCAAGCCTGGTGCACCACGATGCCCGCCGTCAAATCGCTCAAAATGAGTGTCAACATCACATCTCGACTGTTCCAAGCGGCGCGATTTTTTGACCGGTTAGATCAGATTTTGATGCAGACTCAGCTCCCTGCTCACAATCTCAAGCTCGAAGTTACCGAAAGCGTCTTACTCGAGAATCTAGAAGCCGTGTTATCAACCCTTTCTAAATTGCAAGACCGCCAAATCGAAATCAGTTTGGATGACTTTGGCACCGGCTATTCCTCTCTGAGCTATCTCAAGCAGTTTCCGATTAATACGCTCAAAATCGACAAGTCGTTTGTTGACAGCCTGGAGCAGGCCAGTGATACCAGTTTGGTGGCAGCGATCATTCAAATCGCCAATGCATTTCAGATGACGGTGGTGGCTGAGGGCGTCGAAACGCGATCGCAGCAGCAGTGGTTGAACAACTTAGGCTGTGGAGCCATTCAGGGCTATCTGATTGCCCCGCCCCTCTCTGCCGCCAAGGCCGAAGCCTTTATGAAAACAGCACGCTTTTTGCCGAATTTGGTCACGTGATGAGAGCGTAGAGGTTAAAGGGTGCCAGGGACAGGGTGAAGAGTCTGATATTTTCGGGATTTGGCCGCAGCATGGCAAAATCGCGCCGACAATCTTGCCCCTCAGCTTCCCGGCAATACAGCGTTGATGAGTTATAGCTGTAGCCAATCAAGTTAGGATGCTGCCTACTTGAACACCAGTGCGGGTTAACCCAAACTAGCGTTAGCGATACATGAGGCTTCTACTGCCCCTCGGCGCATCAGTATTGCCAAGCTAGCTGGAAGCCTGATCCTTAAGAATGGGTATTATCTAGCTCATTGGCACTGACATGATTGTGATTTTAATGGGGGTCTCAGGCTCAGGTAAGAGCACCGTCGGTCAGCAGCTGGCTCGGGCGCTGGGGTGGCGTTTTGTCGAGGGCGATGACTTGCATCCGATCGCCAACGTCGAGAAAATGCGTCAGGGCATTCCGCTCACCGACACTGATCGAGAGCCGTGGCTGCAGGCGATCGGGCAGCAAATCAGTCAGCTACAGCAGGCCAAACAAGCCGCCGTGATCACCTGTTCCGCTCTCAAGCAGCGCTATCGCGAGGGGCTGCAAAGCACCCAGCCCCCCGGTACTCTGCAGTTTGTTTATCTCAAAGCGAGTCCTGCTGTGTTGCGATCGCGCCTAACCCAGCGGCAAGGCCACTTCATGCAGGCATCCCTACTGGATAGTCAACTCGCCGCATTAGAAGAGCCCACCCAGGCAATCACGATTGGCCTGACCGCCACCGCCACGACCGCGCAGATCGTGGCTCAAATTCGCCATCAGCTCGCGGTGTAAAGCAACACGGTTAAAGGTGCTCGTCCCTGAGCCCTCACCTTACGAGCAGAACTGCGACTTGTTTTTTGCGGCGGCGATCGCTAGTCATCGAGTCGCAGTGATCGGGCCATCGCGTCTAGTTCATCGCGAGTCGGCGTCGGTAAGGGCTTGAGTCCAAACTGGATTTCACCGTTTTCGATATAGGCCAGATGCTTGTAAGTAATATCGAGGGGATCGTATTGCGGCACCAAATTGAGGTGAGCATGGTGTACGCCAAATCCATGCACGACCATGCCCACCTTAAGCGGCTGATACACCTGGCGAATCTTGCGGCCCACGCGCTGAGCGGTCACCATTACCTGGGCAGCCAAGTCATCTGGCACATCTGTAAAGTGATCAATGTGCAGTTTGGGAATCACAATGCAAGCACCCGGATAGATGGGCTGCAGCGGGATGAAGCACATCGTATGATCATCTTCATACACCGTGCTGACGGGGCCGACACCCTTAACGATGTCGCAAAAAGGGCACTCTTCCATCTTTCATAGGGCCAAAAGGGTTACCGCTATTGAACCGGATATCACGATCAAAGCTCTATCACCTACAACACTTTGACGGCCAAAGGTGCCCTGCCTGGTGGGATCAGACGCCCAAGGTCAGCCCGGCAATGCCGAGGAGCCAAATTTTTGCCTTGTTTCAAAATAGGAGATTTGACGACGGTGCACCTGGCACCTGGTCGGCATCCTGAAAACCCAGCCGATTGCTTGGAAGAGCGATCGCGGCGAGGCCCATGAAGAAGAGCACTCAGCGCCCTCGCGTCGGTTAGCGGTGAGACCACAAAAAATCTATACACAAAGCCGGTTAGCGCCTTCAGAAGACAGCGCTAAACCTAACGTCGAGAGCGGGGGCATTCGAGCAATTCACGCTACTGGCAGCAAATCCTCGCAGCGTGGTTGTCACCGATAATTAGTGCGAGACTACAGCTGGCGTATGGCCAGAAGGTTTAATGCCAAACTTGACCAAGTCAGCCAATTCCTGTAACTGACTAATGGCTTCTGCGCCTTCTAATTTCATCAGCTCGCGATCATCGCGCATCTCAGTCCAGGTGATGCCGTAGTCAGAGACCAAAAAGCGAATGAGGTGGTTGTCGCCCAGACTCACCATGAAGGAGGCGCTATTCATCTGCCCGCCGCAGGTATAGCAGGAAGCCAGGTAACCGCGGTTTTCCAGCACCGTGGCTAAAGCCTGCAGGTTCATTACTAGGTCTTGCACAAAGCTTCTGTGCTGCTCTGCCAATCGGACGAACATGGCAACTCTCCTTTACTTCCAAGAATTATACTCTAAATACAAAACCTTTAGATTGTCTTCATGATTTCAGCGCCACTTGTGTGCAAAGCAGCCTGTTTGAGATTTACGCATAGGACAGCGTAAGCGTGCGGCTAAAGCTGTCTGAAGATACAGAATGATGCCCCGCTGGCAATAGAGGATGGTAAGGCTAAGCGTGCTTAAACTTAGCGCTGGTATCTCTAACGCTCTGTATCGTTTTAGACCGTTAGATAATTGCCACTGCTATCCGTTCTAACGCAACTATCGCCCGATGAGGTATCACAACTCCTTATGGCAGGTATGCAAATGGTTGAATTCGTCAGTCAGCCAAATTTGATGGCGGGCGATTTGGCCGGGCGATCGCGCCTGTTTGTGGATGGCATTGACCGGTTGCAGGGCTAATTGCAATGTGCTCAAGCGGATCGAGCGGATCGCTAGCAGCGGCTGTGGCCCGAGCCTTGAGCCATTAACACAGTGATAAATTTTGCTCTAGATTGTGGGTTTAGCGATCGCGATTGACCACATTACGGTTGGTGAGAGGCTCGCAGGGAAATCGCAGCTTTCGAGGTAGTATCGATAGGTTGTTAAGAAATCTTGAGTCATGGTTGAACGTCCTATCAAGAAATCGGAACTTGCTGCCCGCAAAGCGCAGGAAGGCAGTAGTGAGCGCGAGGCGCCCAGTGGCGATCGCCGTGACCGCAATGATAGAGGCCGCAAAGGTGGCCGGGGTAAGGGACGCCGCGATCGTGAAGAAAAGGCTCCAGCGGTTTCACCAGCTTTGATGCGGGGGCCTCGACCTCAGCCTAAAGTCGAAGCCCCTGAGCCCGAGCCCGAAGTCGTCGCGACCGAAGAGGAAGCGGCTCCGGCAGAAGCAGCGGCGACTGAAGCAGCAGAGACAACGGCTGAGGACGTCTCGGACGCGAGTGCAAAGACCGAATAGACAAAAAAAATCCCTGGCTGATTCGCCAGGGATTTCTATCAGGGTGCATCTACCATTCCAACTTTCTCGGCATTTTCGACAGTATCCGGACAGGCGTCGTTTTTTTTTGGTATTGCCATCGTCGGGGTAGCCAGAACCTTATAGATAGGGGGAATTCATCTACAACAACATTCCCATCGACATCGGATTTAACCTTTGCTGCAGAGTATTCAGAATTCCACCTGTCGACTGCAACGATGCTCTTCCATTAACGCCTTTAAGCCGATCCCCCCGCTCGGCGCTCCCCCCTGATCCCGCCCGCTTTGCCACGTGGGAAACCTCAGGAACACTGGCAGTCGAGGCATCGGTCTCGGGCCAGAGAATCGATCTTTGGCCCAACGTGCGTCTCACTCCAACTGATCGAGCTGCGCGAAGTTAAACGGCGCGGTGAAATTGTTGTAGCGAATGCGAAGCCGGTCTTCGAACTGTTCGTCTAAAGTTTCGATCGCAGTGCTAAAAGTCGCTTCAGCTTCCCAGGGGATCAAATAGGCGGCGTTATAGATCATGGCATCTGTCATCGGGTCGTTTTCGACCATTTCGACGGCCAAGGCATTCAACGTATTGCGAAAGGCATTCACAATGTCATCCTTCCGGGCATTGACCGCCTGCTCGATCGATTGGCCAATGCTAACCACCTGATCCATGCTGAGTTGCTTACCTTCTAACTGATCACGCTGGTGGCGGAGGTCAGCGTTTTCAGCCATCAGCTGATTGAGTTCGACATCCGCCTGCCAAAGCACTTTGACGCTGACTTCTCGATGACCGTCTAGGCGGGCAAAGAGCTGCTTGAGACCATTGCCCCGAGGCGTGATTAGCTCTTGCGTAACGCGTTCCCAGGTTTCAATAACGAGGCCAAACTGGAGTGGCAGTAGGGTGCGATCGCCTGCCTGCATCGCCGCTTCTAGCACGCGCTCGTGGCCTAAAAGGTTTTTGCGACTGGCTAAATAGCGCTCTTGCTGGGCCTCTGAATATAGAAAGGCAAAATTGTCGATGAGGTGGGTGGCCACCGGCTGGTTATCGAGCCCCTTGACGTCTAACTCTTGAGGCCCCGGCGCCGGAAAAATTCCATAAAGATAGAAAAGTTGAGGCATAGCTCGCCAGCAAAAAAAAGATTGAATGCGTTGCCAGCTTATCTCAGTTCACGGGTTTAGAGGTCAGCACCAGGCGCAATTTGGCATGAATTAGGTTGAGGCGAGCCAAGCCCAAATCGACATCGCCTTCGACGACAACGCCCGTATCAAGCAGGCGATCGAGCAATTCTAACAGTGACGGTGATTCTGAGTGCTCGCCCGGATAATACCCCCCGGTGCGCGGCAGCAGTGTCCCCAGCTCACCGAGGTCGATATTCAAATCAGCCGGGTCAACCTCAAATACCTCGCACAGGCGAACGATTTCCACTTCTAGACGGCGCAGGCTATCTGAGGCGCGGTCTAAATCATCGTCGCCCAAGTCACCTGATTCCATACGTCGAATGATCTGAGCTTCCATCAGTTGACGAATCAGCTCAGTCACAGTCAGCAACAGAGGGGCTAGGCCCGCATCAGCATTACTGGGTCGAGCCAGTGCCAACTCACTTTCTAAAGGCGGATTATCCGATGATGTCATGGCTTCAGCTTAGCGCTTTGCTGACGCCTCGCCGCCAACTTGCCGCGACCGCCCTGATAAGGCGTCTGCAATCAAAATCACACTACTTACAGACTTGCCACATGCCGTTACGCCACTTGCGATGTTCATCGTGGGTCAGCACCTTGGCGTATCCCAACACCAGGCGTCCCTGCTCAAGCATCACCCCTCGGTGAGCCCGGTTAATCGCACGGCAAGCTCGGAAACTATCAGCGGTTTTGCTGCTAGCGATATGTTTCATGGTGCGAATCTTAATCATGAGAGACCCTTCTCTAATCTGCATCTATGACGGTGGGAACGAAAGCTTTCAGCCCGGCTGGGCGGCTACTGATGGTTGGACGCAACGATCAGTCTGAACTGAATGTGTTGGAGCCACTGATGTCGTCAGGACGATCGCCTATCACGATGCCCCCCCATGTTCAGAATGCCTCAAACCCCAGCCAGAAAAACACCTTATTGTAGCCTGTCTTTTTTATTCTTAGATTTCCATTGGGCTTTCTCTGAAACGGCTGTAAGACTCTCACAGAGAGAGTCTTGAAACACTGGCAAACGCTCCTGCAGCGACGACGACGGCAAGCTTCCTCACATTTTTTTACATTTCAGGACAAGCCTTAATGATGGGCTTCACCACCAGCCTACTTTTCCTATTCTCGACGCTCTCGCCGACACCGAGTTCAGCGATGTACCTTTCGGGCTTAATGGCGTAGTTGTTAGCCCAACCCTGGTGATCAACGGTCTGACCACCCGGCGTATCGATGTCGTTTTCTGTCTTTGCCTGAATTTACGGATAGTTTTCCTGCACTCAAGCTTTATGAGCAGCAGTCTCTGCAGACATGACATGAGGAGCAAACTGTCGGTGTGAGCGGGAAGATTTAGGCCTTTTTTACATAGCTTGTTAGAAAACTCTTGCTGAACGCGATGTCTCAAGACTGCGTAAAGTGAACTCTGCCCTATCCCTCAAACGATAGATTCCTAAGACATCAAGAAACTGAGCCTTAGGCAGATGTCTGCCACTAAAAAAGTGCTTAAGATTTTCATACCAAAAGTGAACATAGCAGGAAAGAGCTGAAGGCCAAGGGTCTTAGGTTTTAAGGCGTTTGATTTTTTAGAAAGTAGAGAAACTAACGCGTCTTGCTTTTACCAAACACATTTGTGACTGCTCAATTCAGGGTGCGGTGGAAATCATCCAGTGACGCGAGCAGTTGGTTATTTATTCAGGTGGTTTTTAATGGCTATTTATTTTCAACGCCAAGCATTTTGGGGCACGATTCTCGTCGGAGCATTCGCACTGCCGACCCTAGTCTCTTGCGCCAATCCGACGCCAACAGATGTTGAGGGTATCGGTGGACAAGAGGACATTTCGGCCACTCTAGAATCTGATGAAGCCGATACTATCAATGGCGAAGCGATCGCTTTATATGGTCAGTTCGAGTCTCATGTGGGAGGCACCGTATTTTTGCTAGAAGAGACTGGCAATGAAGCGCTCGGCAACGTGCTGGTAGTCAACGCCAGCGATCGCGCCTTTGCCGTCCCCGCTGATGCCGGAACGCCCATGTGGGCCGTCGGTACGATTTTGCCCTTAGACCCCACCACCATTGATGGCATTGATCCGGCTGAGCTGGAAGCTTATGCTGGCGAGTCTGCGGTCTACGCTGAGCGCATTACGCTGGCTCCCGAACCCGCCAGCCTGACAGCAGAGGCCGAGACGTTTTACAACCAAGACGTCACTGTATACGGCGAAGTCGAGCCGGTGGAGGCGGAAAACACCTTTATTTTGAAAGATCCTGACCTATTTGAGGGCAAAGGTGTCATCGTGATTCAGACGGGTGATACAGCCCTTCCCTCGCCCACTGACGATGCCAAAGTAGCCGTGTCAGGTATTTTGCGTCCCTACGTTATTGCTGAGCTAGAAGAAGAGTACGCGCTGACCTGGGATCTGAATTTAATCGAGCAGTTAGAAGCTGAGTACAGCGAATTGCCCGTGTTGGTGGCTGATTTGATCACACTGACCGACGACTAAGCGAGAGTTTCTGTGTGTCGGTGGTCAAGCCAGGCTGAGCAAGCCAGCAGCCAGCATTGCCATCGACGCCGACAGGGCCTGAACGCTGTTTCCTGCCTAGAGGCGTGAGAACGTCCATAGACTGCGCGAAATCTGGCACATTGAGAGAGCCCCGATCCCCTCAATGAATGCTGGATTTTAGAAACACGAATACGTTGTGGGCCTCCGTTTTAGTGGAGACGCTGGCGCGGCTGGGTTTGAAAACGGCGGTGATTTCACCAGGGTCACGCTCAACCCCCTTAACCATGGCCTTTGCCAGCCATCCTCAACTGCAAGCCATGCCGATTTTGGATGAGCGATCGGCCAGCTTTTTTGCCCTTGGGGTCGCAAAGGCCAGTGATCAGCCGACAGTCTTGGTTTGCACCTCAGGTACAGCTGGGGCCAACTATTTTCCGGCTCTAATCGAAGCCTATGAGAGCGAAATTCCGCTGATTGTGTTGACCGCCGATCGCCCCCCTGAACTACGAGATTGTGCTTCAGGCCAAACCATTGACCAGCAAAAGCTGTTTGGCCGCTACGTGCGTCGCTATCTAGAGGTGGCCCTGCCTGAGGCCACGGTTGAACAGCTCCGCTATTTGCGTCAGGTTACCGCTCACGCCTGGCAAAGCTGTTGCTGGCCGGTGCCGGGGCCAGTTCATCTCAATTTGTCTTTTCGCGACCCGCTAGCTCCCGTACCGACAGGGACCGCAGCAGATCTAGCGGGGGTGATTGATGACCAGTTTTTTGACCATTTAGAGCTGCTGTCAGCACCCGCATTGCGGGCGCAGCAGGGGAGTGAACTGGAGCCGATCGCGCGCTCAAAACTTGGCCAAACTGAGCGTGGTTTAATCATTGCCGGGCCTGCTCACCCTGCAGATCCTCAGGCTTATTGCCGGGCGATCGCGACCCTATCACAGCTTTTGGGGTGGCCAGTCTTGGCCGATGGTCTATCGCCTTTAAGAAACCATGCCAGCCTCAATCCCCATTTGATTACCAGCTATGACCTATTGCTCCGTCATGACCATCATGCTCAGGTCCTGGCGGCACAGCAGGTGCTGCAGCTCGGTGCCTTGCCCACCAGCAAGGTACTGCGCCAGTGGCTGCAGCAAACTGATCCGCTGCGGTGGGTAATGGATACCCGCGATCGCAACAAAGATCCGCTGCATGGCCGGGCGATCGCAGTGTCTTGGTCGCTGTCAGCGCTGGTCGCTGCCTTGACCGCCTCACCCTTAGAACCACGCAGGGCGATTTCCTCCTATGGCAAAGCCTGGCGAGCGCGCGATGCAAGCGCTCAGCAGCGATTGGCCGTTCAGCTTGCCCCTTTGCCTGAGCTGTTTGAAGGTAAGCTGAGCTGGCAACTCCCCCAGCTATTGCCACCGGAGACGCCGTTGGTGATTGCTAACAGCATGCCCGTACGCGACATTGAATGGTTTTTACCGTTGAATGATACGGGGCTGCGGCCCTATTTTAGTCGGGGGGCCAACGGCATTGATGGAACGCTGTCGACCGCCATGGGGGTCGCCCAAAATTTTGGCCGGGCAGTCTTGCTGACGGGCGATTTAGCATTTTTGCACGACAGCAATGGCTTGCTCAATGCCAGCCAGCGAGACTTTCACTTGACGATTTTGCTGATTAACAATCAGGGGGGCGGCATTTTTGAGACCCTGCCGATCGCCGCATTTGAGCCACCGTTTGAGGCCTTTTTTGCCACGCCGCAAACGGTGAATTTTGCGGCGCTGGCCGCTGCCCATAATGTTGAATACGCTCGGGTTTCCTCCTGGCTGCTGTTGCAGGAACAGTTGGCAACTCTCCCAGACCAGGGCATTCGTCTGCTAGAGCTGCGGTGCGATCGCAAGTTCGATGCTCAGTTTCGCACCTCGCTGCTGACCGCGATCGGCAACTTCGAGATTTAAGTTCAACGGTCGCTGGTTTGCAGTCTCGCTCTCGCTAATCCGCATCTCGTGAAATCACTCAAATATTGCCTGACTCCCCCTTATATTGTTGAGGGTGCGGCAAGCCGTTTATCCCTTTGATGATTGCCAGAGCCTGATGATTCTGGCCATGGCTATTAATCACGAGATGAAATGGCGACAATTTTGCCAACGCGGGTGCCCCAAGTGCCACCGATGCCGCCACCCCGCGTTTGGTCAACCTACAGGATTATCGAGAACCACGCCCCTCTGTTATCCCTTATGCCAGCGAATAGGAGACCCGATGGATTTGACGAAGTTTGACCTTAAAGTGGTGCCCGGCTATGAAGATTGGCTCGCGGCTCAAGTGCGTCAACTCAGCATCGCCGCCCTCAAGACTTCAACCCTCACCTGCAATGCCTGTGGTGAAGTGTCTGGTTCTTACATCATCGAATATGATGGCCAGCGGTTTCGGCTACCGGGCGAAGAGACGCTGGCGTTTTTGCAATTTGTCGTGACGGGCGATCGCGAGACTCCATAAGGCCAAACATCCGAGTCGCGATCGCCTCAGCATCATAGAGGCCTCTGGTCAGAACCCTTGTCAGGGCGATTTCATTAGATGATTGACCGAAATCGCGAACCAATCAGTGAGCACATCTTACGTTTTGCCAATGGCTCACGCTGTAAGAAGGACATTAGCTGTGCAGCACTAACTTGATACAACAATCGTGCTCCTGAGATTATCAGGGTGTCTAGAGAGCGATCGCCCCTCAAATGCTCTTTAGTTATGAGCAGCAATGTCCTGGTTAGATCGGCGACTGCACCAAAGTTGGAAGGCTTGGATAAATCTGCATTGAGCCGCTCTCGTTCTTGGCAAAAACCCTTGAAGGAGCCTAGATAGAATAGAACTAGGGTTCTCATAGGTAAAGAGGAATGTGGCAAGACGAGTTGATCATTAGCACTTCACCCGAGATTATGAGCGGCACCCCTGTCTTTGCTGGCACCCGGGTGCCGATCGCAACTTTTTTTGAGTATCTCAAAGCCGGTGAGTCGGTTGATGATTTTCTAGATGGCTTTCCTACCGTCAAACGAGAGACGGTAGTTAGCTTGCTAGAAGAGGCGGGTAGACGGCTATTGACTGATACTGCCGCCTGAGCATGAAAATCATTCTGGATGAATGTATTGATCGCAGGCTCGCAAAAGAGTTCGTCGGTTACGACATCAGCACTGTGCCCAAGATCGGGTGGGCTGGTATCAAGAACGGTCAACTACTGGCACGAGTGTCTGGGGCGTTTGATGCCTTCATCACGGTTGACCGGAATTTACCCTTTGAACAGAATTTGCCACAGTTCGACGTGGCCATTATCGTTGTGCAGGCTCGATCAAATCGTTTGGCAGATCTCAAACCGCTAATGCCCAAGGTTTTAGCAGCGTTAGCGATCGCTCCTAAAGGCACAGCCACATTGATTAGCTGACACCTGCGCATCACTGACATAACACCTGTTCTCGTTGCCTAAAACTAGCGGCTTAGAGGCGATCGCTCACCAGAGCGGTGAGCGATCGCCTGATGTGCTCGCCCCGTGAAAGACCAAGATGCGGCTCTCCACCCTGATGGAGTGGTGGGCACCTTTTAGCATTCAGCCGTTCTATAGCGATCACTGGGAAGCTAACTCACGACAACCCACTCCTCCGCAGCATACAGTCGGCAAAACGCATCCCCGGCGACCGGCACGCCAGCAACGCCACACACACAAACCCCTTGGTTTCGCCAAGTCGGTTTTGAGGCCTGACACGGTCATCGGATTGTTAATCGCTACGAATGAAGACGGGCAAGATGACAGCCAGCTGCCACTGGTCTAAAGCATTACCCCCATGTGGAAACCTCTCAGTTAGAGAGCATGAGAGCGACTGCCGGAGAGCGACTGCCGGAGAGCGATTACAGGAGGCTTTCGAGAGTGGCTCCCACCACCTGCAGGTCATCGTCTTGCCGCAGTTCTGCTAATGCCGCTCGGGCTGCTGGCCCGTCAAAGCCAGGCAGCACTCTTGCGGCTTGTGCTCGCAGCATCGGGGCGTCAGCGACGGCAGCCTCAAGGATGAGCGCTAAGGCCTCGGTGGCTTGGGGGGTGTCTTGAAGCCGACCCAAGTTGGCGATCGCGTTGTGCTGCACGACGATATCAGTGCCCTGCCAGCCCCAGCGACAGAGCTGTAACCTAATTTCTGGCGACACCTCTTCTAAAGCAGCAAAGATGCTTTGCCGCACCAGCCAGTGAGAATTGTGCTCGAATAATTTCGTTAGATGAGGGATGGCGCGATCGCCATACTTTTCGAGCGAATTAGCCGCTTCGGCCACGACATTGGGGTCGCGGTCATGCTGAATCAGATTCAATAGGGCGGCAAACCCCGCCTCGGTTTGCTTATAGCCCAATCCCATGGCCACAAATGAGCGCACCACAAACTCTTTGTCATGCAGATGCTCAGTCAGCAGCGGCACCACGTCCTGAGGCTCGTGTTTCCGCAGCTCTACAAGTGCCTTCAGCCGATCCTGGGGATCGGCGCTGGCCAAAAAAGATTCAATTTGATGTAGTTCCATGCAGCGATAACCAGAATGCAGCTGTCTCTATTGTAGTTTACATTTCTTCACAAAATAACAAGGGCGGCCTCACTTGTTGGATTTAAGCAATGAGTCAGGTCGATTTTGCCGAATTTTGCTGGCGTTCTGAGCTGGGAACGCTCTCTGGATGCATGTGTGACGCCGCGCCAGCGAACCATCCCCCGACTGGTCAGAAGGGGGAGCGTGAAGGTAAAAACTGGATGTCGGATGATTGCCAACGTCCACTCCTAGTTGATGTTCACGCGGTTCTATAGTCCCGAGTGATCAGAACGCCATCTGTCGGTCGAAGGGCGCGATGCCCAATCTCCCTCTCTAGAACAGCCAATTTGAGAGAACAGCCAATTCGCGGTCAGGGCAGCCCTACCCAATCCTGACCGCGATCGCGAGGCGACTTTCAAGCAACGGGGCATGATGCGATTACCCCATGCCCAACCATGAAAACTGCAGGGTATCGTCCGCACAGCGACGCCCAAAATTCCGGCTATTTATTAGAAACTCAGCCGCCACCCGACCGGCTCTCAGAAAACTTCGCAGTGGGGCAAATCGCCAAGGGAGCTCCGCTGCCGATCAATCAAACGCCGCACTTCTTCATCTTTTGTTGCATTCTTATGCCAAGCCGTATTTTTGGGCGATCGTCCAAACCCTTTCCAGCATGGGATTTCAGGGCAAGGCCGATTAGTTGACAATTCGTAATAGCAAATCGATTCAACGGCATAGTATAAACAAGAAAGTTCAAGAGGTTGGGTACCGGATGTATTTCTGGCTGGGGCTTTGTCTCCCAGATCCAACTTCTTTGTTTAAGAAAGGTAAACGTTTCTAAGCTTCCGATTCTTAGGAGTGTTAAAAAAAGTCTCGTTGGTGTCTTTAGGGCTGCAGCCCGCTGATGATGGCTTGTCTCGTAGCCCGAGATCATTCCAAGTGTGGATGATTAGTCACACCTTAAAATCCTTCTACAAACTCTAAGGAGATTGAGTTAATGTTTGACGCTTTTGCAAAAGTGGTCTCCCAGGCTGACGCTCGAGGTGCATACCTCAGCACTGATCAAATTGATGCTTTAAGTGCGATGGTTGCCGATGGCAACAAGCGGATGGATTCTGTGAATCGCATCACTAGCAACTCTTCGGCGATTGTGGCTAGTGCTGCACGTGAGTTGTTTGCTGAGCAGCCTCAGTTGATTGCTCCGGGTGGTAACGCTTACACCAGCCGCCGCATGGCTGCTTGCTTGCGCGATATGGACATCATCTTGCGCTACATCACCTACGCGGTTTTCTCTGGTGATGCCAGTGTCTTGAATGATCGCTGCCTGAATGGCCTGCGGGAAACTTATGTCGCTCTAGGCACTCCCGGCACCTCTGTGGCAGTTGGTGTAGAGAAGATGAAAGCAGCTGCGATCGGAATCGTCAACGATTCTGCGGGTATTACCCAAGGTGATTGCTCCAGCTTGGTTTCTGAAATCGGCTCCTACTTCGATACAGCTGCTGCTGCGGTTGCTTAGTTCCTTAGCTACTTCGTTCCTACTCTCGGAGTGGTTAGGCATTGCCTGCCGCCCTCTGAGTCCACTTCTATCTGGAGATTTTGACTATGAAAACCCCTTTGACCGAAGCTGTCGCTGCTGCTGATTCGCAGGGCCGCTACCTAAGTTCCACTGAGATTCAGTCTGCCTTTGGTCGTTTTCGTCAGGCGGATGCGAGCTTAGCTGCTGCTAAAGCGCTGACTGAGAAAGCGTCTAGCTTGGCTTCTGGTGCGGCTCAAGCGGTGTACAACAAGTTCCCTTACACCACCCAAATGCAGGGTCCTAACTACGCAGCTGACCAGCGTGGTAAAGACAAGTGTGTGCGTGACATCGGTTACTACCTCCGCATGGTCACCTACTGCTGCGTCGTCGGCGGCACTGGCCCCATGGATGAGTATTTGATTGCCGGTATTGCTGAAATCAACTCGACCTTTGAGTTGTCTCCCAGCTGGTACATCGAAGCCCTCAAGCACATCAAGGCTAACCACGGTTTGAGTGGTGATCCGGCAGTTGAGGCTAACTCTTACCTCGACTATGCAATCAACGCGCTGAGCTAGTTCGCTTGCTCAATCTTTAGTGCTTGATTAAGCAGCCTCTGTCCCTGAGAGATATACAGCCACTGACTGCGGTTAGGCGTTGTTTATGTCTCAGGGATTTGTTTTGTCTATCGGTTGCTCGTAGCCAGACCGGTCTGGTCAGACTGATAGGGTGATAGATACAGGGGACGATGACTGGGAGGGCTTCTCGATGAGTGATCTGCCGGATATCCGGGATGAGAGTCAGTTAACGATTGAAACCGCGATCGCTAATCTCCAAGGTGAAGACCTGGGATTGCGAGTCTATGCGGCATGGTGGTTGGGGCGATTTCGCGTCAATACGGACTCAGCCATTCAAGTTTTGATTGCTGCCCTGTTGGACGAGGACGATCGCACCGAGGCGGGGGGCTATCCGCTCCGTCGGAATGCGGCCAGAGCTTTAGGGAAATTGGATGATCGGCAAGCCGTAGCCCCCCTCATTCAGGTCTTGTCCTGCACCGATTTTTATGTGCGAGAAGCGGCCGCTAAAGCCCTGGAAAGTTTGGGCGACCCGGCGGCGATTCCTCGACTGTTGGGCTTGTTGCGTGGTGAGATCGCCGGAACCTTACCCGCGCTCGAACCCCCGCAGCTAGAGCAACCTTTTGACGCGCTGATTGAGGCCCTGGGGACCTTGGCTGCCGTTGAGGCCATTCCCGATATTCAACCATTTCTCGATCATCCCGTGCCTCGCGTGCAGTACGCGACAGCCCGCGCCTTATACCAGCTAACGCCCGAGCCAGAAATCGCCCGTCAGTATGGAGAACAGCTAATCGAAGCCCTCTCCCATCAGGATTTGCAGCTCCGCCGGACGGTCTTGACCGATTTGGGGGCGATCGGTTATTTGCCTGCTGCTGAGGCCATTGCCGAAACCCTCGCCGAAAACAGCCTCAAACTCATTGCCCTCAAAGGATTGTTGGAGCGAGAGTTGGCTGGAGCCCCAGGGCCAGATTTGTCAGCCGGGGCCAAGAGGGTGATGGCGCTGATGGATGCTTTGCTGTAGGCTCATCGCGACCCGGCAGCCGCCCCTTGGAAAATTTTTGGCGGTCAATTCCCGACGCTGGCAATCAATTCCCGCTAGGGTGAAAGGCTGTAGAGAGCGGTTGGTTGTTAATTTTTTTGTGACAAATGCTTGATGAGTGAAGCAATGCAACGAATCGCGCGAGAATGTTAACAGTCAAAGCTGGGCTTGAAATGCTCTCTTGCCTGCTCCAGAACCTAGCATCCTAATCCTCATGTCTGACGTGCTTGCTCCTTTCCTTGACGCGATCGAAAAGGCAGATTCTGCCACTTCGCTTTCCGATGCAGTTCAGGACTTGGCAGACGCGGGTCTGGTTGAGTCAATTCCGCACTTGATAGAAGCCTTGAGTTACAACAACCCTGGGGCCGCTGTGGCCGCTGTCAATGGGTTGGTAACGCTCGGCACCCCCGCCGTCTCACCGCTGTTAGAACAGCTTGATCTCAACAATTACACGGCGCGCGCTTGGGCGATTCGAGCCTTGGCAAGCATTGGTGACCCCCGGGGCCTACTCACCCTCTTGGGCGCTGCGACAGCTGATATCTCGATGAGTGTCCGGCGGGCAGCGGCACGGGGGTTGGGCAATATGCAGTGGCCGCAGTTCCCCCCTCAACTGTTAGAAATTGCCCAAACTGAAGCCTTAGAAGCGCTGCTGTTTGTAGCGCAGCAAGACGAAGAATGGATCGTGCGGTATGCCGCTGTGGTGGGGCTAGAAGCGCTGGCTCTAGCGACCCAACCAGGGAGTGGCCTGCGGCGATCGCAAATCCAACAGCAGCTTGCAGGCATGACCAGTGAGGAAGCCAGTGTGTCCGTCAAGGCGCGCGTCTGGCAAGCCCAGCAGTATCTCAAAGAAGCGATTCCGCAGGCGGAAGCTGCCCTCCGGGTCGAGCAGTCATCGCTCACCTCAACCGATTGGGAGCAGATCCTAACCCGCTTATATAACCGCAAGCGAAAAGAAAGAACCGTGCTATTCGAAGGGGATCCGCAGCACTATCGAGAGCTATTGAGTGTCGGCCCCCTGCAGGAGCCTTAAGGGATACGTTTGAAAATAAAGTCCCTGCGAGACGAGTTTCAACTCCGCTCAACTCTCGAGATACGTAAGTTGAACGGAGTCGTATGCCCTGCAGGCAGGCTGCGCTCACGCGGCGTGTCTCCTGCGGAGAAAACCGAATTTATCAGTATGTTAGTTAAGCGCGATTCTCTAAACGTCATCCGCACGCTGGCAAAACTCGCCAGCGTGCGGATGAACGCTAGGCCGCTGAGGATGACGAGTAGGGTTAAGCCTGCTCAGGGCTGAGCAAGATCAGATTTTGCCGCTGCAGCGATCGCACATCATCGAGCGTACTTTCCACAGTCTCTAACAACTCGCCCACGGTCTGGCCGCCGTTCGCTTGGCCACAGGCAACTAAAAACTGCCACGGCGATTGTTCCAACTTGATCAGTTGATAATCTTGATTAAAAAAGTGGGGGCTGTCTTGCCAGTTTTCTAAGCAGGGGCTGGGTTCTGGAATCGCACTGAGCAGAGCATCGTCATCTTCCCAGGTTTGTTTTACTAGCGGCGGGCGGGCCAGGAAAAACTCGTAATGAGTAATCGCGGAAGGATCGAGAAGTTCAATCAGGCGATAGCGTTGGCGATCGCTCAGGCCTTTGGCCCGTTCCAGCAAATCTGGTGCAGTGCCCACTAAGCGCTCTAAATCCCACACCTGGGGATTCGACAACCCGACAAATTCCAGGCGCGAGGCGTCAATCAGCTCAAAAACGGTATTGATGTTGTAGTCAATTTCTTGGGGATGCACGTACATGTCGGCAAAGCATTCATCGCGCTGATTTTCCCAAGACCAGCGTTCTTTTTCTCGCTGCCGCAGTCGATTGTTTTCTGGCAAGGCAGCAAAGATCTGTCGGCCTACCGCCACCCCATCAGGATAGTCACCTCGGCGATCGCCCTGCAAAAGCGCGATCGCCTCCTGCATGAGCTTGATTTCCCAGCGACCCAGTTCGCCATACACAAACACATGCAGCAAACCGCCGGGGGCCAGCTTTTGCGCTAACGCCTGAATGCCGCCGATCGGATCAGGCGTATGGTGTAACACGCCCACGCAATTAATCAGGTCAAACTCGCCGGGCAACTGATCGACATCAAACAGGCTCAGGTGATGAAATTCAACGCCCGTCGCCCCTGACTTCTGACAGCGCTCTCGGGCCACAGCTAAAGCGCCCGCACTCAGATCAATGCCAGTCACCGTGGCCTCTGGATTGAGATGCACTAAATATTCCGTCCCCACGCCCGTGCCGCAGCCCGCATCTAAAATTCGCGCCTGAGGACTCGCAGGCTTTTGTCCGGTGCAAAAGGCATAGGCAGTCAACCAATTCCAGCGCCAGTTATAGCCGGGGGGTGCCTCATCTAATAAGGGTTCTGGCGGAAACGGGTAGGTATCGTAGAGTTTGGCCACCGCTGCGCTAATCTTTTGAGACTCTGACATAAATTAGAAGTGTCGTAGTTTATCGAGATTTAGGTGATTCAGCCACTCAACTCAGACGCACGGTCATTAGGCATCGGGCTTTGAACGTTGATCTCATTACCGCCTGGAAAATGAGACGTCATCCTCATAAAACCATGATTAACCGGCGCAAAGAACTCGCAGCCATCTGAGAAATCAAGGCGAGTAGTGGCGGGTTTCCCTCTGTTCAGCGAGCTGAGCCGTTAAGGCAAATGGCCCACCACACTCGTCAATGGTCGGCTTTATTGAGAACCTCACCCGGTCAGTGGCAAAGAATCTTATCAGATCGGCGCTACGGGCCGGATGACCTCCAAGCGATAGGAATTATCTTGAGCCCCGTTTGGTTCACCATCGGCGATAGAGTCAGCGTTCTGCTCACGTCTAGCGAAACGGCAGTGCCCTCAGGTGCGCCTCCCGGTAGAGTCAGCAGTGCGATTAAACATGTGAGCTGATTTCCCTGACGCGCAGTCGCTCCAAGAAAGATTAAGAGGCCTTCCTAAACATGAATTTCGAGTAGGCTGGGTCAGCCCCCCGACAATCGCTTAAAGCACCCAACGAGAGAGGCATCTGTCCCACCGCTCTCAATTAGACCCCCGGGCCTCATGGCGAGGGCTGCGCCGGCATCACGGGCCATTTCCCTGAAAAGCCATCTAAGAAAAGTCAGCAAGATGCGTGGCGTCAAGCCTGCTCTTGATTGGGAAAGAACCCTAATTCAATTAAGGCTTTGCAGAGTTGCGACTTGGAAGGGGCCGACTTCGGGGCGGTTAGTCCCATCTCTCGGGCAGTTTCGAACAGTTCTCGGACGAGCGTATTAAGCGTGTAGGGTTCGCCTTCAATCGGACTTGTTTCGAAGCGTCCTTCATAGGCCAGCGTGTACAGCTCTAGATGATGCATGCCCATGACTCGAGCTAATTTCCTCAGGGTTTCTGGCGTCGGACAGGTGCCTTTTAGGCAAGCACCTCTAAGCCGGGGCTGAGCAACCCCTGACAGATCAGCCAGACGGTTCATACTGAGTCCTTCAGCATCGAGATACTTAAGGAGCATCCGCCCCAAGGGCGAGCAATCTTCGGGGGTGATTTGAAGCCTCGGGGGCATCTTGCTAACAAAAGTTAAATTAATAAAAGATGACTTAAAAGAAAGTCGTCGCTAGGATAGCAATCTCAGGCAAGGCATTGCAGCCCTTCACAGGTTTGCTCAAATTTTGGCACCGTTGGCCAAGTCTCTTAAATTGCACCCTACGCAGGATAAAAGGCGTAACCTGTCTGGCCCTTAACCATTAACACTACAGGGATTGTTAGCTGATGTTTACACCTGTAAGGAAACTCTAACAATCATGGCAGCGATCGCTCTGAGACCGCTCTTGTGCTAGCTGTCTGTCCTTGAGTTCCTGACCTTGGCTGGCTTGATCGATGGTCATGGTCGAGCCACTACAGGGAGCCCAGAATCGGTTAGAGTGAGGGCCTAGACGACGTCTCTAAAAGTCGTTTAGTGGCACCAAGATTGCCCTCGTTAAAATTTTAAATTGGCAGAAAAAGTATGGATGAATTGCACGTATTAATCCGCCAACAGGCCAGCTATTCAGACCTGGTTGATTGGATTCGCGAAAAAGAAGACTGTCAATATTTGACTGCCTGTGCCAAGCTCAATGCTGAATTAAAGCGATATCGCTTAAAATATTTGGCCTCTTAACGCCCGTCATCACCTCACTGCCCAATTACGTTGAGACGAGATTTGATGGCGATCGCAGCTAATCCCGTTGATCACGTCACTTGGTTTTGGTGGCCGTGCGGTACCAGCATTTCAATGGGCTGTCTGCCCTGCATCGCCTTAGCCATCCAGGGGCTAGCAATCTCAAATCGATGGCCTGAGGATCTGCTATTCGCTGCTCACAATTTGCCCGATTCGGCGATTCATCAAGCGTCATACCGAATTCTCTGTTACCGTTCTGCTCGTCGGCTGTGGCCCCGACACCGCAACCCGATAGGAAGCCATCTGGAGGGTGTTTGCCCATCATCTCCAGGAGCAATACATGTTAGTGGCCAAGCAGGGGGACTCGAGAGATTTATCAAAAAACCTGACGGGTGCAGTTGGCCATCTAAGGCGACTTCAGCGATGACTGCATCGCGGCGATCAGCGGTGAGAGGAGCCAACCGGGCAGAGCATCGTCTGAATTCTCAGCCCTCCGATCTCAATACTCCGACGGCCAGGCAATTTGGTCATGCCGGCGAGGAAGGAGCCGGGAAGCCCGATATATCATCCCGTTGCAGAACATCAATATCAGGGAAGCGGTGCTCGCAACAATAGGCGGGGGTGTGATCGCAGCGAGAGCCCGGGAATTTCTACCAATGCCCAGACCCAGCGATATCGTACCGATCAGCCCTTCAATTTGTCCTGAAAGTGAGGAGGTTGTGTGGCCATTCTGAGGGCATAAACCGAAGCAACCTACCAACGATGACTCATTATCGAAAGCTTTGAATGCATTTGCCAGACGGCTAGAAGGCATGCTCACGTATACGGATAAATGTTCATACCCGCCTCACTTTTCCCGGGGATAATTTAACATCTGGATAAGACTATCATTCACCCAGATTCAAACTAAACGGATAGAATTCCACGAAATATGTAATCAATAGAAAAATTGATTTTGGATATAGATTTTCATAAATGAATTGCAGTGAAAAGTCGCATCAGCAATGGCAGGCTGGCCCAGCACGAGTTTTCTAAGGAGGTCGAGTCAGGGCCGAGGACTCAGAACATCGCTAGGCCAGCATAGGCTTTGAGCAATGGTTTGAATAAGAATGTTCGTTTTTGGCGACAGAAACTTAAGTGATTATTAATTTTTGAAGCGTTTAAAGTGTGGGTTTGGAATTAAGTTCCAATCACTGAAAATTAATGAATTGCCGACATTGTTGGTCAAATGTAGCTTCCATAACCAAAATTTAAATACATCCGTTTAGGGTCTACCTTATGAACGTGACCTTGGCCGCTTAGAGAGGCCTTGTTTTCAGAGCTATTTTTTTTGGAGCTTTAGCACCATGGTAACTGCGTCTTTTCCTCAGACAAAGCCCTTGTCAGATGAAGACTTGCGAAAAATCGATGCCTATTGGCGGGCCTGCCACTATTTGGCCGTAGGCATGATTTATCTGAGGGACAACCCCTTGTTGAAAGAGCCCCTCAAGCCTGAGCACGTCAAGCACCGCTTGCTGGGTCACTGGGGCGCGTCGCCGGCTCTAAGCTTCACCTATCTGCACTGCAACCGCCTGATCAAGAAGTATGACCTCAACATGATCTTCATGGCGGGACCCGGTCACGGGGCGCCAGGGGTGCTCGGGCCGGTATATCTCGAAGGCACCTACTCAGAGTTTTATCCCGACAAAACGTTTGATGAGCCAGGGATGCAGAAGTTTTTCAAGCAGTTCTCCTTTCCCGGTCACATTGGCAGCCACGTCACCCCCGAGACACCGGGGTCGATTCATGAGGGGGGCGAATTGGGCTACAGCGTTTCCCATGCCTATGGGGCGGTACTTGATAATCCCGACCTGATTGTCACCTGTGTCGTAGGTGACGGCGAATCGGAAACCGGGCCACTGGCGACGGCTTGGCACTCGAACAAGTTCATTAACCCAATTCGTGATGGGGCGGTGCTGCCGGTTCTCAACCTCAACGGCTATAAGATTGCCAACCCGACGATTTTGGCCCGCATCTCCCACGAGGAGCTGGAGTTTCTCTTCCGGGGGTATGGCTACACGCCTTATTTTGTCGAGGGTCGCGACCCAGCTGAGATGCACCAGAAGATGGCTGCCACAATGGAGCTGTGTGTTAACGACATTCGCGCCATTCAGCAAGAATGTCGCAACAGCGGCAATGCGGAGCGCCCGCGCTGGCCGCTGATCGTTCTCAGAACGCCCAAAGGCTGGACGGGGCCACAGGAAGTCGATGGTCATAAAGTGGAAGACTTTTGGCGAGCGCACCAGGTACCCATGGGCGGCATGCACAGCAACCCTGAGCATTTGCGTCGCCTCGAAGAGTGGATGAAGAGCTATCGTCCCGAAGAATTCTTCGATGACAATGGCGTGCTACTGCCAGAACTGCAGGAGCTGTCACCGGTGGGTGATCGCCGCATGAGCGCTAACCCCAACGCCAACGGGGGACTGGTGCGGCGCGAGCTGAAGCTGCCAGACTTTCGAGACTATGAGATCGAGATTCCGGAGCACGGCACCGTCGAGTTTGAAAACACCAAGGTGCTGGGCTATTTGATGCGCGATATTATGCGCGACAACCTCGATAACTTCCGCCTGATGGGGCCTGATGAGACGGCCTCCAACCGGTTGAGCGCGGTGTATGAAGTCACCAAAAAAGTTTGGATGGCCGACATGTACCCCGAAGACTTAGACGGCAGCGAATTAGCTCGCGATGGCCGCGTCATGGAGATGCTGAGTGAACATACGCTGCAGGGCTGGCTCGAGGGCTATCTGCTAACGGGCCGCCATGGCCTGTTCCACACCTACGAGGCGTTTGTCCACGTGGTGGATTCCATGTTTAACCAGCATGCCAAGTGGCTTGATATTTGTAAGAACCATGTGCCCTGGCGGCGCTCGGTCTCTTCGCTCAATATCCTGCTGTCGTCGCTGGTCTGGCGACAAGACCACAACGGCTTTAGCCACCAAGATCCGGGCTATGTGGATTTGGTGACCAACAAGAGTCCCGATGTGGTGCGGGTTTACTTTCCCCCCGATGCCAACTGCTTGCTGTCCGTCGCGGATCACTGCTTCCGCAGCGTGGACTATATCAACGTCATCGTGTCGGACAAACAGAAGCACCTGCAGTATCTGACAATGGATGAGGCGGTGCAGCACTGTACGAAGGGCATTGGCATTTGGGATTGGGCTAGTAATGACGACTGCGGCACCGAGCCCGACATTCCCGATGTGGTGATGGCCTGCTGTGGCGACATTCCCACGATGGAGTCGCTGGCGGCAACGGCGATTCTGCGAGAAGAGTTCCCCTACTTGAAGGTGCGCTTTGTCAATGTGGTCGATCTCTTCACCCTGGTGTCGGAGACTGAGCATCCTCACGGTTTGAGCGATCGCGACTTCAACTCGCTGTTTACAACCGACAAGCCCATCATGTTCAACTTCCACGGCTATCCCTGGCTGATTCACAAGCTGGTGTATCGCCGCAAGAATCAAGAACGGATTCACGTGCGGGGCTATAAAGAGCAGGGCAATATCAACACCCCGCTAGAGCTGGCCATTCGCAACCAGGTGGATCGATTCAACCTGGTCATTGACGTGATCGACCGAGTGCCCAAGCTCGGTTCGGCGGCGGCCCATGTCAAAGAACGCATGAAAAACCAGATTATTAAATGCCTGGCCTATGCGTTTGAAGAAGGTACTGACATTGAGGAGATCACGAACTGGAAGTGGCCCTACTCAGGCAGCGACGGTTGTTCATAATCAGCGCCGAGCTAAGCGCTCGGATGCGCTGTTTCTCTGAGAGCGGTTGCCCGTGACTGCCTCCACAGGTTGGGGCATGGCAGTGCCATGCCCCAACTGCCACTGGGGGATCATCGGATGGACCCAGGCCAACGGCATTGCTGAATCAAGGTCTGAATTGGCCAAAGCACCAGATTTGATGCGGCCCCCTAAGTCTCTCAATTTTGGGGACTTCAAAGATCGGCTCCCCTGAGAATGGGGGATCTACAGGGACAACATCAGCTTTCTGCTCAGCAACGTGCCCGACCACGCTCGCGGTCGTTGACGACGTCATTCAGGCGAAAAGCTGAGGTAACAGCGCATTGGCTGCGAGACTACAGCGAGGTCATGATCGCCCGCCGCTCTCGTCATCTTTCTAAAGGTGATTGAAAGATTAGAGGCGACACCGGTTGACTACCCCTATGCTCAAGAGGTTTCTGAATCCGATCGATAGATTAATTGACATGCAAACAGGTTTGCCGCAATGAATGCAATTGACCTCTGGCAAAAATATGAAGCGTGGCTTTATTACCACGAGGGCCTTGAGCTTTACGTCGATATCAGCCGTATCGGGTTTGACGAGGCTTTTGTTGAAACCCTAAAGCCCAAGTTTGACCAAGCCTTTACTGACATGGTGGCTCTTGAGCAGGGGGCGATCGCTAACCCTGACGAAGATCGCATGGTCGGCCACTATTGGCTGCGCGACCCGGAACTAGCTCCCAACGGCTTGGGCCAGGAAGTCACCACGGTACTCGACGATATTGAATCCTTTGTTGAAAAGGTCCATGCTGGGACGATTCAACCAGCAGAGGCGGACAAGTTTACCGACATTCTCTCAGTGGGCATTGGCGGCTCAGCCCTCGGCCCGGAGTTTGTGTCAGAGGCCCTAGCGCCGATCGCTCCCCCGCTCAATATTTACTTTTTGGATAATACGGATCCCGCTGGCATTGACCATGTGTTAAATCAGTTGGGCGATCGCCTCAAGAGCACGCTGGTCATCATTACCAGCAAGTCGGGCGGCACCCCCGAAACTCGCAACGGCATGCTGGAAGTCAAGCACCGGTTTGAAGAACTGGGGCTCGATTTTCCCTCCCATGCGGTGGCCATCACGATGATTGGCAGCAAAATGGACGAGCTAGAGCGGATGGAGGGCTGGCTAGCAGAATTTCCCATGTTTGATTGGGTGGGGGGCCGCACCTCGGAAATGTCAGCCGTCGGGCTGCTGTCAGCCTCACTGTTGGGTATCGACATTCGCGCCATGCTGGCCGGGGCCAAAGAGATGGACGCGGCCACCCGCGTGCCGGAGTTGAAAAATAATCCGGCGGCGCTGCTGGCTCTGGCCTGGTACTACGCCGGTAATGGCCAGGGTGAGAAAGACATGGTGATGCTGCCCTATAAAGACAGCCTGCTGCTGTTTTCGCGCTATCTGCAGCAGCTAGTGATGGAATCCCTCGGCAAGGAAAAAGACCTCGACGGTAACACCGTGTATCAGGGCATCGCCGTTTATGGCAACAAAGGCTCAACTGACCAGCACGCCTACGTGCAGCAGCTGCGAGAAGGGGTACCCAACTTTTTTGCCACCTTTATTGAAGTGCTTCAAGACCGCCAGGGCGACTCGATTGAGGTCGAGCCTGACGCCACCTCGGGCGACTTTCTCTCCGGCTTTTTACAGGGCACCCGCGCGGCCCTATATGACAATCAGCGAGAATCCATCACGGTGACGATTAACGCCGTCACGCCGCACACGGTCGGGGCGTTGATTGCGCTCTACGAGCGGGCGGTGGGGCTGTATGCCTCGCTGGTCAATATCAATGCTTATCACCAGCCAGGCGTCGAGGCGGGCAAGAAGGCGGCGGCCACCGTCATCGATCTGCAGCGGCGGGTGCTGACGGTGGTCAAAACTGTGACCGAGCCGCTGCCTTTATCGACAGTGGCGGCCAAGGCGGAGGCCGCTGATCAAATTGAAACGGTCTACAAAATTCTGCGCCACCTAGCGGCCAACGATCGCGGCATTACCCTGCAGGGCGATCGCCGCCGCCCTTCTAGTCTGATGATTTCTACCTGCTAAGAATTACAGGAGTCTTAAGTTTTGCCCTTGAATCTCACAATTCAATCAAAACTGAAGGCACCGCCCTCTGCCAGATGTTGCTCACGAAACAAGGATTTGCTCTATGGTTACTGCTGATTCCCTGGTGAATTGCCCGATTACGATTGAAGACGATCGCACCGGCCTCAGTGTCGAAACGCTGCGGCGCGCCTTTGCGGACCACCTCTATTTCATTCAAGGCAAGCTGCCCGAACTGGCCTCTAAAAATGATTTTTATCTGGCGCTCGCCTTTGTGGTGCGCGATCGGCTAATGCCGCGGTGGCTCTACTCCCGGCGCAACTACCTGCAGCCCGAGACACGCATCGTTTCCTATCTGTCGGCGGAATTTTTGCTGGGGCCCCACCTAGAGAACAATCTGATCAACTTGGGCGTGCAGAGTCAGGTGCGCCAAGCCATTGAGGAATCGGGCCTAGACTTTGATGAGCTCGTCGCCCAAGAAGAAGAACCCGGTTTAGGCAACGGCGGCTTGGGCCGCTTAGCCGCCTGCTATATGGATTCTCTTTCCAGTTTAGAAATCCCTGCGCTCGGGTACGGCATCCGCTATGAATTTGGTATTTTTGACCAGCAGATTCGCGATGGCTGGCAGGTCGAAATCACCGACAAGTGGCTGCAGTTTGGCAACCCCTGGGAAATTGCCCGCCCGTCGATGGCGGTCACCGTCAAGTTTGGCGGTCACACCGAAGCCTATACCGACAACCAAGGTCAGTACCGAGTGCGCTGGGTGCCTGACCAAATCGTCAAAGGCATTCCCTACGACACGCCGATTTCGGGCTATCAGGTCAACACGGTGAACACCCTGCGGTTGTGGAAGTCGGAAGCGCCAGAATCCTTTGATTTTCAGACTTTTAACGTGGGTGATTACTACGGCGCGGTCGACCAAAAAATCGTGTCAGAAAACATCAGCAAGGTACTCTACCCCAACGATGAGCAAGTGCAAGGCAAAGAGCTGCGCCTGATGCAGCAGTTCTTCTTTGTCTCTTGCGCGCTGCAAGACATGATTCGCATTCACCTGCGCAGCGGTCGCCGGTTAGACACATTCCATGAAAAGTTCGCGGTGCAGCTCAACGACACTCACCCCGCAGTCGGGGTGGCTGAGCTCATGCGATTACTGGTCGATGAGCACCATATGGCTTGGGATCCCGCCTGGGAAATTACCCGCCAGACCTTTGCCTTTACAAACCATACGCTGCTGCCCGAGGCCCTAGAAAAGTGGTCGGTTGATCTGTTTGGCCGCATTCTGCCGCGCCATTTGGAAATTGTTTACGAAATCAACCGTCACTTCCTCGATCAAGTGCGGCTGCGGTTTATGGGCAATGAAGATCATCTCGCCAGCCTCTCACTAATTGACGAAAGCGGTGGTCGCTCGGTGCGCATGGCTAACTTGGCTTGTGTCGGCAGCTATTCGATCAACGGGGTTGCCGCGCTGCACACTGAGCTGGTGAAATCCACCATTTTGAAGGATTTCTACCTGCTCTCACCAGAGAAGTTCAATAACAAAACGAACGGCGTCACCCCCCGCCGCTGGATGGTGCAGAGCAATCCGCGCCTCGCCAATTTAATCTCGAGCAAGATTGGCGATAACTGGATCAAACATCTGGACGACCTGCGGGGCCTAGAAACGTTTGCTGATGATGCCGGCTTCCGTCATGAATGGCGGCAGATTAAGCTTTCCATCAAGCGTGATTTAGGCACTCACATTCGTCAGGCGACTGGCATTGTGGTGAATCCAGAATCGATGTTTGATGTGCAGGTCAAGCGGATTCACGAATATAAGCGGCAGCACCTCAACGTACTGCACATCATCACCCTCTATAACCGCATCAAGGCGAATCCCAACCTCGACATCACGCCGCGCACCTTTATTTTTGGCGGCAAGGCGGCCCCCGGCTATGTGATGGCGAAGCTGATGATTAAATTCATCACCTCAGTGGGCAGCGTGGTCAACAACGATCCCGACGTGCGCGATCGCCTCAAGGTGGTCTTTTTGCCCGACTACAACGTCACCTTTGGCCAGCGCGTGTATCCGGCGGCAGAGCTGTCTGAGCAGATTTCGACCGCGGGTAAAGAGGCTTCCGGCACCGGCAACATGAAATTTTCGATGAATGGGGCGCTGACCATTGGCACGCTCGATGGGGCCAACGTCGAGATTCGCGACGAGGTCGGGGCCGAAAACTTCTTCCTCTTTGGTCTGAAAACGGAGGAAGTGGCTAGCCTCAAGGCGCAGGGCTACAACCCCTACGATTACTACAGCAGCAATGAGGCCCTCAAGCAGGTGCTCGATTTGGTCGCATCGGGATACTTCTCCCACGGCGATACAGAGCTGTTCAAGCCACTGCTAGATAACCTGATGTATCAAGATCCCTTCCTGTTGCTGGCTGACTACCAGTCCTACATTGACTGTCAAGATCGGGTTAGCCAGGCCTATCAAGACCAAGACAATTGGACTCGTATGTCGATTTTGAATGCGGCGCGAACCGGTAAGTTTTCCAGCGATCGCTCTATTCGCGAATACTGCGAAGACATCTGGAAGGTTAAGCCCCTACCGGTCACGATAGATGACTACGACCAGGCTAAAGCCGGGTTGAACCTGTAGATCCAATCATCACACTCCCTTCTTTAGCGTCTCGGGGCGATCGCCCCGAGACGCTTTTTCATGCGTCCGAGTCTTGGATCACCCGAGTGAACAGCAGTCACGGTGGCCTAATACCAATTCGCTGAATTTAGACTACACATCCCAAAAAGTGTGTAGCCCCCTTCGACAAGGGGGCAGCGACAGCGGGGGATCGCCGACCGGTAGCGCTATTTTGCAGAACTGATACAACTCAACGCCTTCACGGCAGTAAATAGGGCAGCCACTGATCGACCACTGTCGGCGAACCATACCAGGCAATCCCCGGCTTAGGCGAATGGTAGACCTGCTCCAGCACAATATTGTTCGCCTTCGCCAAATGAGCCGCCGCAATGGGCGTAATGCCATCGCCCCAACAAGCCCCTGCGCCCGCCGTCAGTTTGTAGCTGTTGTAAGTAAACCAGGTGCGCCAGCGCTGCCCAAACACCGCTTTGCCCGCGACGCACACATACTTCACTTGGGGATGATAAGTGCCGGGATAGGTGTCATTCACAAAGTCCAGGTTGAGGCGAGTCCACCGCTCTTGGCTGATGTGCGGCGTGCCCAGCGTCAATAGCGTGTTGACCCGCTGATGCCCCGACCAAACATTGGGCCGATCGCGGTCTTTGGCATGCACGTCGTAGGGCCTGTCTCCCAAATAAATTCGCGCAATCCAGCCACCCGCCGAATGGCCAACCAGGTTGACTTGATCGCTGCCAGTAGCTGCCAGCGCTTGCTCGACGGTCTGGGCGATCGCCTGCAAAATCGGCTGCACCGAGCGCCCGCCAAAGGTGGGCAACCAGCTGGCCTGGGTCAACGGCACCGTTTTTGCCCAAACGCCTCGCGCCTGCAAGTCGGCCTCTAACCCTCGGTAGGGGCCAGCTCCCGCAAGATATCCCGGAATAATCACCGTCGGCGACGTCATCAATCATGCTCAAAATAGCTGCTCCCTTATTATTGGTGGGGTAGGTGCCTTTCTCGCAATGCCAGCAAGCCGAGCACTGGCGATAACACTCCGACACCAGGGACTATACCGGCACAACGGGCCGCTCTGATGCAGGAAAGTACTCTGTAGCGTTATCCAAGTGTTTGAGCAAAGTGGCTTTGGGCAGCGGCCCTTGAATGTGATCCCAAGGCAGCACCTGATCGGGCTCCCAATTTTCGTGCACATAAAACGCTAGCGGCGGCAATTGTCCCTTCAGCTCTTTAAACGCACGTTTATAGCTGCCAAGAGAATCGCCAAACTCACGCGCCTGTAGCAGCAGCGGCGTTAGGCGGCGATCGCCCCGCGAAATCAACGCTTGAATGATCGACCAGTTATAGCTTTCGGGGCGAAAGTCGATGCCTTTGGGACGCAAACGCTTTTGCAGTAGTTTCAATCGCTTTTCGGCCTGGCGATTGACGCCATACCACTGAAACGGCGTATGGGCCTTGGGCACAAACGTGCTGCAGCCCAGCGTCAAACGTAGCCCCGGTGCCACCTTTTTGAGTTGCAGCATCAGCTCAGCAGTGGTTTCCAGATCTTCCGGCACTTCCCCCGGAATGCCCGCCATGCCGTAGAGCTTCAGCGCACTCAATCCACCGGCTTTAGCATTCACGGCAGCGGCCAGAATGTCGTCGGTTTCGAGCTTTTTATTGACAATTTGGCGTACTCGCTCGGAGCCGCTTTCGATCGCGATCGTGATGGACTTAGTGCCGTGACGCGTCAGCGTTTCTGTGAGCTTGGGCTTGACCGTATTCGTTCTCACCGAGGCCAAGCTCAGCCGCACGTCATCGAATTGCGGCTGGTTGAGATAGTCGAGCAGTTCGTCAAAGTCGGGATGCTGCGTGACAGAAGCCCCCAGCAGTCCAAGCCGATTCGTCACGGCCACGCCTTTTTCCACTGCAGGGATCAGGCCTCCGGCCACAGGCGCAGTGCGAAATGGCAGGGTGAGATAGCTGGCCAGGCAAAAGCGACACATCTCTGGGCAGCTGCGCACGACCTCCACCATGTAGATGTTTTCCCAAGCCGCCTTTGCCGTCACGACGGAGGAAGCTGACAGGGTGTTGCCGCGATAGGTTTGCTTTTGCAGCACAGCAGGAATATCAGCAGCAATGGGCGAGACTGCGATCAGGGGGCCGGTGGCGCTGGCATAGGTGGGCTCATAGAGTGAGGGCACATAAATGCCCGGCACTTGCGCCAGCTGTTTGAGTTGAGTGGCGCGATCGCAATCTCGCACCGTTTGATAGGCATCAATAAAGGCATCCAGCACTACCTCGCCATCGCCCAATAGCAGCACGTCAAAAAATGCCGCAAATGGTTCCGGGTTGGCCGTCAACACCGGCCCGCCGCCAAACACTAGCGGATGCTCATTGCTGCGATCGGTCGATTCAATGGGAATCTGCAACGATTCCAACATCGACAAAATGTTGGCATAGTCGAGTTCCCACGACATCGAGAAGCCCAGCAGTTCAATAGGGCTCGGCAAAGATTCGTGGATATCGGTAAACCAGCGTGAGACCGCTAGATCAGAACGTTGTGCCAGCATCGCCCAAATGATCTGATAGCCCAAGCTGGTGATGCCCACGCTGTACTCATTCGGAAAGGCAAACACCACCGAGGTCGCCGTGCTGCTCGGGGTGGCGGGGGTGAATAGTAATCGTTCGGCATGAAAGGGCGCAGTCAAGGACGAGTATCTCCGTATTGGCAGGATGTCAGGGAAATTGGCGTAAGGCACAGTCCTTTACAGCCTAGACCAATCTTCGGGAATCACGGAAAAACTGAGGGCGCTCATCGACCCGGTATTTGCCCCACCGGCCGACACGGTGAATTGCTGTCAATCACGACACCTACGCTGATGCGATGAAACAGCGACGAAGCCGAACTGCGGCCCTCAGCCCGGCTGATTTGCGGACTTTACGGCTAACGGCTAACTTCTAGCTCTGGTCAAATGCACGGTTCCACTTCATTGGTGCTTTAACTAACATGACAAGGTATATACGTATCTGTCTCTGAACGGGTTTACAGCGTCCGCACTGACTTCAGAGCCGGTGAATTTCACGTTTTTTCATACTTTATCAATACTTCAGGACTCTCTTGAGCGTGTCTGAAAAGGTAATCCTCAACTTATGCAGCAGACCCCTAACAACGTGGTCGAACGACTACTTTTAGAAAAAACTGTGGTCGCGTCTCGCGACGAACTCATTCGGCAATCGCTCACTGCAGAGCAGCACAAGTGCCTCTCTGCCGAGGCGCGTCAGTGGCTTAAGCAAGGCGCGGCCCAGCAGCGCCAGGGCAATATGATGGCGGCCTTTGCCGACTTTCAAAAAGCCCTGCAGGCGTTTCAGACGTTGGCGCAGGTACGCTCTGAAGCCAAGGTGCTATCGGTAATGGCGCACCTCTGCTATAGCCTGGCAGATTATCTATGGGCGGTGGATTATGCTCGTCAAGGGCTGGAGTTGGCCCACCAGTTGTCGGACAAGACGCTCTTGCACCAAGCGCTGAGCTGTTTGGGCAACAGCTATCGCCATCTCGGCGATTTAGAAAAGGCCCAAAATTGCATGTCTCAGAGCTTAAGCCTCGCCCAGGAAATGGGGGATATCGAGGCCGAAATGCGCTCTTTGGGAAATCTCGCACTGATCCATCGAGTGTCTGGCGAGTCTGAAAAGGCCGTCGTGCTTTACGAGCGCAGCTTGCAATTGGCCGAAACCCAAGACGACACGGCAACGCTAGAGCACATCTTGAGAAACTTGGGCAACGCTTATCATGCGCTGGGGGACTCACAGAAGACGATTGTCTACTATGATCGCCTGCTCCGACTCTCCCGCGATCGCATGGAAATCGTCGTGGTTAATAAAATCCTTCGCAATCTCCACAGTGCCTGCTACGCGATCGGTGATTACAGCCGAGCGGTGGTTTATTTACAAGAGCGGCTACAGCTCGTGCGGCGTTTACAAGACCTCAGGGGTGAAGCGCAAACCCTAGAAAGTCTTGCCATTAATTACGATATCTTAGGCGAAGTCAGCAAGGCGCTGCAGGCACGAGAAGATCGACTAAAAGCAACGATGAAACTGCAAGATCCGCAGCTCCAGCGCCAAGCCCTATCGAGTCTTAAGGTGGCCTGCATTGCGCAAGGCGATTTTGAACGCGTCAAGCGCTATCTCGACTATCTGACGGAATCGATTTAGCAGCTTTCCCAGCATTGATGTGCCTGGCATCGCTCGACCGAGCGTTGATGACAGCCGCCAGCACGACCGGGCAAAACGCTGCTCTGTTGGGCCAAATCGGCATGGTCTAATAGCGACTCTCTCAGCAGACGACACATGCTCCCCCACGGCTTACCGACATTGCTCAGATAGTGGGAGTCCAACCACTGAGAACCCTGAGAATTAGCCTGACCCAGCCCCTGAGACTGATCGCTAGAGGGGTCGGAAACTGGGACCGCAGGAATCCGTAAATCTAGGTAATGTCATTCAAAATTTGGGTAAACCTAATCGCTATTGACAGGGTGAACTTCTCAGCACCACTGGGTATCCTCTGTTAGCATACGCTTGTCTAAAGGTTCATCGGTTGGAGCAATCTGACCTCAGACATCATACGGCTAACAGTTGCATGTCTGCCGAGTCTCCATGATGTGCCAGCGGGGTGTAAGCCCCGTCAACAGACAAGAAGCCCCAGGCGTGCTGTCTTTAAATTAAGCCAAGTCGTATTTTTAAGTTCAAAGAGGATGCCTTATGAAAGCCATGGTTCTGGCCGCTGGTAAGGGGACTCGGGTTCGGCCGATCACCTACACCATTCCGAAGCCGATGATCCCCATTCTGCAAAAACCCGTGATGGAGTTTTTGCTGGACTTACTCAAACATCATGGCTTTGACCAGATCATGGTGAATGTAAGTCACCTGGCCAATGAGATTGAGGGTTATTTTCGCGATGGTCAGCGCTTTGGCGTTGAGCTAGCCTATTCCTTTGAAGGCCGCATTGAAGACGGTCAGCTAGTCGGCGATGCGCTCGGCTCGGCTGGCGGCATGAAAAAAATTCAAGAATTCTCGCCGTTTTTTGACGACACGTTTGTCGTGCTGTGTGGTGACGCCCTCATCGACCTCGACCTCACCGAAGCCGTTCGTCAACACAAGGCTAAAGGGGCGATCGCCACAGTGGTGATGAAGTCTGTGCCCCTGAAACAGGTACCCAGCTATGGCGTGGTGGTGACCGATGACGACGGGCGAATCAAATCTTTCCAAGAGAAACCCAAGGTTGAAGAGGCACTGAGTACTGATATCAACACGGGCATCTATATTTTTGAGCCCGAGATTTTCAACTACATTCCCGCGGGTATGGAGTATGACATTGGGGGCGATTTATTCCCGAAGCTGGTGGCTGCAGATGCACCGTTCTATGGCATTCGGATGGACTTCGAGTGGGTTGATATTGGTAAGGTGCCGGACTATTGGCAGGCGATTCAAGATGTCATGACCGGTCAAGTGAAGCTGGTTGACATCCCTGGTGAAGAGGTCAAACCCGGCATCTTTACCGGCTTAAACGTCAAGGTCAATTGGGACAAAGTAGATATTCAAGGGCCGGTGTATATCGGCGCGCGCGCCCACATTGAAGATGGCGCTAAAATCGTTGGTCCCACGATGATTGGGCCTAACTGCTTGATCTGCAGCAATGCCATTGTCGATCGCAGCGTCATTTTCGAATATTCGCGGATTGGCTCCGGCGTGCGCCTAGTCGATAAGCTCGTGTTTGGTCGCTATTGTGTAGACAAAACCGGGGCCTCGATTGACATGCAGCAGGCGGCATTGAACTGGCTGATCACTGACATTCGTCAAGCCGAATTGGCGAAACCGCCAATTGAGCATCATGAAATTGCTGAACTCATGGGCCAGCAGCTCTAGAGGCTGTCATCATTTAGCGGCTGAGTCTTTATGCTGAAAGCGGTTCAGCCTCTAGCTAGTTTTACGGGGCGGGCGCGATAATGCCCATATCGTAAGGCTTTCGAGTTTAATTGATGACGCGCCCTAGGGTCGTTCGGCAAACCATGGATCGCTTATTGCCAAGTTAACCCACAACTTTCTCTGAATCCCTGAGGGGACGCGCTCCATCGTGTCCCCTTTTTATTGGTCACATTGTTCTGAACTAAAGAAAATCTTCCAGTCTGGGGGCAATGTTGGGGCTGAGCGCGCGACGTCAATCGATTATCTTAGGGGGGTTCTACATGACCGGAGTTGTGTAGACGAGGGGGCCGTTTCAATGATTTCAGCGATCGCCGTTTGAGGAGATAAATACCATGGCCGATACCGCTACATACGTTACGCTGACCGATGAAAATTTTGCCGGTGAAGTTCTTCAAAGTGATGTGCCAGTCGTCGTCGATTTTTGGGCGGCGTGGTGCGGCCCTTGCAAACTGATGAATCCGATTATTGATGGATTGGCAGCGGATTTTGCCGGCAAGGCCAAATTAGCCAAGATCAATATTGACGATCATGAGGAACTCGCCAGTCAGTATCACATTATGGGTGTGCCGACCCTGCTCTTCTTTAAAGATGGCAATCTGGTCGAGCGCACTGAAGGCGTTCTGGCTCAAGGCGCGATCGCGGACAAAATTAATACCTTGCTTTAGAGCAAGTCATCCCAATTGTGGCCCAACGCTTGGCCGTCAGGCCTGACGGCACACACACCATTAACTAGGGTGTGAACGTGGGGCGCTGCCAGCCAACCGCATCAAACCAGTGCCCGATCCCCACAGCCATCAATCGCCGATGAGCCAGTGCTGACATTGCTACCTGGTTTTACCGGTCAAGACCACTGTCGGCCTGTAGGGAACAAGGGAGCCATCGTGTCATGTCTGCAAGCATGACTGACCGCGATATCTTTCCCCTGTCGAATGGCCAACAACTCGTCATGCTGTTAAAAGCACCAGGGTCGCCTGATACCGATTCTCTTCAACCAGACTATCGCTCTGGCTCTCCAGCCTACGGGCTGCTTGATGTTGCCTAGATGACCTTGGGTGAGCATTTTGACCGCAGTCGCCAGTGCGGCCAAGCCAGGGCTACGGCCACTTTGCTCAGGCGCTAAGCAATAAAGTACTCCTAAGGGGTTCTCAATAAAGTGGCCAGCGCGATAGTTCACCATCAAGTGGGTTCATTGACTCAGGGCGAGTAGGGTACATGGCAGTAGGGCGAGGAGACGATTTGGGCAGGGTGACCGAGACCGGTGGCCCGGTGCATCGACCAGCAGGGAAGCACTGGCGGCGCTGGGGGCGATCGCTGAGTCGGCTCATGGTGATCGTGATGGTGTGGCTAGCTATCGTGCTGCCCGGAGCAGCGCAATTTCCGTCGTTAGACACAGCCCCTATCGTGTTAGATGGTCGCCCACTGTTTGAAATTGCCTCAACGAATCAAATCGAAGCCGGTGAACGCGCTGAGGCCATCAGCGCCGCCTTAGAAGAACAGGTCACCTCCAACGATGAACTGACGGTGACGCTCGAAATTCGCAACAAAGCGTCCGTGATTGTGGTGAACGACCGCTACCTGATGACGGTCACCCAAGAAGATGCCCGCCTGAATAGCGCTCCTTCACCACGGTCACAGGCCCAACAGTGGACTGAGGTACTCAATCGCGAGTTGGCCACGGCGCAAGAAGAGCGCAGCCACTCAGTCCTCCGGGAGCGCGTCATCATCGCCCTCGGGATTTTACTGTTGGTGCTGGTGATCGATCGGGTCACCGGGGCCCTCTGGCGGCGATCGCTGCGACCGATGCTGACCACCGTCACGACGCCCCATGACGATGGCCATACGCCGCCTGCAGGGCTCAACCTGCTGCTATCACTCTTACTGAGTGTGATTCGCTTTGCCCTCTGGTTTGGCACCATTACTTACATCACAACGCTGTTTCCGTTTACGCGCCGCTGGAGCTATTTTTTGCGGCGACAGGCTCTAGTCGGTTTTATCGAGCCCAATTTACGCCTGGGGCAAAATGAGTTTTCCATCGCTAGCCTGTTGATCTTGCTAGGGCTGTTGCTGGCGCTCGTCGTCGTCTCTGGGATTGTCACTAACTTTTTGCGATCGCGGGTGCTGCGGCTCACAGGTATCGATCGCGGATCACGTGAAGCGCTCTCGGTGCTGATCAAGTACACCCTGATTTTTGTGGGAGCTGTTGTGCTGCTGCAAATTTGGGGCCTTGACCTGAGTTCACTAGCATTGATTGCCAGCGCCCTCGGCGTGGGGATTGGCTTAGGCTTGCAAAACATTGCGAAGGACTTTGGCAGCGGCCTAATTTTGATCTTTGAGCGTCCGATTTTAGTGGGGGATTTTGTCTCATTTGGCGAATTTCAGGGCACGGTTGAACGGATTGGGGGCAGAAGCACGGAAATCAAGACCCTCGACCAAATTTCGATTATTGTGCCGAACTCGCGCTTTTTAGAGCAAGAGGTAATCAACTGGAGCCACCGCAATCCCGTCTCGCGGATTCGCCTACCGGTTGGCGTGGCTTATCACTCTGATCCCAAAGTGGTAAAAGAGATTTTGATTGAGGTGTCTTATCACAATGCGCAGGTGCTCTCAAAACCGCCGCCGCTGGTTTTCTTTAAAGGGTTTGGCGACAGCGCCCTAGAGTTTGAACTGCTGGTGTGGATCGCTGATCCGCCCAAGCAATTGCTGATTATGAGCGATCTCTATTTTGCGATCGAGGCAGCGCTGCGGCAGCACGATATTGAGATTCCCTTTCCGCAGCGAGATTTGCACATTCGCAGCGGTCAACTGCCGGTCGATCTCCGCGCTGATGCTCAAGCAGAGTCATCTTAGAAGCGCCAGTTCGAGTTAAGCCAAACCCCGTTTCTTCCCAGAGGAGATGGTCGCCGCAACAAACTGGCAAGCGTGCCTGATGCCCTGATCCCGAACTCAGGTTAGAAACATTGTCCAGCAACGCGTTCTATCAATCGCCGGTCTGGCAAAACTAGACAGCGGAGTCATTTGCTGAGGACACCGGCGAGCGCTCTAATCCCTAGCGCTTCAGCAAAGTGGCCAGCGCGATATGCTGGCCGCTTTGCCTTAAATCGCCAAGTTAATATCGATGGGCAAAGTAATATTAAAGGCCGTTTGAGAAGATCTGCTGGTAACTGCGATTTGCCCGCCGATGTGCCACAGTAGCTTTTGCACCAAAGCTAGGCCCAGTCCCGTCCCCCCCTGTTTCCAAGGATCAGAACTAGGCACTCGATAAAACTTGTCGAAAATGCGCGGCAGCTCTGCCTCTGGAATTTCGACCCCAGAGTTGGCGATAGTCACTAGCAATTGGTCGTTGGATTGAGCGATCGCTGATACAGAAATTGTTTCGCCGGGGGGGGTGTATTTGCAGGCGTTGTTCAGCAGCTCAGCAAAAACCCGCTCCAAACTGGCCTGATCACTGATGATATGGGGCAACTCGTCAGGCAGCACGATGGAAAGTGCCTGCTCACGGCTTTGGGCGCGTTCATAAAAGCCATTAGCGATGCCGGTGAGCCAGCTTTGCAGATTGATGCGCTGCGGGGTGATGGGGTGGTTGCCGCCATCTAGCCGCTGCAAATCTAAGAGATCGTTGATGAGACTGATTTCTCGCTCACACTCTTCCTTCAAAACCACGTAGTAGCGAGCCACTCGATTTTGGCTGGTTTTCGGTTTTTGCAGCTCTTCGTTCAGGCCCAGCTCTTGATTGAGGGTGACCCCCAGCAGCTGCAGCGCGACTCGCATGCTGGTCACAGGGGTGCGCAGCTCGTGGGAAACTGTGCTCAAAAAGTCGTCTTTGAGCTGGTTGAGCCGCTCTAACTCTTTGACTTGAGCTTGCGCCGCTTGATACAACCGGGCTTGCCGAATAGCGATCGCACACTGATTAGCCACCTGCTGCACCAGCCGAATTTCCTGTTCGGCAAAGCCATAGTCTTTTTCATTAATCAGCCAGAGATCGCCCAACACGCCGCGATCGTCGCGGATCGGGCAGGCAAACATCGCCACATGCCCCCGCACCGGATTGGGTTCCTTCGAGCAAAATTGAAAATACTGGCCGTTTAACAACTGGTGATAGACCTCAGGAAAGGCCTCCATCTGAGCCACTCGGCCCTGATAGGGCGGCAGCGATTCATTGTATTCGTAGTAAATCGTTGAGGTGCCCTGCTCTAAATCATAGAGGGCCGTATTCGAGCCCTTGGCCCCCAGGACCCCGGTCAATTCTTCGACCGCCGTTTGCAAAATTTGCGATTCATCTAAGCTGTCGCGGACGCGGTCGGCAATGAGTTTCAGCGTGGCCTCAAAATCTAACGCCTGCCGCAGCTGTCGGGTGCGCTGCTCCACCTGGGTTTCTAACTCGGCGTTGAGCTGTCGGACTTGGGCGTAGAGATCGGCTTGGGCGATCGCCCGCCCCACCTGAGTGGCTACATCCTGCAGCGACTCGATCTCCCATTGCATCCACGGCCGCGGATGACGACAGTCATGCACACAAATTAGCCCCAACAGCGTGTCGCCCTGAACAGCGGGAATGGTGATCTGCGACTGGACGTTGACGGCCTTGAGATAAACGCGCTGGGCTTCAGGCAAATCAGAGTTCTCGACGTCTTCAACTGCGCTGAACTGGCCTTGCTGATATTGCTCCAATTCGGCGGGGTCAAAGCAGGTCTCGTCGAGCAACAGCTCTTTGAGCGAGTTCTGATCGGGCACAACGGCTTCGGCCACGACCCCTAATTGATCAGGACGCAAGCTATAAAACAGCACCCGATCCGCTTCTAAAAACCGCCGCAACTCTTCCATACTGCGCTCTAGCAAGTTAGCCGGACGCATGGAATGCAGCAGGTGCTTAGCGATCGCGCCCAACAGTCGTTCTCGCCGTGACTCTTGCTGAAGGCGCTGCTCGGTCTCAACGCGCTGGGTGATGTCTCGTAGGATGTGAGTTAGAAAGGGTGACTGATTTTGGTCAGTCCACAAGCTAATCTTGACCGCCAAAATGCGCACTTCATCTTGTCCGTTGCGCAGCGCAATCTCCCGCTCTTGCACGGCCTGGGTTGCTAAAGCTCGCTGCTGCAGCCCTCGGAGAATGTCTAACCCCGAACTGGTCAGCAGATCAGGCTTTTGTTGACCTAACAGAATCCCTGAGGGATAGCCCAGCAGATCGCAGCAGGCCGCGTTGACATAGACCCAATCGTCTTTGGCATCGGTGATAAAAACCGGGTCAGCGATCGCGTCAAGAACAGTCGACGTAGCGGTTAAGGTATCAGTCACTTGCCTACGGGGAGAGAGCAGTTTTACGGTCAGAAAATTCGAGAGCCAGACCTGATGAGGGACGTAAATAGACAATATATTCCAGAGAATCACCTTCTCAGGAACAGAGCGTTAGTGCCGCCTAAGGACTTCGGCAGGCCGGGCCAGCAGGGGCCTCACCGTCACAGTTAGGCGGCCTAAAACTATCCAACAAGGGGGGCTAGGGGCGTTCATGCCGTTGCACCAAGGCTGGCGAAGGGGGCTGGGGATTGAGCAAGGATACGGTCAAGCAACCAACATCACGCCAAGATTATTAGAGACAATCGATTTACGTATAACTACGGAAAATTGGCCCGTATTGGCTCCAGGGCTTCACAATACCTGAGTGATCCTTACCAAAACCACACATACACTATTCCCCGAATTTTTCAGAAATGCGCACTTACTCGAGGGGGAACAGACCAAGATCCGTGTAATTGATGCCGACAGTATTCCAAAAAAAAGGTGCCTCCGAAGAAGCACCTAGACCTTTGTTGAGAGGAGAACAGGAATACCCATCGGTATAACGCTCTACGTTGACCCCTATTGTAGTTTATTGCGATTTAATGTCAATAATAAGCTTGCAAAATCGCAGTCTTGCTCGCCACACAATCAGTGGCAACGCCCTATGCTTTTAGGCCTCTTTGCAGCTCGGTTAGTTGTCTGGAAAGGGTTCTTGGCCGTGGAGGGGTTGTTTGGCCGGATGATTCGCCCAGGTGTTTCTTGATGAACTATGAGAATCTTTAGCGTTCAATGTCAGTAGCGGTTGGGGCTCTCAGCACAAAGCGCTTAGACTCAAGACGGGGACTGTAACCTTGACCCATAGCTGTTTGCCTAGCGCGATAGATGGTGACTGTTTTTGTGTACGGCACGCTCAAACCGGGAGAAGCGGCCTACCGGCGCTATTGTCAGCCGCAGGTGGTATCGGCCCAGCCCGCGCTAGTGCAAGGTGACCTGTTCCATCTGCCTCAGGGCTATCCGGCGCTGACGGTGGGCGATCGCTGGATTAAAGGTTTTCGGCTGCAGCTACAGGATGATCGCGCGATCGCCACCATCGATGAGTTTGAAGATTATGACCCCAGCCGTCTGGCGGCTGAAAACCTCTATGTCAGACAACAATTGCCGATATTTTCCCCCACGCGACACCCGTTGGGGACGGCCTGGGTTTATCAAATGGAACGACAGCGGATCCAGGCCCTAGGGGGTGTGGTGGTGACCTCAGGTGATTGGAGCAGACAACAGTGGCCCAGTCTGGCACCGCTGGAACTCACCGATGATGTCGACCGTGAGGCACGCTAACGACAGAACTTGCTTAGGGTCGGGAATTTCATAATGCGTCAATTTTTCCCCTCTCGGGCGGGGTGCCTGCAGGGCGGGCGGGGTGGGTTCAATCTCAAGCACTCGCGGTTAACCCACCCCGTGAGCCCCTCCCAGGAGGGGAAGCGTGGTCGGCTTTGCCTCAGATCAAATTGAGGACTTTATTTAATCCTTATTCCTAGGGGCGGTCATGGGCCAGAGCCATCGCTGAGCATACGACGAGTTCAGCCCAAGAGCCGGGCGCCCCATCTTGAAGGTTGCTGTGTCTAATGAATGACGCGACCTAATATAGAAGGACGCTTAACCCAATCTAAATCCTTCATGCTCGACCGAATCCGCGCGATCGCTGACCGCCTCACCCCTCGCCTGATCGAAATCCGCCGTCATCTGCACAGTCATCCCGAGCTCAGTGGTCAGGAATATCAAACCGCTGCCTATATTGCGGGCGTTCTTTCCTCTTTTGGGCTCAAGACCCAAGAACTGGTCGGCAAAACCGGCGTCGTTGCTGACCTGCCAGGCCAGGGACAGCGAGCCGACTACTTGGCCCTCCGCACTGATATGGATGCCTTACCAATCCTAGAGAAAACCCCTCTGGACTTTGTGTCTCAAAAACCCGGCGTCATGCATGCCTGCGGCCACGATGTGCACACGACCGTGGGCCTAGGGGTCGCCATGGTGTTGGCAGAACTGGACGAGCCGCTGCCGGGGCCGCTCCGATTTATCTTTCAACCCGCAGAAGAAACGGCTCAGGGAGCGCGGTGGATGGTCGCCGATGACGTGATGACTGGGGTTGCCGCCATTTTGGGCGTGCATGTTTACCCCTCGGTAATGGGGGGGGACATTGGCATTCGCTATGGCGCCCTGACTGCGGCGGCAGATGATTTGGAAATCAATATCGTGGGCGAATCCGGGCACGGGGCACGCCCCCATGAGGCGATCGATGCCATTTGGATTGCGGCGCAAGTGGTAACCACGCTGCAGCAGGCGATCAGCCGGACTCACAACCCGTTGCGGCCCGTCGTGCTGACGATTGGCCAGATTCAAGGCGGGCGCGCCCCCAATGTCATTGCCGATCATGTGCGTCTGACCGGCACCGTGCGATCGCTGCATCCTGACACCCGCCGCGAACTCCCCCAGTGGATCGAGGCGATCGTGGCAGGGATGTGCGAACCCTTTGGCGCAAAATATGAAATCAGCTATCGTCCCGGTGTGCCGGCGGTGCTGAATGATCCGTCTCTGACGCAGTTGGTAGAGCGCTGTGCCAGAGACGTTTGCGGCGATGACCATGTGCAATTAATTGATGAGTCTTCTCTGGGGGCTGAAGACTTTTCGGTCTATCTCGACTACGCGCCCGGCAGCATGTTTCGCTTAGGCATTGGGGCGGCTGACGCGACAAACTATCCCCTCCATCATCCCAAGTTTGCCGTGAATGAGGCGGCGATCGCCATCGGCGTCACGACCCTCGCCCATGCCATGGTGCGCTACTGGCAAACGTCAGAGGCCCCGAACGGAAAGCCTGCAGCCATTTGACATCGCCTCCCAGCGTAGAAGCAGGCTTTGCTCAATGAGACCACCGCTGTTTGGGGTGGCCTGAGGCTAGTATCACGGTGAGCAGCGATCGCCTCACGTCTGCGGCTTCCACCCCCTGAAGGCAGTCCTTAAACCCTGCCTTCAGGGGCATGGCAGTATCGAGGATGTCTGCTACTGTTTGGGAAATCTTTGCGATTATGAACTATGGCCTATCCTCCCGACCCGCCACCCTCCGGACAGCCGCCCCAATACCCCCCGCCCGAGCCAGACCCCTGGCAACCTCAGCCAACACCGGCTCAAGAGCGCCAACGGCTCGCCCAAGAGGCCGCGATTCAAGCCAAAGCGGAAAAACTCACACTGCTCGATAAGTTTGTCAGAGGCGTGATCTATTTGGTCGGGGCCTTAGAGGTGCTCTTGTCCCTACGATTTCTGCTCCGGCTAACGGCAGCCAACCCCGACAACACCTTCGCCAATGTCATTTATGGCCTATCCCAGCCGTTTGTTGATCCTTTTTCCACACTGTTTGTGAGCCCCACCTTTAACGGTAGCGCCAATATTTTTGATGTGAACCTGCTCGTAGCGATGGCTGCCTATTTAGCGCTGTTGTCCCTATTCTTAGGCTTGATCCACGTCTTTACCAACCGCTAACGCGCCTCGCTGCCAATACAGCTCGCTGCCAATGCGGCAGTTCAGACGAGGTCAGCACCATCCATAGAGAGGATACTCTGCTGACACCTTTTGCTATGGCGATCCGAGTAAAGAAGAATACTTAGCTGCGCAGCCACAGCAATCCACCCCAGCAAAAAGGGAGACGCTTTTAAGACGCCTCCCTTTTTGCTGGGGTGAATTAAGGTCAGATTGGGTTGGTCCCTACCGACAGGCTGCGGCCACCAAACCAGGCGCATAGGCTTCAACGACGTTACCTGTATCGCTACAGGTGATCATTAAATAATCGCAGTGAGGGCACTGGGTGCGAATTAAAGCCTCTTTGTTCAAGAAATGGCGAGAAGCATGACCGCCGCAGTTAGGGCAGTTGACAATGTGGGAAGCGTGATTCATGGATAGTGTGCTGACGGGGAATAGGGATCTGTAATCGAGTCTGCCGGGCTCCGTCGCGGTGTGACGATAAGTGAACTTATTCGTCGCACTGTTGCGGGGATCGCTTCAGAATCAATAGTTTAAAACAACTGTTGATATATGAAAATGTTATTCCAAATAACATTAAAACGGCAACAAAAAACCAAAAAATATTTCAAAAGATATATTAAAGCTTGATCCCAATTGGTTTTAAGGCTTTTTCTGTCGATTTCACGATCTCAAAATAAAAAAATGTAAGGTTTAATACCAATAGAATTAATAAAAGCTTAAATTTCTGCTGGCAATAGAGAAACTCCATTCATTGACTCTTCCCATTGATAGTGGGCGACTACCGCCTGCCCACAGCAGCAAATAGACTCAGCTAAAGTCCTGGACCTGGGCTGATTCTTTGTAAAAACTGCAACATTTTTACCATGCTTAATTATCTTTTAATGATTGCGGAATTTACCCAGAGACCGTCAGTCTCGGACTGCCGTTGCTAAGTACCGGTTGCTAGCAAAACTCAGGCTGGCTCGGGCGGAAATGGCTCAGGATGAGATTCATGCTCAATCTCAAAGACATGTCCATAAAGGCTGGAGAGAATCTGTTTGCCCTCTTGGGTGAGTTTGAGATAAGCGATCGCACTTTTGATGTACGGATACACCGTCTGCCAGTAGAAATGGGGGTACTTAAGGCGGAGATCTTCAGGATTGCGGTAGCCCAGCTGCTCATTGACCCCGGTTTCTTCAAACTCGTAGAACAAGGCGGGAATTTTGTGGAGATAGCGGGGATCAGACAGCTGCCCGATCAGATCAGCGGCCCTGACCAGCCCCGGAAAGTTAGTCGTATCTTGATGGTCGGTATCGAGCGGCACGGGAAAGCGGGTCAGCTCAATATTGCGCTTGATGATTTCGGCATTAATTAGGCTGTGCCCCCCAAATCGCTCTTGCACAAAGAGCTTGCCGCGATCAACGTGATACGGCGTCAGACTCGCGTCAGTGTGTCCCTCAGGAAACTGCACGGTATCGTCCTGCTGACCGGTGGCATAAATGCGGAGCGACATCACATCTTGGCGGCAAACGCCTTTGACGTAGCCGATATCGTGGCAGACCAACGAAATCGTGAAATGGAGCCAGTCTTCACAAGACACGCGCCCTTCACGAATATGCTTGCCCCGTAAAATCTGCTGGCCTACCAGTGTGACAAACACCATGTGTTCGACGTCATGGTAAAGCGCGTTGCTATTGGCAATCGTTTCACCGCCCATATTGCCGACCCAGGCAATGATGTCGGCGTAGTTTTGCTTCAAGCCGCCGTAGGTCTGGGCATAGTTAACGCGCAGTTCTTCGACGAAGGCATTACATAAAAGTTTGTTGGGATTCAACATCGATGATTGATCTGTGGACTCTGCAGGAAAACACGCCTACGCCTGTTCTAGCCCATATAACAAAAGCGTAACAAACTAATCAGGACACTTCATCTATCGTTTGTACGACCTTCGTCAAGGCAGAAAAAAACACAGCAGGCTGATGATTGCCACCCAGTAGCAACTTCATCGGGGAGCCGGGGCGTTTCGTAAATCCCTATCTGGAATGGTCATTCAATTAATGGACTACAGTGAGGAGGGAGGTGCAGGAGTATGGCGCGCACTAAGGCATTTGACCCCGACATCGCCTTGTCTAAGGCGATGGACGTTTTCTGGCAGAAAGGCTACACGGCGACATCGGTGCATGACTTGGTGACGGCGATGGGCATTAACCGGGGCAGTCTGTACGACACGTTTATTGACAAGCGACATCTATTTTTGCAAGCGATCGCCCACTATCACGACACCGTCGTAACGGCAGCGATCGCTCATCTGCAAGCACCGGGTGCGGCCCGAGTCGAGATTGAACAGCACTTTATCAATTTGGCCGCCCGGGCGAGCGCTGACCGACAGCGACGAGGCTGTTTGGTAACCAACACCGTGGTTGAGCTAGCGGGGCAAGATGCGGAAATCGCTAGCTTAGTCAAGCAAGGAATGCGGCGAGTAGAAGAGGCGTTTTACCGAGCTTTATTGAGAGCGCAAGATCACGGTGAGATTAGCGCTGAAAAAGACATTCGGGCGTTGGCTCAATATTTAACCAGTAGTCTGCAAGGGGTGCGCGTCATGGCCAAGACTGGCGCGGATGCAGCAACATTACAGACAATCGTCAGACTCATTTTGCACGCCTTGGATTAGCGCTGTGCTCAGTCGCCAGGCCGGTTGGGACAAGACTGCGGCCACTTTACAGAGGCGCTGAGCATCAGAGCTCTCCGAGGTCTCCTCAGCCAAGTGGCCAGCGCGATAAAAAGCCATTCCTCAGAGAATCCTCAGGAACAATTCATTTTATATTTGACTGTTCGTTCCAGAATGGAGAAGAAGTGACAAGAGCGTAATTTGTGATGAGCTTGACCCAAGACCTCGCCCAGTTCGCCGCTAAGATGAAAGACCAGTTGCCCGCCGAAGCTCAGGTCACCATGGCCAAGGCCGGTAACGAAATCGCCCAGCTGGGTATCGAAGACCAAAGCCTGAAAGTGGGCGACGCGATTCCTCCGGTGACCTTGCCAAATGCCCTAGGTAAATCGGTGGCCGTGCCAGACCTGCTGAAAGCTGGCCCCGTGGTGATTGCCTTTTATCGCGGTGGCTGGTGCCCCTACTGCAATATGGAACTCCGAGCCCTGCAACAGGCGCTGCCAGCCATCAAAGCCCAGGGTGCACAACTCGTCGCGATCGCCCCAGAAACGCCTGATAATTCTCTATCGACACAAGAAAAAAACGACTTGTCCTTTGAAGTGCTCAGCGATGTCGGCAATCAGGTCGCCCGCGCCTTTGGCCTGGTGTTTACCTTGCCAGAATACCTGCGTCCCCTTTATCAGAGCTTCGGCATTGACCTAGCAGCCTACAACGGCGACAGTTCCTTCGAGTTGCCTGTCCCTGCCACCTATGTGGTCGACACTACGGGCAACATTGTTCATGCCTTTGTAAACGTTGATTATACTCAGCGCGAAGACCCCGAGAATATCGTGGCGGCGCTGCAGCAGATCTCCTAGAGCCGGCCATATTCGGATGGTGTGTGGCCGGTGGAATCTTGCTCACAGGTCACCGCTCTTAATAAGTAGGTAGCCATCAATAAACCTTGCCTTTAGGGCGTTGGGTTGTTACCACAACGCCCCAAAGGCAATTAGGGCTTTCCACCGATCAGGGCGCAGTCATACCTGATTTCAAAGGGGTTTCCCTTGAGTGTGATATGCGCCTTGGCCATTTTCCGCTGCTCGACAGCCAGGAATGGCCGAGCTGGCCGTCGTCTATTGGTCGATCACCGGAGCCAGCATCATGAGTTCACTGCTGTCATCTGCGATCGCGGGTTGCAGCATCGCCAGCAGTTCAGGATATTGCTCGGCAAATTGGGCTTCCGTCAAGTCTGCATTCAGCACCGTGCCCGCATTATCGGCGATCGTATACAAATAGCCAGCGGGCGCTGAGGTGAGGGTGACGGTGTGATCGCGCAGCACCAACTGTGTAATCACCGCTGATGCAACGGGTGTGGCTTCGGGTTCATTTGCCACGCCCAATCCTGCCAGACCCAAAAGTGTCGTGACGGCAATCGCCGTCGCTAACCCTAAATACCTCATGGCTTTGACCTCCTTAGAACCTATCGATAGCAGTCACCAGCCCCATAGGGACAAGACTGCGAGCCATTTTGATTCTGTGCTAAGTAGCAAAAAGCTCCTAGGAGCCTGATCAAAATAGCCATCGTTATAGTTAGCAGGATACACAATTCACCGACTCAGTTTGAGGCAGAGGGCAGTCTCGGCAGTCGCCCCATCTGTGAACCAGAACGGCTGTGTCGCCCGCTTTTGGGCGATTTTTCTGGAGTCGCAATGAGGCTGGTCAATGGCTAACTATGGCAATAATTTATCGTCCATGACACTGCTTAAACTTTTTGCCGCTGCCGCACCAGCAGGGCTCATTCCGTTTCGGTTCCAGCGGTGGTAACAGATCGCCATCGAGATAAAACCAGCGGCCTTTTTGCTGCTTAAAGCGCGATCGCTCATGAATTTGACCGATGTGATCTGACTGGTAGCGAGCAACAAATTCCACGACGCCGGTCATATCGGCAGGCTGACCCTGTTCTGTCTGTAGCACTGTGAGGCCGAGCCAGGTCGTATTTTGCATGCTTTTTGTGAGGGCAGCGCGATCGCCCAAGGCCCGCTTGAACGGATGGTGGGTCGCGGTCAAATAGTCTACCTGGCCCTGGCAATAGGCCGTATAGCGCGATCGCATCAGTGCTTCAGCCGTCGGGGCGATCGCTTGACCAAGCAAATATGGTTGGCAGCAGGTATTAAAAGGGCGTTGGCTGCCGCAAGGACAGTTGGCAGTCAGCATAGCGGTAGAGAGGGAGAGGGAACTGACATCAACAAACTGTAGTTAAATCGAGACCGGTCAAATTCCCGAAGTCATCATCTGACACGCATCTTAATCTCGAATTCCGACTTCCACATTCCGCTGCTAAGGTCGGCTGCAAGACGAGCCATGCTATCGGTAAGCAGCCATCACCAAGCAGGGCTCGCCCCTACAGAGAGCGTTTCTGTCTTGGAGATTTGGTTTAAACGCCAAGTCTTGAAAGCCGACGGAGCGATCGACTAGCGCGCTGTGAGCGGCGATGATGACGTGCGCCAGAGTTCTTCTAGCTTGTTCGCTGGGATCGTTAGATACAGCACATCTTGATTATCTAGCACGTGGGACAGCAACTCAAACCCATGCAGGTCTCCCCGAGGGGTCTTTATATAGAGCGGCACCAAGTCAGCTTCCTGCGCAATCTCAGCCGTGGCTCTGCCGTAAAAGGTATGGCCTGGGGTGATTAAAGTGCCCAGTGCGACCCACAGGCTGTCACCAGTGATGCCGTTGCCCAAAACCTGGCCCCCCAGGGCGGCCGCCGCAAAGGAAGGGGCAGCCAACTCAGTGGGACTCATCACCCGGTTAAACTCAAACACCTGCTGCACCTGCCGGGCAAAGTTGGGGTCTTGATTACGCACGACAATGGGCAGCTTGGGCGCTAAACTTTTTGCCATCAGCGCAATCTCTAGATTGTCGGTGTCGTGACTTGTGACGGCTAACAGCGCTGTGGCCGTCGGAATATGCACGGCATTCAGCGCATCGGGCAGGCTCGCATCATCGATGATGACGGGGATTTTAAGCGCCCGCGCCCCTTTAATAAACCGCCCCTGGGGATCACGCTCGATCGCCACCACCTCATGACCACCACTTTTCAGTCGTTGAGCAATCTGAAAGCCGACAGCGCCTAACCCACAAATGATGTAGTGGTTGCGCTGGGGTAGCTGCACGGCATTCCACACCTGATGAAAATGGCTGCCCAAAACGAGGTCATTGAGCAACGCATAAAACACCCCGATCACCCCAGCCCCGACCAGCATCATGACAGCCGTAAAGACCTTAATGGCCACGGGGGCTTGTTCAGCGACTTCTTCGTGCCCCCCAGCGCCCGTCAGCATGCCGACAGTGAAGTAAAGGGCATCGGGAAAGGGGATCGCAAAATTGACGCTAACGTAGGTGAGCGCCGAAACGATGATGAGGAAAAACAGCACCAGGGTGATCAGCAGCGCGGCCTGGCTCTGGCGCCGAAACTGAGTCAACCCGGCAAAGAAGCTTTTGAGGCGGCGCTCCCAGGAGAGGCGCTGACTGCGAGTGGCTTTGGGCCGGGTGGCCACGATCAACCGATCGCCCGTCTCTAACTTGTGATCGTGCAGCACCGCTGACACCAAATCCACCTTTTGATGGGCGGGATGGTAATAAATCAGCATGCGATCGCGATTGTCCCAAAGATGTCTCATCAGCGCCCCGTTCCAGGGATGGCGATCATCAATGAGTTCTTCGTACATGGGCCAGTTAGCCCCCATCAGGTCGATTTGACCGATGGCGGTGTTGCCCAGGGCGGCAAAAGCAAAAATTGGCCCCGACAAGGCTGAGACACTCATCGAGACGTGATAAGCCAGCGTTTGGTCGAGTCGGCTGCCGAGTCGGCTGTTGATCAGGCGATTGATGATGCGAATGCGTGGATTAATTACCCGCGCTTGGGTCAAAATCGCCAGGTTGAGCGCATCGTCGGACGACATCAGCAACAGCGCCGTGGCGTCGCGAATGCCGGCTTGAATGAGAATTTCCGGCGATCGCAAATCACCGACAATAATGCCGTCGTCTTCTCGAGGAAGAGTGCTGATGCCTGTCACCAGTACCCCCTGCCGTTTCAGCAGCGAGAAAACTCGATAGCCCGTATTGCCCAACCCGCAAACAATAATTTTCGGCTTCATCTCGCGCAATGATTCAAAGCGTGGGACTTGACAATACTCTCGCACGTTGGTTCCCAATATCTATTCATACTCTGTAGCCTAGGGTTAAAAACGTTGTAGCTTGAGATACGACAGGGGCGGATTGCCGCAATTTAAATGTCTGCCGATCACCCCAAAGGCGATGTAACTCCGCCCTGTGGTTAGCTGAATCGGATGTCAGTCCTCCCGCCTTCAAAACCTCGCACTGCCCAAAAAACGCACATCACAAAAGCGCTGCCTCTTCCCTGGTGAAGAGGCAGCGCTTTTGCCATCCAGTGGTGCCGCTCTAAAGCGCGGTGGCAGTGGTTTCAGCCACCGGTGATGTCAGCGCAATCGGTTGAGTGGGCTGAGTCGTATTCGCGATCGCCGCCCTAAGAAAGGGCGTATGACTAATCGAATTATTTGCCAGCGTAAAGAGCGGATTCGAGAGAATCCCCGCCAGCGACGTGGCTACTACTGCCAAAATCAAGCTTACCTGCAGTGGTCGTAGCCCCGGCAGATCCCACCGCACGGGCGGATAGTTTTTGATCGCATCGGACATTTCCTGGGGTTCTTTAACCACCATCATCTTGACCACGCGAATGTAGTAATAGATGGAAATCACGCTGGTCACCAGACCGACCAGCACCAAGCCGTAGGCCCCCGCCTGCCAGCCCGCCCAAAAGATGTAGAGCTTACCAAAAAAGCCCGCCAGGGGAGGAATGCCCCCCAGCGACAGGAGACAAATGCTCAAACACAGGGTCAGCAGCGGATCTTTTTGGTAGAGACCGCTGTATTCACTAATCTGATCCGTACCTGTCCGCAATGAGAAGAGGATGACGCAGGTAAAGCCCCCCAGGTTCATAAACAGATAGATCAGCAGATAGAACACCATGCTGGAATAGCCCGCTTCGGTGCCGACCACCAAGCCAATCATCAAAAAGCCCGCCTGGGCGATCGACGAGTAGGCCAATAGTCGCTTCATGCTGGTTTGGGCCAAGGCAACCACGTTACCCAGCACCATGCTGAGCACCGCCAGTGCCGTAAAGACAAAGTGCCATTGCTGTGACACCAGGGGAAAAACCGTCACCAATAGGCGAATAGCTAAAGCAAACCCAGCCGTTTTGGAGCCCACCGAAAGGAAAGCCACCACCGGGGTGGGCGACCCTTCATACACATCAGGACTCCACTGGTGAAAGGGCACGGCGGCAATTTTGAAGGCAATGCCCGCGATCGCAAACACTAAGGCGACAACTAACCCAATCGGCGGCGCGCTACCCGTTGTGACAAAGCTGGCGGCAATATCGCCGAGCTGCATCTTGCCACCCGATAGCCCGTACAGCAGGGAAATGCCATAGAGGAAAATCGCGGAACTGGCGGCCCCAATCAGCAGGTACTTCAGCGCGGCCTCGTTCGAACGAGGATCACGCTTCATGTAGCCGGTCAATAAGTAAGAGGAGATACTGAGCGTTTCTAGCGAGACAAAGATCGTGACGAGGTCGTTGGCCCCCGACAAAAACATGCCGCCCAGGGTAGCCGTCAGCAAAATCACCAAAAATTCTGCCAGGGCAGTGCCGGATTGCTCCACATAGCGAATTGACATGGGCACCGTAGCCGCCGCCGAGAGCACGATGATGCCGCGAAAGACAATACTCAGGTCATCTCCCATGTAGCTGCCCAAGAAGCTCAAGGGGGTGGCCGTGTCCCACTGATAAACCAAGGCGACCACGGCCCCCAACATCCCGGCAATGGTGAGATAGGGCGTCCAACGCGACGAGGCGCGTCCGGCAATGAGGTCACTCACCAGCACGATCAACAGGGTCGCGACCACAATTCCTTCAGGGAGAATAATGCCCACGTTGAGCTGGGAGGCAATATTCGAAACGTCCATCCGGCTGACTGCTCCAACGAGATAAGTAATAGATTGACCGCGAAAGCGGCGTCACTGCCAGCACTAGTCGCTGACGATCGCCAATCTTCAGGGTTCCAATGGCATATTACCCTGGGAACCGGCGTTTCGGGGTACCTCTCGGGGTATGAGTTCTGACTATGGTTGTAATTAACTGCCACCAGGCTGGCCGGTGACCACCCTCCAGCTCCCAATACCAGCTCAGGCCCGCAATACCAGAGCCTGAATCCTTCCCACCACTCGTGTTTACATCAAAAGATGTGGGTATTCTCGGGAGCAAATGCGCTAACTTCGACTTAGCGATCGCGAAGAGATGTGCTAGGAGTGAACAGAAGATGGGATAAAAACCGAGCAATTCAGCCGTGAAACTGAAATCTTAGTTAACAATCCTTTCCGAATGCTCCGCTTATTCGCTAACGTCACGGAATCTAGGAACCCCCTAACGCTTATCTATGTCCACCCTCGTCATCGTTGAGTCGCCCACCAAGGCCAAAACTATTCGCAACTACCTGCCGCGCGGGTATCGGGTTGAAGCCTCCATGGGGCACGTGCGCGACTTGCCGCGATCGGCGAGCGAAATTCCGGCGGCGGTCAAGGGCGAAAAGTGGGCTCAACTGGGGGTAAATCCCGAGGCGGATTTTGAACCGCTGTATGTCGTCCCCTCGGATAAAAAGAAAGTTGTTAAGACGCTCAAAGACGCCCTCAAAAATGCTGATGAGCTGGTACTCGCGACTGACGAAGACCGCGAAGGCGAGAGCATTAGTTGGCACCTGCTACAGATCTTGAAACCCAAAGTGCCGATCAAGCGCATGGTGTTTCATGAGATTACCGAAGAAGCGATTCAGCAGGCGCTCGACAACTGTCGCGATATTGACGACCAGCTGGTGCGGGCCCAAGAAACTCGCCGCATTTTAGATCGATTGGTGGGCTACACCCTGTCTCCTTTGCTGTGGAAGAAAATTGCCTGGGGACTGTCAGCCGGGCGCGTGCAGTCAGTCGCCGTCAAGCTCCTCGTCGAGCGCGAGCGGGCGCGGCGGGCCTTCCGTCGCGGTTCCTATTGGGATCTGAAAGCCCAATTACTGAAGGAACAAGATGCCTTTGAGGCAAAACTCATCACCTTAGACGGCAAACGCCTCGCGACCGGCAGCGACTTTGACGAAAACACCGGTCAAATTGCCGCCGGTCGCGATGTCGTCTTGCTGAATGAAACGGAAGCGACGGCGCTGCAGGCGAGACTGCAAGCCGGTGCCTGGACGGTCGCCAACTTAGAAGAGCGCCCTTCCACGCGTAAGCCTTCGCCGCCGTTCACCACTTCGACGCTGCAGCAGGAATCGAACCGCAAGCTGCGCCTGTCGGCTCGGGATACGATGCGCGTAGCGCAGAGCCTCTATGAGCAAGGCTACATCACCTATATGCGAACCGACTCAGTGCATCTGTCGCAGCAGGCCATTAGTGCTGCCCGCAGCTGCGTTGAGGCAATGTATGGGCCGGAATATCTCAGCCCCAAATCACGCCAGTACGCGACAAAAAGCAAGTCAGCCCAAGAGGCCCACGAAGCGATTCGTCCAGCCGGTCAAAGCTTCCGCACGCCTCAAGCTACCGGTCTTAGCGGTCGTGAGCGATCGCTCTACGATTTGATCTGGAAGCGCACGGTCGCCACCCAGATGGCGGAAGCGCGGCAGACCAATATTACCGTCCAGATTGAAGTGGACAATGCAATCTTTCGGGCTAGCGGCAAGCGGATTGATTTTGCCGGTTTCTTTCGAGCCTATGTTGAGGGCTCTGATGACCCCGATGCGGCGATCGAAAATCAAGAAATCCTGCTGCCCCGGCTAGCGGTGGGCGACGCCGTGAACTGCAGCGAGCTAGAAGCCGTTGGTCACGAAACGCAACCCCCCGCCCGCTACACCGAAGCGACCCTGGTTAAAACGTTGGAAAGCGAAGGTATTGGTCGCCCGAGCACCTACGCCAGCGTCATTGGCACCATTATCGATCGCGGCTACGTGACAGCCAACGGCAACAGCCTAACGCCCACCTTTACCGCCTTTGCCGTGACTGATTTGCTGTCTAGCCACTTCCCCGACTTGGTGGATGTGGGCTTCACCGCCCGGATGGAGCGCACCCTCGATCACATCTCCACCGGGGAAGCGGAATGGCTGCCTTACCTCAAGGGGTTTTACAGCGGCGGCGACGGGTTAGAAACCCAGGTGCACGAACAGGAAAGCCAAATCGATCCGGCAGAGGCTCGCACGGTTGATCTGGATGGCTTAGAAGCGAAGGTGCGCATTGGTCGTTACGGCCCCTATGTCGAAACAGAGGACGAAAGCGGCCCGGTCAAAGCGTCGGTGCCGGTGGATGTTTCCCCGGCGGATCTGGATGCAGATCAGGTGACTTTGCTGCTCAAGCAAAAGCTGGAAGGGCCAGAAAAACTCGGCCTGCATCCTGAAACGGGTGAGCCGATCTACGTGCTCATCGGTGCCTATGGTCCCTATGTGCAGCTGGGTGAAGCGACTGAAGAGCAGCCCAAACCCAAACGTGCGTCCTTACCCAAGGGCAAAAAGCCCGAAGACGTGACCATCGAAATGGCCGTCGGCCTGTTGGCTTTGCCTCGTTTGCTCGGCGCTCATCCTGAGACCGGCAAACCCGTCAAAGCCAGCTTGGGCCGCTTTGGTCCCTATGTGGTGCATGACCAGGGCAAAGACGGCAAAGACTATCGCTCGCTCAAGGGCGACGATGGCGTGCTCACGGTTTCTCTAGAGCGGGCGCTGGAACTGCTGGCGCAACCGAAGGCCGGTCGCGGTCGGCGCAAAGCCGAACCGTTGAAAGAACTCGGCAAGCACCCCGATGATGACGAGCTAATTGCCGTCTACAAAGGCCCCTATGGCCTTTACGTGAAGCACGGCAAGACGAATGCCGGATTGCCGGAGGGTAAAACTGAAAGTGACATCACCCTGGAAGAGGCGATCGCCCTAATCACTGCCAAAGCGGGCACGAAAAAGAAAACGACCCGTAAGAAGACCACCGCCAAGTCTGGCAGCAAGGCCAAAACCACTGCGAAGAAGACCACCGCTAAGAAAACAACGGCGAAAAAGACGACTGCCAAGAAAACTACGACGCGCAAAACGACGACAACGAAGCGAGCTGCGGCCACTAAATCGACCGGCAGCAAAACGACCACCGCGAAAAAATCGGCGGCTAGTAAAAAGTCATCGACAGCTAAGAAATCGACTGAACCCGAAGCTTAGCGATCGCGCGGAATACACTGACCAGATACGAATGAATACACGATTGCCATGTCTTCATTCATTGGGCATAGCTTAGTTGGCGGGACAATAGGGTGGCTTACGTCGCCAGTCCCATACCAGCGGAAATTGATGCGGGTGCTCTGGGGTGGTTGGCTCATCATCGTTGCCGTGATCCCCGATCTGGATTATGTCGTTCCCTGGCTGCATCCCAGTGCGCATGACGGCTTGCGCATCACGCATTCCCTCTTGTTTGCCGCATTGCTGCCGGCCCTGACGCTGCTGGGCCTTAAATTCGCTGGGGTTGGACGAGAGGCCCTTAAACACTCCGGCTTACTGCTCGTATTAGCTGGTTTTTCCCATATTGGGATGGATCTGTTGGTGGGCGTGACCGCTTTACCGTTACTGTGGCCCGTCAGCGATCGCCTTTTCCGCTTACCCTTTGGTCTGCTACCCAGCGCCGGAAAATTGAGTTGGGTCAACTTCTACTTCTATTACAATTTGTCGATTGAGCTGGGTGTGCTGTTGCCGCTCATTGTCTGTATTTTTATTCGGCAATCGAGAATTTCTGCTCAAGCCCGGTGGGGTTTGATTGCCATCCTGTTATTAGTATCCGCTGGCTTTATGCATTGGGCCTATGGTTTGAGTCGTTGATGGTGCTGATAATGTCAGAAGGGTTCAGTCAGAATTGCTGAACAAGAGTGAATTGTCACCGTAGTGGATGAAAGTATGGACGGGCAAAAACAATCGCCGAGCGTGGTCATCGTAGGGGCGGGCTGGGCCGGGTTAGGGGCCGCCTATCACCTGGCCCAGCAGGGCTATGATGTGACACTGCTAGAAGCCGGTAGCTATCCGGGCGGATTGGTGGCGGGTTGGCAGACCGAGCAAGGGCGCTCGGTCGAAGCGGGCATTCACGGCTTTTGGTACCCCTACCGCAATATCTTTGGGCTGACCGATGCCTTGGGGCTGCAGCCATTTACCCCCTACACCTGCTCAAATCAATATTCCCCCCACGGGCTGGAGGTCGAGTCGCCGCTGTTTCAAATGCAGCCGTATTTGCCCAGTCCATTGGGCACCTTTTTGTATACGGAGTTCAAGCGATTGCCGCTGAGCGATCGCCTATCGGCCCTGCCCCTGCTGTACTCCTTGGTGGATTTTGATAATTCGGATGAGGCCTGGCGACGGTATGATCGCCTATCGGCTCGCGAACTCTTTCGCCAATTTGGCGTGTCGGAACGGCTCTATAAAGAAGCCTTTGAACCGATGCTGCTAGTGGGGCTGTTTGCACCGGGGGAGCAATGTTCGGCGGCAGCCACCCTGGGCATGCTGTATTACTTTATTTTGGCCCATCAGCCCGATTTCGATGTGCGCTGGTGTCGGGGCACCGTTGGGACACAAATCTTTCGCCCGTGGACGCAAGCGATCGAGCAGGCAGGAGGTCGCATTTTGGCCAATCATCGCGTCACCGACGTGGTGGAAGGAGAAGGAAACCGTCTCACCGCCGTCGTCTGTGGCGACGAAGTGTTCGAAGCTGACGCGGTAATTTTTGCCGTCGGCATTACGGGCCTCAAGAAAATTGTGGCGAGCAGTCCCGCACTGCGTCAGCGGCCAGAGTTTCGTGATGTGCAAAACCTGGGTGCCGTGGATGTGCTGGCAACTCGCCTGTGGTTTGACCGCAAGATTGATGTGCCGCTACCTTCCAATGCCTGCTTTGGTTTTCATCAGACCACCGGCTGGACGTTTTTTGATCTCAACGCACTGCACGATGAATACCGCGACGAGCCAGGCTCCGTCATTGAGGTGGACTATTACCACGCCAATCAGTTTCTGCCCTTGAGCGACGCCGAGATTTTGCCCCTGGTGCAGGCTAATCTGGCGGGCTGCTTACCAGCGTTTGGCGCAGCGCGCATTGTCGATCACAGCGTGATTCGTCTACCGCAGGCCGTCAGCCACTTCGCCCCTGGTAGCTATCGCTATCTGCTGCCGGGCCAGACCAGCTTCAGCAACGTCTTTATGAGCGGCGACTGGATTGTGACGGATCACGGCTCTTGGTCGCAGGAGAAAGCCTACGTAACGGGCTTAGAAGCGGCTAATGCGGCGATCGCTCGGTGTGGGGTCGGTGAAGCCGCCACCATCATCCCCATCGTGCCCGATGAGCCCCACATACAAATTGCGCGGCAGTTTAACCGACTGGGGCGATCGCTTTTGGGGGCACTCGCTAACTAGCGGCCACCGTTCTCTGGTTAATGATTGAAGATCAAACTTTGCTGACGGAACAGAAAGTCAGCAAAGTCGCGGGTATAGCGACCCGCAGTCAGGTTTGGACCCTTTGAATCGCCAGAGCGCTGGCGGCAAGACCCTTCCCTGCACCTTGAACCCTTCTACCCTCTGCAACTTGCAATCCACCCACCCCTCGGCCCCTCCCAGGAGGGGAAATATCCGGCTTAGTTAGGCGGCCCCGAGGGATTAGAAAACGTGTTGATATAGCCACCGCCAATGTAGGACCCCGGTGGTCGCTGTACAGCAAACGGGGACGGGTTGACCCCTGGAGTGATCGGCGTAGCGCTGGGAACGACCGGCGTGTAGGGCGTATAGCCGTTGCTGACATCCACCTGCGGCGTGTTGAGGTTGGGCACAGCAGTGCCGGCTGGCAGCCCCGTGCCGCCCCCCACAGTTGATAGCGGCGCTACCGGTGGCAGACCCGCACCGGCACTATTGCTGCCTGGCAAGGGCGGCATCAGATCGAGCGAAGCCGGGGCGGTATAGCCCGTCGTGCCAGGTGGCGGTGACATTTGTGGCAACGTTGGTAAAACCGGAAATGCCACACCGGGAATCGTCACAGCCTGAGAGCCAAACTCTCCTGTAGGCAAAGAAGACTCGATCGCTGTTTCAGTGCCAGTAGCGTTGTCAGTCGCGTCAGTGGCGCTAGTCGCTGCCGAAGCATTCTGTGACTGTAAAGCAGCTTCTAAAACTGTCTGATTGCTGGGCTGCATGCCTGGAGCCAGGGCATTTTGACCCTGCAGCACTAACGTCAAGGGGTTAACGCGGACTGTAGTCGGACTGAGTGACCCTGACTGCCCAGTCGCCGCCGTGCTGTTAGTAAAGCTATTTGAAGAGGCCGCCGGCGAGAGATTCGTGGGGCGCTGTCGCCCAAACTGGTATTGCTCTAGATACTGGTTGAAGATGCTGGTACTGGGGTTGGCCGTACTGGTCGTGCCGGGTTGCGACAGCGACAGCAGATCGCTGGCGATCGCGTTCTCGTCTTCATCTTGTCCGATCGCGATTGATTGCAGGGTCGGTACGCCCCCTGACTCAACGCCCAATTCGTTCATCAGCACTGACAGATTATCAATGTCAGCGACGGCGGCCTGCTCAGCAGGGGTCAACGTCGAGCGATCAAGCGTCCCCTCAGGCGAAGCCCCATTGTCTTGAGCAAATGAGCCAAACCATTCCGGGTTGCGGCTGTATTCCCACAGGAAAATGCTGAGCAGCAATACCCCTAGCGTCGAGGCCAACGGCACGGGCCGACTCAAAAAGGTGAGCCGATTCAGGCTAGAGCGAAGCCAAGGAAACTGGGCCATGTTATTGCAGGGGATAAACCACAACAGTTTTCAATTTCTATGGTAGCCGCTGCCAAAAGTTTATAGGGAAACTGCTGCTGAGTGGCAAGCTGACCAGCACCGTCTACTCCTAATTACAGGCGCAAAAACTATTTTCAGAAGATTAAGGCCAGATCGAGCAATACTTAACCTCTTGATCTTTTGCCCTTAAGCATGACAACAGATCATACGGCTTGACAAAGGCTGTTATGGCGGTGTCGTCGCGCGCTCAAAGTCGGCTGACCGCCACATCGGACCAGCTCGTTCTCCCTTGGCATGATGGCAGAGCTAGTGGGGGAGCACGCGATGGCAACTAGGCACCGGCCTGAGTGGGCTACTGACACTGCAGCCTGAGCCCGGTCGGTAGCCCAGCCCAGAGATGCAGGATGAGGCGGAACCAACTTGAACAGCGACCTATGGTGCAAAACAAAGAAAGTCATTATCAATCAGGGATCACGCTGCAACAAGACCGCATCTTGATTGTTGACGATGAAGCGCTCATTCGTGAGACTGTGAGCCTGGCACTGCAAGAAGAAGGCTATCGAGTCGATGTGGCCGAAACGGGCTCCTTAGCGCTAGAGCTGTTGGGCAATCCCGTTTGGAGCCGTTCTGCCGAGTTGCCGCCGTTTGATTTGGCCATTCTAGATCTGATGTTGCCAGGGGTGGGGGGGCTCGATCTCTGTCGTTTGATTCGCCACCGCAATTGGGATATCCCCGTATTGATTTTGAGTGCTAAGGGCAGCGAGACCGATCGCGTCGTGGGCTTAGAAGTAGGCGCCGACGACTATTTGGCCAAGCCCTTTGGCATGCGAGAACTGATTGCGCGCTGCCGGGCACTATTGCGGCGTTATCGACGCGCCCAAGCACCCCCCGACGCCTCGGTGCTGATCTACCGTGATATTGCCCTGTATTTGAATGAACTGCGGGTCACGGTAGACGACCGCGAGGTGGCCTTGGCACCCAAGGAGTTTCGCATTCTCGAACTCTTTATGAATCATCCCAATCGGGTGTGGAAGCGGGAGGAACTGATTGACCAGGTTTGGGGGCCAGACTTTATGGGCGATCGCAAAACCGTTGATGTTCACATTCGCTGGCTGCGTGAAAAAGTTGAGGTCGACCCCAGCAATCCGCAATACATTGTCACCCTGCGCGGCTTTGGCTATCGCTTTGGCTAGGATCGCTGAATCGCCTCAACCTTTGCAATTGCTTAAGTTTGAAAAAGTCGTGACCTATTCTTCCCAGACCGCCGCTACGCTTAAATTTATTTAGACTCGTACCAGTTCTACAAATTACAGCTACACATACAAATCAGCTTCGACTCCGCTCAGCCGACGTTCCTTGAGCGGAGTCGAAAGGAAGATCTGTAGTCCAGTTTCAGAGAATTGGTATTACACCCAAAGGACAGGCTGGTGAGCAATCGAACATCGTGGCAGCGGCGGCTCTGGGTCAGGGTTATGCCGATCGCCTTAGGCCTGATGCTGACCGTTTTGCCAATGCTGGCGACGAGTTGGGCCCAAACAAACACCGGCAATGCCCCGCCCCCAGCGGCCCCAGTGATATTAGATGGCCGCGAACTCTTCAAAGTTCAGGTATCGATCGGGGGGTATCCCCCCAGAACCCGAGCCCTGGCAACGGCCCGCCGCATTCGCGCGATCGCTCAAGATCCGAATGTTGACCCGGCCCAACTATCGGTGGTGCATGATGACCTCGCGGAAACGAGTAATGTCACCTACGACGGTGACGTGCTGGTATACATTACCGATGCTGATGCCGAAGCGGCTAGCGGCAATCGTCGCGCCTTGGCCTATCGATTACAGCAGATTATTGAAGATGCGATCGTCACCTATCGAGCCGCTCGCCAGCCCGATCAAGTCTTGCGAGGCACCCTCTACGCGCTACTGGTGTTGCTGGGCACGGTGCTGTTCCTCTGGTTCATCGTGAAGATCAGTGGTTGGGTGCACCGAGCGCTCCAACGCTGGAAAGGTCGCTATATCTCTGGCGTGTACTTTCTGGGCAATGAATTTTTGTCGGCAGAGCGGGTCACGGATGCGATTTGGGAGAGCTTTAAGCTGATTCGGCTGGGGCTGCTGCTCATCGTCCTCTATGTTTCGTGGTCGCAAATGCTGCGGTCTTTTCCGTGGACTCGGCCAGCGGGCGAACGGCTGTTTGACTACATCGAACGAGCCGCCCTCACGCTGGGAAACCACTTTGTCGAATACCTGCCCAACCTATTTTTTATTGCCTTAATTGCGATCGCCACGCACTACCTGCTGCGCATTATTCGCTTTTTGTTTACCGAAATTGCGCGTGATCGGGTCAATGTGCCGGGCTTTTTTCCGCAATGGGCTAACCCGACTTACAACATTGTGCGCGTGCTGGTGGTGTTGTTTGCGATCACCATGGCTTTTCCCTACCTACCAGGGTCGGAATCACCGGCGTTTCAAGGACTGTCGATTTTTGTCGGAGCGTTGTTTACGTTGGGGTCGAGTGGGGCGATCGCCAACTTGGTCGCGGGCATTGTGCTGATTTATAGCCGGGCCTATGAGCAGGGCGATCGCGTCAAAATCAGTGACGCGATCGGCGATGTGATTGATAAGTCACTGATGGTGACCCGCCTGCGCACCCCCAAAAACGTCATCATCACCATTCCTAACTTTATGGTGCTGAGCAGCCACATCGTGAACTACAGCGCCAGCATTGCCGAGACCCAAGAGTCGCTGATTGTGCACACCACCATCACCCTGGGCTATGACGTGCCGTGGCGCCAGGTGCACGAAGTGCTGATCAAAGCAGCCAGCGAGACCGATAAAATTTTGCCAACGCCCCCGCCCTTTGTTTTGCAAACCAGTCTGGATGATTTTTACGTCAGCTACGAACTCAATGCCTACACTGACCACCCCAAATCGATGTCCAAGATTTTTTCGGAGCTGCACCAAAATTTGCAGGATGCCTGCAATGAAAACAACATCGAAATTTTGTCGCCCCATTACGGGGCGATGCGCGATGGGAATGAATTGGCGGTGCCGGAAAAGTATTGGCCTCCGGGGTATGAGCCCACGCGATTTCGCTTAGACACCAAGGGCGATCGCTCAAATGCAACTCAGTCCTAGTTCTGCCGCCACCGAGGCTGACTGAGAAGAGTCTCAGGCAAAGATGCCGACTCAATCATTGGGGCTATGGCGAGAAAAGGTGTAAATGCGCTGGGTTTGCAGGTTCTCTTTCAGGTCTGAAGGGTAGACGGTGGGTTCACTCGTGCCGATCGAGAAGGTCTGTCGCCTGAGTCCCACCTGCAAATGAGCAAAGGGATCTTGACCGTCTGAGATTAGCAGCTCTAGGGTTTGCAAATTGGGCCACTGTACTAATCCATCTAGCACTTTAGCCAGGGCGGGCCAGTAAGCGTTGTCAGGCTGGTCGTACCAGGTTGAGGTCACCGCTTGGGCCTGCTCTAAGCCGAGATTGATAATGAGCTTACCTTGGCCAAACAGGGCCACCGCAACCGGTCTCACTTCTTCCTGGGCGGCGAGCCCGGCTTGCCGGGCCAGTTCTCGCACCTGCTCCAACTGCTCATATTTGGCGGGCAGGGTCGAGAGATCGGCCTGAGTTTGTAGCGCCACAGTCACTAGATAGGTGGGCAGTAGCAGATGCCCGAGCTTTTTCGCTTTGGTTTCCAAATAGTAGGAATTGTAGGGGGTGGATTCAATGATTAGGGGCACGCGATCGATCATTTCCAGCCCATAGCCCTTCAGCCCCGCAATTTTGCGTGGATTGTTGGTAATCAGACAAAACTGACGCACGCCAATGTCGTTCAAGATTTGCGCCCCGACCCCATAATTGCGCTGATCGACCGGCAACCCGAGCTTTTCGTTCGCCTCGACCGTGTCTAGCCCCATATCCTGCAGCGAATAAGCCTTGAGCTTGTTCACCAAACCAATACCCCGGCCTTCTTGCCGCAGATACACCACCACCCCACGACCAGCGGTCTCAATCATTTTCAGGGCGGCCTGCAGCTGCATGCGGCAGTCGCAGCGGAGCGAGCCAAACGAGTCGCCCGTCAGGCATTCCGAATGAACCCGCACCATCACGCGCTCGTCTTTAAAGCTGGCGGGGTCACCTCTGACCAGCGCGACATGCTCAGAATTATCGATGGAGTTGCGGTAGGCATAGATGTTGAAATGGCCAAACTGAGTCGGGAGGTTGGCGATCGCCTCGCGTTTCACAAACCGCTCATGCTCTAGCCGATAGCTAATCAGGTCGGCAATGCTAATCAGCTTTAGATGATGGGTTTTAGCATAGGCCACCAACTCGGGCAGGCGGGCCATCGACCCATCGGGGTTTTGAATTTCGCAGATCACCCCCGCCGGATACAGACCGGCCAGCCGGGAGAGATCGACGCCAGCTTCGGTATGACCGGCACGTTTGAGCACGCCCCCCTCTTTAGCCCGCAGCGGAAAGATGTGGCCGGGTCGTCGCAAATCGCCGGGCCGCGCCTCATGATTCAGCGTGACTTGAATGGTGCGGGCTCGATCCTCGGCTGAGATACCCGTCGTGACGCCCCACTGGGTAGCAGCATCAATGCTGACGGTGAACGCCGTCTGCTCGTTCTCATCTTCGAAACTGTGCGGGTTCACCATCAGCGGCAGGTCCAGCTCGTCGAGCCGCTGCCCGGTCATCGCCAGACAGATCAACCCCCGCGCTTCGACCGCCATAAAGTTGATCATGTCAGGCGTCGCAAACTGGGCTGCACAGATGACGTCGCCTTCGTTTTCGCGATTTTCGTCATCGACAACCACAATCGCCCGACCGGCGGCGAGATCTTGCAGCGCCTCGTCAATACTGTCAAAAATGCTGTCAAAAGCCGATTCAAGCTTTGGCAAGGCATTGGGCTCAGGATAAGAGACCCCCGTAGGCGTCACGTCCTCAATATCAGCCACGTTTGGTTATTTCACTCATTCAGCTTCATGACTGATTCTAATGTGCTGACCCGACGCTCTGGGGCAGAAGTCAGGGAGATCGGCGTTCAATTCCCGCCAAGCCTTGAGCCTAATCAACTTAAATGGACTGATCAGGCTCAAGGCCTATGCCCCGGCCGGCATGAGCGCGATCACGCTGGCCAGCCCGCTGATGACACTGTGATTCTCTGTTGTCTGTCTGGCCCACAGGCTGTGCTCTAGTCCCTTAGCTAAAAAGTCAGCGTTCCTGGCAACTCGGCTCAAGGAACGCTGACTTTTTAGCTTGAGAACATCAACTCAGAGGCACGAAAGCTCGTGAGCAGAGCCCTTAGAAGCGCAGGATCGATGCCAGCAGCAACACCACAATAAAGGCAGCGCCACTGTAGAATAGCCCGACCCAAGCCTTTTCGAGAGCCTGAGGCGGCTGCTTTTGCCAAGCCCAGCGCACTGGGGACATGGCAGGGCCGGTAAAGCCACGCCCACTGCCTTGCAATGCCTCTAAACAAGGCTCAGGCAGGCTATCGCGATAATCGGTGCCATAGCGAGCCATATGAGCAAAGGAGATTTCCCCTTGGGCTCGCTGAGGCAAAATGCGCCGCTGCTGATAAGGCACCGTTGTTTCGCCGAAGGTGTTCAGGTATTCTTCGCTATCGAGCAAGGCATCAATAAACGCATTCAATCCTTCGTTACCGAGAACGATAGACCAAGCGATCTTTTCGCGATCGCTGTACACCTGACGGCCCAAAATTCGCTGCACACAAATTTCTGCAAAGCGATAATTGTTGTTGCTTTCATAAACCAAACGACGGAAAGAATCGGAAAGCGCCAACGCCCGAATAAATTCTCTAACCGTAATTTGTCCGGCTTTTAACTGAGATTCCCAAAAGGTTTGACGATGACTCTTGAGCATCTGCTGTTCATTAAAAATCTGACGGTAAGCCGCTGCAATCAGCCCATCCAGATCCGATGGCGACAGGAGGTTATCAGTCGTAAAAATTCTCGGCTGCTCATCACCCGGCACCTCAAAGCCAGCGACTCGTTGATTTTGCGATGAAGGCGCATACTCCAACAATGAAATCGTCATAATAAATCTCCTAAATTGATGATTGAAACAGGGGTATCGAGAAACTGAAAATCGGTTGCGACACGGGGACGACCAGAGCAACCCACATCCTTGACCAGGGTTGAGATAGCCTTAGTCGCTGAACCAACAACTCCGCCACTGACGGAGGCGCTATGCGCCGAACCTCAACAACCGGTGCCGGCAGTGCGGCAATTGGCGCGTCAGGCAAGTCGTCCCTTGGCTGTCGTGGAGATTGAGGTCTCGCGGTAGCCAAGGGATGGAAGCCGGCTAGCTGTTATTGTCAGTAGGCAATTTCCTGGACAGGTTGTTGCCGCTGCTGTTCTACAGCAGGTTCAGCGAGCGAACAGCCTGCATCCCAGCAGACGACGGCAGTTCAACGCGATCGCGAGGGCAACTGGTCAAGCAGCAAGACTGATAAAGGTCTGAACTTGAAACCGTCGGCACAAATTTGCGAAGGCTTAACTCGCCCCACTGCAATTGAGTCTCAGGAACAGTCAAATGCTCACTTGCCATCCCGTCGGCAGGGTCTAAGACTTGACGCTAAAAGCCCGAATCAAAATTCGGCCGCTTCATCAGCACCAGCCCCCCACCACAGAGGCAGGAAGAGTCTCATCAAAGAGCCTGACTCCCAGCCTTGATATAGATCCAAAAGGCATTCAAATACTCCTGACTAATGGCCGAGATTAAGCACACACCGCAAAAGCCTAGATACTGCGAGTAGTTGCCCAGTGCCCCAACAGGCACAAAGGCCACAAAAACGACTCGACTATCACCAAAAGCTTAAACTGGCCCAGCTCTTACGAAAGGTTTATACGGTTTGTTATGAACGATTCTCTAATAGCAGTGACGTTCGCATTAAGCAAGATTCACTAATGTTTACGTTAAGTCTTGATTTGGGTGACTCGATAGGCCTTTAGCACGATGATTTCCTGGCTTTAAATTCGTCGAAGCGCATCCAGGGCAGGGGAAACAGGAGCCTCCTCAAGTCGCGAACTGACAATAATATTTATTCACTAAACTTTATTAAGCCGTGAGGATTATTGTCGACTGTGGGTGACGCTGCCCTTCGGGTCACCAAAATGCCAGGGTGAGGAGCGGCTCCTCAGGTTGTGGAGGGCATCAGCAATCAGATATCCCCAGCCATTTGGACAATGCCGAACAGCCCAGGGGCTGAGGAGTCAGATTGATAATCTCGTTCCAGGGCATCAGACCTGTTTTCGAGAATCGGCGTCACCCGTTGATGAATAGTGTGCTCTAAGAGAGTTCCAACCAAACTGACTCTGACCGCTCTGAACGACATCTAGGCATTCTTGGCAATTGCTTGAGCCCTCAGACCGCCCGCAACCAGAGCTGTCTCATTAATCGGGTGTATCTCCACTGTGATGGATGGCAGGGCTCTCTGCCGCCAGGGCAGGCGGTTTGACGATCGCCGTTGATCCTTGCCGCACCGTGATCAAGCTCAAGCCCACCTAATTAGCGTGTTTTGAGGACGGTATCTCCGTCCCCGTCAGGTTCCACCGCGCAATTTAAATGATTAATAGCTTCATCACCTCCTGCTAGCGTCGAGATCGCTCCAGGTGAAGGGCGCTGACTTCACAAAAGTTCATGGATTCAGGCCCCCACCTGCGATAACCATGGGAATAGATAAGAAAACTTTTTGGAAGTCAATCTTTATTCACTAAAGCAACGATCAACTTAAGAAACCTGACTCAAGTCCATCTTGAGCAGGCCTGTTGAGCGTTAGTGAAGTCTAAAGTGATGAGCCTTTTAAGTTCGCTCAGATTAAAAACTGACGTTTTGTTTCTTCCTCTGCTTAGCCTCAAGCTTGATCGAGGTGCCATTAGCGGTGAGGGAAGGCGGGATATCAAAACTCCCGGTCTGAATCTGGACGAGGTTTACGCGCCAAAGAGATCGCCCGCCCTGCACTAACAACCGTGAGTAATTCAATGGCCCGCATCGGTATCTTGCTACTCAACCTTGGAGGCCCTGGTCAGCTCGATGATGTCCAGCCCTTTTTGTACAATCTTTTTTCTGACCCCGAAATTATTCGCCTGCCGTCACCTCTGTTGCAAAAGCCCTTGGCGTGGATGATTTCCACCCTGCGAGCCCGCAAGTCAGAAGAGAATTATAAAAAAATCGGTGGCGGCTCCCCCTTACGCCGCATCACCGAAGCCCAGGCGGCAGCGCTACAGACCAACCTACAGTCGCAGGGCTATGACGCTCAGGTTTACGTAGGCATGCGCTACTGGCACCCGTTTACCGAGGCGGCGATCGCCCAAATTAAGCGCGATCGCATTGAGCAAATCGTGATTTTGCCGCTCTATCCCCAGTTTTCCATTAGCACCAGCGGCTCCAGTTTTCGGGTGTTAGAGAAGCTCTGGGCGACCGATCCGGTTTTGCAGGCCATTCCCTACACGGTAGTGCCCTCCTGGTACGACGCCCCCGGTTACTTACAGGCGATGAGCACTCTGATCGAACAGACTCTGGAGCAAGTCGATCAGCCAGAGCAGGCACATATTTTCTTCAGTGCCCATGGCGTGCCCGTCAGCTATGTCGAAGAATCGGGCGACCCCTATCAACAAGAGATTGAAAAGTGTGCCGCCCTCATCATGGCGCAGCTCGACACGCCCAATGCCTATACCCTGGCCTACCAAAGTCGAGTCGGCCCGGTGGAATGGTTGCAGCCCTATACCGATCAGGCGATTGAAGCCCTCGCTGAAGATGGGGTCACAGAGTTGGTGGTGGTGCCGATTAGCTTTGTCTCAGAGCACATTGAGACGCTAGAAGAAATCGATCAGGAATATCGCGAAGTGGCTGAAACCGCTGGCATTGAGACTTTCGCCAGAGTCCCTGCCCTCGATACGGAGCCCCTATTTATTCAGGCGCTCACCGACTTAAGTATTAAAGCCCTGAATGAACCGCCGATTTTATTCGCCGATACCATTCGCCCCCAAAAGAACGCCAAACTCTATCCGCCAGAGCGCTGGTCTTGGGGGCTGACTCCTTCCGCCGAAGTGTGGAATGGGCGGCTGGCCATGGTGGGCGTCATGGCTGTCATGCTAGAGCTATTTTTGGCCGATGGGCCGCTGCATGCTTTAGGTCTGTTCTAATCTAAAATGATCTGCTCACAACCATGCTGCCCGCAGAAGCGGAGCTGGTGGATGGCTAATAGCGCTGCCGCTGAGGCTGCTAGCTGAACCTGCCCTGACCGGGGCGCTAGGCAGGATAAAGGGGCTCCCAAATCTGCTAGGCTAGACCGCCAACCCAGCGAATTCAGCCCGGCAACAGCCTGACAGGTTGTTGATCTGGAGGGCGGGGTCGGGCCAGCTCCCGCAGCAAGGGCGATCGCAACGCCCCCGCCGCAGAATGATGCTTTTGGTCTCAATCTGGCGATGTTCCCAGAATTAGACGGTAATCTGATTTAAGGCGATCGCCTCCGAGCCCTTGAGGCAGTTCTTTTAGAGCTGCAGACGCGGCAGCCCCCAACCCTTCCCGCTAAATAAGAACGCTTCTGAAGTCCATGCAATCATCTCTGCGCAGCCGCCAAAATCCCGTCATTCAAGAACTGGCAAACTGTATTGAAGCAGTTTGGCAGCAACACCTCGATCTATCGCCCTATCAGATTCCCGTCGATCTGGGCTACATCGAAGGCAGCCTCGAAGAGGAAAAGGTGGTCATCGAAAACTGTTGCTATCAGACGCCGCAGTTTCGCAAGCTGCACATGGAGCTGGCCCAGGTTGGCAATGGCTTAGATATTTTGCACTGCGTCATGTTCCCCAACTCTGATTACCATCTGCCAATTTTTGGCACTGATTTGGTCGGTCGGCAGAGGGGGGGCATTAGTGCCGCGATCGTCGATCTGTCTCCCGTCAGCCCCGATCGATCGTTGCCCGAGGCTTACCAGCAGTCACTAGCGACGCTACCGTCTTTGGGCTTCTCACAACCCCGCGATTTGCCGGAATGGGGGGATATTTTTTCCGATCATTGTTTGTTTGTGCGGCCCGCCGATGCTACTGAAGAAACGAAATTTGTCCAACGGGTGCGAGACTTTTTGACGCTGCATTGTCAGGTCGCCCGCACTACGCCGCCGCTGACCTCAGCGCCAGATATCTTGCAGGTGGTGGCCAGCCAACGGAACTACTGTACCAAGCAGCAGCAAAACGATAAGACCCGCCGCATTCTCGAAAAATCCTTTGGCACAGAGTGGACCGAACGATACATGACGACCATGCTGTTTGATATGGGTACGGAGCCGCAAACGAGTGACATCGTTCAATCCAAATGACCTGCCGCCCCCGTTAACGGCCCTCTCGGCCCAGCTTCGGAGCCCTCACCTCAAGACGCGGGTACTGGCGATGCTGGAATTGCAAAAAGAGTCGATGCCAGCCGAAGACGCCTTGCCGCTACTACAGATGGCGCTCCAAGATCAGGCCGAACAGATACGAGGGATGGCGGCCTTTGCCTTGGGAATCAAGCCCCTGCCCGACAGTCTGACCTTGCTAGTGCAAACGCTGGAATCGGACCCTGACTACAACGTGCGAGCCACGGCGGCGGGGGCGTTGGGATATCTGGGCGATCGCCAAGCTTTGGCCGCGCTCAGCCATGTATTTTTAGAAGACACGAACTGGCTGGTGCAGTTTAGCGCTGCCGTGGCGCTGGGCAATTTGCGCGACCCGCAGGCGGTCGACATACTGTTAACTGGCCTCGACAGCGATCGCGCCCTTGTACAAGAAGCCGCCATCATGGCATTGGGCGAAATCGGCAGTGTGGCTCAGGTTGAACAAGTCTTGCGCTTTGTGCCTTCGCCGGATTGGATGATTCGCAAACGAGTGGCCGAAGCGCTCGGGAATATGCCCACTGCGCAGAGTCAATCCGCATTGAAATATCTTAGCCAGGATGACAATCACCAGGTAGCAGCCGCTGCCCAGCTGGCTGGGGAACAGTTAGCAAAACTGCTTTAATCGTGAATTAGGCGGGCAAAGTCAGGGGGCACCTCAGGCGTGGATGCCGCCAAGCGGGCAAGCTGGCCGGCTTAATTCCTGCCAGAACAACCATTCTCCTTTCTCAAGGCACCTGCAGCAGCTTGGCCAGGGAGGTTGAAACATCCCAGATCTGGGGTGCCGCATATCTCGTCCCTAACCTGGCATGGCAGCGCCTAACCCGATGGCATTGCCGCAGAACGAAAGCCATTTGCAACATGCAGATTGCCAATATCGCATCCAGGCGATCGCAGCCCTCAGAAACGATTCCGCCGAGGGGGCATCCCGTTGCTCACCCAACACAGCTGGGACGCAGAGTTGTTGATCAGGCCTGTCATGGCCAAAGCCGGATGGTGGCAGCAGTGATCACAAGATCACGACAAGAGCATTTTGCTGTGATCACAGAAAATAGTGAAATGGCGGTTTTACGTACAGTGCACCGGGCTTTTTACACTTCCGAGAGATGGGTCACTACGTTACGATAAGACCAACCTTTTGACCTGAGTGCCCGCCCGATGCGGGTATTGCAGGGTAACTCCCTTATCAAAATTTGCAGAATTACTATGGCTGAAAAAGTTCAAAAATCTAAAGCTGAGTGGCAGGAGCAGCTCACTCCTGAGCAATACCATGTCACCCGTGAGAAGGGCACCGAACGCGCTTTTACGGGGCAATATCACGCCAACAAAGAAGCGGGCGTTTATAAGTGCATCTGCTGCGGCACCGAACTGTTTAAGTCTGACGAAAAGTTTGACTCCGGCACGGGCTGGCCGAGCTTTTGGGCCCCCGCCGATGACAAAAACGTCGCCACGAAGAAAGACATGAGCCTATTTATGATGCGCACTGAGGTGCTTTGTAGCGCCTGTGATGCCCACTTAGGTCACGTCTTTAACGACGGCCCAGCCCCCACCGGCAAGCGCTACTGCATCAACTCGGCCTCTTTAGATTTCGAAAAGCGGGCCTAGCGATAGCGCCAGTCAGGGCAGTGGGTACCGGCGATCGCGGATTTGCCAGAGCGGGCCGGTGAACTGCCCGCTTAATCAATCGATTTGTAGGGCGGCATCTAGTCTAAATGATGCCGTCCTTTTTGTGGGCACAGTCAGGTAATTGCTGCACGTGAGGCAACCGAGGTGAAGCTGGAAACAGTCGTTAACGGTCAGGGCTATCCCCTGTTATGTTTGCATGGGCATCCGGGCAATAAGCACTGCATGAACGTCTTTACAAAGCCATTGGCCCACCATTTCAAGACCCTGGCTCCTGACCTGCGGGGCTATGGTCAGAGTCGCCCGACGACGCCCTTTACGATGACTCAGCATTTAGAAGATCTAGTCGAACTGCTGGATCAGTTTGCAGTTGAGCAATGCCTCGTGCTGGGCTGGTCGCTGGGGGGCATTCTGGCGATGGAGTTGGCACTGCAATATCCGCAACGGGTGACCGGCCTGATGTTGCTAGGCACGGCAGCGCGACCGCGAGGCAGCCATCCGCCTATCACCTGGCAGGACAATGCATTCACCGCGATCGCCTCAATTCTCAATCGACTCGCTCCTGGCTGGCAGTGGAATATTGACACGTTTGGCCGGCGATCGCTCTACCGCTATTTGATTCAGCAGCACCACCCAGCAGCCTATCGACGATTGGCCCAGGAGGCGTTTCCGGCTTTTTTGCAAACGTCTCAACCCGCTAACAAGGCGCTCAATAACGCTCTGCGTCAAGGCTATAACCGGCTGCCCGATCTGGCCCACATCACCGTACCGGCTCTGGTTTTAGCGGGGGAATGCGATCGCCACATCACCGCCAGCTCTAGCCGCGAAACGGCGCAGCATCTCAAACACAGCACCTACAAAAGTTATCCCGCCACCGCTCACCTGTTTCCCTGGGAGATACCGGATCAGATATTGAGCGATATTCAAGCCTGGCTCCAAGCCCATGACCGCATGCTGAGATAACCTGAGTTCGGGATAAAACTGACAAGGGATTTGCGGGTGGTTGGAGGGCCAAATCTCCTACTGGGAGGGGTGTCCACAGGACGAGGTGGGTTTCTCCGACGGCTGGAACCCACCCCATCAGCCCCTCCCAGACGGGGAAAGTAACGGGTTTGGCCTTAACCCGAACTGACGTTAGAGAATCACCGGTCGGTCTCTGCCAGCCTGACTGCCCAACGGTTTCAGCCACTAACTGCCCCCAACTTCGTGACCGTCTGTTTTAGCTCTTTCGGCACACCGTATACTAGATGCACAAACCTTCAGACGGTGCTGGGAGCAAGCGATGGAATGGCATGTCAGCGACGCACAGAGCCTCCGGGTGATTGATCGCGAGATTGGCAATCACATGTTTACCCCCTCTGAGTATGAGCTGGTGCGGCGGGTCATTTATGCCACCGCTGATTTTGAGTTTGCCTCACTAATTCACTTTTCTGAACATGCCTTGACATCAGGCGCAGCGGCCCTCGCGGCAAGAACGACCATCGTGGTGGATGTGCCGATGGTACAAGTCGGGGTGGCACCGCCCATTCAAGAAACCTTTGTGAACCCCGTCTATTGCAGTATGGATGCGCTGACCCGTCCCCAAAAGGGCAAAAGCAAAACGGCTTGGGGCATTGAAACGCTGGCGAAGCGCTATCCCGAAGGGATTTTTGTGGTCGGTGAATCACAGACCGCTCTGGAATCTTTAATCGAGCTGGTAGAGGCCGGGGAAGTACGTCCGGCCCTCATTATCGCTTCACCGGCAGGTTTTTTGGATATTGATGTGCTCAAAAACCGGCTAGACGAATCAATGGTGCCAAACATTCGCATCGCCGGTCAAAAGGGCAACCCGGTGCTAGCCGTCGCGATTATGAGTGGCCTGATTGATTTGGCCTGGCAGGCCTATGGCAAAGCCCCTAAGGCGATTTAATGGCCCATCTGGTGACCGAAACCGCTGACTGGTAGCCCTGCCGTTTTCTCCATCCAGCAGTAGCCAGACAGTGACCACGCTCTATTCAAAACTACGGCCAAAGGGAAACAGGGCCAATATCATCAGCTTGAAGTGCTGCTTGGCAAAGGGCAGACCGATGATGGTAATGGCCAACAACAGGCCCCAAAGCAAATGATTAAGGGCGATCGCCCAGCCAAATACCACAATCCAAACGATGTTGAGAATTTGGTAGAGGGCACTATCCGCTTCAGGACTTTTTTTGATTTCGCGGCCAAAGGGCGTGAACGAGGCGATGCCCACTTGAATAGTCGCCAGCCCAAACGGAATGCCAATGATGGTGAGGCAAGTACTCAGGCCACCGAGAATGTAACCAACACCGCTGAAGAATCCACCAAAAATCAGCCAAATAATATTGCCTATCAAGCTCATGGGGGCATCCTTGCGATCGCCGCAATCTTTGATGTCACCAGCATATCCTGCCGGTCTTATTCTGCAGCCGTCCTGACGATGGGTGATTGTACTCCAATTGAGAGAGGGGGCAGGGGAGAGGGGGAGCTAAAGCGATCACACCGTTGCCTGACCGGCAATTTGCCGCACTTACTCCTGGGTCACCGGAACTTGGGATTATCGCTATTTCTCGCCAAAGGGCTGCAGCCACTGCCACCGCAAAGCCAGATTTAGCGCGATCGCGCAGCCGCCAAACAGCACCAAACTTTCACCACAGGCGGCCAGAAAGGGCCAGAAATTTTGTGCGATCGCCGACCCGGCATCAACCTGGGCCAAGCCGCGCACTAGCGCAAACGCCAGCACCACCCCGGCCTTGAGCTGAGGATTGTCATCACGGCGAATGGCATAGCGATAGGTCAGGGCAAACAACGCACCAGACAGCAGGGCGATCGCGCCGGTCACCAGCAGGGCCAACCCCGCCAAACTAGAGAACAGGTCCCGTAGTGGCGGCAGACTGGCCAAGTGTGGCCAGCGGTGGCTGAGCAGTTGCGCCAGACTGAGCAAGCCCGCGCAAATCGCGCCGCCTAGGGCAGCCTTCAGAGATTCAAGACGCTCAGCGGGCGTAAAGGGAGAAGCCTGATTCATTGCAAAATCGTCACGTCTGCGGGTGGGCTTTGTTTTATCATGGATGATGCACTGTGAATTCTTGCTATAAGACACCTATGGATATTTTGACGCTGGGTTGGGTTTCGCTGCTCGTAGTTTTCTCATTTTCGCTCTCGATGGTGGTGTGGGGACGCAACGGATTCTAAAGCTAGACCGGTGAGATTCCGCCTTGATCGTAATGGCTGTGACGGTGGGTAAATCATGAATACAGCGTTTGAGGCCCAAGCCTTTTCGGTGTTAGCCGTCGCGGCGGTGTTGCTATTGGTGGTGGTTACCGGGGGCGTAGCCTATCTGACCACTGTGGAATGGCGAGATCGCCGTCGTCGGCAGCGAGAACAGCAGGCGGCCGCACCGCGCGTCAAAAACCTCAAGAATAAGAACAAGAAAAAAGGCCTTGCTGAATAGCCGCCAGTTTACGCCAAAGATTGCCTGCGGCGTAAACGAGTCGCTCATCCATAGCCTCTTTGATCACCAGGGTTTGTCAGGGCTAAACCCTGAAATCAATTGGTCGCCCTGGAGGGATCATGGCAGCGCCGATTTCTCAAGGCTGTTGCCTATGACTGGCGATCGGAAATCAGCAATGCCCGCAGACGTAATGAACCGTTGGGTACCGTGTCGACTGAAGTGAATGCGAACGTTCTCTCGCCAGCCCGCCAGCTGGCGTTTGATGCTTTAAAGGAAATTTATCGGGGCGGATTTGCCGATATGGTGCTGCATCGCTTGCTGCATCAGCGGCGACTGAGTGCCGTTGATCGCCCTTTTGCCACAGAACTGGTGTACGGCACCGTTCGGCGGCAGCGCACCTTAGATGCTCTGATTGATCAGCTCGGCAAACGCGCCGCCCATCAACAGCCCCTCGATCTGCGTATCGTGTTGCATCTGGGCTTATATCAGCTACGATTTTTGACCCAGGTGCCTGAGTCAGCGGCAGTTAACACCAGCGTTGAGCTGGCGAAAGCCATTGGCAAGGGCAAACTAGCGGGCGTGGCCAACGGCATTTTGCGCCAATACATTCGCCTGCGCCAATCGACAGCCGACCCGCTATTGCTGCCGAGCGATCGCCTGCAGGCCTTAGCCGTTCGTCACAGCTACCCCGATTGGATCGTCGCCCTGTGGCAACAACAGCTGAACTGGGAGGAAACCGAACAGCTGTGTGACTGGTTTAATCAATCACCCACGATCGACTTACGCGTCAATCGGCTCAAGATGACCGTGACTGATCTGGCGCAAACGTTTGCAGCCGCCGGTATTGAGACGCAGCCACTACCGCACTTACCTCAGAGCCTGCGCCTGACCCATCACGCCGGAGCCATTCAGCAGCTGCCCGGCTACGCCGACGGCTGGTGGACGGTGCAAGACGCCAGTGCCCAGCTAGTCAGCGCCTTAGTCGATCCGCAGCCAGGCATGGTGGTGATTGATGCCTGCGCGGCACCCGGTGGCAAAACCACCCATCTGGCCGAACTCATGGGCGATGAGGGTCTCATTTGGGCCTGCGATCGCACCACCTCACGCCTGAAAAAGGTAAAGCAAAATCTGCAGCGTCTGCAGCTCACCAGCGTTAAAACCTTTACCGGCGATAGCACCACCCTGACGCGATTTGCCGGACAGGGCGATCGCGTTTTAGTCGATGCCCCCTGCTCTGGCCTGGGCACACTGCACCGCCATGCCGATGCGCGCTGGCGGCAGACCCCGGCAACGGTCGCTGAACTGACTCAACTGCAGAGTCAACTGCTGGCCCAAGCTGCCACCTGGGTTAAACCCGGCGGCACGCTGGTGTATGCCACCTGTACCCTGCATCCGGCTGAAAATGAGGCGGTCATTCAGCAGTTCCTCGATGCCCAGCCTGACTGGCAGATATTGCCCCCGCGTGCCGATGAAGCGGCAGCAGCCTACGCCATGCCCGAAGGCTGGATTAAAGTGTGGCCCCAGCGCCAGCAGATGGACGGATTTTTCATGGTGCGGCTGGGACGAGTCGACCACACTGCTCAATGATCCGATTTGCCAGGCAATCTTGGCCACGCCGAGGAGCTTAGTGGTCTGTCAGTTATCAATTTGTGGGTTGTTGACTTTCAGAACGATGGCAATCCGGATTGATTCCTGTCGGGCAAACGGGCAAGATGCCCGTCCAAACAAAACACCTGCTCTTCAATTTTGAGGACGCACAAATTCAAACTTGGCGCTGCACTAGTGGTCTGTCAAGTTTGAGATTGTGAGTTGGCGACTCTTGGAACGATGGCAATCCGGATTGATTTCTGTAGGGCAAACGGGCAAGATGCCCGTCCAAACAAAACACCTGCTCTTCAATTTTGAGGACGCACAATTTCAAATTTGACGCTGGACTAGGGCAAGGGAGTCAGACTTGTCATCTTGTTTCAAGAAAGTTGGTATTCATAGCAAGCTGCACAATGCCGCTCTCCCAACTCGCGTAACAACGCTATCTTCTCCTAACTCCCCTATCTCATAGACATTGCCAAGAACACAGCGGGAGCATAGTTGAGGATGAAGATTAGTCATCAACGCCTTCAATCGGCGCAAAACCTTGGCGCTGCACGTTTTCGCTGACGTGACGCGGTTCTAAAAACTGCAGCAGATAGTCTGGCCCACCGGCTTTGGAACCGACCCCCGACATCTTGAACCCCCCAAAGGGTTGGCGAGCCACGATCGCGCCGGTGATGCTGCGATTGATATAGAGATTGCCGACGGCAAATTCGGCCTGCGCCCGTTCGATGTGAGCCGGGGTGCGGGAATACAGCCCCCCTGTCAGCCCATAGTCAGTGTTGTTGGCGATCGCCAATGCCTCGTCAAAGGTTTCCGCCTTAATCACCGCCAACACGGGGCCAAAGATTTCTTCCTGGGCAATGGCGGCATCGGGAGCCACCTCTGTGAACAAGGTTGGCCCCACAAAATAGCCCGATTCTGGGACGGGCAGGGCGAGCGCCAAGGTCGCATCTTGCTGGCCGCTGGCGATATAGCCCTGAATTTTGGCCTGGGCCTGGGCATCAATCACTGGCCCGACTTGCGTACTCGGCTGGGCAGCATCGCCTACGTTGAGCGAGCGGATAGCCTCAATCAGTCGCTGCACAAAGGTTTCATACATCGATGACAGCACAATGACTCGCGAGCAGGCCGAGCACTTCTGGCCGCTGTAGCCAAAGGCTGAATACACCACCCCCTGCACCGCCTGATCGAGGTCGGCACTGGCGTCAATGATCAAGCTGTTTTTGCCCCCCATTTCCGCCACGACTCGCTTCAGGTGCTTTTGACCGGGTTGCCATTGGGCGGCTTCGGCGTAGATGCGGCAGCCCACCGCGCGGGATCCGGTAAAGGTGATCATCTGCACGTCGGGATGCTGCACCAGGTGTGCGCCCACGGTTGAGCCGATCGCCGGTAAAAAGTGCAGTACATCTTGAGGAACGCCCGCCTCGTAGAGGATTTCCAACAGTTTGGCAGCAATCACCGAGGAATTTTCAGCCGGTTTGAGTAGGGTGCAGTTGCCCGCTACTAAGGACGCGACCGTCATGCCTGCCGTAATGGCGAGGGGAAAGTTCCACGGCGAAATTACCACGCCAATGCCTCTGGGAAAGTAGCGATAGCGGTTAGTCTCGCCGGGATAATCGTAGGCATAGCCCGCGTCTAGGCGCTCCATTTCGTCCGCATAGAAACGGCAAAAATCGATCGCCTCCGACACTTCTGGATCGGCCTGTCCGAGGGGCTTGCCGACCTCTAGCACAATCCAGGCGTTGAGTTCGTGACGACGCGCGGCCATCAGGTCGGCGGCGCGCCGCAAAATCGCTGCCCGCTCTTGAGCTGGAGTTGCCGCCCAGGTGGGAAACGCGGCTTTCGCAGCAGCCAGTGCCTGATCCGCCTGCGCCTCACTCGCGAGCCCCACCTTGCCCACTAACTCCGCTGGGTTAGACGGATTCACCGAATCCAAACTATTGTCGGTGTTCACCGATTCGCCACTGATAATCGGCGTATAGCGCTGGCCCAGCTGTTGTCGCACGGTTTGCATCGCGGTCGCCGCCGCTGCCCGGTGCTCGGCGATCGCGTAATCAGTATCCGGGGCATTGGCAAATGGGGGCTGCCAATCGCCTAAATCTGCCGACTCGCCCACCTGATCCACTGCTGCGAAGGTGGGCGTAAGGAGCAGTTCTTCCCCCGCCGTATCTTCTAAGTTCTGCCGGACGAAAGAGCTGTTGGCCGTATTTTCCAGTAGGCGGCGAATCAAGTACGACATGCCAGGAATCAACTCCCCAAAGGGCGTGTATACCCGTACCCGGTAGCCTTGAGCAGCCAGCGTTTTGGCCAGCTTATCGGCCATGCCATAGAGCACCTGCAGTTCGATCTGGCGCTTAGGAATTTTCAGCGTTTCGGCAATCGCCATGGCATGGGCCTGCGATCGCACATTATGACTACCAATCGCCGCATAGAGATGATCGTGCTGCTCTAGCAGCAGCTGCGTCATCCGTTCAAAGTTGGTATCGGTGGAAACCTTCTCCCGATACACGGGGCTGGGCCAACCGTTTTGGCGAGCCGTAATCGTTTCCTGATCCCAATAGGCCCCTTTCACCAAGCGCACGGTGACTGGCGTCCCTCGCTCTTTGGCCCAGTCCACCAGCGCCTGTAGATCGGCATAACTATCCCGCAGATACGCCTGCAAGGTGACGCCGATATCGTCGCGCTGGCGAAACTCGGGCTCCAGCAAAATGTCTTGGAGAATCGCCAGTGTTAGGTCTTTATAGCGATACTGCTCCATATCGAAATGCACCATCACCCCCAGCTCATCGGCACGACGTAGCAAGGTGCGAATGGGCTGGCTGACGGCTTGACGACTGCCCTCAGCATCTAACGGGTCAAATTGTGAATAGAAGGCGGTGAGCTTGACCGACACCTGCACTTTCGACAGGTTCTCACCATCGGCCTGATCGATCGCGGTGACCGGTTTCCACTGCTGCGCCGCAGTTGATAATTGCGCCATCAAATCCAAATAGCGATCAAGGTAAGCTTGGGCCTCCGCCTCCGTGATTACGGCCTCGCCGAGCAAGTCCATCGTGAAGGTCAGTTTATCCTTGCGCATCCGTTCGATGGCCTTGATCGCCTTGCCCATGTTTTCGCCAGAAATGTAGCGATAGGCGAGGGTTTCCACCGCCGGGGCCACCGTCGTTGCGGCTAGCTGACCCGGCACCGAATCTGGATTTGTGAAGTTCAGCAGGCTCTTGAGAGCACTCGGCAGTTCCACCGCCTCTGCCGACAGATATTCCTGCAGGTGCCGGGCAATGGCCGATTTGCTCCGCAGAGCCGGGAGCGTATCAATAAAGCGAAACAGCTGAACTTTGAGGCCAGGGTTGGCCATGGCAAAATCCATAATCTTGTCGTCCCACCGCATCTGGTCGCGCATCTGAGCGAAAAAGTTTTTTTGCTCGCGGGTGGCTTTGAGCAGCTTTTGGGCGATCGCGAGGGTTTGGGGTTCGTAGTCGGTCTTTTGGAGTTGGGCAACCATGATTGTTGAGGCCGTTATGGACGTCGTGGGGAGACTGCGACTCGGGCAAAGGGGACATACCGGCACTACCGGCACGGATTGGGAAGACGGAAATAGGAATGTCGGCGACTCTATCAAAGTTTTGCGGCGGAAACTGTTACTCAGCAGCCACTTAGCCGACAGATGAATCCACAAATCAGCAAGAATCCTCGCTGGCGCTGCCCGCTCAATCATGAGTTGCCGTCACCGTTCTCTGCTCCCAGGACGAAGACGGCGTGAACGATGTCACGTCAGGAACTTTGGCCGACAGTAGCCCAGCTCCCCAATTTCTAGCGCTGATCTAGTCAAGAGCCAACGTTCTCGACGGCTATCGGAGGTTCAAGCAGATCGTTTTTATGTTTGTCAGGCTTTCCTAAAAGGTGCTGACTGAGTCGAGTATCCGACCAGCCCGCGATCGCCGACCTGCGGCTCACCTACTACCGGCGTAACCGCTTTTTCCTCAATCGCCGCCATCTCTATTTTACGGCAGCCGATAGCGACGTGATTGCCACCTCGATAGCGAGCCGCAGTCAGGTTTGGACACTTTTAATCGTCGGATCGCTGGCGGCAAGGCCCTTCCTCGCACCTTTAACCCGCACCTTTCTACCCTCTGCGATATCTAGGCATCCTCAGAGAGTTGTTGAAAATAGCCTCCCCGATTGCAAGGGTTGAACCCTGCCACACGCTTACAGAAAATTGTTTGTCCTGGGGAGACCATTTAAGCGCAGCTCCCTCAATGTCCTTTGTTTGGGGAAGGTCCAAACATTAGCGGTTGGGCACGGTTGCTTTAGCCGATTTGGCTTGAGGTGATGAGGACGCCGTATCTAAAAAGGGTGGAATCGGGCAGTCGAGCGTAATAACGATCGCCCGCAGCAGCTCGGCTTCGCGAATGGTCACCGACTGATCGACCAGGACGGCATGAGCGGCAGCATCAACAATTGCTTGTTTGAGTTTCGGTACGGCAGGCTGCAGGCGTTTTAAGCTCGGCCCCAAATGAGCCAGGGTAAAGGTGGGTAACGCCTGAGGCAGGGGTCGTTTGCTGGCACCGGGCAGACTGGATAAGGCGGACTTAAAGGCGTAAAAGGCGTCATCGGTGTTGGTGTGACCGATTTTGGCCAACAAGGTGAGCACGACCTGGCAATCTTCCCAAAGCGGGGCTAAGTTGGTCACCGCCTTGGGTTGCTCTAAGCGTTTCTGAAAATGGGGTCGCAGCCGCTTTTGCACAATCAGCTGCAGCACATATTCTGACAGGCTCAATTTGCCATCGGCTTTGACCAGGGCCTGAATTTGCTTAAAGAAATCAGCGCATTGCTGAGGGGTGATTGTGCGCAGCGCCGGGATCGACAGATCGAGCAGGGGCAAATATCTGCGGGCATCCAAACCGCTCAGCAGATCAGCGATTTGCACTACTTGAGCAGGCTCAATCGCTAATGGTGAGGCTTGCACTAGCGCCAGCTGCCGCGATCGCACCGCTGGGCGCGCATCCAACAGCAAACTAAACACTAAGGTCATGGCCCCCGTGGGCGAGTCGATGGCCTCACTCAACTCCGGCGGCAGCGACTGCAACCAGGCATGGGCTTTGGCCAAATGCTGAGGGCTGGCCGTGCCGACACTGGCCATAAACTGCTCGACCGGAGGAATAGCGGCTGTTGCTCCGGTCGAAGCTGATTCAGCAGGAGTTAATCCAGCCGAAGCAGTACCCTCTGCAGCTAGGCCCATTGCGCCCGCATTGGCCAATTCATTGGGGAAGGCGAGCGGCGCTGTCGGCACCGATGCCGGTGTCACTAACTGCCCCGTCATGCGGCGAATGCGTTCACTCAGCGGCGGGTGGGTGGCCATCCAGCCCTGCAGAAAGGTCGGTTGAAAAACAGCCCCAAAAAACATGTGGCTGGCCGATTCTGCTTTGGGTGATTGCAGTCGCGAGCCCTTGCCATGCCCCCCAATGCGCCGCAGCGCTCCGGCTAACCCCAGCGGATTGCGAGTGAACTGCACCGCCGAAGCATCGGCCAAAAACTCCCGCTGCCGCGAAACGCAGCTCTTGATCAGGCGGCCAAACGTCAGGCCGATGCTGCCCACCAGCATGATTGCCAGGCCAAAGCAAAACAGCCTGCCATCTCGGTCACGGCGTTGGGAGTGTGACGAACTGCTGCGGGTCAATATGCGTCCGATAATGTAGATGTAAAGCAGACCCTGCAGCACGCCCATCAGCTTCAGGTTAAGCCGCATGTCGCCGTTGAGAATGTGACTAAATTCATGGGCGATGACTCCCTGTAGTTCGTCACGGCTGAGCTGCTCAAGACAACCCCGAGTGACGCCAATGACGGCATCATCGGGCGCGTAGCCCGCGGCAAAGGCATTAATGCCCAGTTCATGGTGGAGTAAATACACCGTGGGGATGGGGGTGCCCGAGGCTAGGGCCATCTCAGCCACGACGTTTAATAGTTGCTTCTCTTTAAAATCAGTTGTTTGCGGATTCACCTGAGTGCCGCCCAGGCTCTCTGCCACAGCTGGGCCACCACGGCGCAGCTCAACCATTTTAGTGACGCTGCCAGCCCCAATCATGGCCAGCGTGCCCACACTCACAACCAGCAAAACATCGGGTTGCCAGAGCTGTAAGGGCTGCTCAAAGAAAGACACCAAGCCCATCAGAGTGATCGCATATAAGCTGACAATCATGGCGATGATGGCCAGACCAAAGAGCCCAATTAGCTGTTTGGTATTGCGCCGAGCTTGGTCCTGATGTTCAAAAAAATCCATTACGTGATGTCTCTAAGGTCACCGCAGGAGCAAGCTCGGGGCCAAGGGGCGCTGCCAAGCGGGCTCGACGACGTCTCCTCAGGCTTCAACGCCAGTGAGGTGTGACTAAAAGGAAACTCGGGGAGCAGCGCGCATTTCGGGCGCTTCAATCGTCTCTAAGAGTTCCGCCGGTTGAAAGTTAAAGCTGCCCGCGATCGCACTGTTGGGAAACACTTCGCGCGTCGTGTTATAGCGGGTGACGGCATCGTTGAAGGCCTGTCGGGCAAAGGCAATTTGATTTTCAGTCGTTTGCAAGGCCTCGGTGAGCTGCGCCATATTCTGACTAGCTTTGAGGTCAGGGTAAGCCTCTGAAAGGGCAAACAGCCGCCCCAAGGTACCAGTCAAGGCGGTTTCCGCACCGGCAAGTTGCTGCATAGCGGCAGGGTCACCCGGAGCCTGGGCAGCTTGCTGATTGGCCGAGATCGCCGTATTGCGAGCGGCAATCACCGCTTCTAAGGTCTCGCGCTCGTGCTGCATATACCCTTTAACTGTTTCCACCAGGTTCGGAATTAAGTCATAGCGGCGTCGCAGCTGAATATCAATTTGCGAAAACGCATTTTGGTAGCGGTTTCGCAGGGTGACGAGCCGGTTGTAAATATTGACGGCAATGACGGCAACCGCGATCGCCAGCACGACCAAAGCCACAATAAAAAAAACGAACAGACCGATAAAAGCGCCCATGGGTGGTTTTCTCCTTGAGGATGGTGAGGGGCTAGGTTTAGCTACACTGCAACCCATCCAAGTTGCTGAAATGGCTTCTTTGGCCGTAGAGTGCCCGGTCGATTTTCCTAAACCAACACAGCAGCTTCGCAAAGGTGACGTTTTTATTCGCTGAGGTGGCTGGTTTCAGATCTGTCTGGGTTGAGCCTGAAAATCTTTAAGCCCTCAATTCCGCCGTATCCAGCAGGCTTAAAGCCTCTTCTTTGCATGCCCGGAAAGTTGGCGATCTGCGGTAACACGACCAAACCTCAGGATTTGCCAGAGTTGAGGCAGGGGACAAATCATACTTTTTGCTGCTAGCCTTGCTAAGGCTTTTTCCCATAAAGAATGCTTTTCTCTTGGCCGGGGAATTAATACCAGAACCGAGAATCTGCCAGTTGCCTGATACTCGCGGGGATAGCGAGAGCATTCTGCCTCCACAGCGTTTACCCTACCTCAAGGCGTTTCTGGGAGGCTAGCTCCAGCGATCGCCCTCGATGCTTTGGGTGGATACTCACGAAAATACACAGCTAGAGATAGTCGCAATACCAAGACCAAATATTATTGGCTTAACCCACAATTTTGCGAGCACTTAAGGCGATGCCTTCAACGGCGCTCTGAGTAGCAATATAGAACAAGAAAAACCGATATCATCATTGCCCATTTTGCAGATGAGGAGATCGTCTCGAGAACTATTATCGGGAAGCATCTCAGATTTGCAAGTCCATCAATGCATTTAGGGCGGGCATCTTGCCCGCGACAAGAGCTAGAAATACACAATTGGGATGCACTTCCATTTTCAACCATGATGCAGTTTGAACCTATTGATTCTTCTCTCCTGCAAGGCTGTTCCAATTTATTTGTTGAAGTCTTTAATGGATCACCTTGGCATGAAAGCTGGAGCTTTGAAACAGCCTCAAAAAGATTGGAAGATTGCTATGCTACACCAGGTTTCTACGGCATCGTCGCGATTGAGGAAAATAAAGTTTCTGGTTTCGCTTTCGGCTTTGCAGAAGTATCCTATGCGGGCCACCACTTTTACTTGAAAGAAATGTGTGTGCAGCCCAACAAGCAGAGAAGCGGAATTGGCACGAAAATTGTTGACACGCTTTATCGCGATCTTGCCGACAAAGACATCAGTATGATTTATCTCCTCACTATGCGAGATAGTTCAGCCGCAGACTTTTACCAAAAATGTGGGTTTTCCTATAGCTCTAAGATGAGCATGATGCTGAGAAACACCAGACAGTGAGTGTGTTGCTTAACTGACAAAGATCCGATTCTGCATAGCTCCAGGAGAAAGCATTACAGAGGACAACAGTAACCGGAAAACATTATCAATACGGTGTTGTCTTCAGCGAGCCTCTTGCCCAGTCGCTTCACTCCAGTATGATCTCCAGGACACTGTTTTGGCGGCCAGTCCATCCTTGCAAGATCGGCGGCAGTGGCGAGCGATCGCTCAGCGGATGTAAAGCTGTCCCCTAACTACGCAGTCGATAGCCCATGCCCCGCACCGTTTCGATCGCGTCACTCCCCAACTTACGCCGCAGATGGCGAATGTAGACTTCGATAATGTTAGAGCCGGGGTCATAGTCGTAGCCCCAGACCCGATTCAGCAACTGCTCCTTACTCATCACCTGCATGGGATGTCGAAGTAGCACCTCGGCCAAGACGAACTCTTTGGCCGACAGCTCTACCAGGCGCCCCTCTACCCAGGCTTGCCGCGTCAGCAAATCGAGGGATAAATGACCGACCTGGAGGCGGGTTTCAGATGGGGGGGAGTGGGTCGGGCGGCGATCGCGGAGTTGGACTTTGACGCGGGCGAGTAACTCTTCAAAGCGAAAGGGTTTAGTCATGTAGTCGTTCGCTCCCCCTTCTAACGCTGTGACCGTGTCGTCCACGCCGTCGCGGGCGGTGAGGACGATGATGGGCAGGCGCTCCCCTTGTCCCCGCACCGCTTGCAGCACCTCCAAACCATCCTTACCCGGCAGCCCTAAATCGAGAATGAGTAAGTCAAAATCTGCTCCCCGCGCCAACTCCACCGCTTGATGGCCGTCGCTGACAACTAAGGTGGTGAAGCCGTGGGCCTTGAGACCCGCCTTGAGAAAATCAACGATGTGTGGGTTGTCTTCGGCGATCAGAATGCGATTCATACTGCAGAGTTTCCGATGGATAGACTGCGGGCTCTAACGGCAGGATGAGGGTAAAGGTCGCCCCTTGTCCCAGTTCGCTGGCCAGTTCAATGCGCCCGCCGTGGGCCTCGACGATCGCGCTGACGATGGCTAGCCCTAAGCCCGCCCCTTCAAACGGTTGATTATTATTGGTGGCGCGGGCAAACCGGTCAAAAATGCGGGCTTGATCCGCTGGGGCAATGCCCTCGCCGGTATCGCGCACCCAAAATCGCAGATGGTCGCCATCTACGGCGGAGCCCAGGGCAATGGTGTCTCCGGGCTGGGTATGCCGCAGGGCATTTTGCACCAGGTTCATGACCGCTTGAGAAAAGCGCTGTCGGTCTAGCGTCGCGGGATACAGACCCTTCGCTTCAAGGCGCCAGTCGCGCTCTGCGGTGAGCGATCGCGCCTTGAGGTAAAGCTCCTCGGTCAGCCAGTCCAAATCTTCCGGTTTCAAGATGAGAAAATCGGGTCGTTCGGCTTTGGTCAGCAGCAGCAGGTCATTCACTAACCGATTCATTTGCTGCAATTCATTGGTGATTAGCGCAATGGTTTCAGCCTGTTTTTCCGGGCGGTAGGCCAGGGTTTCTAACTGGCCCTGAATCACCGTGATCGGCGTGCGCAGCTCATGACTGACATCTTTGAGAAACTCCTGCTGCCCGTCAAAGGCGTTCTGCAGCCGATCCAGCATGTCGTTGAACGTTGCTGCGACGGCAGTGATTTCGTCCTTCCCCTGCAGGGGAATCCGCTGACTCATATCCGATTCTGTAATCTGCCGTGCTGTGCGGTTCATCAAATGCAGGGGACGGAGCAGCCGCCCAGCAGTGACCCAGGCAATCACAAAGAAGCTCCCTAGCACCGCCACCGAGACCTTGAGCACGAGTCGAATCGCCGCCGTTCCCGACTGGTAGGCGATCGTTTTATCTTCAATCGCGACGAAAGTGCCCCGGACGTCATCGCCAATGATCAGCGGCTCGGCGGCGTAAACGATGTTGTGATCGCCCCCTTCCAGGCGCTGCTGCTGGGGCGCTTCTAAACTGGCCCAGCCGGTGACTAAGTCCGGGTCGCGGGCTAACCAGTCGGGCATTGGTCCGCTCGCGCGGTAAAACTCCCCGTCGATAAAGGTGGCGACCCATTCATCCTCAGCGGGCACGTGAGCCGCCAGCATTTGATCAAACAGCGCTGTGATTTCCAACTCGGTGGGCTGCTGAGCGGTCAGCGGTTCGGCAGCTTGCTGAAACCGAGCCATCTCTTCGGCCAGAGCGGCTTCGGCCTGCTCGTACAAGCGATCGCAATAAATTTGTCGGGTCACCCAAGTTGCCATGCCAGTCGTTGAGACGGCGAGCAAGAAGTACCAGGCCAACAATCGAGTGCGAAAGTTACGAAAAGACATCAGCCACTCCGTTACTCGTTTCATCGTACCGATTCCTCAGGGTAGGCGGCAGGGGTGGCGCTATCGGTCTGGCGGTCAAGACTCACCGGCCCCGAACCATAGGCGGTCACCATCAACAGACCGCCAATGATGGCGAGATTTTTGAGGAACTGAGTCATCTGGGTCGGATCCGCAATGGGGTTGTGAAACACCAGGGTCGCGGGAATGAGGAAGGCCAGCAGCAAGCCAGCGCCAATGCGAGCTTTGAAGCCCACAATCAGCGACAGGCTACCCAGCAACTGAAAGGCGATGGTGAATATGGCCACGAGCGCTGCCAACGGCAGGCCCGCCCCGGCAATCTGCTGCTGCAGGCCCGCAAAATCTGACATTTTGCCGATGCTGCTATTGAGGAAGATGACTGCGATCGCCGTGCGAGCTAAGAGGGGAATGTACTTTTGCAGCATGATGGAAAATTTCTCCTAATTTATGAAGGTGAATGAACAAACTGGATGACCATCAAGGTCAGGGGTAAAACAACTCAGGCATGGAATTTAGGACACATTGGGCCAGTTAGCGTCGGCCTGCTCTAGAAATGGCTGGTTGACTTGGCCAGCCGCAAAGGACGATCGCCCTGAGCCCCGACAGTTGAGGATTTGGCCGTCATTGGAGCAGACAGAATGACGCGAATAGCGCGATCGCCCCGGCCATAGCCGTGCAGCCAGTTCAGCAGCACCATTAAACGATTGCGGAATCCTGGCAAATACACTAGATGCACGCTGAGCCACATCAGCCAGGGCAAAAATCCGGTCAACAAAATGGGGCCAATTTTGCCGACTCCGGCATAGCCGCCAATGATGGCGAGCCGACCTTTATTCAAATAGCTGAAGGCTGTCGGCGCTTTGCCCCGTAGTTGACGGCGAATATTGCGGGCGACGGCAACCCCTTGCTGCAAGGCTTCGGGCGCGACTCCCGTCAGCGGTTTGCCGTTCTGCTCAGCATGGGCCAAATCACCGATCGCGTACACGTTGTCATGGTCAATCAGTTGCAGCGTCGGTCGCACCGCCAGCTTGCGTTTGCGAGCAGTAGATAGGTTCGCCGTCGCGGCGGGCATGGCGGCTTCGAGTCCGGCTGCCCAGACGACAGTGCCAGCTGGCAAGACTGAGCCATCCTGAAACTCAACAGCCTGCTCCGTCACCCGACTGACCCGCGTTTGAAAATGCACCTTCACACCCAGCTGACGCAGTTTGCGAGTGGTATAACGACCCAAGCGATCGGGCAGATTCGCCAGGAGATTATCCCCCGACTGCACCAGAATGATCTGCATCTCCTGCCAGCTTAGGCCGGGATAGTCGCGACGAACTGCACGTTTCAGCTCTACTAGGGTGCCCGCCATCTCGACACCGGTGGGGCCGCCGCCCACAATCACGAAGGTCAGCAACTGCTGCCGCCGCTGTGGGTCACGCTCGCGAGTGGCTTGCTCAAACTGCTGCAGAATGTGGTTGCGTAGTGCCGTCGCCTGGGCTAGCGTCCGCAATGGAAAGGCGTGCTCCACCGCACCGGGGACGCCTAAAAACTGGGTCTGGCTACCGGTGGCCAGCACCAGGTAGTCATAGGGAATGAGTTGGTCGGCAGTTTCGACCACTTGGTGGGCAAAATCAATGTTCTGGACAGTGGCCATTAAAAACCGAGTGCGCGGGGCGCGACGCAGCACCGTCCGCAGCGGGTAAGCGATGCTCTCCGGTTCAATTTGGGCAGCCGCTACCTGATATAGCAGCGGCACGAACGTGTTGTAGTTATGGCGATCGATGAGCAGGATTTCAGCCCCACTCTGGGCGAGAGACTGAGCCGCTTGCATACCGCCAAAGCCAGCACCGACGACAAGAATCCTGGGAGGATTTGAGACTGTTTGCATGGTTCAGGTGTGTTTGAACGGTTGACATGTTCTGAGAATCGCAAGCCGTCCCGTTCGCTACCTGAATCTATGCTGAAAAATTTTTCAGGTTGGGAAAATACTAAGCTCTTGTTTCGGATAGCGTTGATTTGCTGAGGATGTTCGCTGCGGGGGCATTCCGGCATGCGGCAACTCACTCAACTGATGAGAGCGGCAACTTCTGGGTCAACCAACATTCAGGTTCATGGGTGGAGGGACTGAGGGGCAGATAAGAGATCATGAATAACTCGACGTTGCGCCTGCATACCCGCTTGTCTTCAACTTTGCAGCGATCGCTCAATCAAGAGAAACTGCATCGAAAAGGAGACGGCGCTCCACCTAATCATTTGCTGCAATTGAGATCGCACCCATTTGCAACAACCTCATTGCAACATTGAAATGGGGTTGTCACCTCATCAGTTTGATGGAAAGTTTCTTTCTAATAAATTTTTAGGCTGCCAGGGTAGCCAAGGCATTGCTGATATTACTGTAGTTGGGAGTGGAGCAAAATCAAGTGCAAGAAATGCTAACTGCAATCATCTCAGCTGTCACTTCAGTCTTGGTTGTGTTTGTCACTTACAGCTTGAATTCTCATCGTGAAGCGAAATTGAAAGAGAAGAGAGACTATGAAAGAGTTGTTTCAACTTATCTCAACCCTTTAAGGCTGTCTCTAGTTGAAAACTACTTTCGATTATCCGAGATCTTAGCCAGTGTCTCTGAATCAGACGGGAAACATGAAGCGTTCCTTTATGTTGATAACGCGGAAGAAGTTTCTGAACAAACTTCCCAGTGGTTTAACAATCATGGCTGCTACTTAATATCGTCATGCTACATCACGGCTCGCTTGTTTTATCACTTAGACAAAGTCAGGTTAGACTTAAGCTATCTTAAACTCAGTCCAAAAGATGACACAGAATTAATTAGTCAAGTGACCATACTCAGCCGATATTTCCGGCAAGGATACGGAATTTACTATTTACTGCAGCCCAGCATTGGCAATGACATCTATCTTGCCGGCGAAGAAAGGCTGATGACCTATCGTGAGTTTTGCCAGCTACTGCAAGATTCCGAAGCTAGAGTTTGGTTCGATAGATTGTTAATTTTTTATATAGATACTGGCAAAGGAAAACAGCTAAAACGAATTGAAAACATTCTGCGAGCGATTCAGGATATGTCGTTATTTTTAGACAAACTTGCGGGTGGAGGAAACTCGATCAAGGAGCGTCTTGAAATTGAAGATATCAGCACTTTCTAACACAACGTAATCTTGCATTAACAGAGCAAACCATCTCGACTCAAAGCATTAGTTGTCGATCTCCAAAATAGACTTCACTGTATTGGGATGTCTTAAACTGATTCATAAGAGAAGTTCGGCTCCAAGAATCTGATTAATGTCATGCAGAAAACAACTTCTCTAACTGCTTTTTCACCCAAGCGACTGGATTTTTGTCATAATCACTGGTGATGAGGCCCAGCTCTCGGAGGTGACGTTTTTGCTGAGTAAGCTCTGCTTCGTGGCGGCTCATTTGTTTGACGATGAGATCATAGAGATGAGGCTGACTTTGCAAAATCTGCTTGAAGCCTTGGGGGCTGATGGCAAACACCGTGGTTTCTTCGATCGCCCTGATAGTCACCGTTCTCGGCACCCCTAGCATCAGTGAAAACTCGCCCACAAACTGACCTGAAGTTAATATTGTCGGCTGATCGTAGACTTCTAATTGATAGCTGACAGCTCCTGACAAAATGATATAAAAAGCATCGTGATTCATAAAGCAAATAAACATTTATTTTCGGGCACCTCTATCCTGGG
>JBCBJQ010000008.1:0-117613 GCA_038523235.1 Cyanobacteria bacterium J06626_4
CAGGTTGTCATTACCCGCACCGCCTTGAAGGACATCATCGCCGTCACCGCCTTCCAGGGTGTCATTACCACCCGCCGTTTGCAGGATGTCGTTACCCGCTTCCCCCAGCAGTTTGACGGCTCGATTTTCTGTAGACGTAAAGGTATCGTTGCCTGCGTTACCTTGAACCTGTTCCAAGTTCGCGGCATCGACATCTAAGGTAGTGTCGGTCGCGGTTTGGACAATCCCGACGTCATAGCCCTCTCCGCCATCCACGCTGTCAGCGGCATCAAAGTGCAGGGTGTCATTACCGCTGCCCCCTGCCAAGATGTCCGCTCCGGCATCGCCCGCCAGGTTGTCATTACCCGCACCGCCTTGAAGGACATCATCGCCCGCGCCACCAATGAGAATGTCGTTGCCGGTACCCGCTGCGATCGCATCATCACCCGCGCCGCCATCCAGATATTCATGGCCGGTGCCGCCAGTAATAATATCGTCGCCGCCTTCACCGTAGATACTGACGCTGTCGGCGGTGGAGTTGGTAAAGGTATCGGCAGCTTCAGTTCCGTAGGCGAGTTCAATGGCGTTAGCACCTAAGTCTAGGGTGACTCCGGTATCGCCTTGAGCCCGCGCGACATCGTAGCCGTCGCCGCCCTCCACCACGGTATCTGCCGCATCAAAGTGCAAGGTATCGCTGCCCGCACCGCCAGAGAGCTCGTCTGCGCCCGCGCCGCCGATAAGGTTGTCATTACCGTCTCCGCCTTGAAGGACATCATCCCCCGCGTTGCCTTCTAGCAAGTCGTTGCCGCCCTCACCACTGAGGATATCGACCCCGTCACCACCGAGCGCATAGTCATCTCCCGCACCGGCATTCACGACATCATCGCCGCTGCCCGCATCGAGATAGTCGCTAGCGACACCACCGGAGAGGGTATCATTGCCACCCTTACCGAACACGATAACGCGCTCAGCTCCGGCTTGTCCCTGCCCGTCAGTATGGCTGAAAACATCGTCGCCTTCGTTGCCGTGGGCCTCATCAAAGCTATTGGCACCGAGGTCCAGGCTGACGCCGTCGGTGGTTTCCACGATCGCCACATCATAGCCTTCGCCACCCGTTACGACGGTATCTGCCGCATCGAAGAAGACCACATCATTACCGCTGCCACCATCCAGAGCATCTACTCCGGCCCCGCCACTGATGACATCATCGCCAGCGCCACCGCTAACAACATCATCGCCAGCGCCGCCGGCGAGCCAGCCATCATCGTCGGCACCGCCGTCTAAGGTATCGTTGCCCGCGCCCCCTTCTAGGACGTCAATACCGGCGCCCCCTTCTAGGATGTCATTATCCGCACCGCCATTGAGGTAATCATCGCCCTCGGCGCCCTGCAAAGTATCCTCTCCGGCATCGCCAAAAAGCACATCATTTCCGGCTTGGCCTGCCAGAAAGTCGTTTTCATCCCCCCCTTCTAAGACGTCGTGACCGTCACCGCCTTCCAGGATGTCGTTGCCAGCGCCCCCTTTCAGCACATCTTCATGGGCACCGCCTAAGAGGGTATCTTGACCCTCGCCCCCTTCTAGGATGTCAAATCCGTCATGACCTTCTAGCCAATCGTCGCCCGCGTCGCCTTGCAGGGTATCGTTATCGAGACCGCCTTTTAGAGTGTCGTTACCACTGCCCCCAGCGAGATAATCGTGACCGTCACCGCCGGCGATGAGGTCGTCACCCTCATTGCCCAGCAGGGAGTCGTCACCAGCATCCCCAGAAATCAGGTCGTCGCCGGCGCCCCCTTCCGCATAATCGACGCCCGCGCCTCCCTGTAGGGTGTCCGACCCAGAGCCGCCTTTTAGGGTGTCGTTACCGCTGCCGCCGACTACTAGATCTTGGCCCTCTCCGCCATCTAGCAGGTCGTTGCCGGCTTCCCCGAAGAGCTGGTCAGCGCCCGCATCCCCGAGTAGAGTGTCATTTTCGGTGCCGCCAAATATAGTGTCGTTGCCCGTACCGCCAGAAGCAATGTCGTGCCCCGCACCAGATTCAATCCAGTCGTCGCCGTCGCCACCCGCCAGCCAGTAATCGTCGCCGTCGCCACCGCTGAGGCGATCGCTCCCCGCATCCCCGAATAGCACATCATTGCCAGTACCGCCTTCGAGGGTATCGTTATCTTCCCCGCCGGACAGGACATCATCGCCCGCGTCACCGTAGAGGGTATCTTGTCCCAGACCGCCGGAGAGCCAGTTGTCGTTGCCCGCGCCCCCGCGAATCAAGTCAGCGCCAGCACCGCCGACGATCGCATCCATGCCGTCATTGCCGTCGAGGATATCGTTGCCCTCACCCCCATCGAGGTAATCGTGACCGTCGCCTCCGGCGATCGTGTCAGCACCCGCTTCGCCAGCCAGCGCATCTTGGCCGGTACCGCCGAGGATGAGGTCATTGCCTGCATCCCCGTGGATATCATCGTCACCGTCATTGCCTTCGAGGATGTCATCGCCTTCACCACCGCTGAGGTGATCGATGCCTTCACCGCCATAGAGCTGGTCGTTGCCAAGGCCACCAATCATGATGTCGTCGTCGGCACCGCCAAACAGGGTGTCCTGGCCACTGCCACCATCCATTACATCGTGGCCAGCTTCACCGTACAGAGCGTCGTCACCGTCGCCGCCGCTCATCCAGTAGTCATCGCCCGCGCCGCCGATGAGCACGTCCTGTCCTTCATGGCCGGTCAGAATGTCGTTGCCGCTGCCACCAAGCACCGTGTCATTGCCCGCACCGCCGTGGAGTTGGTCATGACCCGCGCCGCCATCAACCCGGTCATCTCCAGCGCCACCATCACCAATGTCATCCCCGGCCCCCCCGTAGAGTTCGTCATGGCCCAGGCCACCGGTCATGATGTCATTGTCATCCCCGCCGTTGAGGGTGTCATTGCCCTCCCCACCTTCGAGGATGTCGTTGCCCGCATCCCCATTGATGACGTCATCACCGCTGCCACCCGCAAGCCAGTAGTCGTTGCCCACACCGCCGTTGATCGTGTCATTGCCCGCGCCGCCAAATGCCGCATCATGACCCCAGCTCGCCAGGATGACATCGTGCCCTTCGCCGCCAAACAGCAGGTCATTGAAGGTTTTTGTGGTGTTGGCTAACGGGACGACGGGTGAATTGTTATCGAATTCATTGCCTGTGCCCAGAGGCATGACATACACATAAGTGCCGTCAGTGGTATCTAGAGTCCAGCCACTGCCCTGGTCATAGTCACCATGAAGCAGGTCGTGCCCGGCATCGCCAGATAACACATCATCGCCTTCGCCACCCGCAACTAGGTCATTACCGCCCTGGCCGCTCAACCAAATATCGTTGCCTTCATAGCCTTGAATTTCATCTAATTCAGCGTCACCAATTAATACGTCATTCAAGACGCTGCCGTTTAATAAATTACCCATGTCGAAACCTGTATCACTACTCGGTGTGGCGATTGCGATTACGATTCACAATCTCCGGTTGGTAACGACACCCCGATTAAATATGCGACTTAATGTATTGACTCAAAAGAGAAGAATTATCGTGTCTGAGTCGAGTTAAGCCTCATCGCAATATCCCTGGAGAGAAGCCTTAAAATTAGCGATCTATTGCCCTATCTATAGATTGCCCTTGGGTAAGCTAATGCAACTCAGTAAAAGCGACTGTTTATGCAGAAATAAATTGCTTGATATCTGTATTTATTTCAGCAAAGACAGTAGTAGCACTGAATTTTGGGGTGTCAAAGTTGGCGATATGTTTGGCCACGGAGGCAGCCGCGATCGCCACATTTTTTTGATAGATGCAAATGATAGTCAGCCACTTATACTCAAATGTGAATAGCTTCTGAAACCAGTTTTTTGCTGGAACTGAAAATAGTCTTTCCAGAGCTGCTGTGCTGTCACATTTCTACTATGACAAGGGCCTGTCATTGATCCTGTTCAAGATGTGTTTGACTTAGTGCAAATGCGTTAAACCTCATCCAGATTCAGAAGTGGAGTTTTGCCTCCGCTTCAACCTCACCGCCTGCGGCACCTCTCCTTCCAAAGGAGAGGTTTAGTCACGAACTGCGCTACGGTCTGACTCGAATTCGGCGGCGGATCCGGTTCCTCTCCTTGAGAAGGAGAGGCTAGGTGAGGTTTTTGGCGATCGCTCAAAACTAAAGTTTTCAACTTGGACGTGGTTTAGTCCCCCAATTCTGGGAGGAAACCGGAGTTCAAAGTCCCCCAAACTTGATACCAATGTCGAAATCAACGTATGGAAACATGGGTGGTGACATTGAGGTTTTCGAGGCCCCCCCAGCCCCCAAATTTGGGGGAGCAAGATCCGGTCTCCCCCAGAATTGGGGGACGGAAGGGGGCATACAGAGCCTTTGCGACATTGCAAAATATTTCGCCAACAGTATCAAACTTGGGGGATTTAGGGGGCTAACTTACGGGCAAGCGGTGACAGAAAACTTATGTGTACGTAGTGGCCTTTTCAAAGAGAGGTTAAGAGAGGTTTTCCCAAGCAAGCACAACTCCAGTTTTCAACTTGGACGTGGTTTAAAACGCAAGGTATTGCCATCAAGGCTGGGGAAAGGCAAGTGACATCCTAGGCTTTGGTCTTCAGAACTTTCTCTTTTGCCCTATGCATAATGCTAAGTGCGCTAAAGAAGAGAGAAGACATTGCTCTAATCCAGATCTTCCGCTTTGCTGAGTGCCATTTATTTGTCACAAATCAGGTCGGCAGCATACTCAAAATATAGTGATTTTCGCCGAGCACAGTTTGATTCTCATCTTGAATAACTGCTGTCAACTGGTATTCGCCAGGATGATCGGGCATAAACTCAATTTGGTCTAATCGTTTCAGGGCATCAGCAGACACATTAAAAGCAAGGGTCGTTTCGCGAATGAGGCGATCGCCCTCATGAATCGTGTAGATCAGGGTGGCATTGTGCAACGGTTGCCAGGTATCGTTAATGGCCCACAATCGAATGGGAATCGCAGTCCCGACCGGTTGCGGAAAAGCGGGGGTCTCAATGCTAGGCAAAATCGGTTGATACGCAGTTTGTAAACCGGCATAACCAGCCTTGGGGGTGCGCCAATAGTCCACCATGCCCCAACTGATGGAAGGCCACGGCTCGCAAAACATAAATTGGAAAATGGCTGATACGGGTTGATAACGCTGCCGACGGTAAGCCTCTGCCGCATACTGATGCAAGCGCGCCTGGTAGGTTTGCGTGTTGTGGACAAATTCTTCTAGCGTGCTGCCCTGATCAATTTGGGCTAATTCAAACGTCTCGCGAGGCTGAAAGTTGCGATATTGCCACTCTGCCCAATCGGCCTCAGTTTGGGGCCACAGGTATTCGGGGGCAAATATCCGTTCCAGCGCCGGAATGTCGGGCAAGGCTTGCGCCCCAAACTCAGTAATCAGAGGATGATCGGTCGGCTCAGCATACTTTTCGTAGGTGTTGGAATACCAGCCCCACCAGGGATGCTCTGCCAAGATGGACGCCGGATGCAGATACCGGGTTGGGTCTTCAGGGCTTAGTGCTTGGTACAGCACCTGATTTAAGCCCCGGTTATGATCAGAATCATAACTCTCGTATTGATCAGCCATCCAAAAGGCATTCCACGGCGGCTCGTTATGCAAGCTCCAGACAAAGATCGAGGGGTGATTGTAGAGCTGCGCTATCATCGAGCGCCCCTGCCTGATGGCCTCATTGGCAAACGTGGGGGTGTCTTCGTAGCCCCACTGCAACGGGAAATCTTGCCACACCAACACCCCCGCTTCATCCGCCAGGTCGTAAAAGTCGGGAGCAGTCACGTGGGCATGAACCCGGACCGCATTAATGTGAGCCCCTTGCATGAGTTGAATATCTTGCTGCAAGCGATCGCGCGTTAACTGGCTCAGCCACTGATCAGGAATGTAGTTGGTGCCCTTGAGGAACAGGCGACGGCCATTCAGCTTAAACCAATGTTGATTGGGGTCCCGTTCAATGGTGCGAAAGCCAAAGCGGGTAGCGTCAGCATCGAGTAGGCGATCGCCCGCCCAAATCTGCACCCGCAGTTCATATAAATTGGGCTGACCATGATCCCACGTCCACCAAAGGTGTGGGTTTGGCTGAGGAATATCTAGGGTAAGTTGGTCTTCCCCCGGTGCCAGGGTTTGGGTCAGGCCAAAGACCTCACCCTCAGGAGCGTCAAAGTTTACCGGCAGCAGTTGCGCTTTGACCAGGGTCGTGACGGCGCGCTCCGGATCAGTGGCCACATTCACTTGCACATGGGCGATCGCCGATCGAGGATAGCGAGTCATGTCAGGCGTTACCTGTACCTGCTGAATGGCCAGAGTTTGGCTGCCCCGCAGCATGACAGGAGCCCAAATGCCGCCGGTATTTTTTTCTTGGCCGCGATCGCTCCACGCTCCCCCCGGACGGGCATCATGGTGAGACAACACCCCCTTAATTAATCGTTTGTACAGCGACCAATCTTGGGGAGCCGACTCTAAGGGACTATTGACGCGCACCACCAGCTCATTCTCCTCATCCCGCTGAATCACCTCAGAAACGGGAAAGTCGAATGGCTGAAAATACCCCTCATGGAACCCTAAATATTGGCCGTTGAGCCACACATCGGCCGCATAGTCCACGCCCTGAAAAATTAGCGTTAAGCGCTCTGGCAAAGACTCATCGACGCTAAAAGTGGTGCGGTACCAGGCAACGCCAGAGATGTCGTAGCCCTCGGTGTACCAATTAGCGGGAACCGCGATCGCTTGCCCCGGAGACCAATCAAAGTCGGGTAGCTCCGATGCCGGGAGTAAAGTGGTAGTAGCTGCCGAATCGGGCAAAAACTGCCACTCTCCGTCTAACGATTGCACCGGCACCGACAAGGTCTCAGCAGGGAGAACGGATAAGTTTGTTGATTGATGGCCCCAGCTACCCGGCACCCCAATTAACCAGCAGAGCAAGAGTCCGATGGCAACACCCCAGATGGGATGGCGGCGCGATCGCAGCCAACTATAAGAGAACTCGCTTTCCAAGTTCCGCGTTCTTAAGGAAGTAAACAAAGAGGAGAGAAGCCCAAATGATACACGCTGCCAAAACATCTTCAATGACCCATAAAGTTGGCTTCTAAAATCGAAAAATCATCATCTAAAGTGGGCATGAAGTTAACTTTTTGTACCGCTGCCAACAATTGATCTAATTTGGTGGCAGCAGTCGCAACATGTTTTTCTAATAATGCTTGCCACGCCTCAAAGCCTAAAATTTTGCCACTGCTATCCAGCGGGATTTCAAAGACACCGTCGCTAAAAATATATAAGCGACTATGAGGAGGGACAACCACCTGCTGCGCCTCAAACGGGAAGTCTGGAAAGAGGCCAACGGCAATGCCATCACTACATAAGGACTGGGTTTTGATGCCATCCTCTGTCGCCGTTATGAGCAAACCTGGCGGGTGACCGGCTGTGGCATAGGTCAATTGCCCGGTAGATTCATGGTAGACGCCGTACCAAAGCGTAAAGTAGTCCTCCCCTTGGTCATTGACTTGAAAAACGTTGTTCAGCGCCGCCAAAACTGATTCTGGCTGATAGAAATTGGCACCTTTTAACGTTCGCTTCTGCAAAATATTTAAGATGGAAACCGATAATAAGGCCGATTTCACCCCGTGTCCCGCCACATCTAGTAGATAGAACACCAGATGATCTTCATCTAGTTTCATATAGTTAAAAACATCGCCACCCAAGGTATTGGAAGGCTGAAACAAGGTTCGGCAAAAGACTGATTCCGCCAGATCAGACGGAGCCGAGTCTGCTGGCAATAAGGACTCAACATATTCTGCCGCTCGTTGCAGTTCTAATTTGAACTGTTGATTTTGGGCTTGCAATTGTTGCTCAGCCTGTCGTCGGAGCCAATATTGATTAAGCTGCCGCCCTAAGATGGTCATCAACCGCAGCATGTCTTGGTCGGGGGAAGGGGGATTTTGGCTGACGAGCATCACCATGCCAAGGCGGTGTTCTCGCTGACTGATCGGAATGCACAGAGCGGCAGAGAACTTAGCCAAGGCGGCCATGGGTTGCCGCACCGTCGAGCAGGCGTGAGGAAAGTTTTCGACCCAAAAAGGTGCCGTGGCATTCCCAGCACTCCCAGGAATGCCCATCCCGCCCTCTAAGGTGATGTATTCTCCCAAATCGGCAAAGCGATTCACGTAGGGACGATTGACATGCCATGCTTCGCGCCGGGTGAGCAAATTTCGGGTCTCATCAATCTGCCAAAATTCGCCAAGTTGAAACTCTAAAGTGCCACACAGCGCCTGCATCACCCGTCGCACCGCCTTAACCGGATCGTGGGTATTCGCCAAAATTCGGGTAAAGGCATACTCTAATCGGCGATATTGCTCCTGGGTGGTACGTTCATGGATGTCTCTGAGTCGTCCGGCGACTTGGGGTGCTTGGTTGGCCATGGGTGGGGAAGCACAAAGCTGAATTTCCACCCAGCGCATCTGGCCATCTTGTCGCTGTCCGCGACTGCGATATCGGTAAGAGGTTTCGGGATGTTGCCAAACCTCCGCTAATTGGGTGGTATGCCGAGCTTGCTCGTTTGGATGCAAAAATCTTTCTAACGGTTGACCAATGCTGTCTTCCAGGCTGTAGCCCATAATGTCTGTCCAGACTGGATTCACAAACGTGAGGCGACCGTCGATATCCAGCTGGAAGATGACTTCTTGCAGCGTCGTCACCAGCGATCGATACCGCTCTTCGCTTTGGCGGAGCGATCGCTCTGCCAAAGCGGCTTCTAAGAGATACCGTACTCGGCCCACCAGCACAGGCATTTTGACCGGTTTACTGACGAAGTCCGTCGCCCCGGCTTCAAAGGCTTGGTTCACTGATTCTTCATCCCCTAAACCCGTCACCATCAAAATGGGGATGTGTCGTCCCCCGGGCAATTGGCGAATTGCCCGGCAGCATTCGAAGCCATCCATGCCAGGCATCCGAGCATCTAAAATCACCAACGCCGGGAGACAGGCTTGATAAACCTGCAGTCCCTCTATCCCTTGACTTGCTTCAAGAACTGAGTAGCCATGGCGAGTCAGCACCGCTTTCACAAAGGTGCGGGAGACCGCATCGTCATCAACTAGCAAGATACTGTCGGTGCTGACTGCGGGCGGTGGTTGGAGCGTTGAAACTAATTCAGAAGTCGGAAGACTGGACGTCATGGGAGGAAATGTTGCCTCACATTGCAAACAAAGTGAAATCGGTCTCGGTCAATGACGATCGCGATCATCAATCCGGTTGAGCATGGGAGATCGCGGCCACCAAAATTTGCCAGAGCCATCAGCAGTCAATTCCTCAAATGCACGCGTCATCGTCCTTAGAAAAAGAGAAATTAGCCGTGCAGCTAATAACAGCTAATAATTTGGCACCAAAACGATATTTCACTCTTCTGTTAGGTCAGAGGAGTTTCAGGATTTTGCCAAACAGAATTAATTGACAAGAGTTGAATTTCTGCAAAGTCATGATATTTACGGAATTTCATGGAAGCAGGTCAAAAAACTTCCGTAAAATCACGAATGCGATTCCTGAATGACTTATCAGATATGGTCTTTCTGGCATTCTTGATATTATTGGTATTTTCCTGAAAGCAAGGCCCTAGCGCGAAGATTAAAGTGGTTGTTTCAGGTTGAAAGTCAGAGTTCATGAATCATGACGAGAACTTTCAGGGGCCGCCAACGGTTTGGGTCATCACCTCATTTGTCGGGGGTATTGCCACGGGCTTAGCCCTAATCTATGGCTTAGAAATGTTGGGAAATCGCCTCTCACCAACTAGCAAGATTTCGCAAAACACCTCAGCAACCATTGTTCACGGTCTCTAGCTAAGAAAGCACTTCATTTCTGAAGCTTTAAGGGCGAGTCTGTCTCTCTATCAAAAGGTGGTTAACTCACCCCGATATTTCCTTCTTCACCAGGTGGTGTATCTCGTGTTAATGACTCCTCAAAAACGACGCTGGTCTAGATTTATCGCCCTGAGTTTGGTCGGTCTTCTCGCCGCATGCTGGCTCAACGTGGTGCCTATTAAGCCGGCCTCAGCGCAGTCATCCAATAGCGGACTTTGTGCCGCCCAGTCCCTCACCCCAGAAGAGTATGCCTATGCGCAATCGGCTTGGAATTACTTTGTCGATAATGTGCAGCCCACCACCGGACTCTCCAACTCCGCCGGGGGGTACCCCTCTGGCACCCTATGGGACTTGGGGAATTACCTCACCGCGATGAATGCGGCCCTGTGGATTGGACTGATTGACCAGACTGAATTTGACGGTCGCCTGAATCAATTTCTCGCCAGTTTGGGGGAGTTACGCCTGTTTGAAGACACCCTACCCAATAAGGTTTACAACAGTGCCACCGGCGAAATCGTAGACTACGGCAACAATCCCCTGGAACGAGGCATTGGCTGGTCGGCCCTGGATATTGGGCGCATTCTGGCCGCCTTCCACATTATTCGCACCTGTCATCCTCAGTATGCTGACTGGATGGCTGGCATTGTGGATAGCTGGCAAGTGGCCGCATCGGTGCAGGATGGCATGTTGTACGGTGCCACCGTGCTTTCCAATGGGGAAACCCTCAGAGTGCAAGAAGGGCGCCTGGGCTATGAAGAGTATGCTGCCCGCGGGTATGCCCTCTGGGGGTTTGATGCGCCCGCTGCGATCGCCTATGAACCGTTCAAATTTGTCGATATTTACGGTCTCCAGATTCCGGTCGATACGCGAGATTATCAAACCACTAACGCCAATAACTATGTGGTGAGTGAGTCCTATATTTTGGATGCGATCGAGTTTGGTTTACAGGGCGACCAAGCCGACTATGCTCGCCGAGTGTTTGAAGCCCAAAAACGCCGCTATGAAGACACCGGGCTACTCACAGCAGTCTCCGAAGACAATATCAACCAGGCGCCCTATTTTCTCTACAGTACGGTGTATTCCAATGGGGAACCGTGGGCGGTCATCACTGAAATGAATGAGCTCCATCCGGAGTTGCGGACCCTCTGTACCAAGGCCGCCTTTGGTTGGCGCTATGTCTATCCCGATGATCCGTATGCCCAGCAAATTTTTGATCACGTCAAAAACACGACTAACTCTGACCGGGGCTTTTACGCTGGCATCTATGAGTCGGGCCTCTACGATGCCCAGCCTCCTATCAACGACATCCTGACAGGGAACACCAACGGGCTGATTTTAGAAATTCTGTATTACAAAGCGCGGGGCTCCCAGCCAATGTTGGGGGACAGCGGGGTGCCTGTGAGCACTGCGAGTAGTGTGCCACCCCAGGTGGAGACACCACCCCCACCCGCAGACAACGGTGCTCCGACAGCGGCACTCCCACCGCCACCCCAGGTAGATACGCCACCGACAGCACCGGCTATCCCTGAACCCACTTCCCAACCGGAACCGGCAGCGCCCCCTAGCGAACCGGCAGCTCCGCCTCCAAGCCCTGCGGAGCCTGCGGGTATTGCCATTGCGCCTATTCCTGATGTGGGGCGGCCTGGGTCATCGGCTTGCCCCGTTCCAGTGGGCAATCTTAGCGTCACCGATCGCCGCTATGCCGAAACCGCCTGGAAATACTTTGCCGCTAACGATACCCCCTCGGGACTGGTGCCCGATCGCAGTGATTTAGACGGGGCCACCTTATGGGGCATTGGTGATTACTTCTCTGCCTTGCATGCAGCGCGGGGATTAGAGGTGATTACGGCCAAAGAATTTGATGAACGGGTGCGGCACCTGCTGGGGGCGTTGCAAGAACTTGAACTCTTTGCGGGAGAATTGCCCCATCGGGCCTATAGCACCCTAACTTTGGAGCCCATCGATTACGGCGGCAACGTCACCCCGGAGGGGAATGGTTGGTCAGGCCTTGATGTGGGGCGTTTCCTCGCGGCCATGCACACCCTGAAAACGTGCCATCCAGAATATACCGATGTCGTTGATCGCATGATGCTGGATTGGTCTTACCTGCGGGTAGTGCGGAACGGGCGCATTGCCAATGCCAACCTGGCGCAGAACGCTCAGGGGCGCGATCGCATCCGCGTTCAACCGGCCGCAATTCTGGGCTATGAAGAATACGCGGCCCGGGCGTTTCAACTCTGGGGCTTTGACTCCCGGCAGTCGGCAGTTGGCGGGAACTATCTCACCACTGAGGTCGCGGGACAAGAAGTTCCTGTGCAGCGATCGCAACCCGAGCAGCGCGATCGTGACGAAGTCCTCAACACCATCAGCACGCCTTTTATTCTCTACGGTCTAGAGTTTGGTTTTGACCCCCAAATTCGCACCCTGGTACGAGCGATTTATGAGGCCGAAGCGGCTCGCTATCAAGAGACCGGCCGGTTCAGCGCCTCTGGCACCACACTCGTGCACCAAAACCCCTACGTGGTGCACAGCACCCTGCTATCCGACGGGCAACCCTGGGTCGCGGTGGATGCCGAGGGCACAGTGCAGCCTGACACCCGCGTGGTTAGCACTGCGGTCGCCTTTGCCTACTACACCCTCTTCCCCGGTAGCGACTACGGCGAAGCAGTCTGGCGCGCCACCTTAGATTTGTACAATCCCGTACTGGGCTACTATGAGGGCTTTTACGAAGCCGATGGCCGACAAGCGATCGGCTTCACTGGGGGCACCAATAGCTTGATCTTGCAGGCGATTTTGCACAAAAATACCCAGCAAAGACCTCTGATTCAGCCCCACAGCGATATGAATTCTCCCTGGTGGCAAGCCATTCGTGACGGCGACCCCTGGGGCATTGGCTTACCAGAAGATGACCAACCCACCATTGAGATGGTGGCAGATAACCAAAGTACCTACTGGGTTTCCCGTGACGCCGTTCCGGTAGCCCAAGCCGAAACTACTGTCGCGGCCACTGCCTCCGTCAATCGGTCTGAGGCCGTTGGGGGTGCACCCTGGCCGGCGATCGCAACGCCGATCAGGCAACTCGGTCAAAGCATTCGGGCGATTCCCGAGCATCTGCTGTTGGGGATCGCAGCCTGGCACCCCAAGTTTCCAGCGGTCTTAGTGGCATCGGATGATGCATTGGGTGATTTCCCACCTTCTGCCGCTTCCTTACCGTCGCTGTCAACGCTCACCACACCCATGGATAGTACTGGGTCTAATGTTGAGGGCGCTTCTGAGGCGGCGGCAGTTTTGCCCCCAGCAGGTTCACCAAACCTCTCTTTCCCCCTCCAGACTGTGAGCCAACTCGCCAACGTGAATGACCAAACTGCGGCCCAAATGGCCTGGGCCTACTTCGAAAACAACTGGAATCCCCGAACCGGCATGGTGAATGGGGTTGATGGTCTGGCTTGGGCTACCTGGTGGGATCAAGGCAGTACGATTCTTGGTCTCCATGCGGCGCATCAATTGGGGCTGTTGCCCGAGCCCGAATTTGGGACCAAACTCTCTCGACTATTGGATACCTTGGCAACGTCGCCCCTACCCACAACGCAATTGCCCAACAAAGCCTACAGCACCGATCGCGCCCAAATGCGGACATTGAGTAATCGCGCCGACCCCCATGGCCAAAGTGGCTGGTCAGCCTTGGATATGGGTCGGTATCTCATTGCCTTGCACACGCTCCGGGTGCACTATCCCCAATACCGTGATCGCATTGAAGCGATCGTCGCCCGTTATGACCTCGACCAATTGGTCAACGACGGTTGGCTCTGGGGCAGCGGGGCGGGCGATACCGGCCTGCAATACTGGCAAGAAGGTCGCTATGGCTACGAGCAATATGCGGCTTATGGCTTACAGCTCTGGGGCATCACCGCTGACCAGGCTCTACATCACTCGCCCACTCAGACGGTCACTGTTGACGGCATCGAGTTTGTGACTGACCAGCGCGATCACGCCAACTCTGGTGCCAGCAACCATCTCACCAACGACCCCTACTTGCTTTGGGGTTTGGAAATGGGTTGGCCGGCCACTGTTCGCCCTCAGGTCGAAAATCTGCGGCAAGTGCAGGCCAACCGGTACAACAAAACGGGCATTCTCACCGCGGTTAACGAAGACGCTCTGGATCGCCCCCCCTATTTCCTCTACTACAGCATCTACGCGGACGGCCAAACTTGGCCAGCAGTAAATTCACGTGGTAACAATTTCCCGGACCTACGCTTTGTCAGTACCAAAGCCGCCTTTGCCCTTGGCAGCCTCTTTCCCCAAGATGGCTATTGCCAACTGCTGCGTCAATCAGTGCAAACCCTGGCGGATACTCAGCGAGGCTACCTCTCAGGCCGCTACGAAAACCCCGACCTCGGCCCCAACCGTGCCCTCAACGTCAACACCAACGCCATTGTTTTGGAGAGCTTGCTTTACCAAGCGCAGGGCGATCGACCACTGACTCACTCCACGTAACCGCTATGACCTTTCTCAATCTTCGTCAAACTCTGTCGTCGGCCCTCGTCGGCCTCTTGACTGCCAGCCTGCTCGCGAGCTGCAGCAACCCGACCGCTGAAAAGCAGCCCACAGCAGAAAACTCCACGTCAGACATTGCCTCCAACGCTGCCTGCGGGGAATTCCAAACGCCTTTATCTGAGAGTGAACAGCAGTATGCGGCCGCCGCGTGGCAATATTTCGTCAATAATCGCCAGCCTGACACTGGGTTTACCAATGCCGCCAACCAATACCCATCTGGTACCCTGTGGGATCAAGGCAATTACCTTATGGCGCTAAATGCGGCCCGCTGGTTTGGGTTGATTGAGCAATCCGAGTTTGACAACCAGCTCAACCAGTTGCTCACCAGCCTGGGCGAGATGCCGCTGGTCGATGGCGCCCTGCCCAACAAGGTCTACAACAGCGCGACTGGGGAGATGGTGGACTACAGCAACGAACCGACCGAAGAAGGCATCGGCTGGTCGGCTCTCGACATCGGCCGCTTGTTAACAGCCTTTCACATCATTCGTACGTGTCACCCCCAATACGCCGATTGGCTAGAGGGCCTTGTCGCCAGTTGGCAAGTGGCGCGCTCGGTTGAAGATGGGCAACTCTATGGCGCGGTCATTGAAGATGATGGTCAGATTCTGCGGGTGCAAGAAGGGCGCTTAGGCTATGAAGAATACGCCGCTCGGGGCTATGAGCTCTGGGGTTTTGATGCGGCAACAGCGTTAGAGCTGGAACCAATGGAGTTGGTCGAAGTCTCGGGGGTGGAAATTCCGGTTGATGAACGGGATTTTGATGCCACCAATGCCAACAATTATGTTGTGAGTGAGTCTTACATTCTTGAAGCCATTGAGTTTGGTTGGGACAGTGACCTGAGCAAACATGGGGAAGCGGTTTTAGCGGCGCAGAAAGGTCGATATGACGAGACTGGACTCTTAACGGCTGTGTCCGAAGATAACATCGACCAAGCTCCACATTTCCTCTACAGCACTCTGTATGCCAATGGGACCCCTTGGGCAGTGATTACCGAAGAGAATGATCCGTATCCCGACCTCCGCACGGTGAGTACCAAAGCGGCCTTTGGCTGGTTTTACTTGTTTCCCAAACAGCCTTACACCCTGAAGCTCATCAACGCGGTCAAAGATTTGCAAGACCCAGACGGGGGCGGGTTTTATGCCGGTATTTATGAAGAGAGTGAAGAGATGAACACCATCCTCACGGGCAATACCAATGGGCTCATTTTAGAAATCCTGTACTTCAAAGCGCTTGGTAACACACCCATTCTGGAAATCGCGGCAACAGCCGAAAAATGACCCACGTTTAGACATGGCGAAATCAGGGGCTTGAGAAAATCCCTGATGGTGACGGTTTTGGGGCGGCAAATTAATATTCAGCAAAACTTGCCATTAAATTGAAACAACAGGGATAAACCCTTTATGAGTGGAGCTTTGCTGATATTTTCGCGACTTGTTATTACCAGAATTAGCTGGGGAAAACTATATGTCACTTGATTCACTTCAGCGGTTGACTAGGATTTAGTCATCAGACGCTCCAGCAAAACTAATGGCATCCTCTGTCACAACTCTCAGTCGGCAAGAGTTACAGTCCGCGATTGTCCGAGATCCCCTCGTGGTCACGCCAGAGACTCCGGTGATTGAGACGATCGCCCTGATGAGTGGCCGGCGATCGCAGTGTGATCGTGATCGAGATGCTGAGAGCCAAGCACTCGCCTTGCAACTGGAAGCCCGCGCTGGCTGCGCGTTAGTGGTTTCAGACGGTCAAGTAGTGGGGATTTTGACCGAGCGCGATGTGGTGCAGTTGGGGGCACAACAAACTTGCCTAGAAGGTCTGCCCCTGACCGAAGTCATGACCCAAGCGGTGGTGACGTTGAAGGAATCAGACTTTACCGATGTCTTCGTCGCCCTAGACTTGTTGCGGCACAACAAAATTCGCCACGTGCCCGTCGTCGATGATCGCGATCGCCTCGTCGGGATACTCACCCACGAAACCCTGCGCCAGCTATCGCGCCCCGGCGATTTACTGCGGCTTAGAAGCGTTGCCGAAGTGATAGTTCCCCATGTCTTTAGCGCGACGCCCAGCACTAGCATGTTGGCCGTCGCGCAGTTAATGGCAGCAGAGCACATTAGCTGCGTCATTATTGTGGAGCCTGATGAATCAGTCCGCCCCGAGGTGCTCAACTCAGGAGCAGCAGACTCGACTGCACCCAGTTGTTTGCCTGGGCGCATTGATGGCGAAACGGCGGCCTTACAAATCCCCATCGGCCTTTTGACGGAGCGCGATCTCGTGCAATTCCAGGCTTTGGGTTTAGCGCTTGATCAGCACCATGCGGGCGCTTTCATGAGTAGTCCGGTCTTTGCTGTCAAGTCCGGTGATTCCCTTTGGTACGCCCAAGAACTGATGGAGCGCCACTTCATTAGACGAGTTGTGGTCACTGGCGATCACGCAGAACTCTTGGGCATCGTGACCCAAAGCAATCTGCTGCAAGTCTTGAACCCGCTGGAGCTGTATCACTTGACCGGGGTATTAGAGACCCAGGTCGAAACCCTGGAAGCCGAGAAAATCGCCTTACTAGAAAGCCAGGCCACCGTTCTAGAAGCACAGGTGAGGGCGCGCACTGCCCATCTCCAGGCTCAGGCGGAGCAAAATCGCTTAGTTGCCGATCTGGCCTTACAAATTCGGTCGTCCCTCAATTTACCCGTAATTTTGCAAACGACCGTCGATCGCATTCAAGCCATCTTGGGGTGCGATCGCGTCACCATTTGGCAATTTGATGCTGATTGGACCAACACGGTGGTGGCAGAAGCGACCACCTCTGAGGTGAGCCTGTTAGGCGCTCGGGTACAAGATAGCTGTTTGCAAAGTGGCACTGGCCAACTTGCGGCGGCTTTTGGGCAAGGGCAAATTCGCATCGTGCCAGATATTCACGCCGTCGAGATGTCAGACTGTCATCGCGAGCTATTGATGCGCTTATACACCCGTGCCAAAGTCTTGGTTCCCCTCTTGTGTGATGGCGAACTCTGGGGCTTACTGCAAGCTTCAGAAAGCCAACAGGCAAGAGATTGGCAGCCCCACGAAGTTGAGTTGTTGCAATCACTGGCCAACCATTTGGCGATCGCCATTGATCAGGCCACCACCCACGAAAAATTAGCTGCGGAACTGCAGCTTCGTCGCGAAACCGAAACTCGCCTCAGCGAAAGCGAACAGCGTTATGCCGCTTTAACCGATGCCGTCCCGGTGGCCATTCTCCGCTCAGACCAAGCGGGCCACATTATTTTCTTAAATGAGCGGTGGTCTCAGCTGTCCGGTTTGACGGTAGAAGCGTCCCTCGGTGAGGGCTGGATCGCTGCCTTACACCCTGAGGATCGAGACTGGGTGGTGGCGAGAAATCAAGCGTCTGTCTTGCAGGGCGTGGCTTTTCAGCATGAATACCGCCTCTTACGACCCGATGGTCAGGTGGTGTGGGTTTACGAACAAACCGAGGTTGAGCACAATGCCGATGGTCAGATGATGGGGCATATTGGCACGCTGACAGATATTAGCGATCGTAAAGAAGCGGAACTAGCGCTGCACCAGAGTGAAGCGAGATATAGCGCTGTGGTTGACGCGCTGCCCGATTTGGTGATTCGCATGAGCCGCGAAGGGATTTATCTCGACTTCTTTGCGACAGACAACTACAAGTTTTTTGGCAACCCACAGGATTATGTCGGGGCTCATGTGGCCGATGCCTTTCCCCCTGACTTGTCCCAAAGGCGACTGCAAGCAGCCCAAACCGCAATCGCCACCCAGTCCGTGCAAGTTTATGAACAAACGTTTGTCAATGAGGGCCAACCACAGATAGAAGAAGTGCGGATCGTTCCCTACACCGATGATGAAGTGGTGTTAATCATCCGCGACATTACCCAGCGCCACCAGGCAGCAATGGCTTTACGAGAATTGGAACAGGAGAATCAAGCCATTTTGGCCGCGATGCCAGATCTCATCATCGTGATTGATGCCAACGAGACCTTTATACGCTGTAGCTACAATGCGGAACTGTCTGAAATCGTCCCCATTCATCCACAACCCTTGGGGTTGTCCATAAGGGAGCTTTTCCCCCCGCCAGAAGCCAGTCGATACAGCACCGCGGTGAAGCGTGTCTTGCAAACGAGGCAAGTCGAAGTCTTTGAGCAACAGCTGCAATTTGACGATGGCCTGCATTACGAAGAAGTTCGGGTGGTGCCCTACCAGAATAATCAGGTGTTTGGCATAGTTCGGGATATCACCCATCGCAAACAGGCGGAAATCAGACTCACTGAAAGCGAACAACGCTATGCCACCTTAGCTGCCACAGTCCCAGTGGGGATCTTTCGGACTGATGTGGTGGGTCATTGCATTTACGTCAATGATCGTTATTCTCAAATCTCCGGCTTTTCAGCAGCCGAAACCTTGGGTACTGGATGGCGCAATGCGGTTCATCCAGAGGATATTGCCTGGGTTACGGCAGCCTGGCAACAAGCAAATGAGCAAAAAACAACCTTCCGACGTGAATTTCGCCTATTGCGACCGGATGGGCAAATCGTTTGGATTTATGTACAGGCCGAGGTCGAACGGGATGTAACCGGACAAATGATTGGTTATGTCGGCACCCAAACGGATATCAGTGATCGCAAACAGGCTGAACTGGCCATCCAAAACCTGATTGAAGGAACCGCCGCCACCGGCTCAGACTTTTTTCCGTCTTTAGTCATCCATATTACTCAGGCTTTAGGAGTGCCCTATGGCCTGGTGTCAGAACTACGGGACGGTAAGCTATACGTGCTGGCCTTTGCCGCAAATGGCACTTTAAAGCCGACTTTCTCCTATAGTCCTTCCCCCACCCCCTGCAAATTTGCGTTACGAGATGGCCAATTTTACGTGGAGTCTTCAGTCCAGGAGAAATTTCCGGAAGATCCCGACTTACTAGAAATTAATGCGGATAGCTATCTCGGCATTGCCATTCCCAATAGCCAGGGTCAGGCGATCGGGACGCTCTGTATCTTGGACACCCAACCCATTCAACAGACTCAACGAGCTGAAGAAATTTTGCGGGTTTTTGCCGCTAGAGCTAGCGCTGAGCTAGAGCGGCTCCAAGCCCAGTTAGCCCTGGAGCAATTGAATGCGGAACTAGAACAGCGAGTTGAGCAACGAACCCAAGAGTTGGCTAGTTCTGAGCAGGACCTACAAACCATTTTCGACAATGTCTACGAGGCCATCCTAATTCACGATTTTAATGGCACTATCCTCGACATGAACGATCGCTGCCTGGAAATGCTAGGGGCGACCCGGGAACAAATTTTGGCTGCCAGCATCAGTGACTTTGCGGCACCCGATGCCCCCATTGAGCAGATTCCAGAGCTGATCCAACGGGTCTGGGCTGGTGAAGAAGTACGGCTAGAATGGCGCGATCAACGGGTTGATGATGGCCGCATCATTGATATCGATTTATCGCTGCGGAAAGTGACCCTGGGGAACCGTCCGGTGATCATTGCCAGTGCCCGCGATATTAGCGATCGCAAAGCCGCCGAACAACAGCTCCAAATCCTTTCGACTCGCTTAAAACTCGCCATTAAATCAGCCCAAATCGGGATCTGGGATTGGCATGAAAGTGACCGCTTGTCTTGGGATCAGCGCATGTTTGAAATCTATGACGTGCAGCCCGAAGCATTTAACGTTACGTACCGAGATTGGGCGACGCTTGTCCACCCTGACGATTTGGCCCAGTACGAAGCGGGCATTCGTGACAGAACCGAAAATCATGAAAATGAAAATGCCCAAGAATTTAGGATCATTCGGCCTGATGGCGAGATCCGACACGTATTAACGACGGCCCTAATCGAGCGCGATGCCCAGGGGAATGCCATTCGCATAGTGGGCACCAATATTGATATTACCGATCGCAAACAAGCTGAGCTGCAACTACAGGCGCTCAACAGACGCTATGAGTTGGTTCTTGAGAGTTCCCAAGCGGGTTTAGTCTTTTGGAATATTATCGAGGACACGGCTGAGCTCTCCCGACGCTTTGTGCAGATGCTTGGTTCGGATGATACACAACATCCAGAATTATCCAGCTTTACTGGCTTTGCCAAGCGCATTCATCCAGAGGACCTACCCGAGGTTCAAGCCGCTTTGCAAGCTCATTTTGAGCGGCAAGAGAAATGTTCAGTTGAATATCGTATACGCCATCTCGCCGGGCATTTTGTCTGGATCTGGGCATCTGGCCAAGCAATTTGGGATGAAGCCGGTCGTCCAGTCCAGATGTTTATTGCCGTACAAGAGATTAGCGATCGCAAACAGGCAGAAGCACTGTTAAGGCAGCGCTCTGAAGCCCTCGCTCGTTCAGAGCAAGACCTCCGCACCATCTTCAACAATGTCTATGATGGCGTCATGATTCACGACTGGGATGGCAGCATCCTCGACGTAAACAATCGGTACTTAGAGATCCTGGGTGCAACGCGTGAACAAGTTATGGCCGCCAGCTTCGCTGACTTCACGGCCCCAGGAGTCTCCGCAGCACAGATTACGGACATTCTGCGACAAGTCGCCGATGGGCAACATCTGAGATTTGAATGGCCAGTGCAGCGATTGAATGACGGCACCCCATGGTATGCGGACGTTTCTTTGAAAAATGTGGTGTTGGGCAACCGCTCGGTGATTATTGCCAGCACTCGGGATGTGACTGATCGCAAAATGGCTGAGCAGGCCTTGCAAGATAGCCAGGCCCGCTTCCGCCGCATGACGGATAATGTGCCGGGCATGATTCATCGCTATGTTTTGCATGCGGATGGCAGCGATGAATTGACCTATGTCGATTCGCAAATCCGAGACATTTTTGAACTTGAGCCCAAGGCTGTACTTCAAGACGCCACCCTAATCTGGGCCAGAGTCCATCCTGATGATGTCCCCAGAGTCGCGGCGGCCGTGCAGGAGTCTGCGGTCACTCTCCAACCCTTCACCAGTGAGCATCGCTTGCAACTACCGAAAAAGGGACTCCGATGGGTGCAAATCTTCTCACGTCCAGAAAGATTAGCGAACGGAGATGTCGCCTGGGACGGTTTTGTTATGGATATCAGCGATCGCAAAGCGTCTGAAGGAGAGCTGCAACGGCTATCGGATCGCTTAGAACTCGCTCTAGCATCAGCCGAAATTGGCATTTGGGAATGGAATTTCCAAACGGAGGAATTATCTTGGGACGATCGCATGCTGGCGATTCATGGGGTGCGACGCGCAGCGTTTAGGGGCACTTTCCAAGATTGGGCAGACCGAGTTCATCCAGCCGACTTCGCTCAGGCGTCGCCAGACTTTAGCGATAGCAACGATCACTTCGTCAATGAATTTAGGATTATTCGTCCCGATGGGGCCATCCGACACCTCTTTTCTGCGGCCCTGCGTCAACGAGATGAGCAAGGACAACCCACACGAGTTGTTGGGGTCAACCTGGATATTAGCGATCGCAAAGCGGCCATCGAGCAAATACGTGCCAGTGAACAGCGCTATGCCAGCCTGGCGGCCGCCGCACCCGTGGGCATTTTCCGCACGGATGCCATGGGCAATGCCACTTACCTCAGTGACACGTGGTGTGCCATTGCGGGTCTCACCCAAGCAGAAGCCCTGGGCGCAGGCTGGAAAGCAGCGTTGCATCCCGACGATCACGACAAGGTGGCCACCGAGTGGGACCAGTCTCTGCAAGACAATCGTCCAGCCCAAATTGAATGTCGGTTTCAGCGTCCTGACGGCGCCATCATCTGGGTATATGAACAATCCGTCGCTGAATACAATGCGGCCGGAGAGATCATTGGCTGTGTCGGCACCATTACCGACATCACAGCTCAGAAGGCGGCAGAGGCCCAACTTGAACAAACCAATGTCGAATTGCTCAGAGCCACTCGTCTAAAAGATGAGTTTCTAGCCAATATGAGTCATGAAATTCGCACCCCGATGAATGCGATTTTGGGCATGACTGAGCTCACCTTGGGGACGACTCTCACAATTCAACAGCGCAACTACCTCAATAAAATTGAAACGTCCGCTGGACTGCTACTCCACATTATCAATGACATTCTGGACTTCTCGAAAATTGAGGCGGGCAAACTGACGTTAGAAACGACCGACTTTAGCTTAGATGCCGTATTAAGCAACTTACATTCCGTTAACAGCCTGGAAGCGCAGCGAAAGGGACTAGAGTTCACCTTCGAGATTGATGCTGACGCGCCCCGTCAGCTCGTCGGTGATCCGCTGCGATTGGGCCAGGTTTTACTCAATCTCGTTTCCAATGCCATCAAATTCACCGAACAAGGATCAGTGACTATTCGCATCCGAGCAGTCACTGCAACCGCCGAAGCATGCACCTTGCACTTTAGCGTCACCGATACTGGCCTGGGTATTAGCCCACAGCAAAAGGCTCGACTATTCCAGGCATTCTCCCAGGGCGATACCTCCACCACCCGTCGCTTTGGGGGCACCGGATTAGGCCTGATTATTTCCCAACGCCTCGTGCAACTCATGCAAGGAGAAATTGGCATGGAAAGCACCCACGGGCAGGGTAGTACCTTTTGGTTTACTGGAGTCTTCCAGCAACCAGCAGAAAACCAGCCAAACCATCCTCATCCCCTGGTCAGTATCATCACTCGGATCCAAAAACGGCGGCCTCAGCACCTAGACGGGCTATACATTTTGCTTGTGGAGGATAACGAAATTAATCAGGAACTCGCCCTTGAGTTGCTCACCCAGGCAGGGGCCTGCGTCCGCGTTGTCCCGAATGGCCAGGAAGCCTATGACTCTGTGCAACAGGAAACGTTTGATGTGGTGCTGATGGATTGTCAGATGCCAATTATGGATGGGTATGCGGCCACCCGCTTGATTCGAGCGTTACCGGAAAGGGGGAAGATGCCCATTATTGCGATGACCGCCAATGCCATGAGTGGCGATCGCCAAAAATGTCTAGATGCTGGCATGGATGACTACATTGCCAAGCCCATTGTGAAAGACCACCTATTGGCGATGATCGCCAAATTTATCGATCCCCCCCCTTCTGCTTCTGTGCCCTCTGGCTTTTCACCGACCTCTCAAGCTATTGATGCATCCCCCACTTCAGGGTTTAGCGCGCTCTCATCATTCGATTTGGATTTGGGGTTAAGGTATGTTGGCAATAATCCTCAGCTTTATGCCAAATTATTGCAGCAGTTTTTGACTAAGTACCCACCATTTGCGGAACAAATCCACCACGCGCTTCAGGCAGAAGACTATGCCGAGGCCACTCGTTTGGTCCATAGCCTGAAAGGCATCTGTGGCACCTTGGGCTGTATTAATTTACAGCAACAGGCGCAAACCCTTGAACATAGTCTTAAGGAGCACGAGGGTAGCTTTGATCAAGCGGCCCTATCGACAGTAATTGCGACTCTTACCCAAGTCTTAGCTGAACTCGCAGCATGGTCGCAGACCCAAGTAAAGCCATTAACCCCAATCCTGAGTCCCCATACCGTTGACTGGCAGGCAGCTAGTCAGCTCATCAATTGCATTGAAGCAGCTTTAGATACCGACTTGGGCACCGCCTTAAAAGACCTCAAATCACTCCAAAACATGCTGCAAAGCGCGGTAGATGCCAAAGCATTGCTAGAAAAGCTCACCATGGCGCTAGATGAATTTAGCCTCGATGGGGCTCGTGAGACTTTAGCGGCCTTGCAAAAACTCGCTCAAACTCATCACTAGGGCGCGTCATCAATTAAATCTAGAAGCCTTACGGAACAAGCATTATCGCGCCCGCATCTCGGCAACTAACTAGGGCCTGTATTCTTCTCGCCATAAGGGTTTAACGGCGACCGGATAACAGGCCCTAGAGGTTTGAGCGGTATTGCAATGGCGTTTTTTACCCCTTAGCTACAGCACTCTTACGCTGCATGAACATGCCTGCCCCAACGACTGCCATCACCCCAAAGATAGTTGCCGGTTCTGGAACAGAGACAGGCTTCGAGGAAATTGCCCCAACCGCATCGATATCGGCACCAGCCCATCCTTGGCGATAACGATTGTCGCCGTTGTCGGTAATTTTTACGTAGGAGAACTTATCGTCAGAGGAAAAACCATAGCTATCGATGTCGATGCCTGCATGTTGAGTACCGCCGATCTTGCCTAAAGACGCCCAAAGATTGCCGTCGGTACTAATTTCAACCAACATGTTTTCGACTAATCCACCGGCTTCAAAAATCCACAGGTCATCTCGGTCATCATCACTTCCGACTAAGAAATTATCGGTAAATTTGACGGTTATCGAGCCACCGTTGCCTAAGGAATAGTCATCTCGGTCAGCGATCGCGACCTTGTTTCCAGCCCATCCAGAATTAGGTGCGCCCAGAACAGACAAGGGGTTATCGAATACTGCTGCCGACGCTCTCCAGTTTTTGGCATAGGCCTCTTCCTTTGTCAGCCCGTCAGCATAGACTTTATTAAAATCGACCACTTCATCAGCGAAAGAAGATTCTCCCATCGGAAATTCAACGCCTCGCAATGTGAAGGCTGAAGCCGGAACTGTCATTGCGGTAGCCAATCCTAAAGACGCAATCATAGCTGCGGCATAGCGACTGAGTTTCGAGGAAAAGTTATGAGTCTGTTGCTCGGTTACTTGTGCGTAGTTCATAGAAAATGTACTCAATTGACTGATTACATTCAGTTTCGCTAACGGGTGTTGGCGTTTAGGTATACGGTGTTGGGATGTCCGTATAACTTGCTGTATAACTTCTCGAAAACGTGCTCTGATTTGGCATTAGTAAGGCACTACGACATCAATCCATTGATTTAGCTCACTAGAAACCGGTATAAAACGTTTCTTTACATACTCCGTGCTCAGTCCTGGCAGCATTTTTCCATGCCAGGAGAAATCTGGCTAGTAGAAGGAACACAAAATCAACTCGTTTTTGGTAGTGCTAAACAGGTAAGGATGACTGAAACAATCTCTCTGTCAAGGCTGTGCTGAATCAATCCGGTTTGGGAGCCTCTAAGGATCTATTGAAATCAGAAGGCACAGCACTGATTTTTTCGTGGATGTCTGAGTGATGTTGCGACAAAACACTTAGATGGGCAGGATACTTCCGGGCCAAGAAATTCACTACGAGTCCTCAAAGCTTTGTGTTAAGGCCTTTAGGTCGATCCTTAGCACTTATGGATTACCTCGTTTTTTATTGGAATAAATCCTCGAAAATACTGAATTTTGATAGGAAGGAAAATACTGTTTGTAAAGTGATAATGCCTGTCGGTTTTCGAGGGCGAGATGGCTATACTTAGGCTGAAGCTCTCATTAAGAGGCTGCATATTTCAGATGACTTATCCTAGCCATTGGCTGCAAAGCCTGATGATGCGTGAGCCAGTCATTGCCTCGTCTTCGACGTCTGTGTATGAGGCTGTTGCGGCGATGCACCAACGGTTTGCGGTGGATGAGGCAGAGCCTGAAGATGGCTGCGTGGTGGTGCTGGAAGAGGACAAGGTCAAAGGATTGTTGACCGCACCTGATGTTGTGGGCCTGGCAGTGCAGCAAAGTGATTTGCACACATTGACCCTCTCTGACGTCGTCAACAGCAAGGCGTTGTGTTTGCCAACATCAGCATTCACAAATATTCAGAGTGCGATCGCTTGCCTCGAGCAATATCCCAATAATTTTTTTGTGATTGTTAATCAACAGGGAAATTTTATCGGCTTAGTTACTCGCAAGAAACTATGTCAACTGGCTTGCTTACCGGAAAATCGACTGCGTGAGGTCATGCAAGCAAAGTCAGATATGTCTGCCAAAGAGCAGCGGTTTGAAGCGTTGGCTGCGATCGCCCCAGTGGGAATTTTTCGTGCTGACTTGAATGCCAGCTACCTCTTTGTCAATTTTGTCAATCAACGATGGTGCGACATCACGGGACTCACTGTTGAACAAGCTTTAAACCAAGAATGGCCCAACATTTTATATCCAGACGATCGGGAGCGTGTGACGACAGCCTGGTATCAGGCCGTGGCAGAACGGCATCCCTTTCATCTGGACTATCGATTGCAGCGATTTGACGGCGAGGTGATTTGGGTTAACGAACAATCAGCCCCGGAACTGGATGCCGACGGCAACATGATTGGCTATGTCGGCACCATTGTCGATATGAGCGAACATTATGCCACCCTCACGGCGCTGGCTGATTCGCAAGCGCTGTATTCCAGCATCCTGTCGAACATTTCTGATGCGGTGTTCATTACGGATGATGATGGTAAGTTGACATTCATTTGCCCCAATGTCGCCACGATTCTGGGATATTCAGCCGCTGAAATCAATGCTCTCGGAAAGATTCAGGCTGTTTTGGGCACCGATTTATGCGATCACCAAACCCTACAAAAACAAGGAGAGCTTACCAATATTGAGCAGGTCATTTTTGATAAACACGGCCATGAGCACACCATCCTGGTCAATATCAAACAGGTAGAGGTCGCTGGGGGCTCGATCCTATATACCTGTCGCGATATTAGCGATCGCAAGCACGCTGAGTTTCAACTCAACCGTTCTCAACAGGTTTCCCAAAACGCCGAACGCATTGCCCGCATTGGCAGTTGGGAACTCGATCTGCAAACTAACTTGATGTATTGGTCAGAACAGGTTTTTGCAATCTTCGAAATTGACCCCACCCGCTCTGTCGCTTCCTACGAAGCGTTCCTCGATACCATCCACCCCCAAGATCGAGAGATCGTCAATGCGGCCTATACCAAGCATCTCAAGCACCAGCAGCCCTACGACTTGGTGCATCGACTTTTGCTGCCAGATGGCCGGATTAAATATGTGCGAGAGCATTGTGAGACCAGCTTTCACGAAGATGGATCGCCCCTCATTTCGCGCGGCACCGTGCAAGATGTTACCCAACTCAACCGAGCAGAATTGGAACTCGAACGGCTCAATACCGAGCTAGAACAGCGCATCGAACAACGCACCCAAGCGTTGCTAGAAAGCGAGACTCGTTATCAGGCTTTGGTCGATCATGCTCCGGATGCGATTTTGCTGGCTGATGCCCAAGGCCACCTGCTGGAAGGCAACACTCAGGCCGAAAATCTATTAGGCTACACTCCAGAAGAATTAAGGCAATTGCATTTCACCCAGCTGCATCCTCCGGAAGAGCGAGAAACCGTTCAGAAAAGGTTTGGAGAACCAGCGGTTGAGACGCTCATCGCCTGCAAAGACGGCAGCATGAAGCCGGTCGAAATTTCCTCCAGTCGTTTTACGGTCAATGGCAAAACTTTTGTCCAGGGCATTTTTCGAGATATCACTGAGCGCAACCAAGCTGAATTGGCGCTGCAAGCAAAAACGACGGAACATGAACTGGTTTTCCAAGGGTCGGCGGCGGGGCTCTGGACATGGGATATCCAGACTGGAGAAGCGCATATCTCGTCACGTTATCAGCAGATATTAGGTTTTGCTGATGATGAAACGGTCATTACCTCTTTTGAGGATTTTGCAGAGTTCCTCCACCCGGACGAATGCTCTGTAGTGGAGGCCTGTATCAGGCAGCACCTCGCCCATGAAGGCACCTACGAAATGGATTACCGCTTACGCCATAAAGCGGGTCATTATGTGTGGGTAAATGCCAGTGGCCAAGCAATTTGGGATGAAGACGGTACCCCCCTCTTTATGGCCGGTTCCATACAAGATATTAGCGATCGCAAGCGTGCTGAGGCCGACCTCAAAATCAGCCAAGAACGCTACCATTTGGTGATTCAAGGCGCGGGTGGCAGTATCTGGGATTGGGATATTTTGACCGATACCAACTACATGTCACCCCGATTTAAACAGTTGCTGGGCTATGGCGAAGAGGAAATCGATGATTGTCTGGAAGCCTGGAAAGCACTAGTCCATCCTGACGACATAAATCGCATCTGGGAACTACACCACGAGCACCTACAGCACCGGGTGCCGTTTGTCGCTGAGTACCGCATGCGTCGCAAATCTGGCGAATATATTTGGGTTCGGGATACGGGACAAGCGATTTGGGATGATGCCGGTAATCCCACTCGGATGGCTGGATCGACCATTGATATTAGCGATCGCAAGCAGGCCGAACTACAACTTCAGCAAACCGTTGCCAAACTGGAGCAGGCGACTAAAGCGAAGGATGAATTTTTGGCCAATATGAGCCACGAAATTCGTACGCCGATGAACGGCATCGTCGGCATGACCCAGCTCGCCCTCGACCACCATCCCACCCCGACGCAACGCCACTACCTCACGAAAATTGCGACTTCGGCGAACCTCCTACTGCGCATTATTAATGACATTCTCGACTTCTCGAAAATTGAGGTCGGCAAACTCAGTCTGGAGGAAGTGCCCTTTGACCTGGATACCCTTCTGGAGCAACTTGTGGAGCCCAATCGCACTGAGTGCGATCGCAAAGGCTTAGCGTTACTCGTTGATATCGCCCCAGCAACCCCCCGGCAATTGGTGGGCGACCCCCTCCGGTTGAACCAAATCTTGCTTAACCTGGTGGCCAACGGCATTAAATTTACCGAAACTGGTTACGTCGAAATCGCCATCAGCCCCATCGAGATTTCCCCTACCGAGTGCACCCTCCAGTTCAGCATCACCGACACCGGCATCGGGTTGAGTCCAGAGCAGCAGTCTAGGCTGTTTCAGGCATTTTCCCAAGGCGATTCTTCCACCACCCGGCGCTTTGGCGGCAGTGGGTTAGGCCTCGCCATCTCAAAACGACTCACGACTCTGATGCAAGGCGACATTGGGGTTGAAAGCACCCCCGGACAAGGGAGTACATTCTGGTTTACCGTTGTCTGCCAGCGTCAAATCGTCAATCAAGTGGGGCCCCGATCACTTCCTGCCAGCGTTCTGCCACCCAAACCATTGCGCCAGTCACCTTGCCTAGCTGGCTTGCGCGCCTTACTGGTGGAAGACAACGAAATCAATCAAGAACTGTTCATCGCTTTCTTAACTGAGGCAGGGGCTCAGATTACCCTGGCCCAAAACGGTCAAGAAGCCTACGATTCATTTCAACAAGCGACCTTTGATGTGGTGCTGATGGATTGCCAAATGCCGGTGATGGATGGTTTTGAAGCTACCCATTTGATCCGTGCTCTGCCCCAGGGAGAACAGATTCCCATTATTGCCATGACCGCCAGCGCCATGGTGGGTGATCGGCAACAGTGCCTGGCCGCTGGCATGAATGACTACCTGACTAAACCCATGCTCAAAGAAGACTTCTACGCCGTCATCCAAAAGTGGACAAAGCGCTCAGCCAAGACTTCCAATAGTTGAGCAATGGCCTCCAGCTTTTTCGGAGCCAGATACTCATGGCGTGCGATCGCTTGTTGCCGAAGATTCGGTGGAAGATATTCCGAGAGAGGGTAGGCAAGTCTGCGTCATTTATAGCATTGGGTCAGTTCCAGCCGATGAACCAGCCTTGATTGAATCAGTAGACCGTCCGCTCTTGGAGACATGGTTGCGGGGATGCTTAAACGCTGCCCAGATTGGTTTAAGTTTGGGGTAAAGGGGTATTTTAAGTGCCAAAAACCTTGCGGTTTATAGGTTGAGTCTTAGCTTCCCAAGCTGAATGTCGACGGTTCGAGTCCGTTCACCCGCTTTCAAGCGTTTAATCCTCAAATGCTTTACAGAAAACGGCTTCAGCCATTAAGGTGTTGATTGCTTTTTGGCAAAGTGGCCGTGACTTTGGGGCAGTTTGGGGGTAAAAACTGGTACGAAATTGGTATAAACCTCTGGGCACGAAAATCAGATTGATGGGGTCTGGGATAACCGTAGATAACCGCAGGGGGGCAGGCGATGTACTTTACCCCCACTCCGAACTATGGCTAAAGGACAAGTTAAAGTCGAAGTCTATGCCGAGCGCTTTCTGGCGCAGGTCGAGACTATCGAGGGCAGGCATCGGCAGTTCTCCAAGCTCACATCCACTTTACCTGACCTGACCCTTCTACGGATTGCTATAGCAGCGTGATGGTAGCGAATAGAGCAACGGTTCTACGAATGAAATAGCCCATGACTGTCTACCCTTAGCGCAGTGGAGATGAGACGTGTAAAGTGGTTCGTCATCGATTGGCGGCTTAATGTCTATATGACAAAGGGTTTAGCCCCTAGCGGGTGTTGGGGAATGGGGGCAGTCATGCGGGTGCCGTGAGGTTGGATCATCGATGGATAATTCGTCCTCGCTCGAACGTCTGCTCCCGTGTTTTGCCGATCACTAATCAGATAGCTGCAGGTGTCCCTGATAGCCTGTCACAATGCGACCGCCATCTTTGAGAATGTGTACCTCCATTTGATCACTGGCCCAGGTCATTTGATCCTGCAGGGTGGGATTAAAGACATGCACGCGCTGATTCTTAGAAGACACCAGCGACGTCGGCTCGTGAATCGCCAGAGATTCCACATAGGGGCCGTCCACTAAGATATCCAACAGCGCTAACAGCGCCTGAGCCCCCGCCGGGGCCGCTGGAGCCTGGAGTTGCTCCAGCGTGAAACCGGTAAATGACATCACCGTTAAGCCCTGGGCCTTGATTTGACGGGCCACCTCAGCCAGAGCCGGTGCCTGCCAGAACGGTTCGCCCCCCGAAAAGGTCACCCCGGTGTTGTCAGAGTCGCTCGTAATCCGAGTCACCAGATCGTCTACCGCAACCATCTGATTGGGTTCAAAGGACCACGATGCGGGATTAAAACAGCCTGGGCAGGCCCGCAAACAGCCCTGCACCCACACCACGGCCCGCAGGCCCGGCCCATTCACCTCAGAGCGATCGACATAGCCCATGATGTTGAGATGATGGGGTGGAATCTGAGCGAGAGCCTGAGTCAGCTCAAGCGGGGGATTGAAAGCAGCCATCGTCGTTTTCATCTCAACGTTAGGAAACAGTCAATTCAGCCATCAACTCGGCCACCGGGAGAATTCTCTCCGCTTGACCGGCATGGCTACCGGCAAATACCAGCCCCGTTTCCACATCCCCGTGAGCCGCTCGATCGAGCGCTCGGAGGATGCAGTAAGTATCTCGACTATCGCGAAACTTACAAACTTTTAAGCAATTGACAAAACAGGGTTCCTCAGGATTCGGTGTGGTTTCAGCTAATACTTTGGCGACGAAGGGATTTTTCAACGCCCGACCCGGTAACCCGACGGGGCTAGAAACAACGACCACATCCTCCGATTGAGCGTTCAGATGGAATTCTTTATAGCGGCGATCGGCATCACATTCCTCAGTTGTGATAAACCGGGTGCCGATTTGGACGCCGCTGGCCCCCAGCGCCAACATCCGATCAATGTCGGCCCGGTCCCAAATGCCCCCCGCCGCAATCAGAGGAATGTCTTGCCGCAGTTCATTGTGCAGGTAAGCGATCAGCTCGGGCAGCACTTGCTCAGCCTCTAAGTCAGGCGAGTCTAACTCCTGCCGCTTAGCACCCAAATGCCCCCCGGCAGAATTCGGATTTTCGACCACGATGGCATCCGGCAAGCGCCCTTGACGCTGCCATTTCTGGCAAATAATCTTCGCGGTACGAGCGCTAGAGACGATTGGGAGAAGAGCCACCGTGGGGGCATCAGCGGTATATTCCGGCAGCTTTAAAGGCAAACCGGCCCCCGAAATCACGAGATTTGCCCCGTTTTGCACAGCGGTTTTGACCAGAAGCTCGTAACCATGAGCGGCGACCATTACGTTTACCCCAATAATGCCTTGGGGGCTCAGCGCCCGAGCTTTTTGTAATTCATCAATCAAGGCGAGGCGATTGGCTTCCAGAAAGTTTTCATGGCGCTTTTTGGGGCTGGGTTCATGGGGGTCAAAGTAAGCAGAGCGCATCCCCAAACCGATCGCGGAAATGATGCCAATGCCCCCTGCATTGGCAACCGCTGCCGCCAAACCGGCCCCCGAAATGCGAATTCCCATGCCGCCTTGAATGATGGGGTACCGGGCTGTGTATTGACCAATGGTGAGGATGGGAAGGGATGTCATAAGGTTAATTCAGAGTTGGGCAAGTTGATTGATAGAGTGCTGGCCACTTTGCTGAGCACACCGAGGAGCGCTCTGAACCTGAGCGCATCAGCAAAGTGGCTCCACAGCCTGGTTCTAAGCGGACTGGCAACAGCGATAAGACCACCACAATCCAGTCAGCGAAATCAGGGTTTTACCCCAAACAGGCGCTAGAAACAGACTCAGTAGCAGGGTAAAAAAGGCACACACCAGATAGAACACAGACAAGATTTCGGGGCTGTGAAGACTGAGGTGAAACAGTGCTAATGTCAGCAGGGCAGCCGCAGAGAAAGATATGTTCATGGACCTTGATCCACCAAGTTGCTCAGGAATCAGCCGCTAGACCGATTGAGAAAACTGGCGTTTTTGCGGCTGGCCCAGGTAGGTATCGAATACCGCCGCCACATTACGAATCAGTAAACGCCCGGCTGAGGTGACCGCAATATGGTTGGGGGTCAGACGCACCAGTCCATCGGCTTCCAGATTTTTCAAAGCCTGCCGTTCGGAGGCAAAGTAGTCATCAAAATCCTGGTCAAAGCGGAGGTGATACTTGGTCTCAATCGCCGCTTTGGACAGTTCAAACTGACACATCAGCTCCATAATCACCGCTCGCCGCAGAATGTCGTCGCGGCTGAGGGTGACACCTCGTGCCACGGGCAGCTGATGGGTATCCATCACGCGGTAAAAGTCTCGTAACTGCTTGTGATTCTGGACATAAACGTCGTGCAGCATGCTGATGGCCGTCATGCCAAAGGCCAGCAGATCAGACTCGGGTTGGGTGGTATAGCCCTGGAAGTTGCGATGGAGTTGGCCGGCCTGTTGCGCCAGGGTCAGCTCATCATCGGGTTTAGCAAAGTGATCCATGCCGATGAACTGGTAACCGTGGAAGGTGAGTTCATCCATGCTCAGGTGAAAAATGTTGAGTTTTTCGGCTGGGGTGGGGAGTTGAGTCGGGTCAATATGCTGCCGCTGGACGGGCTTGAGCCAGGGCACATAGGCAAAGTTAAACAGGGCGATGCGGTCTGGATCGAGCGCGATGGTTTTGCGAATGGTCTCTCGAAAAGTCGCTGCGGTTTGGTAAGGCAAACCGTAAATTAGATCCACATTGATGCTGTCAAAGTCTGCTTCTCGCATCCAGGCCATGCCCTGAAACAGCATCTCCTCGGGTTGAATGCGGTTAATCGCCGCCTGGACTTGGGGGTCAAAGTCTTGAATGCCAAAGCTAATGCGATTAAAGCCGAGCTGTTTTAACCCCAGCACATAGTCGCGACTGAGCTGGCGGGGGTTGACCTCGATGGAAATTTCGGCATCCTTGGCAAACTGGAAATGCTGAGCCAGCGCCGTCCAAAGGCGTTCCACCTGGTTTAGGGTCAGATAGTTGGGCGTGCCGCCACCCCAGTGCATCTGGTTGACTACGCGCCCTTGGGTGTGGGTGGCGACCTGCTCAATATTCTGGATGAGATAGTCGAGGTAGGGCTCTGCGGCCTGCCGCTGCTGGGTAATGATGGTGTTGCAGCCGCAAAAGTAACAAGCGGTTTCACAAAAGGGAATGTGGCAATACAGGGAGAGCGGCGTCTGCTTGTAATTGCCGACGGCGATCGCCGTTTCAAAATCCGCGATCTGAAACCCGTCCGCCAGTTCTGTGGCGGGGGGATAGCTCGTGTATCGCGGTAGCGGCTGATTGTATTTGTTGAGCAAGGCCGCATCAAATGTCGGTATTGAAGTCAGGGTTGTCATACAGCATTCACTAAATGGAGATCTGAAAAAAGGGGACGATTGAGGGGTACCGTCCCCATCGTTCAGAGGAACCGAAAACCAATAACCTTCTACGAAGCGGCTGATTCCGCCGCCACCAGTTCTACAGAAATCTGACCCGGTGCCCGTGCCGTACTGCCGGGCTTGTCTTGCCGGGTAATCAAATCAAATACATGCTCGCCAATGGCCGCTCTGACATCCGACTCCAGCTCATGAAAGACATTGCGATTGAGGGCAAAAGCCCGATTCGCCTCCGCGACAATGGCTTGAATCTGCTCAGCGCCTACCGGCAGCGAGTTGAGGGCATCCCGATACCGTTGCTTACACTGGCGGCGGGCTTCCACGGTGGGCAGCTGATCAAACTCATGGAGGCCGGTGCCTTGATCAGGCGGTAAATCGAGCGCCGAACGAACGATGTGGCGCAAGCTCTGGCCGCCGGAGAGATCGCCCATGTAGCGCACGTAGGCATGGGCAATCAGCAGCATCGGGTTGGTCTGAGAGATTTCCTGCAGACGAGCCACGTAGTTGTGTCCTTCCGGGGAGATGGCAATTTGCTGACGCCAGTTTTCACCGTAGTAGAAGCGCAGATCTGCTTCTAACTTGTGAGTGCGCTCCAGCTCCGGGAAGAGCATGGGGCTAACCACGGGATGATGCCGATGACGCGCCATCTCAACTTCTAATGTGCGGTAAACATAATAGAGATCGGCAATGAGCTTACGAAAGGGCTCTCTTTCCACAATGCCTTTGAGAAAGCATTTCATAAAAGCTGTGTTTTCAGCCAAGGTGTGAGATTGCTGGGTGCCTTCCCGCAGACACATCGCTAAAGCTTGAGTCATGGAAAATACCTCGAATATCGATTAATAGCTGAGCAACGATGTTTTGAGAGAACAGGTTCAAAAGACCAGAACAGCGAACCGACACTCAAGACCCCTGGAAGTCTCAGGGGATACAGTGCCTGAGGTCGATCGCCTAACAGCTCTGAGTCCAGCGCTTCACAGCATCTCTCATCGCTCATTGATTACTATATAGCTATTTAATAATCAATGATAGGTGTTGTGAAAACTTTACTGTTGTCTGGCTATTCAGACTGATCGCTACATTGAGCCCTCTGAAACACCCAGACGATGTTGACGCATCCGGGCGTTGCTGATTTTAGGGATGAACGGGTCTTCCAGGACATAGGCTGTGTTGCCCCCTAAATCCCCCAATTCTGAGGGACTTCAAGCCTCTAGTCCCCCCCCCCGAATTGGGGCTAGGGGGGCGAATCATCCCATCATTAAGCAACGACGCATCCGTTGCTCCATCATCCCCTGGTCGGTAGGTCTGCTGTTTCGCAGTCTGGTTGCTGGGGATAGCTCTGGGGCATCACCGCATTTTTCAAGTTAGCTTGATCGAGCAAGGTGCCCGTCAGATCAGCGCCCAGCAAATTCGCGTCTTCCAGATTAGCCCTGGTCAGATCGGCGTAACTGAGGTTAGCCCCTTGCAGATTCGCGCCACGCAGATCCGTCGGCACCGTCCCCGGACGATAGTCGAGCCCCAAGTTGGCTCGACAGAGAATAGCCTGAGCTAAATTGGCTCCCCGTAGGTTGGCCCCACTCAAGCGCCCATAGCTTAAATCAACCTGTTGCAAGTTGGCCTGCGTCAGATTGGTTCGTGAGTCAGCCGTTGGGCGCAAGTCGGCCTCAAGCAGACAAGCCCCTGACAGATCAGCCCCTTGCAAGTTCGCGCCGCCTAGACTGGCTTTGAGCAGATTGGCCTCAACCAAGTGCGCGTGGCCCAGGTTAGCCCCACTCAGATCAACCTCGCGCAAACGGGCATGAGCCATCCTGGCCGCCCTCAAATCGCTGCCCCACAGAATTGATTCGCTCAAATCGCTGTGCTCAAAATTAGCTTGGCGAAAATGAGTTCGACCTAAACGAGATTGCCGCAAATCTGAGCGGCTGAAATTAATGTTGTTGAGCCTGAGCTGCAGTAGATCACTCTCTAAAAGTCTCAACCCCGCAAAATCACGCTGGCCAGCGTTGTATCTTTCCTGAAGTTCTTTTCTATCCATGATGTTATTTATCCTTAAATTTGATGGGATGAGTGCTGACGATCTCGCCCACTCTGTAGCCTCGAAACGACCGCGACGGCCAACTGCGACACCTCCGGTGTGCCTAAGAGGCGGAGATCGCGGCCTCTAACGCTTGTTTGACCTCGGGAATAAAGACCGTGTACATGCCCCGCAAATCGCCCACGTTAAAGTCATAGGCGAGATCTTGGGGGTAGTTGTCTTTCACAAATTGGGGGCGATCGCCTTTGCCCCCGTGGCAGGCCAGACAGCTGGCTTCCACATTAATCCGACGGTAGTAGCGGGTGCCGGGCTCGCCATTGAGCGTTGCTGAAGCCCAAAAGCCCTGCAGATCGGCATCTTGCTCAAACTTGGCCAGAGCCATTTGGGCTTGGGGGGTATCGGGTTCATGAGCCGGGTTGCGATACTTCTTGGCCAATTGTTTAACCTGCCAACCGTTGTCTTGGCTCAACTGCATCGCTTTCATCCCCACCGGTTTGCAGACCTGTCGCATGGTTTCAGCGGTCGGCGGTGCAGTGGCCTCTTCGAGATAGGCTGCCAGCCCACTGCGCAGGGCGTCTAAATTTTCAATTTCCTGGACCGCTTTAGCGAGTTCGGTCGGTTCCGGTTGGGCTAGCGCGATCTCGGGCAGTCCCATGAGGCAGAAAATCACGAGGGATACACCGAGAACTAATCGAGAGAACACTCTCATCATGCACAGTCTCCTGAATGAGTTTAAGAGCACGGTTTCATAGGTTTAATAGCCGTGAAAGATTGGGAACAGAGCACCCACAAATCGTGCAGTAATGCCGACAAATACCAACCCGGTGACAGGCTCGCGGCACCGACTGCCTTGAGGGCCGTCAATGTCTTGAATGAATTGGCTTGCTCAGAAGGAAGCGACATTCCTGTGCAAACAGGGAACGGTCGCGATCGGCGATGGCAAGAGGTGCTTAACTCGCTAGGGATTCTGAGCCCGAGGCTGCCGTTTTAGCCAGCGCGGAAACATCCTTCAGCAGTTGCAGCCCAAACAGAGTCCGGAGTCCCAACCGCTCGTACCAGGGCATCCCGACGCCAAAGCGAATTTTCAGCATGAAATATTCTTCAAAAGCCGCTTTCACCCACACGACCCAGGGCCCCCGCACCGCGTAGGAGTGTTTCCGCTTCCCGGTTTTGGGGTCGGGCAGTACCGGAGCGGCAATGTAGGCAATGCCCGTATTGCCAAACTCAGCAAAACAGAGAGCCTCTAAAGTCGGCACTTGATGATGGGCTTTGATCGCTTTGAGGTCAACGGCAATATTGTGGGCCGCAGCGGTTGCCATGGCTTCGGCCATTTGCCCGCTTTTGGGGAGCCCAATCGGCACCGGAGTGACATCGGGCTGGGCCAATTTGACACTCACCCCGGCGGCGTAGATATTAGCAAAATGGGGATGGCGTTGGGTGGGCAAAATGGGAATAAACCCCCTGTCATCACCGAGCCCAGGGACCTCTCGGATAAACTGCGCCCCCTGAAAGGCGGGCAAAATCATGGCGTAATTAAAGGGCAACTGGCGGCCATCAGCCAGGGTCACGGCTTGGGACTGAATTGCGGTAATCGTGGCATTATCAATTACCTCAATCCTCCGTTCTTGCATGAGCTCGGCGGTCAGCTCTCGGGCTTGGCGTACCCCCGAGACGCCTAAATGTCCGGCGTAGGGTTCTGGGGTGACGTAGGTGATCGGGACTTGATCTCGCAATCCTCGACGGCGCAGTTCCTGATCGGCAATTAGGGCAAACTCATAGGCAGGGCCAAAGCACCCAGCACCTGGCGCGGCCCCCACTACTATCGGCCCGGGATTTTCGAGAAACGCCAGCCAGGCTTGACGGGCTTCGAGAGCATGATCGGGGGTGCAGACAGAGTGGGTGTAGCCGCCGTGGGGACCAATGCCGGGTACCCAGTCCCAGGCCAGAGACGCGCCGGTCGCAATGAGCAAATAGTCATAGGAGATCGCCGCCTGCCCCTCAATTGTCAGGCGCTGCTGGGTGGGGTCGAGGGCCGTGACCTGACCTGATACCCAATTGAGATTGTGGCGCTGGGCGAGTCGAGCCAGGCCCAACTGCACATGCGCTAACGGCTTCAAATTGAAGGCAACCCGAATCAGCCCTGGAATAAAGGTGAATTCTGATTTCTCTGATATTAAGGTGACCGTATGCTCTGACGGCAGCAGATGCCGGAGTTCATAGGCGGCGGGCAACCCCCCTAATCCGGCCCCAATGACAACAACATTAGCCATAAAACGCTTTCATCCTCCATCTTTTTTATTCGGATTTTTTATCAGGTGTTTGTTAATCCCTCGGGGCAGCACAGCTCTTTAAACGTCTGAGCCAACCAATCGGACAATACGTCAACAATTTGAGGAAGCTATGAAGCCCTTCCTTGTAGAACGACTAGGCAGCCTTTAAGTAACCATACTACTAAGTAGTTATATGGCGTTATAAATAGAGTAAAATCTATGCATTCACCCTGAAGATTGCTTTCTCGCCAGGCGGCTGAAAACAAGCGATCGCTGAAGTATCGTATTACTATTTGGTCATAAAATGAACAATGAATTGATTGGCCAGGAGCCTGTCTGTGTCTGACGGCGATCTTTATCGCCTGATTGGCAGGCAGTTTCCCTGTCTCAAAACTTATGAAACAAGCGGAGTCATGATTGATGTATCACTTTAGTAAGGTTGTTAATGTCTCATTTGAAGAGGCCCTAGAGCAGGTGACGGCGTCGCTGCGAGCAGAGGGGCTGGGGGTGCTGACTGAAATTGATGTGCAAGCCGCCTTTCAGAAAAAGCTCGGCAAAGACTTTCGGAATTACAAAATTCTCGGGGCCTGCCATCCCGGCATCGCCTACGACATGATTCAAGCGGATGACAAAGCGGGGGCGCTTTACCCCTGCAATGTGGTGGTCCAAGAGCATGAAGATGGCCGCGTCGAGGTCTCGGCGGTTGATCCGCTGATGATGTTTTTGATGGTGCATACCCCTGAGGCTAAGCAGATTGCGTTAGAAGCCAGCGAAAAGATGCAGGCCGTGATCGAACGTTTGCCCGCCGCCGTGATGCCTGAGCTGGCTGGCGTGGCCTAAGCTTCGCCTCAGTCCTGGAATGCTGAGTTCCTGAACGGTTAGCCGTTGCTCGCAATATCCACACATTCACCTGATTCAATTTTGACGGATTCAATTTTGATTGATTTTTTGGAGATAAATCTCATGTTTAATAATGTTGGTACCACTGATCGCTTACTGCGCCTAATCGCAGCCGCTGTTCTGCTTTATCTGGGGCTGTTTACCTATGCGGGGTCAGCCCTCGGCATTGGGCTAGCTGTGGCTGGGGGCGTCGTCCTGCTCACGGGACTGATCAGTTCCTGTGCCCTGTATGGGTCGCTCGGCATCAATACTCGCAAGTCCAACCAATCCCTGTCATAAAGTCCGACGATTTTATCCACGGGGGTAAATGCGCGATGGGGATCTTCAGGTCGGGTGAGCGATCGCTTCCTCTGACTCACGGCCTGGATTCCTAGCTGCTTTCCTCGGCAGTCGTTGCTCCCAGGATTAAGGGCGACGACCCTCCGGTAGCTTCCTAGTTGTAGACCCTGAAGAATTGATTCAGGGTCTACCGGACCAACCCGCCGTTACGACCTGGGTGAGTCCTAAAAAACTGGTTTTTTGAGAGCACTACCGAATTAATAACCGAACAATTTTTTTTCTGCACTGTCATAAAAGAACTGGAGTGAGTTGGAATGATGGAAAATGCCATTCCTTATGAAAATCCGTCGTTATCACGACGGCAATTGCTTAACTTTCTGACCGGGGCAACGGTGGCAGCCACTGCTGGATCGGCGCTGTACCCCATGGCCCAATTTTTTGTGCTGCCTCGGGGGATGACTGGAGGGGGCGAGATTCTCGCTAAAGACAAATTGGGTAATCCCATTCCGGCGAGTCAAATTCTGGCTGAGCCCATTGGCACTCGTGCCCTCATTGCGGGCTTAGCGAGTGAACCGACTTATCTGGCCATCCAGAGTGACGGTTCCTTATCGCCGATGGGAATTGTCGATAACTGCACTCATCTGGGCTGCACTTTTCCCTGGAACGCCAATGACCAGCAGTTTCAATGCCCCTGCCATGGATCGCTCTACGACCCCGATGGCAAGGTTGTCCGAGGGCCAGCTCCCCTGCCGCTCAAGATTGTGCATGTGGCGGTGAAAGATGACGCCATCTGGATTTATTCCTGGAATGAAACTGACCCGCGTACAGGTGAGCCACCCTGGTGGGTCTAGGGACTTAACGGACACCTGATTTGGCCCAGAAAACAGGAAGAATCACCATGTTTACCAAAATATTAGTCCCCCTAGATCGTTCTCAGCGGGCGGACGATGTTTTTGCCAAGGCGATCAAAACGGCCTTGGACAATGATAGCCAGCTGATGCTATTTACGGCCCTGGACTGGGACTTTCATCTGGGGCTCGGTGCCTTTGACGCGATTGAAATGGAGACCGACCTGTCGGGGGCCTTTGCCAACTTTCAGCAAAGCCAGTTAGAGGAAAAGCTGAGCGAGACCCGCCACTGGTTAAAAAGTTATGTCGCTCAAGCAACTGAGCAACCTATCCCGGTTCAGTCTCGGTGTGCCGTGGGTCATCCGGGTCCCTTGATTCGCGACTTGGCCCAGGAATGGGAGGCCGACTTGATTGTTTTAGGGCGTCGAGGCCTGGGAGGGATCTCCGAGATGCTCTTGGGCAGCGTGAGTAATTATGTCCTGCACCATGTCGCTTGCTCAGTCTTAGTGGTGCAAGGACAAGCAGAGATTCCAGACTGAGCAGTGGACTAACCCGTTTCATCATTCACATTGGAGAACTGATATGGAGTCGATGTCATCTCGGTCACATCTCGTTGACCTATCTCCAGAAGAATTGGTTCAATCGATTCAACCGCTCTGTCTCATCGATGTCAGAAGTCGTTTTGAATACAACCGTTTCCACGCCCCTGACGCCATAAACCTCAGTCTGCCGCGTATTTTGATGGGTCGAATGCCCATCCTGCGCAACTCCTTGCCGCAATGGTTTCGACAACTCCCCGAAGAGACTACCATCGCGGTGATTTGTCTGACGGCTCATCGGAGCCCGATCGCGGCCCAAGCCCTTCTTGAAATGGGCTTTAGCCAAGTATTCAACATTACGGGGGGCATGATGGCCTGGCAAAAAGCCGGACTCCCTATCCAAAAGAGCACCGCGAAAGTGACTGATGTGCCCGATTAAGCAAACCATTCATTCACTATTACAACGATTTAAGGAGAGTCGTCCTATGTGGAAAGTCTTGGGCTTTATTCAAAAAAATCTCGTCTGGTCAATTCCGACTTTTATGGTGGCCGGAATCATCGTGGGCGCATTGACCAATCCAGCCCCCCTCAAGTCGCTCATCATTCCCCTGACTTTCCTCATGGTGTATCCCATGATGATCAACCTGCAGATTCAGAAAGTGCTGTCGGGGGGGGATACCAAAGTGCAATTAGTGACCCAGCTAATTAACTTCGCGGTGGTGCCGTTTTTTGCCTTTGCGATGGGTAAGGTGTTCTTTAACAATCGCCCCTTGGTGGCGCTGGGCCTACTGCTGGCGTCTCTGCTGCCCACTAGCGGCATGACCATTTCCTGGACCGGCTTGGCTAAAGGCAATCTCAGCGCTGCCATCAAAATGACGGTGATTGGGCTAATTCTGGGTTCCGTGGCCACCCCGTTTTATGCCAAGTGGTTAATGGGCACCGTGGTCGAAATTCCCTTGGCGAGTATTTTCAAGCAGATTGTGATTATTGTCTTTCTGCCGATGATTTTAGGGTTTATCACCCGCATCTTCTTGATTCAAATCGTGGGGGCCGATAAGTACCACAAAAGCCTCAAGAAAAAGTTTCCGGCCTTTTCTACTATTGGTGTTTTAGGCATCGTGTTTGTGGCGATGGCATTGAAGGCGAAAGACATCCTTGCCAATCCCGCCATCTTGCTCTCGTTCTTAATGCCGCTAGCGATCTTGTATGCAGGGAATTTTCTCCTCAGTACCTTGGTCGGTAAGTTCTTTTTTGAACGGGAGGATGCGATCGCGCTGGTCTACGGCACCGTCATGCGGAATCTGTCGATTGCTTTAGCGATCGCCATGACCGCCTTCGGCGAAGGGCAAGGATCGGAAATTGCCTTGATTATTGCGATGGCCTACATCATCCAGGTGCAGGCAGCGGCCTGGTATGTCCGCTTCACTGATAAAATCTTTGGCCCCAGTGCCGAAAGCCCACCCCGTTTAAGGCAGTCTGCCTAGACATCAAGGACTTTTTGTCACCTGAGTTTTACCCATGAAAAAAATCGCGCTGATCTTACTGATGGGCTGGCTATCCATCGGCTTATTTGGGGGTGGCATCCCAGGAACTGCAGCACTGGCATCCCCCCAAACAACTGAGGTTGCGGCAGCGGCCACCGACAACACCGCATCGTTTTCAGAGGTGGATAAATTTCTTCAAGCCATCCCCAGCGACTACTACGCGGTGCAACAAATTGGCACTTTGAAAGGGATGCTCCAGGGTAAAGCGGTCCTGTTAATTGATGTGCGCGAGCCCTCGGAATTTAGGCATGGCCATATTCCGGGTGCCATCAATATTCCGGTGCGATCGCTGACTCACAACCTGGACAAAATTCCCAAGGATCGTCCTGTCGTTCTTTACTGTTCCTCGGGTTACCGGACAGCCATGGGCGTAATGGCTTTGCAAATGCTGGGATACAGCAACATTCGAGGCTTTCCACCGAGTCTTCAAGGTTGGAAAGCAGGCGGCGAGCCCATCGTCAGTTCAGACTGACCTGGCAGCGGGTGGCGAGCGGATTTAATCGAGGAAAAGTAATGGCGGAATTTTATTGGATACCGGCTTTGGCGGGCGGACTTTTGATTGGCATTAGCGCCACGATGCTCCTGGTCTTTAACGGTCGCATTGCCGGAATTAGCGGCATTGTCAGTGGCAGTTTGGGCTGGGCGGCGGATCGGCAGTGGCGGTGGCTATTTCTGGTGGGGATGGTCCTAGGGGGTGTCTTCTATGAATATGGTCTGGCGGTGAGCCCCACCCCTCAGCCCACGGCAGGCGTTTGGCCCATGGTGCTAGGGGGCTTTTTAGTGGGCTTTGGCACGCGTCTCGGCAATGGCTGCACCAGTGGTCACGGCGTCTGCGGTTTGGGGCGACTATCGGTGCGATCGCTTGCCGCCGTGGTCACCTTCTTGAGTACCGCCATGGTGACGGTATACATCACTCGTCACGTTTTGACGCTGGGTTAACAGGAGAAAACGCAATGAACCCAAAAATTATCGCGTTGCTGTCCGGTCTGCTGTTTGGGCTGGGTCTGGGGCTTTCCCAGATGATCGATCGCCAGCGAGTCCTCGGGTTTTTGGATGTCACGGGCACCTGGGATCCGACGTTGTTATTTGTCCTGGGCGGTGCCGTCGCTGTGACGGCGGTAGCCTTTCGGTTTGTGTTGCGGCTGCCCCATCCCATTTTTGCGAAGACATTCCGGTTACCTACTAAACCAGACATTGACGCCCCTTTGTTGGCAGGTGCGGCCCTTTTTGGCATCGGCTGGGGCATCTCCGGTTACTGCCCCGGCCCCAGCATTGTTGCTCTGGTGCTGGTGAGTTGGCAACCGCTGGTATTTGTGGCGGCGCTGGTTGTCGGGATGGCTGCCTATCAAGGCTATCAGTCTGCGACTCGTGCATCCAAGTGAATGCTTCAGCATCTCTAGCGATTTCGAGTCACACAACGTCTTGCGATGGAGACGGGCTAGGTAATGCCGCAGGCGAGTGTTTTGCCCTCCACCCGGGGCATATCGGTCTTGCTAACGATGTGGTCACCTTCTGGGCTGTCACTGGGGTAGACCTGTCAGCCATCCGTGATGTAGAAAAAGCAGTGCCACCCACTGACCATCACCCATAACGGTGCGAAAGTCTGCCCACTGCGGTCACCGACGACCCATCCGAGGAGACCGGGCCGGCAGTGGTCGACTGTGAAAGCCAACGCTGCCAGTAATCTGGCTCTCTGCCACAGTCGGAAAATCCTCAGCATCTACAACTGCCGATCGCGATCGTCCGACTCTAAAGCGCGACCATAAATTCCCAAACCAAGAGCACCCACCGCCAGGATGCCTACGGCCAAAATGACCTGGAGCAGGGCCATGCCGCTACCCGGCCCCTGTCCCCACAGCGATATCGCCACCGTGGTTTGATGCTGCATCCACGGTTCAAACACTTGGTCTGCCAATGGCCCCGCCACGAGATTGGCCGTGAGCATCACCAAAGTTCCCACTAGATAGTCGGCGGCAAAGATGCGTCCCTGCAGCTCTGGCGCGACTCGGTCATACCACATCGCCATGTAAGAACTCATGATCAGCGGATTGTGAAAGGACGTGCCAAATCGGGCCGTGGCCCAAACGCTGGGACCGTGACCTAGCCCCAGCAATAGTTTGCTCAAGCCGGTGCCGATAAAGCCGATCATCAACCCCAGTGGCCGCCGCCGAAAGCCGCCCCAGAGACTAAAGGCGATCGCGCCCACCACACCCCCCAGACCAGAAGCCGCAACGACCACGCCCAGCATCTGGGTATCGCCGCCGGTGCGGGCTAAAATCATCGGCTGATAAAGTGCCTCACCCACCTGGTGGAGAAAGGTGAAGGTGGACAAGGCCACCACCATCGCCCGCAAATTGGGGTGAGCGGCAATGTAGCGAAAGCCAAAAGTAATCTCGCCGCTCATCTGCTGCCAGAATGCTGGCTTTGAGGGGGGTGGGTGGCTCTCGACAGTTTTCTGTGTGGTTACGGGAATTTTGACGATCGCCAGGGTCAGGATAGCGATCGCAAAGGTGGTCATATCAATCGTGGTGATTCCCAGTAGGCCGATGAGCGGATACAGCACTCCCGCCAACGCGGGCGACAGGATAACGGCCCCATGTTCTACCAAGGCCCCCATGCTGCTGGCGCGGGTGTGATGCTGCGGGGGCACAATCAGCGGCACCAAGGTCGCGTAGGTCAGGCTTTGCACATTGCCAAAGCAGCCAATGATGGCCGCGATTAAATAGATGTGCCAAATTTGCAAGATTTGCCACCCTGCCAAAATCCCCACGGAGAGGGTACAGCAGGCGGCCCCCGCGTCACTCAACCACAGCAGCACTTTTCTTGGCACTTGATCAATCAAGATGCCGGAGAACAGCGTAATCGCTAGCTGTGGCAGCTGATAGAAGACGAGGATGAGCGCGATCGCGGTGGCGGACTGGGTGCGCTGCCACATCCAGAGGGTGAGCGCAAAGTAGGTCATGCTGCTGCCGATGGCAGAAACCATCTGCCCCAGCCAGAGGATGAGAAAAGTCCGCACAATATCAGGTCAGAATCTGAGCAGAAGCATCCTAAAGGTTCTGCGGGCCAAATTCCTTTGCGTGCCGGAGTTTTTTCTTTGCTAAACGAACTTTGCTTCAGCCGGGTAAACTAGCCCTCTCTTGATCTCTGTGCCTGAGCCAAAAGATCGATAGAGCCGCAATCAGGCTAAACAGGCCCAGCAAGCCCAAAATGGCCCAGTCTCCCAAAGGCCAATCCCACCCCAGCCCTTCTCCCAACCAGAATGTGCCTAGAGCAGACAGCAAGATACCCGTACCCAACTTGATGAACACATCTGGCACCTTGACTAGGTAAGCATGTAGGGCAACGACCAACACCACTGAGCCCACACCGGCAACGCCAACTGCGCCCAAGACTTCACGCCAAGCATTAGAGGCGGTGCCTAGAGTGATGGCAATGACAGCGATCTCAAAGGCTTCTAAAGCAGCACTCTTCGTCATGACGATAAAGTTGGCGGTGCTAAATCCTCGCTGCTCCGTCTCTAGGGAAATCGCTTCGGCAGCTAGGGGATCGTCATCTAACCAGCCAGCCCGCCGTCCGCTAGCTTGCCGCTGCACCGCTTTTTTAGCCCAGCCCCAACCAAACCACAGCAACACGATGCCAGTGACGATTTGCAGCCAGTGCAGGGGAATCGCTTGGATACTTGTGCCCAGAGCGATCGCCGCCAGGGCAACAGCAGAGATGCCAATCAGGCAGCCCGCGATCGCTTCCCGTCTGTAACCCGAACGGGCGATCGCATAAGCAATGACCGCTGTTTCTAAAAATTCCAGACTGGCGCTACCACCAGTCGCGATTGCGATATTCCAGTTCATAGAGGGTTAGGGCAATAGGTTCAATGAAATGATATTTCCAGATAGCCAAAAACCGCAGTGCTTAATTGTCAGGGATAGCTCATCGATGGCCAAAAACAGCTCCGTATGAGGAAATCTACGATTGTGGAGCCGAGAGGAATTGCTCTTTGAGTTCTTCTAGATACAGCTCAGTACCGATGGGGCTGGGTAGTCCTAGACAGAGATAGAGAGATAGGCCGGGATGAAATAGACGCGCTCCGCTTTGCTAGCGTCGAGGGATGGGGCCTTGGCGCAGCCTATACAGTGGAGAATTGCGGGGTTTCTCCATTGGAGAATCACTATAATTAGTTCAATTGCACCCTTGCGGAGCGAAACGACCCATCATGTTTTCATCCGTCAATCAAGCGCTGCCCAGTGCCGAAGAACTCCCCTGCTCGGACGATACCCCTGTGGATAACGTAGGCCGAAGGACGTCGCGAAGCGAGGATCAAAATCTGCTGCCCAATTTGCTGCTGCTGCTGTTGACGCATCTGTGGTCAGAGCGCCTGGACTGGTACTTTGGGGCCGATATGGCGATTTACCACACCACCGGGCCAAGTCATCTGGTGCCGGTAGTGCCCGATGGCTTTCTAAGCCTGGGAGTAGAGCGCAAAAAGGGCGGTAAGTCGCGGCGCAGCTATGTGATGTGGGAAGAGCAGGACATTCCCCCTATGTTTGTGCTGGAGATGGTGTCTCATCAGCCGGGGGATGAGTACACCCGCAAACTAGAAACCTACAGCCGACTAGGGGTGCTGTACTACGTCATTTACAATCCTGAGTTTTGGCAGCGCGATTGTCCTACGGACACGTTTCACGAACGCCATCAGCCGTTTGAGGTTTATAAACTAGAGGGCGATACCTATCGCTTGCAGATTGGCGAACCTTACTGGATGCCAGAAGTCGGATTAGGGATTGGGCGCTATCAGGGACAGGTCGGTGGCATACCGCAAGAAATTTTGACCTGGTACGACGCCCAGGGCCATCGTCATCTGAGTGCCGCAGAGCAGGAACGACAACGAGTGGAACGGCTAGAGGCGTATTTGCGATCGCAGGGCATTGACCCCAATGACCTTCCCTCGTAGGGGCAATGGTCTGCTGGAACGCGAAGCTAATCTGACGGCAACAGCTGTTTTTGCAGTTCTTTCAGGTACAACTTGGTGCCGATGGGGCCGGGTAGTCCTAAGCAGAGATAGGCTGGAATGAAATAGACGCGATCGGCTTGGCTGGCATCTAGAGATTGAGCGATCGCATTATCTTCCCAAGCTTTTTCCAAACCTGACAGCTGCCTTTCTTCAAACTGTTCTAAATCAGTAACACCTTGCAGGTTGTTAAAGTTACTGCCCAACAAAATGATGGAGTCGGCATCATTCAACTGTGGCAACGTCTCAATGGAAATTGGATCTGACAAACCAGATTCAGGTGGTTCAGAATCTGGCAATGACACTAGCTGAAATCCCAATGCCTTGATCAAAGAACTACAAAGCCCGTGACCAGAGTTACCCAATCTAATTTCTCGGAGCTGCGATGAATTCAGCAGTAGAACTTCAGGATAAGCTTCAACGATAGGCGCAAACGTCTCGCGGGCTGATGTAATCCGCCGCTCCGCTTGTGCCATCAGCATGGTGGCCTCTTCTTCGCGATCAATGGCTTTGGCGATCGTACTAAAGCCTTGATCGACATCTTCCCATTTGATTAGCAGTGTAGGAGCGATGCTAGATAGCTCATCGTACTGAGCCGCGTTGCTGAATACTGTTCCTAAAATCAAATCTGGTTGAGCTTTAACGATGGCCTCAAGAGAAGGGGTATAAGCTATGCCTACATTGGTGACCGGCGGAGTGACTTGAGAACCTAAATACGGAATTTGCTGACTCGGATTGTCGTAGTCTTCTTGATGCACTGCCATGTGGTCAGCGAACCCTACCGGCTGCTCACCCAGCGCTAGCACGAATTCCAGGACATAGGGTCCTAGTACAACAATTCTCTGGGGTTGACCGCAAATTTCAGTTTCCCCAGCCTCATGCTGAATCGTCTGGCAGTCAGGGGAACCAGACAATGAGGGAGAACTGGCGTCTGGCGGTGTTTGATTGGTTTGACTTTGGCAAGCTGCGATCTCCACTGACACAATCAAACTCAAAGTCAGCAGTCTAGCCCTTAGCATTCCTGACATGGTTAGATTCAACCTTTTATATTCATATTTCCAATAAGCTCTCTGTCGCAATTTTCCTATCTATAATCTGGCAGCAAGACCAAACTTTATAGCATCAATTTAACTGTATCAGAACGTGTAGGAGAAAGACGCTTTAACCGTCAGTGGATCGCCTCGACTGATGCCGTTTCTAACACCAGAAGTGCGAACGTAGTCAACATCGAATATGTTGTCAATATTGAGTTGTGCCTGCCAATCACTTTGTTGGTAAAAGATAGCTGCATTGGCGAGAAAATAGCTGTCGATCTGATAGCTATTTTCTAAATCGCCCTGCTGCTCTCCAACAAAGTTAAACCCTAAACCAAAGCCAAGTCCCTGCAAGTCTCCGGACTGGATTTCGTAAGTTGTCCACAAGCTAGCACTATGTTCGGGAGCACCAAACAGCCTGTTTCCAACAATATCAGTATTGTTATCTTCAGTTACTTCCGCATCAATGTAAGCATAGGAAGCGACAACATTCCACCCTGGCAAGATTTCACCAGTCAAGTTGAAATCAACTCCTCGACTCCGCTGTTCTCCAGTGGCGACTGAGGAAAAAGGGTTATTTGGGTCAGGATCAGGGGTTGCTACATTTTGTTTGGTGATATCGAAGTAGGCGAGTGTCGCTGCGAGGCGATTTTCGATAATCTCACCTCTAATGCCCACCTCAAATCCTTCGCCCTCTTCAGAGTCTAGAAAATTTCCATCGGCATCAATCTCTGAATTCGGCACAAATGATCGGGAATAGTTGGCGTACAGAGAAATTGGTTCAATCGGTTGATAGACCACGCCGATTCTAGGAACAAAAGCATCATCATATTGCTCTGTTACGGCATCAGTAAAACGGTCAGTTGTTTCTTGATTGACAGTGTTGTAACGCAGCCCAGCAACAATGATTAAGTTATCCAGAATATCAATTTGATCCTGTAGGTAAATTCCCAGCTGTTCTGTCTCAATCGGATTATTGAGAAAATCAAAGGGGGGAAGGCTGTCCTTGGTTGGAAAGGATGAAGGATCGGGGTAGTTTGGATCAAATATGTTGATTAGAGAGGTAGCGCCAGGATCAAATCCTGATGAACTCTCTTGATTCCAACGAGTCAAATCAATCCCGGCCAACAGCGTATGTTCTATAGAGCCTGTACTGAATTTGCCCTCGATGTTGGTGTAAAGCGAGTACGTATCGACTTCAGTGTCTTGAAACGTAAATGCGCGGGTCAGAATTCCCGTAGATTCGTCTATAAAAAGCCCAATTGGAAACACGTCAGTCTCATAGTTGCTAGAGGTAAAGCGAAACTGATTGCGTAGTTGCCAGTTTTCGCTAAAACGATGCTCTAGAGCATACCCAATGTTCAGATAATCTTGCTCAACGGTATCGTCAGGGTTGTTGAGTACTAGATCCAAAGGAATCGGTTCGATGCCATCTCCAAACGGAATCAGGCCAGCATCAAGAGGCTCCTTATCTTCGATATACTCCAGGTTGACGATCAAATCGGTCTGATCGCTAATCAGCCAGGTCAACGTTGGGCCGATAAAGAAGCGCTCAAGATTGTTGTCAAAATCGCGAAAACTATCTTCTTGTCGATATAGCGCATTTAAGCGATAGAGAACACTACCATCGGCGGTTAGGGGGCCTGACAAATCAATACTGGGATTGACAAATCCGCCATTACCCACTTGAAATTGAAGGTCGTAATAAGGTTCTGGTAGGGGCTGCTTAGTCACCAAGTTAATTACACCGCCTGGTTCTGCCTGCCCATATAAAACAGATGCAGGTCCTCTCAGCACCTCCACACGCTCTAGGTTTGCGACTTCTGGCTCAGCGGCATCGCCAATAAAATTAGGAAGGAGAAAGCCATCTCGCAAGATGGGAACGTTGTCAAAGCCACGAATACTAAATCCGAGACCACGACCAGCATTGTTGCCTAAAAACGTTACTCCAGCAGCGTTTTCGAGTACATCTTCTAATCCAATTGCCTGTTGGTCTTCAATCACCTGACGCGGAATTACCTGTATCGATTGAGGCACATCGCGCAGGGGGGTATCCGTGCGGGTAGCAGTGCTAGCGTCGGGCACAAAATAATCATCGTCATCCGCTTCCCCCGTCACCACGACCTGAATCGCTTCCTCATCCGGGGCCTGAACGGTAGGATCGCCAGGCACACCGCTGATCGTGAGGCCGGCGGGAGCAACATTGAGATTAACAGTGGGCGGGGCATCGGTGCCGGTAATGGCAATCCGTACTTGGTTATCCGGCAGGTTGGTGACGTTGATTAGCGAGATGCCCTCGGCGGGATTGCTGGCAAAGAATTCTTCGCTGTCTGGCAGTTGCAAAACGGCATTGGGGATGTCAGCGATCGCCGCATTTCCGGTTATCGAAGTTGCTGGCGCAGCCAATTCACCACTTGCCTCTAACTGCAGGCTAAACCCATCGGCGGTTTCTGTAATTTGCACATTGGTAATCGCGACTGGCTGGGTTTGAGCGATCGGGTCGGGCGATACTGGCGTGTTCTCTGGTTCAGCTTCGGCTGCTGTCAGGGGTGTGGGGTCCGCTGAGGAATCCATCACCGCTGCGACCTCTGCTGATGGGAGTTCTGCCAAGGGGACAACCACCGCTATGGGTGAGACTTCAGCATCTGACAAGACTGATGCGGTTTCTGGTTCAGTCAGTAGTGCTGTCGCTGAAGTGGAGTCAATCATCGCTGGATCGCCCTCAGGTAGAGGCATTAGCGTTTCTGCTAGGGCGGGTTCCATTGCTAGGGCCGCAATCGCCCCGACGCCAATCGTCCAAGCCGTGCCATACGCTAGTTTGGTCATCATGCTCCGTTCACCACACTAATGCCAGCCATTCTTAATTGGCTTGGTGACAGCATGTTAGGGGGAATAAGCGATGACTTTCTTTGCCAAACGGACTTTTTTCTTTGGCAAACGGACCTTAACGATGTCTACCCAATTGATAGGCTTTGGGGCTGACCGCAAATTTTCGTCGAAAGGCTGTGCTGAAGGCTTCTGGGTTGGTGTAGCCGACTTTCAACGCGACTTGGGCGATCGTGAAATCGGCATTTTTCAACAGTAGTTGGGCCTGTTCTAGTCGGTAGCTTTGCAGGTAGCCAAAGACCGTGGTGCCAAATAGTTGACGAAAGCCTTGCTTGAGTTTGCGATCGTTCAACCCCACCTGACGCGCTAATTCGGTCAGTGACGGCGGCTGATCGGCTTGCTGCTGCAGAATGTCTCTCGCCTGATAAAGCTGCTCAATGTCAGGAGATTTGAGGGCGATCGCTGGCCGTTGGGAATGCTGTTCTGCCCAGGTGGCAAACTGGAGGGTCAACAGTTCTAAAGCCTTACTCTCCAAATAGAGCTGCTGCATGATACCGGCATAAGGGCAGTGAGTAATCTGCCGGAGTATCTGCCCAATTTCAGAGGTGATGCGGCCCAGGGGTTGATGAAATCGGTGCGGCGTCTCTGTGTGAAGCAGCGATTGTAGGGAGGTGATCGGCGCTGTGCTACCCATTTCAAAGGTGCGGAAGTAGTTCGGCTCTACACAGACGTAGACCACATGATGCGATTCATCTGCGGGCCACTCTTCGACCTCCGTCAAATTAGGCAAGTAATAAAGATAGTGACACCCCTTTTGCTCCTCATAGGTACTTTTGACGTTGGCCACGTTGGGCGTATCGACTCGTGACGAACCGGATAGATAGAACTTAGCCACCAGCGGCGATTTGGCGTCATGTTCGGAAACATAGCGCAGGGGACGTCTTAGGTGGCCTTGGCGAATGACGAGAGAAAGACCGCCTCGCAAATTGATGTGGTGCTCGCCCCCTGTTCCTAAACGCTGCGGCAAAAAGGTTTGAGTACCGCCCGCAGTCATCTGACAGAGTTGCTCGCCGCACTGCTGAGCCTGCTGGCAGATTGCCTGCCAGTCCGTAGTCGACAGGGTCGGTGGGCGAGTGGATCGGGGAGGGGATGGCCAGGAACTCGACTGCATGGGGTGAACCACTGCGCTCAAATGAGATTGATTCCTGTTAAACTACCACATTTTTTTGGGAGGCCTTGTCAAGGGGGGCGATCGCGTTGGCCCTTGGTGGTGATTAATCGAAATGGCGAAGACCGTTGATCTGATGCTCCACTAGAGGTTCAATCAGCCTGGTTAAGGCAAGCTTCGACATCGGCCAAAATCTGATTAGCCGCCAGAATACTGCGCCCCCCAGCCCAGTTGGCGCTGCTGACCTCACACACGATGCCCTGCTGCACCGCATTTAACTGCGACCACAGCGGGTCACTGACAAATGCAGCTTTACCCACACTGTCTTCTGACCCAGAGTTGTAGAGCAAAAATATGACATCGCCGTCTATTTGAGTCAAATCCTCCCGCGATAGCTGAATCCCATAGTGTTTTCCTTCACCCTGAGCCGGATTGCGCGCCAAACCCACGTCCTTCAATACCGACCCGGGAAAGCTGTCGACACTGTAGGCCACGATGCCCCCGCTCCAATGGGCAATAACTGAGACCGCGATCGCTTCTGGTGCTTGGGGTAATGCCGCCTGTACGGCTTCAACACGCTGTTGATAATCCGCTAAAAGCTGCTCGGCCTGTTCCGGTTTTCCTAACGCTTCCGCATAAAGCTGAAAATTGTCTTGCCACTCGCCCTCACGACCATTGTCTGGAGTCAGAACTGTCGGGGCAATTTGCGCCAATTTTGAGTAGATCTGGCCAGAGCTACGCCTGTTACCCAGAATCAGATCTGGCTGTAATTGCAAAATGGTCTCTAAGTCGGGCTGACGTCCGGTTCCCACTATCGGCATGGTCTCGACGGATGATGGATAGAGGCTGGAAGGCAGGATTGTCATACGGCCAATCGGCTCAACTTCCAAAGCTAAAGCACTATCCAGAGGGGCATAGTCGAGCACGACGACGCGCTCGGGTGCCATGGGCACGGCAGTCGTGCCCATGGCATGCTCAACGGATCGCGTAGGCACGGTATTGTCGGTCTCTGGCGGCACTGACTGACGCTGCTGGCAACTCGTGAGCAGCGTCAATAGGGCCAAACCAACCAGACCCGGACAAAGTATCCTGGAGGTCATCTTAATCAGAAGGTGATTGAGTAGCGTAAGCTGACCGTGGTGCCTGGTGCGGCAAAGCGCCGTTCTTCAAAGCCGCCAACACGCTCTTGCGAGGTGAGGGGCAGATAGTCGGTATTGAGCAGATTTTCAACGCCCAAGGTCAAACGTCCTTGCCCCAACTGTAGGCTGCTAATGAAATCCAGCGTGACATAGCTATCGATGTCAAAGGCATCGACCCCATCATCGAACGCGCTATCGCGATCGCCCACTAGCAACATCTGCAGGCGATTGCTCCAGGTTGGCGTGGTGTCATTTTCCACATAGAGCCCGATCTGGTAAGGCGGCACATTGAGGGAGCCCAGCGCCTCAAACTCCCCATCATCATCGTTGTCACTTTCCCCCTCGCTCCAACTAAAGTAACCACCCAGCCGCCAGACATCACTCGGCTGCCAGTCAACAGCGGCTTCTAAGCCATAGTTACGCTGCGGTGCTCGCAACAGTTGTGAGGTTCCAGTCTCTTCATTGAACCGGATAAAACTACCCAGTTCGGACTCATTGTAAAACCCGGATACGCTGGCTTGCACTTGGCCAAATTCTGCTCGTGCCCCAATCTCAAAACTATCTACCGTTTGCGGTTCCAGCAGCAAATCGTCTTCCAGGCTAAACGTGGTCGTTGCCCCCGAAAAGACTGAGCCCAGATTAGGAATCGAAAAACCTTGAGAAAAGTTGGCGAATAAGCCGACCTCTGGAATCGGTCGATACAGTAGACCAGCATTAAAAGAGACCCCATCGGTACCACCACTGCCGCCCTCTCGCTCGCGGGGAAATCGAAACGCCAGAGCGTAATCATCGACGGAAAAATTAAAATCGTCGTAGCGTAATCCGCCGCTGATTTGCCACTGCTCCGTGATATCCCATCGCGTCTGGGCAAACAGTCCTAAGTTTTCCAACTCATAGGGGGGAAACAAGGAAAATTCATCAATGATATTCACTTCTCGGTTCGCATCCAGTGCGTTGGGGTCAGCGAACAAAACGGCAACCTCATTATCTTCTTGGGAATAATCGATTCCCCAGAGCACGCTGGCGGAGTTGCCAATGGGGGTATCTATCTGTAAACGCGCCCCTAGTTCCGAAATGTCGCTAACTTGTTGAGAGATGTCTGGGAAAAAGTCGGCAGCATTTCTGAGGCGAAAATCGCGGAATGCGCCTGCAGATTCTTCATCGCTATAGTAAATCTGGGCATCAACTTGCGACCCGAACACATCAGTGTTGCGGTAGGTGAGATTAATGAACTGATTCGTACTTTGAGGCTCACGTTCGTAATCAAAACTACCGACTCTGATGGCTCTGGCGACTTGGGTACCCGGAATCTGAAAGATCGAGAGATCGGTGGCGAACTCGGTATTCGGATCGCTTCGATAATAGCTGTAGGTCAGCTCTAACCGCTGCTGCTCATCGATGTCATAGCCCACTTTAGCTAGCAAGCCCAACTCATCATTTTCACCAGCACTCGTCGGCGGAATGCGATCGCCATCCGCATCAAAGCGAGCATTGTCAACATCATAGGTAAACGAAAACCGACCATCGACTGGGCCGTCTGCAGCGGCAGCACCAACCCGAAAGTTGTAGCTAAAACTATCGCCTTCGATGGCGGTAACGCCAACGCGGGTCCCCACACTCAGGTCATAGATTGCCCCTTCCTCAACGGGGACGCGGGTAATGATATTGATAATCCCACCCGTAGCCCCATCGCCAAAAATAGCGTTCGCCCCTGGCACCACCTCAATTCGTTCAATAAATTCAGGGGCAATGCCATTCAGCGCTCGTAAGCCACCACTGTTCCCCCCCTGCGGCACCCCGTCAATCAGGATGAGGGCATTACGACCCCGCAGAGTGAATCCGCGAGTTGTGGCCTGCAAGGGCGGCGGCGATAGGCCCGGGACTAACTTCCCTAAGATATCGGGCAGGTTATTCGTCAATTCTGTCTGCTGCTCAATTTCCTCCCGCTCGATCACCGTCACCGATCGCGGCAAGTCAATCACTTCCTCCTCTGTGCGAGTGGCGGTGACCACCACTTGAATCGCGTCAGGGTCTGCGGCTTGAGTCCCGGCGATGCCCGGCACCACAGTAAAGACCACATTGCCCGCATCGACAGTTACCTGAGCTTCGGGGGGCGCATCTGTGCCCGTAATTGCCACCTGCACGTTGCCATTCGGCAGGCTCGATACCTGCACTAGGGCGATACCCTCAGCCGGGGCAAACTGCTCGGCGGCGGCCTCATCCGTCAGCTCTAGCGTGGCATTAGCGATTTCGGTCACCACCGCATTGCCGGATATCTGGGCCGGGCCAGCGGATAAGGGCTGTTCAGAGACTAAAACCAGTCTGAGCCCGTCAGGCGTTTCACTAATCTGCACATCGGTAATGACGGCGACTTCCCCTTGGACGATGTACTCAGCGGGGGGCAGTTCCGACGGCTGGTCAATCGGCTGGTCACGCAGCGCCGCAGCGCTACTGCTCTCTTCGCTAAGCAGAGGAGCAGCCTCGGCAACCGTGGGTACGTCATCGGCGATCTCACCCGTTCCCGCTGCTTCTGCATCCTCCAGAGGGGCCGCCGAGGTGGAAACTTGTGCCGCAGCCGGATAATGGGTTCCAGCCAAAATGAGACTGGCTAACGCACTGTAGCCAACCAGCTTAATCTGAGTTGTCATGATTCCTCACACCTAAACCTTGCCTACCGCAGCCGGGTTTGCTGACATCGAAGGCAACGAATAGAACGGCTCCGTTGCTCAAGCCCAGTAGCAGGCAAACTATTGATTATTAACAATTGTTCTCAATACTACGCGGTGTGCTAGCTAGCGTTAAGCGAAAACTGTCTTCGAGCCTGAGAGTTTTGTCTTCGAGAGCGATTTTTATGTTTAAGTCGGCGAATGGTTTGAGGGTGTAATACCGCTAAGTCGGCTGAGCGGAGGGGAACGTCGGCTTCGACTCCGCTCAGCCGACGTTCCTTGAGCAGAGTCGACATTCCTTGAGCAGAGTCGACATTCCTTGAGCAGAGTCGACGTTCCTTGGGCGGAGTCGTTGGTGTAGCCTGCCCACAGGGAATAAGGAAAGTCTCAGAGCATTGGTGTAATACCGATTCTTCAAAAGGCAACTACAGATCTTCGGCGTTCTCCCAAAGGGAGACGCTAACGCGAACGACTCCGCTCAGCCGTCGCTCTCTGAGCGGAGTCGAAGAGAGCATGTGTAGCTTAACTTCAGAGCATTGGTGTCAGTCCAAAACGTTGAATCTAAAGCCCAGAATCTGCAGCCTTGAGCCTTATTTCCTTTCCCTCGATTCCTTGATTTACCCGACTATCGCTTAGTTCATTTCCCTGAGGTAGTGACTGGGGGCCACGTTGAATTTCTTCTTAAAGGCGGCGACAAAAGAGCTGCGGCTGGCGTACCCGACCCGGTAGGCAATTTCTTGGACATTGAGACTGTCGGTTTGCAGCAGTTGGCGCGCTTGCTCCATGCGGTGATTATGCAGATAGCCAAAAACGGTCATGTTAAAGACCTGGCGGAACCCCTGACTGAGCTTGTTCTCGTTGAGATGAACTCGTCGCGACAAATTAGTGAGTGAGGGGGGAGCGTCCAGATTCTGAATCAAGATATCCCGCGCCTCATAGATGCGATCTAAATCGCGGGGTTTCAGCGCGTTGGGGTGATCCGGTTGCCCGGTGGTGAACTGGCTGAACTGCAGCGCCAGTAACTCTAGGACTTTGCCCTCAATATACAGTTGTCGGGTTAGTCCGTGATAGGGCCATTCTAAAATTTGCTGTAGCACCTGTTGCTGAGCCGGTGTAATCCGGCTGGGTAGGCAAAATAAGGCCCTTTCAGGCTGCTCGATCGCTTGTTTCAGTTCAGTGGGCAACTCGTGCAGGCGATCGCTAAAGCCCTGCAGCAATTCGGGTGAGATTTGAATTTGAATCCGACAGATGCGGCACTGGGCTGGATACTTTTCGAACTCAGCCGTGTTGGGCACACAATACAGATAGCTTTTGCCAGCCACCTCTTCATATGCCGTCTTGAGCCCATCATTACTCACCTGACAACCGCCCGTTAGGTAGTAGCTCAAAGTGAGTGGCATCGATGGTGGATGCTGCCGAATTTGATATTGATGAATCTGGCGTTTTTGGAAATCCATAATGCTCAGATGCAGCCCTGGGCGCAGGCAAATCTTGCGTCCATACCCGCGAGCCAGAGACTGGGGGGCTCTCACAAAGGTTTCCGGCCCTTCACGGTATTCCGACAGGTTGCCGTCAGCCCGATACGCTTGCAAAATTTCGGCAATTTCTGAACCTGTTAAAACCTTTGCCATCCAGCCCGTGCCGTAAAGTTCTATAGTGAGTATCTCATTATTGGCAATAACTCTCAACAAAGTGATTGACCAAGAGCCCGGTGCAGCCTGATGCCGTTCTCCTTCTGGCTTTTGCTAGAGGCTGTCATCATTTAGCGGCTGAGTCCTTATGCTGAAAGCGGTTCAGCCTCTAGCTAGGTTTACGGAGCGGGCGCGATAATGCCCATACCGTAAGGCTTTCGAGTTTAATTGATGACGCGCCCTAGGGGCACTCTGCCGATCAGGAACACCTGATCAGTTATTGGGTTTTGGGCTGGCTAGTCGCGATCGCCTGCAACTGAGAACTAAAACAGCCTCCAATGCCTACTAGCAGCATTGCTATCGCACAGGTCGCGTACAACACCGCCATGCCTGCACCGGTCTCACTGCCAAAACTGGGGGTCAACCAGCCCGTCAACCAACCCCCAGGCATCATGGCAGGCTCTAGAATCTGATCGGCTAACGGGCCAGCCAGCAGCACCGCGATCGCACTCACCCCTTGCAGCACCAAATCGTTAGCCGCAAAGACCCGTCCCTGATATTCCGGCTTAATCTGAGTCATCCACAGGGCCGTTTCTGAACTGCCCAGCAGCGGAAAGTTCAGAGAGGAGCAAAACTGGGCAGGAATCCAGATGGCGGGCGATCGCCCCAGTCCAAACACGGTTTTGCTCAAGCCTGCCCCAATGAAGCCTGCCAACATGCCATTGACCCGGCGTTTGGGGCCACCCCAGACGCTGAGCAAAATCGCCCCGGTGACACCACCAATGCCGGCCGCTGAAGCGGTACTAGCTAAGATCTGGGCACTGCCGTTGGTACGAGCCAAAATCATCGGGTCATAGACCGCTCCCCCCAAATCGTGGAAAAACCAAAAGGCTGTGGTGATCAGCAAGAGCGATCGCAACCCTGTTTTTTGCCAGACGTAGCGAAAACCAAAGGTGAGTTTAGCCCAGAGGGATTCTCGTTCGGTCGTTTTTTGGCGTGGAGGCTGAGGAATGCGGATAGCGCAGAGCGTGGAGATCGCCACCCCAAACGTCACTAAATCAATCAGCAAAATGCCCATGATTCCAATCAGTGGATATAACACTCCTGCCAAAGCTGGACCAAAAATTGCCGAGCCATAATGAACGGCTGAATTCATGCTGTTAGCTCGCGTGAGCTGACGCGGTGGCACCAACGAAGAAATGGAAGCTTTGTAGGCCAAGCTTTGAATTTGTCCGAAGCCGCCATTTAAGCTGGCGGCCAGGTAAAGATGCCAAATTTGTAGACTATCGGTGAAAAACAGGATGCCAATACCAATGGTTGCAAGGGCAGCAATGCTGTCTCCGAGCATCATTAAATATTTGCGATTAAAGAGATCGACAATCAGCCCTGCAAACAGAGTGACCGGTATGCGCAACAGTTGAGAAAAAAAGCCCACCAGCGCTAGAGCAGTTGCCGAGCCAGTAACTTCCCAAGCCCACAGGGTCAGGGCAAATTCGGTCATGTAGCTGCCGATGGTCGAAACCAGCTGACCGAACCAGATTAAAGTAAAGGTGCGCATAAAGCATCATCCCGACCAGACTGGCAGGGAGTACAGTCAGGTCTGACATTGCCCCAGCGGCAGTTTGATGGAGTACTGATAAACGACAAGACGGCGCTAGCTTGAAAACCGACAGCCTCTTCTACGAGATCTTTCAAACCGATCCGAATATCGTCTTTGACTTGATGGGTAGACCTCCGACAAGAGATGTCACGTATCGCTTTGCCTCTGAGGAAGTCAAGCAAACCAGCTTCCGGATTGACGGCATCTTGGTACCCCCCACCGACGCCGCTGACTTGCCCATCGTCTTTGTGGAGGTTCAGGGCTATCGAGACCAGAAAAATGTTTTGTACTCCAGTTTCTTTGCCCAAATTTTCTTGTATTTGCATGATTATCAACCGCCAAATGATTGGTATGCCGTGCTAATTTTCACCAGGCGCACGCTCGATCCTGGTTTGCCCAGACACCATCGGGTGTTTGAGGGGAGCCTGCAGTTTCAGCAGATTTATCTGGATGAACTCAACGAAGCAACTGATCTTTCCCTGGGACTGAAGCTGCTGCGGCTGATTGGTTTAGAACAGAATGCAGCTCCAGCGGAGGGCAGGCAATTGGTTGAACAAACTCGTCGAGAAGTTGATGATGCTGAAGTCCAACAAAAATTCATAGAATTAATAGAGACGATCTTGGTCTATAAGTTTTCTGAGCTGAGCCGCGAGGAGATTATCGCCATGTTGAAATTAGATGACCTCAAACAAACGAGAGTTTATCGAGACGCTCTAGAGGAAGGCCGTCAGGAAGGCCGCCAGGAAGGTCGTCAGGAAGGCCGCGAGGAAGGCCGCGAGGAAGGCAAACTGGCGGCGGTGCCGTTGCTGCTGAGGGCGGGGATGACGGTGGAGCAGATTGCGGAGCAGTTGCAGGTAGATTTGGCGGCGGTGCGGCAGGTGGCGGCAGAGGATGCTGGGTCAGGGTTGGGGGAAGGTGAGGGAAGGTGATTGTCCTCATGTCTGCGGTTGATCGCAGATGAAATAGCGAGATGTGGCAAGTGCTGGACCAGCCTGATTTGAGCATGCAAGATGGCATGAGAATCTGCTAAAAATGAGTTCGCGCTATTGAGCAGCTTGCGATGGTGTATCGACTAAATACTTAAACAAATCGTCGAGGACCAAATTAGCGGCGGTCGGTCCTATGCTGATCCAGCGACTAGGAACCTCGTAAACTTTGTCTTGCTGTACCGCGTTAAGTTTTAACCACAAAGGGTCTGCTTTTAGCTCTTCTAAAGTGGTTTGAGACTCCTGAGCCATTTCTTCGTCCGACCCCGCTGTCCAGACAAAGATGACATCGCTATCTTCCTTGTGAAGCAGTTCCTTGCTAATCGATACGCTGCCTAATTCTCCAAAAAACTCTTCTGTATGGTGGTCGGGGCGTGAGAAACCCGCATCCGCCACTACCGCTCCGCAAGGAGTCTCTTCGAGGTAAATCAAAATTCTGCCGCCAAAGACGGACACGATTGAAACTTCTGTCTGCTGAAGACGATCGCCCATCTGTGCCTGAAATTCTTTAATTCGGGCATCGTAATCCGTCAAGATCTGTTGTGCCTTATCAGTCTTTCCAAGAGTTTCTCCATACATGTTCAATAACTTTTTCCAACCCTCTCTAAATTCCCATTCATGCAGTACAGTTGGCGCGATTTTCGACAATTGCTCGTAGTTTTTTCGATCAAGGTAATCAACCCCCAATATTAAGTCTGGATTGAGAGCGACAATTGTCTCCAGATCAGGACTACCAGCATCACCGACATCTTCAACGCTTGCTGTTTTATTTTTTAGGTAAGAATAATCTTTTCGACCGGATTCAGTGCTACCGATAGGTTTAATCCCTAATGATAATAAGGTATCAAAGCCGACACCGAGAACAACAATTCGCTGAGGATTGAGTGGAACGCAGACCTCTCCCGAGGAGTGTCGTACCAGGCGACACTCAGATGAGGATATTTGAGCATCAATTGATGACTGGTTTTGGTTGATTGAGCTACCGGCACAGGCTGAGACGACCGCTACAGTAAGTAAGACCAACAGATACTGGCTGATCCATTTAAGTCTTTTCTTTTGTACTCCGCTTAGCCCCTTTCTACAATCACTTGGGTTCAATCTTCGGAGTATATCTTTAAGGGAGACGCTGCACGAACGCTTAGATCGCCTTATCCAATTATTGATAAATCTGTTCATTGGTAAACGCCATGAGCAAAGAGCATAATAGAGTAAAGGAATGGGCGGAAGCATAAGAGTTAACAAGAAAAGAATAAATCCCTTTCTGCGCTCTGCCTTGTGTCTTTATTAAAACTCCACTGAAATTGAGCCGAGCACTGTAAAAGGCGCACCAGGAATAACTCCTTGTCTACCTGCCGTACCTTCAATGAATTGGGAATCAAAGAGATTTTGAAAATTCAGGCCGAACCGATAGTTATCTCGCTCATAGGAAATTGCCGCATCGACACGAGTGTAGCCATCAACAAAGAAAGAATTGTCCAGGTCTCCCGCCCGTTCGCTGACATAAAATAAGCCTGCGCCAAATCCTAAACCGGCCAAACCACCCTCTTGGATAGTGTATTTTGTCCACAGGTTAAAATTGTGTTCTGGCACGTTGACCAGGCGATTGCCTTCAGGAATATCATTGTCCTCTGTCACCTCCGCATCGGTGTAGGCGTAACCGGCAAAAATATTCCAGCCCGGTAAGATTTCCCCTTGTATATCCAATTCAATGCCTCGACTTCTTTGTTCCCCTGTTTGTATATCAAACCCAGGATTATCGGGGTCTGATGTCGTTACATTCGTGAGGGTCGTGTCATAGAAAGCCAGCGTTGAAAAAAGACGGCCTGGGATGATGTCAGTTTTCACCCCAACTTCAAACCCCGTTCCCCGTTGGGGGTCAAATGGCTCGTTATCAACATTTCTTCCACCTACAGGAGTAAAAGAGCGGGTATAGCTAGCATAGAGAGAAACGGGCTCGACAGGACGATAGACAATGCCAACGCGAGGAGAAAACGCATCTGCATTCGTTTCTGACAATTCTTCGTCAGGATTTCCTGCCTCTTGATTAAAAGTATCAAATCTCCCACCAACAACTAGCTGAAGATTGTCCAAGATAGCGATTTGGTCTTGTAAATAAATTCCAAACGACTCTCTCCTTAGGTCAAAAGACTCAAGAGGTGAAAATTCTTCTTCAAAAGTAAATTCTGTTGCAGGATTAAAGATATCAACGGTTGCCCCCCCTCTGTCTCTGAACGTAGCTTCCCGAGATTGATAGGCATATTCCAAGCCAAATAAGAGCGTGTGCTCGATCGCGCCCGTATTGAACTCAGCAATTAAGTCATTTTGAATAGCAAAAGTTTCAGCAGGCGCACTGAGCACATCTTCATCTACAGGAAAATTGCGGTCATCTTCCGACGGACCATCAATTTGTATGTTCCTTGGTTCTTCTTCACTGGTGGTTGTATAGCGTAGAAGTGAGCGTAGAGATAGATTGTCGTTAAAACGATGGTCGAGATAGAGTTCGGTGCGGGTTTCTTCAAACTCAGATGGAGTATCGGGATCGCCTAGAAAGGTATCAAAGGGAATATCGGCAACTTCGTCGTCGCTTAAAATCACCAGTCCCTGATCTTGTGGTCGAGTGTCATTTAAGTAAGAGAACTCCAAAGTTAACTCTGTGTTGTCACTAATTTCCCAAGACAACGTTGGCGCGATAAAAAAACGTTCGGTATCTACGCCATCACGGAAGCTACCGGCATTTTCATAAGCCGCGTTTAAGCGATAGGCTAGGCTGCCGTCTGCCGTTAACGGTCCAGAGAAATCTAGAGTCGGACGGGTAAAATCAAAGCTCCCCATCGTAAATCCAACTTCGTAAAACGGTTCGCGCAGCGGCTGCTTGGTCACAAAGTTGATAATGCCCGATGGTTCGGCACGTCCGAATAGAACAGATGCGGGTCCTTTCAGTACTTCCACGCGCTCGATGTTAGCTAACTCCACTGCGGTACGAGACGAGAAGAGAAAATCACCACGAAAGCCATTGCGAAACGCCTCTGCAGTGAAACCTCGAAGAATAAATCGTTCCTGGCGACCTGTAGCTGAGTTTGCGAAGCTAACACCACTAGCATTTCGTACGATGTCACGTACGTTAGTCGCCCCCTGGTCCCTGATCACCTGCTGCGGTATCACCTGAATCGAAGAAGGCGTATCGCGAATATCCACACCCGTTCTCAGCGTACTCGGCGCATTAGGCACAAAGTAATCAGAGCCCGCCTCTTCTCCAGTCACCACCACTTGAATCGCGTCATCATCAGCATCGGTGGCGGTGGCAACTCCCGGCGTTACGCTTAGCACCAGGGTGCCCGCATCAGCACTAATCTGCGCCTGCGGCACCGCCTCCGTGCCGGTAATCGAAATCTGCACGCGGTCACCGGGTAAATTCGTCACGCTCACCAGCGCAATCCCCTCCGCTGGGCCAAACTGCTCAAACGCCTCGCCGTCAGGTAAATCCAGCACCGCATTGGGGATTTCGGCAATCAGTGCCTCCCCTACCGCCTGAGTCGCGGGCGCGGTCAGGTCGCCGCCTGCCGTTTCTAGCACCACTTGCAGCCCCGCTGCTGTCTCTTCTACCCGCACATTCGTAATCGTGACCCGCGACTGGGCAATTTGCGCCTGCCATTCCTCCACCGTGGTGGCGGGTGGGTTGGCGGCAGCGGACTCAGTCCGATGAATGTCTTCTACCGAGATCACAGGCGAGTCTATTGCCGCTGACGCCGATTCACTGACTGTCTCTGTTGGGGCGGTGGGCGAGTCGGCGGCGATCGCCTCGCCGCTGCTGACATCCTCTGCCAGGATGCCGGGGCTCTCTAATACCTCGATTTCCTGCGCCTCAGCCGATAGCGCCAAAGCCCCCGCCCAGCTACTCGCCAGGGCAACCATCAGTCCCAGGCAGCGGGCCTTAGCAAAGGGGCGCTGTCCTACTCCATTTTGAAGATTCATCATGCCTCACACTAAATGCAAATGATTCGCAAGTGCGAGCATCTTACAGAGGACGGATAGTCGTGTCAGTTCCTATCGGGACCTTTTCCATTCCTAGCGGGACTTTTTGGTCGCGATCGCCCTTAATGCCGTAGCGATCGCGGATTTACCCCAAACCGTTTCCGAAAAGCTGCCGCAAAATGTCCTTGGCTGGTGTAGCCCACTGCGGAAGCGGCTTGGGTAACCGTCATATCTCCTGTCAACAAAAGTTGTCTGGCCTGTTCTAACCGCTCGGTCTTCACATAGCCAAATACAGTCGTGTCAAGCACCTGCCGAAACCCCGCCTTCAGCTTTTTATCATTTAGCCCTACCCGACGGGCCAGCACAATAGTCGAGGGCGGGTCAACCAGCTCCCGCCGCAAAATATTCACCGCCTCATACACCCGCTCAACATCCGCCGCCTTCAGCGCTTGCGGAGGACACTCCCCCTGCTCTAGCTCCACCCACTGGTCTATCTGGAGTGCCAGCAATTCCAGCGCCTTACTCTCCAAAAATAGTCGCTTGATGCCGTGACTGTAGGGACAGTGCAATATTTGCTGTAGCACTTTGTGCATGGCTGGGGTCATATTGCCCAGAGACTGATGAAAGCGCCGCTGCTCTCCTGTCAGGGTTTGCCGCAGCAGATCTGGCAAAAACCCTAAGTCCATGCCAATCGTCTGGAAAAAGTGAGGTTCGATATGCAAGCGGAGGAACTGTCTGTGCTGATCCGCTAAGTAAATTTCGGTTTCTTGAATATCTGGCAGCGCAAGAAAGTAGCTTTGGCCAGCCGCTTCACAATACTCTTCTGGCACCCCTGGAATGCCTGAGCAGCGGACTCCTTGATACCCAGACAGACAAAACTTCGCTATCAACGGCATTTCATCAGGGTGCTCACCCTTAATACCGACGTCTCTATAGGGTTTGTCATCAGACCATCTTAAAGAAAGCCCTGACTGTAGCCGCAGCACCCATACATTGTCAGTGCTATATCGATCCTGGCAGTGGAACATCCAATCAAAGCCGTCGGTGTTGTAGGCGATAGTACCTCTGGCTTCGAGGCAATCTTGCCGTTGCTGATAGTAAGCTTCCGAGGTGATGATATCCATGTGAGGCGACGCGATTCTTAGCAGGATAGTTGAAAACTATTCCTATTAATGAAATAGATCGAGACCGCAACTGTCAAGTGCCCTGGTTTATGTCGGCTACCTGCCATGGCGCTTGGCCTTGCTCAGAGCCTGGCCCGGCCGCCCCAGTAGATCAGAAACTCCCAGGTCCCAGGCCACTGACGCAAAAACTTCGCCTCAGTCTAAACAAGCTTCAATATCTTGCAAAATCTGGTTGGCTGCCAGAATGCTGCGCCCACCAGCCCAAATCGCACTGCTGACTTCACAAACGACACCCCGTTCAACCGCATTAAGCGTTGACCAGAGCGGATCGCTGACAAATTCTGCCTTGGTGATGCTGCCCTCGGACTGCGAGTCATACATCAAAAACACAATATCGCCATCAATGGCAGCGAGATCTTCTTTCGAGGGCTGCAGCGCGTAGCGTGAGCTTTGGGCCTGGATGGGATTGCGATTGAACCCTAAATCTTGCAGGATCGACCCAGAAAAACTGTTGGCTGTATAGGCTAAAACACCCCCGCTCCAGTGGGCTACCACGGATACAGTCGGATTCCGTGGCATCACCTGCTCAAGGTCAGATTTCAAGGTGTTGACCCGCTGTTGGTAATCAGCTAACAACTCTTCTGCTTTGGCAAGCTGACCCAACGCATCGGCATGGAGCAGAAAGTGCTCTTGCCAATTACCGTGACGCCCATTGTCTTCCGTAAAAATGGTGGGCGCGATCCGCGATAGCCTTCGATAAGCGCCCCGCTCAACGACTTTTGACCCTAAAATCAAGTCTGGCTCTAGCTCTAAAATCGTTTCTAAATTGGGATAAAAGCCTGCACCGATTGAGGTGATGTCTCGGCTAGCGTTGGGGTAAATCGGGGAAATGGCCTCCTCGGGTCTGCCAATGAGGGTCACCTCTAGGGCTAAGGCCGTATCTAGAGGGGCATAGTCTAAAGCAATCACTCGCTGGGGTGAGACGGGTACCTGAGTGGTGCCCATGGCATGCTCAATCGGGCGCATGGGCACGTCAGAATCAGGGGGCAGGGTTGGCTGACAGCTTGTCAAAAAAACGCTTGCCAGCCCTCCCAATAATCCTTTACAAGCAATGTTGGACATTAGGCCATTAAAACTCAATCGAATAGCGCACGCTTAGGGTCGTTCCAGGTGCGGCAAAGCGGCGATCTTCAAACTGGTTAACCCGTTCTTGTGCAGTCAGCGACAGGTACTCTGTATTCAACAGGTTTTCAACCGCTAAGGTGAGGCGGCCTGAGCCGAGTTGTAAACTGCTGATTAAATCCAGGGTCACGTAGCTGTTGATCTTAAAGGGGTCAATACCCTCATCAAAAGCGCGATCGCGATCGCCGATCAACAACATCTGTAATCGATTAGTCCAACGAGGGGTTGTATTATTTTCGACATACAGCCCCAGCTTATAGGGCGGCACCGTGAGCGACCCTAAGGGCAAAAAATCACCCTCATCACCAACATCATTTTCACCCTCGGCCCAGCTAAAGGCTCCTCCCAACCGCCAAGTGTCACTGGGCTGCCAGTCGATAGTGGCCTCCACACCATAGTTGCGCTGTGGTGCCCGGACTAATCTCGTGCCGCCAATTTCAGGATCGAATAGGAAGGAAGCGCCCAGACTCGATTCGCTATAAAACCCCGCAACACTGGCCTGCACCCGGCCAAATTCGGCTCGCGCCCCAAGCTCAAAGTTATCTACCGTTTGGGGTTGAAACAGCAAATCATCACTAATATCAAAGTCCGGTGCGACTTGTCCTAAGGCTAATCCCAAACTCGGAATCGAAAAGCCTTGAGAAAAGTTGGCAAATAACCCAACTTCTGGAATCGGTCGATAGAGCAGTCCAACATTAAATGAAACATCATCAAAGCTGCCGCTGCCGCCGTCACGCTCACGGGGAAATTGAAAGGCGAGCTGATAAGGATCGGCCGAAAAACTAACGTTGTCGTAACGAATACCCCCGCTAATTTGCCACTGTTCGCTGATATCCCAACGGGTTTGGGCAAACAAACCTAAATTTTCGATTTCATAAAGCGGAAATGCCGAAAACTCTTCGATAATGTTGACTTCTCGATTGGCATCAAAGGCCACCGGATCGATGAAGGCTGCTCTGTTCTCATTTTCTTCCTGGGAATAATCGACCCCCCACAGCACGTTTGCCGCATTTCCTAGGGGCGTATCCACCTGCATCCGGAGCCCTAACTCGGAGAATTCATTCAAATTCTGAAAAATCTCGGGAAAGAATTCTGGAAAGCCTCTGAATCTGATATCCCCAAATTCCTGTACAACTTCTAAGTCGGTGTAGTAAACCTGAGCGTCTAACTGAGAGCCAAAGATATCCGCATGGCGATAAGTGAGATTGAGCACATTGCTGGTTGTCTTAGGCGGTTCTTCATAGTCAAACTCTCCTAAAAATAGGGGTCTCGCCACCTGAGTTCCGGGAATATCGAGAATGGCTGGATCGCTCGTAAACTCACTGTCAGTCTGATCGCGGTAAAAACTGTAGGTGAGCCCGATACGTTGATTTTCATCAATGTCATAGCCTAACTTTGTGAGTAGCCCTAACCGGTCATATTCACCCAGGCCAACAACCGGAATAATGCGATCGCCATTAGCATCAAATTGAGCATTTCTGACGTCGTAGTTCACTGAAATGCGGCCATCAACGCCATTCTCGGCACCAGCAACATCCAGGCCCACCGTATAACCAAAACTATCTCCTTCAATCGAGGTTAGGCCCACACGGGTGCCAATATCGGCTCGGTAAATGACCCCTTCTTCGACCGGGGCACGAGTGATTAGATTGATGGTGCCGCCAGCCGCCCCATCCCCATAAAGGGCACTCGCTCCAGGGATGACCTCAATCCGCTCCAAGGAGTCAGGAGAAATGGTGTTCAACTCAAAAAAGAGCGGACCATTAGGATTTTGTGGCACCCCATCCACCAGAACCTGAATATTGCGTCCGCGCAGGGTAAAGCCACGGGTGCCAATCTGTAGCGGCGGCGGCGAAAAACCGGGCACTAGATTCCCCAAAATATCGGGCAGATTGTTGGTGAGCTCTAACTGTTGTTGAATGGCTGCCCGCTCGATGATTCGGACTGTGCGAGGCACATCCAACACATCTTCTTCCGTACGAGTAGCGGTCACCACAACCTGAATGGTGTCAGCATCCTCGATCACGGCTGAGGCGATGCCGGGTTCGACGCTGAAGACCAGATTGTTAGCTTGAGGGTTCACCTGTGCCGCTGGCGGGGCATCCGTCCCCGTAATGGCCACCTGAACGCCGCCATCCGGCAAGGGGGTCACCTGCACTAAAGCGATTCCCTCAGCCGGACTAAATTGTTCCGCAGCAGCTTCGTCAGTGAGGGCCAGGGTCGCGTTGGGAATATTGGTCACCAGGGCATTGCCGACGATCTCTGAGGTGCCTGCCGACAGGGGTTGATCAGAAACGAGCACCACCGTGAAGCCCTCAGGTGTGGGCTCAATTTGCACATCAGTAATGACAGCGGCGGCATCTTCCGTTTGAGCCAACAAATCCGTCGCCGTCGTGGTGGCCTCCAGATCGGGTAAGGCGATTTCAGCAACCGGCTCAGCGGCAGCGATAGGCATCGCGATCGCCACGCCTGCGATCGTCAACAGTCCAAAACTCAACGGTTTCATTATCATCACTTTCACACCACAAGCAGCAGACAAATAGCAGCCCGCTATATTCCACAACACTAGTGAGAAGGTTTCTCAACTAGTTGGGGTTCAATCTAGGGGATTTAGAGATGACTTTTCTCTTCAAAACAGACTTTTTTCTCTTCAAAACAGACTTTTTTCTTAAAGCACCCGACGTTGCTTTAACTGATAGCCTTTCGGAGACATGCCAAACTGCCGCCGAAAAGCGTTGCTAAACGCCGTCGCACTGTCATAACCAATGGCTGTGGCCACGGCGACGATTGAGCGCTGCTGGGTTAGCAATTTACAGGCTGTTTGCATGCGCGGCTGGGTTAAATAGCCAAAAACGGTAGTATCACAAACCTGTCGAAAGCCTTCCCTGAGTTTGCGTTCATTGAGATTCACTTGCCGCGCCAATTCTGCTGTGGAAGGCGGCTGGCTCATATTTTGATCCAGAATGGCCTGAGCTTGATAAAGCTGCTCAATGGCAGACGATGTGAGGGAGATCGCTGGCTGCTGGGAATACTGTTCTGCCCAAGTGGCAAACTGGAAGGCCAACTTGTCATGGCTACCAGAGGTTCAATCAGTCTGAGCAAGGCACGCTTCCACATCAGTCAAAATCTGGTTGGCCGCCAAAATACTCCGACCGGCACCCCAAACCGCTCCTGGCACTTCGCAAACTTGATTCTGCCGAACAGCTTGTAGCTGAGACCATACGGGATCAGTAATAAATTCTTCTTTTTGAATGCCTACTGAAAAGTCAGGGGAATAAATGAAGAAAATATAGTCACCATCGAGCTTATCTAACGCTTCAGCAGAGAACTCCACCACATAGTTACGGGTGATATCTTGTGCGGGGGGACGAGAGAGCCCCACATCGACCAGCACTGAGCCGGAAAAACTATTGACTGTATACGCGCCGATGCGATCTCCGTAGGTTGACAACACAGAAATTTCGAGATCTGCTGGTTGCGCTATCGCGTCCTCCAACTGCTGTGCCCGGTCGCGATAGCGCTGCAAAAGCTGCCCGGCTTGCTCAAGCTGCCCCAGCGCTTCCGCATAGAGCAAAAAATTTTCCTGCCAGTCACTTTCTCGACCGCTGCCCTCCGTCATTACCGTCGGGGCAATTTGCGACAGTTGGCGATAAAGTCGGCGAGGAGTACCGATCTTAGAGCCCAAAATCAAATCAGGTTCAAGCTGCAAAATTGCTTCTAAATTTGGCTGATTGCCATCGCCGACAATGGTGATATCGGTGACGGCCTCACCCAAATAATCTGGTAGCGACCCATAGATTATCGTTCCAACCGGTTGAATATTTAAGGCCACAGCGGTATCCAATGGAGCTGTATCTAGCACCACCACTCGCTGTGGAGATACCGGCACCTGAGTTTCTCCATAGGCATGAGCCACTGTACGAGCTGGCCCAGAGACAGCCGCAGGTGGTTGAGTTGAACCAGGCTGACAGCCGATGACTAGAGCCCCGCTCATCAGCCAGCCGACGATGTTGGAATGCCGCAACTTAACCATCAATCTCCTATAACTCAATGGAATAGCCAAGACCTAGCGTGATGCCAGGGGCGGCATTGCGGCAATCTTCAGTTTCCGCAGTGCGTTCCTGAGAACTCGGGCAGCTATTGGTTATTTAACAGGTTGCGGATACTAACCGTCCGCCGACCATCTCCGACTTATACGGTGCTTAGCAGACCTAACGTGACATGAGTGCTGACCTGCGCCTCAGCTGGGGCATTCGTACCTGTGATCGCGACTTGCAGCGTGGCCTCGGGAACATCTGTTACCAAGGCGTTGCCGACAATTTTCGGTGCTGCTGGAAATAGCGGTTGGTCAGAAACAGTCCAAAATTCTACGGTTTAATCATCATCACTTTCACACCACAAGCAGCAGACAAATAGCGCTCACTTACCCCACAACACTAGTGAGAAAGTTTCTCAACTAGTTGCAATTCAATCTAGGGGATTTAGAGATGACTTTTCTCTTTAAAACAGACTTTTTTCTCTTCAAAACAGACTTTTTTTCTTAAAGCCACCGACGTTGCTTTAACTGATATCCTTTCGGAGACATGCCGAACTGCCGCCGAAAAGCGTTGCTAAACGCCGTTGCACTGTCATAACCAATGGCTGTGGCCACGGCGGCGATTGAGCGCTGCTGGGTTAGCAATTTGCAGGCTGTTTGCATGCGCTGCTGGGTTAAATAGCCAAAAACGGTGGTATCACAAACCTGTCGAAAGCCTTCCCTGAGCTTGCGTTCGTTGAGATTCACTTGCCGCGCCAGTTCTGCTGTGGAAGGCGGCTGGCTCATATTTTGATCCAGAATGGCCTGAGCTTGATAAATGCGGTCAACTTCTTTGGGCGGAATCTGATTGGTCGATGTCGGCGGCACCATCAGATCAAATTGAAAAGCCAGCAGCTCTAAAACTTTGGCTTCCAAATAAAAAAATCGAGTAATGCCCTGATAGGGTGATCGCAAGATTTGCTGCAGTAAAACCTGCTGGGCGGGCGTAATCCGACTAGATAAATACAGCAGCGCTTTGTCAGGCTGCTCGATCGCGGTTTTTAAGTCAGTAGGGAGATCGCTGAGGCGATCGCTAAAGGCAGGAATTAGCTCTGGCAAAATTTGAATGCGAATTCTACAGAGATATTGCCCAGCCGGATAATTTTCGGTTTCAGCGGTGTTAGGCAGGCAGTAGAAATAGCTTTTCCCGGCGGCCTCTTCTTCAGGAGCACTCAGACCATCATTATCCACCTGACACCCACCGGATAGGTAATAGCTCAGGGTTAGCGGCATCGGCTGAGGATGCTGCTCAATCTGACAGCAATGGGTTTGCGGCTTTTTGAGATCATCAATCGACAAATTGATGCCGGGTCGGAGTTGAATGCTGCGGCAGTACCCGTGCCCCACCGAAGACGGCAGTTGCGTAAATTTCTCTGGGCCTTCCTCATATTCCACAAGGCTGCCCTCAGCGCGACACGCATCTATGAGTTGAAGCACCTCAGCCGCAGTAATAACTTTCGCCATTTAGCCCTTGCGATAGAACTCCTTAAAAAGGGTATCGCAATGTTAGGAATAATTCTCAATATGCCAATGCAGTGCTTATTTATTCAGCGGTTTCATTCGATTCCAGGTCTGCCGCGAGACACACTTCAATATCGGCCAGAATCTCATTTGCCGCCAGAATGCTACGACTGGCAATCCAAACGGCTCCGTCAACTTGACACACGCGATCTTGCTGCACAGCTTGCAGCTGCGACCAAATTGGGTGCGTCACAAACGCTGCTTTTGAGGTTCCCCCCGGTTGATCGGTGGAGTAAGTGAGAAAAACATAATCGCCATCAAGCGCCTCTAAAGACTCGGCCGATAATCGGGCGACATACCCGTCGGGATCATCTTGAGCGGGAGTTCGAGAGAAACCGATATCTTGCAGCACCGACCCCGCAAAGCTACCCGTTGTGAATGCTCTAACAATATCTTGAGGAACGATCACCACCGAAATTTCCAACGCTTGTGGCTGTAAGCAGGATATGGATTAGAGGAGTAACAGGCTAGAGATTTTGAATTCTCAACGCACTTTTCTTGAATTCTCAACGCACTTTTTCAGACAGCTAGTTGTTGCTGCTGATAGAGCTTAGGATTAAGGCCAAATTTTTTGCGGAAGGCGACGGCAAAGCTGCTGCGGCTTCTGTAGCCAACAGATTGAATGACATCCTCAACTTTTACATCGGGATAGCTCAGCATGCTGCGCGCCTGCTGCAAGCGGTAGTCTTGCAGATACTCAAACGGGGTCATGTGAAACACTTGCTGGAAACCTTCGGTCAACTTGCGACGATTGAGGTTGACTTGTTGGGCTAAATCAGCAATGGAAGGCGGATGCTGTAAGTTCCTCAGCAATAGCTCTCTGGCCTGATAAATGCGATGTAGCTCATCTAACTGCGGGCTATTTTGACCGGTGAGCTGGCTTTCTACGACCACGAGTTGCTCAACCATCTGCCGCGATCGCAGCGTCATTAGTTCTAGCGCCTTTGCTTCCAGGTATATCCGTCGATTCAGTCCTTGATCGGGGCAGTTGAGAATTTGATGCAGTAGATACCGCATTTGGGGTGTAACCGTCTCCCAGTTTGTCAGTGACCAGGCCTGTTCTGCCAGCGGATTTGCCTGTGGAATTTGAAATGCACAAACTTTTTCGAGATAGCTGCCAATAGATTGTCGGAGCTTGGCTGGCAGCTGCTCAAGCAGCCCGTCCCAAAAAACTTTGAGAATTGGCAACCGTAAATGTAGCTCTACCTTGAAAATATGCTGATTTCCTGGATATTGACTAATGGAACACTTGTCGGTTTCACGGCCTAATGAGAAGACCAATGGGCTTTTCCCAGCGTGAGGCCCCGCCAAGATAAACTCTAGTTCTAGCTTTAAGGGAGACCTAAAGGCTGGGCAGTGTCTAACAAAATCATCCCGAAATTCATACTCTATGATGTTGAGGGCCAATCCATCCCGCATACAAATGGTCTGAAGATAACCTTGACCCAGGTGATTCCAACATTTGCGGATTTTGTCAGTTTCATCGTAGTGCCAGAGGTTAACTTCATCGGGGCTACAACGCTGCAACCAATCATTTGGCTGATTCAGGGAGAGTGTGATGGCCACGCGTCTAGTCGATGAATTGGGCTGCGTATTAGAAATACTATAGATTATTGCAATTCATTCCCAGGTGGGTGGGCGCAGTATGCAGGCTGCACAAAGTATGAAGAAATCCGTTGAGTCATGAAGAGCAGCACAGCAGCTTTAAGGTCGTCAACGGCTATCAGGCTCCTCATTGCTCTCCCCAAGACCGTGAGATAGTCTAACCATTAGCCGGTCTTCATTGGGTTGATCCTGATGAATCAACATCCGCTAAATACTGAGTTAAATGTTGGGTTAAGTCGTCAATGAGCAATTTGGCCCCTTGAATACCGGGAAAGCTCCAGTAAGTTTCGGTGACGACATGCACCTGATCGGTTTTAACGGCGTTGAGCTGTTGCCAAAGCGGATTCGTTTGCAGTTGGGCAAACATGGCGGAGGTATCGCCAAATTCGACGCCAAACACAAACATGACATCACCATCGGCCTTTGCCAATTCCTCAAGGCTAATGGGAATCCGGGTGCTCCTGGCTAAAACGACATCCTGCGCGGGGGGACGCCGCAGGCCTAAGTCGGTCATCACATCCCCGACTAAGGAGGATCTGACGTAGAGAAAAATGCCGTCTGTGCGCACGCGAATGTACGAGACCTCGACATCAGTGAGGCGATCGCCCAAGGTTTGCTTAAACGTGGCCACCTTTTGGTCATATTCATCGAGCAACTGCTCGGCGGTTGCTGTTTGATTCACCGCGTCAGCCAGGGCTAAAAATCGGTCTTGCCATTGGCTGACGCGGGGGCTGACGCCGACAGTGGGGGCAATTTTGGACAACTGGCGATACAGTCGGCGCTGCGATTCGCTAATGATGATCAAATCGGGATTGAGCAGCAGGATGCTTTCTAGATTGGGCTGCGTGAGCACGCCTACCGTGGCCACCCCTGCAGTCTGGCTAGACAAATAGGGCGGTACCGGAAAGGGGCGGTCTTGGGTGAATTCAGCGAAGCCGACGGGCTTAATGCCTAACGCCAACAAATTGTCTAAGTCAACAACCGGATTCATCACGACGACTCGGTTTGGCTGTAAGGGCACCTCAGTTTGGCCCAGCGCATGTGCCACCGTGCGAGTCGCTTGGGGGATGGCGGTGTCAGTCCCTTGGTGGGCGGCGGGCGGCAAGGCCGACCGACCGCTGCAAGCGATCATGAGTAGGCATATCAGACCCAAGATTATCTGCAGCCGAAACCTTTTCAACTTTTGTCGAGCCAATGTCATTTTGCGGTGTGCCAATGGGTTTGGGGTTCTGGGTTCCTTGCACCTGGTTATTGGTTTCTGGTTCTTTGTTATTGGTTCCTGGTTATTGGTGCTGTACCTTTGGCCTGCTGCTCCCGACGCTTAAAACGTGTAGGAGACTGACCCTAAAACGGTAAAGGGTTCTCCTGGATTGGCACCTCGGCGATCGACGGCGCTCTCAAAATAATCGACGTCAAAGAGATTGCGGAAGTTGAGTCCTACTTGCAGGCGATCGCGGCGATAAAAGATGGAGGCATCGGTGCGCCAATAGCTGTCGAGTTCAAAGGTGTTGCTGTCGTCACCAAACCGGCGATCGACAAAAAACAGGCCGAGGCCAAACCCCAGTCCTTCGAGGGCTCCTGTCTGAATTTCGTAGGTGGTGAACAAGCTGGCGGTATTTTCTGGCACGTTGCGCGGGGTGGCCCCATCAGGAAAGTCTGCGCTCTCTGCAATCTCAGCGTCGATAAAGCCGTAGGAGCCGATCACATTCCACCCTGGCAGGATTTCACCCTGCACGGTCAGTTCAATTCCTCGACTCGTTTGCTCGCCGATCGGGACAACAAAAGCCGGGTTGTTGGGATCAGAGGCGGCAATATTTTCGAGGATAATATCGAATAGGGCTAGCGTTGCTGCTAGTCGGCCTTCTAATAGCTCTGCCTTGATGCCCACTTCAAACTGCTCCGCCTCTTCTGGATCTAAAAAATCGCCATCAACCGTGGTTTGGGCCAGGGTGTTGGGCCGAAAGGATTGACTGTAGCTGGCATAGATATACAACGGGTCAATAGGTTGATAAACAATCCCCACGCGGGGGCTGAAATTACTGAAGTCTTGCTGATCATCAGTGCCAGGGGATGAAATAAACCCCGGAATAAAGACCGGTTCCGTTTGTCGATCCTGGCTACCGACGTCCAACCGGCCACCGAGTAGAACCGTGAGATTGGGTAGAAGTTGGACTTGATTTTGCACAATCACCCCGAATTGAGCGAGCTCGACGTTGGCATCGAGCAAGGTGAGCGCTAGCGGCAGGTCGGGAGCCTCGACTCGACCCGTTTGGGGATCAAATAGGTTGATGGGTGGGGCAAAGTCGGTGGTCGCAAGGTTGCTGCTGTCGGAATACAACACATCGAAGCCAAACAGCACCGTATGCTCAATGGAGCCGGTCGTAAATTCGCCTACCACTTCAGTTAGTAGCTCAAAACTCTCTGAGGCACTCTCATTGGCGTCGAAGGAACGAGCAATATCGCCGGTGGTTTCATTAATGCCTCCTAACGGAATGCTAACCTCGGTCCGTCGATTCAGAAAATCCGAGTCTCGGTAGCGGAAGCGGTTGCGCAATTGCCATTGATCGTTGAACTCATGCTCAAGTCGGTAGCCGAGATTTAGGGTTTCGACTTCAGCAAAGTCATCGGGCTCACCAATGACGGTATCGAGGGGCACATCTGCGACCTCATCGCCAATGGGGGGAATGCCGCGATCAAAGGGACGGCGATCGTCCAGATATTCCAACTCAAAGGTGAGGGTTGTGCGATCGCTAATCTCCCACGCCACTGCTGGCGCGATAAAAAATCGCTCGACATCGGTCTCAAAGTCGCGAAAGCCATCGCTGGATTCATAGGCCGCGTTAAGACGATAAAACAGCCCACTGTCTTCAGTTAGAGGGCCAGAAATATCGACCGTGGGCCGGACTAAGCCAAAACTGCCAATTTGTACTTCCGCTTCGGCAAAAAACTCGGGTAGGGGCTGCTTGGTGACTAAATTAATCACCCCACCGGGCTCAATGCTGCCGTAGAGGATCGAGGCCGGGCCGCTGAGCACCTCAACTCGATCAACGTTGGCGATTTCCTCAAAGCCGGCGGTGGCTTCATCCGTATTGGCGGTGCGAAAGCCATCGCGTAAAATGGCCGCTCCGCTAAAGCCGCGAATCACAAATTCTTCACTCGTTCCCCCAAAGGTATTGCCTTCCACCGCGTTGGGTACGTTGCGCAGAGCCTCTCGCAGGCGAATGACCTGCTGATCTTCGAGCACCTGCGCCGGAATCACTTGAATCGTCTGGGGAACTTCAAAAACTGAGGTGTCGGTGCGGGTGCTGGTAGTGGTCTCAGGAGCCAGATAGCCGGCTTCAGCGGCTGACTCCCCAGTGACTAAAATCCGAATCCCGTCCTCAGCGGCGGGTGGCATTTCTGGTTCTAGGGCGTCTTCATCCGCTTCTGGGACTGTTTCATCAGTCGGGGTAAAAGGAGCCTGCGGGGGGGCAGCAGGCGCTTCTGGCATTGCCTCAGCGGTTGGGTCGGGCTGGGTGGCGGGTGGCTGCTCAGCGACGGCTCCGGCGATCGCTGCGCTCACAATAAGGGCTCCGTCAGCCTCAACTAAATTAACTGTGGGAGCCTGTTCTTGCCCAACGATGGTAATCCGCACGCTGTTCCCATCCAGAGGACTCACTTGAATCGAGGCCACCCCCGCCGCTGGCTCGGCTTGAATAAAGTGATCGTCCGTAGGCAAGCTTAGTTGAGTGTTGATCAGGTCAATGACGACCGTTTCGCCATAGCCGCTGATAAACGATTGAGGTGTGGTGTCATCGGTGGTCACCAATCGCACCTCTAGGGCACCATTCACCGTATTGATTTGCACTTGATTGATTTGCACCCCCTGCGCAACGGCGGGCTGCGCGATCGTCACCGCCGAGATCGCGGCCACCAGACTCGGGGTGAATTGCACTCGATATCCCATGTCTCCTCACTGCCAAAGCTGGCTGCATCCAGACGTGAATCGGGGGTGACAGCCTCTGGGTTACTTGACAACCCTTCTCAACAAGAAGAATATGGATTGTCGGCATCACGTGCTAGGGATTTTGAACCGTCAGCGCACTTTCTTGTGAACCGCCAACGCACTTTTCCGACAGTCCCTTTAAATGCTGCTGCTGATAGAGTTTGGGATTGAGGCCAAATTTTTTGCGAAACGCCACGGCAAAGTTACTGCGACTCCGGTAGCCGACAGTTTGACTCACATCCTCAACTTTCGTATCGGGATATTTCAGGATGCTTTGCGCCTGCTTTAACCGATAGTCTTGCAAATACTCAAACGGCGTCATGTGAAACACCTGTTGGAAACTTTCATTCAGTTTCCGGCGATTGAGGTTGACGTGTTGCGCCAATTCCGGAATTGAAGGGGGATGCTGTAAATCACTGAGCAGCAGTTCCTTGGCTTGATAAATGCGGTTGAGTTCATCTGGTGGTAACGTCGTTTGCGCAGCCAGTTGCTGGTCAAAACTGACCAGTTGCTCGACAATTTGCTGCGATCGCAAGGTCATCAGTTCGGTGGCTTTGCTCTCCAGGTATACCCAGCGGTTGAGCCCCCGATAGGGGCAGCTGAGAATCTGCTGCAATACCTGCATCATTTGAGGCGTAATCACGGCCCAACTGGCCAGCGAGTAGGCCTGCTCGATGAGGGGACTCATCTGGGGAATTTGCCGTGAGTAAAACTTTTCAAAATACTCGTCAGCAGCAGGTCGCAGCGGGGCTGGTAACGCCTCCAATAAACCGTCTAAAAAAACTTGCAGCATGGGTAGCTGGAGATGCAGTTCCACTTTCAAGATGCGCTGATGACCCGGATAGCGACCGATAGAGCGGGCAATTTCCTGACCCGCTGTAAGAAACAATTTGCTCTGCCCGACATCGGGCCCCGTCAACATAAACGCGAGCTCAAGCCCCACTGGGCGCTCAAACGCTTGAATTTTTCTAACAAAATCATCATGAAATTCATAATCTAAGATGACGATGCTCAACCCATCGCGCATCGCTAGGCATTGTCGATACCCCCGCCCTAAGGACGGCGGACACCGCATGGTGGTGTCGGTATAGCTGACGTGAGGCAAGTTGATCTCGCTAGAGCTCTCGTGCTGCAACCAATCATCGGGGTGGTCAAGTAAAAGTTCGATTGCCATAGGGTTTGTCAATGAACTGTACTGCGTCGGGACTAGTCGATAGATCTGGTGTGGGCAACGCTCAAATTTTGAGAAACCGGATTGCTCCTCCTCCAGAGTTGGGGAAATTGAGGGGGGATGCGTCCGCCCGATGCTGATTAGGAGACTTGTCGGGGTAAGTTATTAGCCTGCCATCTCTGACGGCTTATTGCAATTCATTCGCATATGAGATGCCCAGTGTCAGATATTGAATACCCGACTTGCGGCGATTCCTGAGAAAAAATATACCGGTATCGTCAGGGCGGGTTTAACCAGGAAACCTCGGTTCATCGCGATTAAGGGATCGACAAAATCTGCCTCTACAGGGATGGGCTTGGCTAGAAATCTCCTGGCAGGAAAGCGATCGCTGAGATTTATCGCCCCCTCGTTTTTCTGGTGTCTTTATCAGCTCTGGGAGTGCGCTCATCCAAGCCTCGATCTCACCCAGAGGCCGAGTTTTGTCAATCAGCGACGCCGAGGTAAAAGCGGTTGCGGCAGTGTCTTGGGCGATCGCTCACTGAGGTCTTTTGACGCTTTTGGGTGAGCCGTGCCGACACTTGACGGTATCGTCGCAGTCAAATGAGGTTATTTCAGATGGCTGACATCAGCCTCTGGCCGGGTTTGAAATTCGTTAGGCTGGCCTTGCCCAAGGGGGATGCCGACCGCGCGCAGGGGGGCTGGCTCTGCCTAGAGGGCCTGCGGCGATAGCCGCGTTAGCTGAGCCATGACAAGTCATCAAAGCGGCCCATCGCCTCGACTCGTCCTTCATGCAAAACAATGATGCGATCGGCCCGGCGCAGGACATCGGGTCGGTTAGATGTGATCAGGCAAGTTGGCCGTCCCGCTTCTGTTGCCCGGCCAGGGGCAAAGAGTCCCTCCCACAACTTTTGCTCGGTCTCAACATCCAGGGCGCTCGATAAATCGTCAAAGATCAAGAGTTCGGGCTGGCGTACCAGCATTCGCGCTGCCGCCGCGCGCTGGAGTTGTCCGCCTGAGAGCCGCACCCCTCGGGTGCCCACTAAGGTTGCCAGACCCATGGGCATGGCCGCAACGTCTTGGGCAAAAACTGACAGGCGGAGAGCCTCACCAAGGGCGGCGTCGGATTTTTCTAACTCCAGCAAGAGATTGTTGCTTAGGGTATCGCTAAATAAATGCGGCACTTGGGGCGTGTAGGCGCTACGGGGAGGGCAGAAAAAGGTGGCAGGATGCTCAACGGGTTGGCCGTTCCAGTAAATCGTGCCAGTTTGTCGAGGGAGCAATCCTAACAGGACGCGCAGGAGGGTGGTTTTGCCGGAGCCGACCGGGCCCGTAATGACGGTGAGGCTACCTCGGCGCAACGAGAAACTAATCGCTTCAATACCTTGGCTAGCATGGGGATAGTGATAGGAAAGGTCGACCACAGCCAACTCTTTGAAATGAGATGGGGCCTCTGCATGAGGCGGCTGGAGGGGGGGCAGTGGCGGTTGGCGACCCCAAAGTCCAGCCAAATAAAGCGGTTGATGGGCGACCAATGCAAAGGCTGCCGCCGCTGGCGCACTATGATGCTCGGTGAGCGAGTCTGGTCGGTGCAGCGCCCTTAAGCGCTCAAACGAGACTTCGGTTTGTTTTAACCAAGTCAGATACTGGCCAAAGGCCCGGAAAGCAGTTGCGACCAAAGCTAGATAGTAAATGAACAAGGCAAAATCACCCACGGAGAGCCCGCTGGTTGTTGGTGTATGGGCGGTTGCCATCAATAAAAGAATGCAGCCGATACCGAGGTTGGTGAGGTTCTCGAAGCCAGAATTGAGGACTGTGATCAGCAATCGGTCTTTCACCATTTGTTGCTGACGCTGGCCATTAAGGTGCTTGAGGTGATTGAGGACAGCGGTTTCGGTGCCGGTTGCTTTGAGCACTTGCACCGAAGCAAAGATTTCCCCGAGAAATCCGGTGACGGCTTGGGTGGCCCGACGGCTCGCCCGGCGATATTGCTTGATCTGTTGTTGCACTTGCTGAACCGCGGCTGAGATTACGGCCAGCGGCAGAAAGACCATCAAGGTGATCTGAGGGTTGATCTGCAGCAAGAGCCCGATCGCGCCGAGGGCAAAAAGTCCGTACCCAATCAGGTCGGCGGTTTTGACGATGGTTTGCTCAATCAGTTCGGGGTCTTCGCGAAAGTAGGAAATAGCTTCGCCGGGGGAGATAGTTTGCCTTTGTGACCCCTCCTCAATCGATAAGGGCTGAGCGCCGGGTTGCTGTAAAAGCTGGTCTAAGAGATTGTGACGCAGCAGCGATCGCAGGTTGAAGCGATACTGAGTGCGCACCCACTGACCGGCAAAGAGCGCCACAATTTCTCCCCCACTCGTTGCGACGAGTAAACCAAGGAAGGCCAGAGGCGACAGAGCCAGGGGGGCGGTCTCTGTCAGGGCATCAAAATACCCTTGAATAATCAGACCAGGAATCGCCGGAAAGACGCCCGAAATCAGCATCCACAGTCCAGCGTCTACAAGGGCCAGTTTCGGGGTGTAGCAAATCAAGCGCCAGAGTAGGGGCCAGAGGGGCATCGGGGTGGGCAGGGTCATTTTCGGAGAGTCGGGAGCGGGGTGAAAGCAGGGGAGGAGTTAAGAGCCAGGAGGAACGGTTTGAGACCTCTGTAAAAGGCGGGCAAAGCGTGAGGTTGATTGGTTTGCCAAGTCCTGGCGGGGGCCATATTCAACGACTTTTCCCTGCTCTAAAACGAGGATGTAATCGACGTGCCGGAGCGTGCTGAGGCGATGGGCAATGATGATCCCGGTGCGTCCTTGCATCAACTGTTGGGTGGCCTGCTCAACGCGACGTTCTGTCAGCAGATCAAGGCGGGAAGAAGCTTCGTCGAGAATCACTAAACTGGGGTCTCGCAGCCAGATGCGAGCAAAGGCCAGAAGCTGGGCCTCGCCCGCTGACAGCCCACCACTGTCAGCAGCGAGCAGCGTATCGAGCCCTTGGGGGTGCGATCGCAGCCAATCGAGCAGCCCCAAAGCCTCTAACGCATGCTGAATTTGGCCATCCTCAATGGCCGGGTCAAACAGCCTCAAATTATCGCGCACGCTGGCCTGAAACAGTTGCACGTCCTGGGTGACGATGCCGACCCGCTGCCGTAGGCAGGCCGGAGACACGGTCTCAAGGGGAACTTGACCTAAACCAATCGCCCCCACCTGGGGCGCATAGAACCGCAACAGCAGGCGCGTCAACGTCGTTTTGCCACTGCCAGTGCGACCAACCACCCCCAATACCTGACCGGCTGGTAAGCACCAAGAGACATCCTGCAAAGCCCAGTCATGGGGCGGGGCAGCGTCGTAACTAAACCCCACGTGGTCGAATGTGACCCCCAAGGCGCCGCTGGGCAGCGGGCGATCGCCCGCCGGGGGGAGACGTGAAGGCGTTGTGAGGAGCTCTTGTACCCGCAGGATGCTGGCTTGGGCCTGCTGAAAATCGCTCAGTTCACTCAGAATACTCGCCATGGGCTGCCGCAACTGGTTGGTGTAATAAAAAATCAGGTACACCGTGCCGATCGTGATGGCCTGCTGAGACCAGAGGTAGGTGCCGACACTGAGGGCGATGATATTGCCCGTCGTTAACAGCGCCACTGAGCTGCTCCAGAGCACCGTTTGGGCCCAGCGCGCCCGATGAAAAATGGGCAACCACTGCTGCAGCATTTGATAGAAGCGATGCATCACATAACCGTTGCTGCCATTCGCCTGTAGGTCTTCTCGACCCGCCAGATATTCACCGAGAAAGCCAAAAAAACGAGCGCTGAGCTGGCGATAAGCCACCCAGACCGGTAGGGCAAATCGCAGGAGACGGGTCAAACCGCCGAAGGCAAATAGGACAAACAGAGTCAAACTCACCCCAGCTCGCCAATCCTCTAACCACAGCACGGCGAGAATGCCCAGCAGCAGCAGACTGTTACCCAAGATGTAGAGGGTAAATTGAGCAAAAAAGCGAGCCAGCGTGGTGACGTCGCCATCGACCCGCTCGACCAGTTCACCTGGGGTACGAGACTGATGAAAGGAGAGATCGAGGTGTAGGCAATGGGCCGCGAGATCCGTCCGCAGCGCATTGGTAGCTTGCCAGGCAACCATTTCTCCTAAGTAGGTGCTCATCAGAGTCAATCCCTGTGTGATGAGGGCAATACTGATGAATAGAAGTGCTGCTTGCTGCAGGGATGCACCTGGCCCTGGATTGAGCGCCGTATCGATGAAGTAACGCAGAATTTGGGGATTAATGAGCTGCAGGGCAATACTGAAAAATAGGGTGATGGCCAGCCCCATCACACGCAGTCGCTGAGATTTGAGATAGCGCCCCAGCAAACGAGTATAGGGATTTGACGCGAACTGGTGAAAGGCTAATCTCATTCTATCAAGAGACCATATGACGGCTTTGAGCTCGTCGATTAGGGTACGGTTAGCGCGCGCAAAATACTAGAGATTTTGAACCCCAAACACACTTTTTTTGAACTCGCTGCACACTTTTTGGAGTGGCACTTTTACGGTTCTTCTGGTGCTGCTCTCGCTCATTCATGGCTTTTCCAGGAGCATGTAGGCGACTATGGTGCCTTTATACCAGTTCTCTGAAACTGGACTACAGATCTGCCTTTCGACTCCGCTCAAGATCTGCCTTTCGACTCCGCTCAAGGAACGTCGGCTGAGCGGAGTCGAAGCCGACTTGTCTGTGTAGCTGTAATTTGTAGAACTGATATTACTAGCAGTTTGGGTGGTGAGCGGCGTCTGTTTGTCGGGTGGGCGGAGTTTTTCTTTAACTTGTGTAGAAAGTGTCACACGCCCACTTTGTTGCGCTCTCGACGGGGGCGCTCTCACGGTAAGGGCAACTCGCCCACCTGATGGATGACATACTGCTCGCCATCAGGGACGAGGGCGCGAAACAAGTCATTTAACATCATGTGAGCGCTGACAATGCCTGGATTGAGGAACCAAACCTCTGCCGATACCTCATGCACCTGTTCTCGCTGTACGACATCGAGTTGAGACCATAGTTGACTCTCCTGAGCCTGGGCCAAGGTCGATTCTTCTGGATTGTCTTGCACAAAGAACAGAACGTCGCCATCGATGCTGGGGAGACTTTCGAGGCTAATGATTTCATCGTGGTTGTCCCGCTGCTGACTCTCAGGGCGCGGCAGCCCGGCCTCAGCTAACACCACTCCCGGCAGGCTGTCTTCTTGGTAGATGTGAATCTGATCGGGGAGAAACCGCGCCACGGAGACAACGGTAGTGTCGAGGCGATCGCCCATTGCCTGCTGAAACTGAGCGATGCGCTGCTCATACTGCTGAATCAGTGCTTGGGCTTCATCGGATTTCCCCAAAGCCGTTGCCCAGGTCTGTATATACTCTTTCCAAGCGGCCACCTCGCCTGAGATGTCTATCAGTACGGTGGGCGCAATTTGCGACAACTGCGGATAAAAGCTTTCAGCGAACATTGTGCCCAAAATTAAATCCGGCTGCAGCTCAACAATAGTCTCTAGATTAGGCTGGGCAAAATTGCCCACGGCGGCGATGCCTTCGGTGCGATCGCTGAGCCTGGGGGCTTCATCCCCAACGATTTGAGGCGGCGCGCTCAGAACCGCCCCAACAGGCTCTACGCCGAGTGCCAGCGCGTCCACAGCTGACCACAGCAGCACTGCCCGTTCGGGGGTTTGGGGTACGACGGTTTCACCCATCGCATGTTGAATCATGCGCCCCTCCGCAGCGGGAATCGGCTCATCACTGGATTGGTTAGCGCCACACGCGGCAACCGTCACGACCGCCACTAAAGCCGCTAAAAAGAGCGCCATCGTCTTGATGCTGACTCGAATATGCATCCTGTATAAACCTCCTAAAACGTGACGGAAACACTGCCCACGACGGTGAAGGGCTCACCCGGTGTCGTGCCCCCCCGCCCCGCCTCGGTACTCTCGAAATAGTTGATGTCGAAGAGATTGCGAAAGTTGAGTCCAAGGCGAAAATCTTCCTGGCGGTAGTAAATAGCCGCATCGGTGCGCAGGTATTCATCCATCGTGAAAGTATTGGCATTATCCCCCTGGCGTTCGCCCACGTAGTAAAGTCCCACCCCAAAGCCTAGTCCTGCTAAGTCACCCGACTGAATTTCGTAGGTTGTCCACAGGCTGGCCGAAGTTTCTGGGACATTGGGCGGCGTGGCACCCGCTGCAAAATCGGCACTTTCCTCAATTTCAGCATCCAATAAACTCAAGCCGGCCAGAACGTTCCACCCTGGCAAGATTTCGCCGGTCACATTGAGTTCCATGCCCCGACTGGTCTGCTCGCCAATCGGCACCACAAAGTTGGTATTGTCAGGATTCGCAGCGGCCAAGTTGGTTTGGGTAATGTCAAAGAAGGACAGGGTGGCCGCGAGTCGCCCGTCGAACAGCTCCGTTTTCAGACCCACCTCAAACTGTTCCCCTTCTTCGGGGTCGAGAAACTCGCCGTCAATCGTGGTGGCTGTTAAGCTATTGGGCTCAAAGGAGCGGCTATAGCTGGCATATATAGCAAGTTCTGGTATCGGCTGATAGACGATGCCGACTCGGGGGGTAAACGCCGTTTGAGACTGTTCATTGTCGCGGGCGGGAGTTTCAAAGATGCCCGGAATGGAAACGGCTGCAGCCGTGCTGCTTTGGGTAAAGAAATCAACCCGTCCGCCTAGCAGCAGAGTAACCTCTGGCAAGAGTTCGATTTGATCTTGCAGCAGCAACCCCACTCGGTTGCGACTGGCGGTGGTATCCGTCGTGGTAAAGGTCAACGGCAGGTCTGGACGGGGGACGACACCAATCTCTGGATCGAATAGATTGACCGGGGGGGCTAAATCATTGGCAATAAAAAAGTCCGAGTCGTCAAAAAATACATCGACCCCCGCTAATAGGGTGTGATTGATCGAGCCCGTCGCAAATTCGCCAATCACCTCCGTCTGAAATTCATAGCTATCGAGGTTACCGTCACTGAAGTAATAGAGGCGGGTAATCTCACCGGTTGCTTCATTCAGCCCCCCCAAGCTTTCCTCCAGCTGAGTCCGGCGGTTCACCGAGCGACTGTCGGTATAGCGAAAGCGATGACGGAGCTGCCAGTTATCACTAAAACGATGCTCTAAGCGATAGCCAACGCGGGTACTTTGGGTCCGAAAGAAGTCATCGGGTTCGCCGATAATTGTATCGAGGGAGACATCGGCCAACTCATCCCCCAGCGGAGGAATCCCTTTGTCATAGGGGCGCTGGTCGTTGAAGTACTCTAAATTTAGGGTTAAGTCGGTGCGATCGCTCAAATCAATCGCAACTACAGGTGCGATGAAGACGCGGTCAACCTCGGTGTCATAATCGCGAAACCCATCCGCCCGCTCATAGGCCGCGTTGAGCCGATAGCGGATATTGCCCTCAGCGTCGAGCGGGCCTGTAACATCGAGCGTGGGCCGAAAGAGTCCGTAGCTGCCGATCTGAGTGGTCACCTCAGCAAAGGGGGTGTCTAACGGCTGCTTGGTGACCAAATTGATGACGCCCCCCGGCTCGACGTTGCCGTAGAGAATCGAGGCTGGTCCTCGCAACACCTCAATGCGCTCTAGGTTGGCGGTTTCCTGAAGACCACCCTGACCATTACTGTCAGCTTCACCAGAACGAAAGCCATCGCGGAGAATGGCCGCCCCCTGAAACCCACGAATCGTAAAAGTATCGAGACCGCCGCCAAAGTTATTGCCCGGCACCACGCCCGGCACGTTTCGTAACGCATCATTCAGGCGGATGACCTGCTGATCTTCGAGAACGGCTTCTGGGATCACCTGGATCGACTGGGGGATCTCGATCAGCGGTGTATCGGTGCGGGTGGCGGTGGTCGCGTTGGATTCGGCATAGCCCCGGTCTTCTTCGCCAGTAACGACAATTCTCAAGGCTTCATCATCTTCACTCACTTGAGCCACTCCCGGCACCACGCTGAGCGCCAGGCCAGTGGCTGCGGTCTCGACCTCGGCAGCCGGTGCCGCGTCGGCTCCTGTAATCACTACCTGCACTTGCTCCCCCGGCAGGGCTGTGACTTGTACGAGGGCAATGCCCTCAGCAGGGGCAAACGCTAAAAACTCGTCACCTTCGGGCAGTGATAACACCGCATTGGCAATGTCGACGATCAGCGCATCGCCCGACACCGTTGTGGTCGGCTCTAGCAATTCACCGGCGGCGGTGGCCAGCAAAACCTGCAAGCCTGTCTCAGTTTCCTCCAGTTGGACGCCGATGATTTGGATGGGGGCGGTTTCGGTTTGGGCAATTGAGTCTGAGACGGTGACTCGTTGTGGTTTGTCGGTTGTCGGTTGTGGGTTCTTAGTGACAAAGCCAGGGGGGGAAGTTACATCGGGAAAAACATTGGTTGCGGGTCCTTGCGGCCGATCGAATAACCCATAACGATTAGCCAAGGACGCTCTATCCGATAACTCTTGGGCTGCCGCCGTTTCGGCAACCGCAATCGGTAGGCTCGCGGCGGCTAAAACCCAGAGGTAATGCCAATTCTGTGACGATTTTCCCATCATGTTCCTCACACGGTTGCTGATGCTCAACAGGAAATTGGGTCGGCGACATGACGCGCCGTCACCAAGATTGAGTGATTGAGCTTGAAGCGAATTATTCTCAGCTAGCGTAGGAGACTTTGCGATCGCTTTCTAGCGATTTCGGGCCTCAAACGCAATTCTTTTGCCCAGATTTCACTGCCCGCTGAAAATCAGGCAGGGCCTAACTAGCCTGCTGCCAAACCCGCATCTGAAACGCTTTAGGATTAAGCCCAATTTTTTGACGAAAAGCTGTGGCAAAGCGATTACGGCTGGTGTAGCCGACCGCCGCTGCCACCTCCGTGACTGACAGATCCGCAGCCATTAACAGTCGCTTGGCTTGCAACAACCGACAGTTACGCAAGTAGCCAAAGGGCGTTGTTTCGTACAGTGTGTGGAAGCCCTGGGTCAGCGTGAGCCGATTGGTGCCGACCTGTCGGGCCAGCGCTTCAATCGTCGGCGGATTCAAGATCTGGTTTCTCAAAATAGCGCCTGCCTGGTAAACATAGTCGAGGTCAGATTCGTGCCGACGACGGTGTACTATCGCCTCAAGATAAAGCCTCACGAGTGATAGGGCTTGATGCTTTAAGTAGGTGCGGCGGGTTGCGCCCTGGTAAGGACAGCTGAAAATCTGCCCAATCACTTGCTCCATTGCCGGGGTGATCGCGCTGCGGGAAGCGTCTTGGAAGGCTAGGACCTCGTCATAGAGCGCATCGGTCAAAATTTGCTCAAGGGTGAGTTGCAGCCCCGGTGTCCTAGCCCGACCGAAAATCTGGTTGAGCATGCCCATCATGGTTGAGCTGGAGCCGCCCCCCTGGTGTCGATAGATGGATTGAATGATGCCCTCGGTGTGGCTTTGGGTTTGCGGTGACAAACGCTCTACGAATGCTTGACAATAGGTCGTGAGAGCCGGTGGCTTAAACCAAACTTCAATGTTGAAAAACCGTTTTTGCGCCGGTTTGATTTCAAACTCTCTCAGACCAAAATGCGGAATAAAAGAGCTATAACCAGCATCACGACCCGCTAATCGAAATTCAAATTCTATGGAATGATGGCTATCTACCCGGCCAACAACCCGATGCTGATTGAGGCTATAGTCGTGAATGCTCAGGGCCAAATCATCTTGCAGTGGAATGAATTGACTGTAGCCTTGCCCAACTTGAGATGAAAAGACTTCAATGTTATCAGTCTCATCGGCATGAAACAGTCGTGAATTGTTGGGGCTGCCGGGCAACAACCAATCATCGGAACGACTCAAGACCAACGGTGTTTTCATAGAGGCATGCAGTTCAAAAACTGACAATCAATTGCGAATTTCTCTCATTAACTACAGGAGGGTTAGAGAGCTTGATATCGCTGCTTCAGCATCAGCTCTGGGGCGAGCGTGGTTTGCTGAAGTCGTGTCTAAAGTGTCATTTACTCAGCTAGGGTCTCTTCCCGCCGATCCTGCACAGTGCTGAGATTTTCTTGAGCAGCGGTAAAATCCGGCTCAATCTTTAACGCCTGCTCATAGGCGGCGATCGCGGCTTCATACTGCGCTAAATTTGCCAGTGCCGTGCCCAGGTTATTGTAGGCTTCGGCATAATCGGGCTGCAGCTCTACCGCCCTTTGGTAGGCGGCAACAGCCTCTTCCCCAGCCAGCAAGTTGCCTAAATTGTTGTACACTTCCGCCACTGCCGGGTCGAGTTCGAGCGCTTGTTGATAGGCCGCGATCGCCTCGTCATAGGCTTCTAACTCAACTAACACAACCCCCAGATTGTTGTAAATGGTGGCGCTATCAGGGTCGAGGGCAATGGCTTGTTGGTAGGCGGCTGCCGCCCCCTCTAAATCACCCAGATAGTAAAGCGTCGCGCCCAAGTTGTTGTGCGCGTCGGGATTGTCGGGTTGGAGTTCGATCAACTGCTGCCACGCCGCGGCGGCGGCCTCATACTCACCGGCTTCATAGGCTTCCAGCCCAGTTTGGATCACCTCTTGGGCCGACTGAGCCGCCACCGGTAGCGAGGGCAGCACCGCCATCCCGAGGGCCAAGAGAGAGGCCCAGCCAACAGATCCCAGGGTTTTCATCGGTTGCACAACTCCGCAACAAGACTTTGGTGAATCTTAGCGTTAGTTGCAAGCCTTTCTCAATTAAATGATCATCTTCGCCGTATGACATCACGGTTGGCGTGGCGGCATCAGGCCCCTGAACTGACGTTTGCGACTGGGGGCGCATCAGTTCTGCCGGCATGTGTCCAGTCCGGTATCGCCAGGATTGGTGGTGGAAGAGGCTGGGTTCTCAAGGGTCGGGTAGCGTCGATTCCACGGTGCGCAGGGGGCGGTAGAGGTAGCCGCCGAGACCGATGAGAATCATGGCGATCGCCGCACCGGTATAGAGCACCGCCATCCCTGCCCCGCGCCCCGTACCAAAAGTGGCCCCCAATAGCGGCGCGAGTCGTCCCCCTGGCATCATGGCCGGTTCAAAGACGCGATCGGCCAGGGGGCCAGCAGCCAAACGCCCCAAAGGCGACATCAGTCCCTTGATCAGCAGACTGATGGAGAATACGCGGCCCTGTAGATCTGACGGCACCTTGTTCAGCCAGATGGCATTGCCAGAGCTGCCCATCAACGGAAAGTTGAACGCTAAGCCAAACTGCATGGGCAGCCACTGGGTCAAGCTGTGCCCGAGGCCAAACCCGAGGCGGCAGAAACCGGCCCCGATCATGCCCAGCAGCACGCCATGAATGCGGGGGCGGGGGCCGCCCCAAACCGTGATCAAGAGAGCGCCTGCCACCCCGCCCACTCCCGCGATCGCATAGACCGCTGCGAGCACCGGCGCCGACCCGTTGCTGCGGGCCAAAATCATCGGCGCATGCAGGGCCGACGAGAGTTGAAAGGCTAGTTGAAACAGGGCGGCGGTGACCAAAATGCCCATCAAGCCAGGCCGCTGCCAGAGGTAGCGCCAGCCGAACGCGAGGTCTTGGCGCATGGTGAGCGGCGTCGCGGGTGGCGGTGGCTGGGGAATCGTGCTCCCAATCACGGTGGCGATCGCGATCGCAAAGGTGCCCAAATCGGCCAGCAGAATGCCAGTTAAACCGACGACGGGAAACAGAGTGCCTGCGATCGCAGGGCCAAAAATACTCGCGCCATACCCCGACAAAAAATTCAGACTCAACGCCCGACTATAGTGGCGTTCGGGCACCATGAGCGTCATGGAGGTGGTGTAGGCCAGCTGTTGCAGTTGCCCAAACATCCCGGTGATGGCTCCGGCACTGTATAGATGCCAAATTTGCAGCTGGCCGTTGACCTGCAGCGCCAAAATCACGAGGGTTGCCAGGGCGGCAACAGTGTCTCCCGCGATCATCAGCCGTTTGCGACTGCAGCGATCGACAATCACCCCAGCCAAGGGCATGGTGAGCAGCTGGGGCAACTGGGTAAAAAAGCCTACTAGGGCCAGGGCGGTGGCCTGGTGGGTCAGGTCCCAAATCCACAGCGTCATGGCGAAATGGGTCATGCGGCCCCCCACATTAGAGCCCAGTTGCCCCAGCCAAATGGTCAGAAAGGTGCGCAGCGACGCGGGTATCGGGCTCACGGCAGCGTCAACTCGCCCACCTGATCAATGACGTACTGTTCACCCTCAGGCACTAAGGTGCGGAACAGGTCATTCAGGATCATGTGGGCGTTGACAATGCCTGCATTGAGAAACCACACTTCCAGAGAAACTTCGTGGATCTGTCCCCGCTGCACCACATCGAGCTGTGACCAGAGGGGATTGTTTTGCACCTGGGTCAGCGTCGATTGCGCCGGGTTGTCTTGCATGAAAAACAGCACGTCGCCATCCATGGTGGAGAGCTTTTCTAGACTGATGTTTTCGTAGGCGCGGGGGCGCTGTTGCCGCTTGGGACGCGGCAATCCCACCTCGTTCAGGACAGCGCCCGAAAAGCTATTTTTTTGATAAACACGAAAGCGTTCAGGCAGAAATCGCGCCACCGAAACAACCGTCGTCTCGCGGCGATCGCCCAGTGCCTCCTGCAACTGCTCGACCCGCTGCTCATACTGCTGAATCAGCGCTTGCGCCTCAGCCGATTTGCCCAATGCCGTCGCAGCGGCCAACACGTATGTTTGCCAGGCCGCTGCTCCCTGCGAAAAATCCACCATGACGGTGGGCGCTATCTGGGACAGGCGTGGATAAAAACTGCCCGGTCCCTTGGTGCCTAAAAGCAAAATCAGGTCAGGCTGCAGCTCGATAATTCTCTCTAAACTGGGCTGCTTCACATGGCCCAAGACGGTGATGCCTGCCGTGAGATCGCCCAGCAGGGGGGCTAACTCGGCGGCATTCGCGCGATTGGGAAACCCTGCGAACGCGGCCCCGACTGGCTCAATGCCCAGTGCTAGGGCATCCACCACGGAGCCCAAAATGACGACCCGCTCGGGCGATCGCGGCACCACCGTCGTGCCCCCCGCATGTTGAATGGTGCGACCCTCGGCGGGCGGAATCGGTTCGTAAGTGGGTACAGTTGGCCCGCTACAGGCGGCGAGGGCGATCGCTGCTGTGAAAGCTGCCAGCATCAGGGCCACAAGCTGGATGCAGATTCGGCGCTGCATAATTCCCCTCCGCCTAAAACGAGATGGACACACTACCGACCACGGTGAAGGGGTCGCCGACCGTCGCGCCGCGCCGCGCTAAGCCGCCATTCTCGAAATACCGGATGTCAAAGAGATTGCGCACATTCAGCCCCAGGCGCACATCATCGCGGCGGTAATAGATGGCGGCATCGGTGCGCAAATAGTCATCGAGCTGGAAGGAATTGGCTTCGTCACCTTGCCGCTCGCCGACATAAAAGAGACCGACGCCAAATCCCAATCCGGCGAGATCACCCGACTGAATTTCGTACGTGGTCCACAGACTGGCCGAGGTATCTGGCACATTCGGCGGGGTCGCACCATCGGGAAAATCAGGACTGTCGGCAATTTCGGCATCCAAGAGACTCAGCCCCGCGATCACGTTCCAGCCGGGTAAAATTTCGCCCGTCACGTTCAACTCCATCCCCTGACTGGTCTGCTCACCAATGGGCACCACAAAGTTCGCGTTCGTTGGGTCAGCCGCTGCTACGTTGGTTTGGCTGATGTCAAAGAACGACAGCGTCGCCGATAACCGCCCCTCCAACAAATTGGCTTTCACACCCACTTCAAACTGTTCACTCTCCTCGGGGTCTAAAAAGTCGCCGTCAAGGGTGGTGCTGGTGAGGGTGTTGGGTTGAAAGGCGCGGCTATAGCTGGCATACAGGGCCAGTTCTTCAATCGGCTGATACACAATGCCCACCCGAGGCGAAAACGCCGTCTGCGATTGGTCGCCTTCGCTGGCCGGATTGTTGACTAAGCCCGGAATCACGATGGCAGCCGAGGTGCTGCTTTGACTAAAAAAATCAACGCGACCGCCGAGCAATAGATTGAGTTCGGGCAGCAATTCGATCTGATCTTGCACGAGCAAGCCCACCCGACTGAGGCTGCTGGTGGAGTCACCCGTGGTAAAGGCCAGCGGTAAGTCGGGCACCGGGGCGCGCCCAATTCTGGGATTGAAGAGATTGACGGGTAAGGTCGGTTCGGTAGCGACAAAAATATCAGCGTCGGCAAAAAACAGATCGAGGCCCATCAACAGCGTGTGATTGATCGACCCGGTCGAAAACTCGCCGATGAGTTCAGTCTGGGCTTCGTAACTTTGCAGGCTGCTCTCGTTGAAGACGATCGCGCGGGCAATGTCACCCGTCACTGGGTTGAGGCCGCCCAACAGTTCACTCAGCTCCGTGCGGCGATTGAGGAAGTTGACTTCCCCATAGCGAAACCGATTGCGCAACTGCCACTGATCGCTGAAGCGGTGCTCTAACCGGTAACCGACTCCGGTGTTTTGCACCCGCGCAAAGTCAGTGGGTTCGCCGGTAATGGTGTCGCGAGGCACATCGGGAATGCGGTCGCCCAACGGGGGAATGCCCCGATCGAACGGGCGCTGGTCGTTGAGATATTGAAAATCGAGGGTCAGGTCGGTGCGATCGCCCAAATCAACCGCCACCACAGGGGCAAAAAACAGGCGATTTGTGTCGGTCTCAAAGTCCCGAAACCCCTCCGCCCGTTCGTAGACCGCATTCAGTCGATAACGCACCGTCCCCGCTGGGTTAATCGGGCCGGTCACATCCAACGTGGGACGCACCAAGCCATCACTGCCAAACTGGGTGGTCAACTCGGCGGCGGGCGTCGCCAGTGGCTGCTTTGTGACCAGGTTAATCACGCCCCCCGGCTCGACATTGCCAAAGAGAATAGACGCGGGACCACGCAGGACTTCAATTTGCGCCAAATTAGCGGTTTCTCGAAAGCCGTTGGTCACCGTATCATCCAGTCGGAAACCATCTTGCAGGATGGCCGACCCCGTAAATCCCCGAATCACAAACTGCTCGCCGCTGCCCCCAAACGTGTTGCCCTGCACCACACCGGGAGCGTTTCGGAGGGCCTCGTTCAAGCGCACGACCTGCTGGTCTTCTAACACCGCCTCAGGAATCACCTGAATCGATTGGGGAATGTCGATGAGTGGGGTATCGGTGCGCGTCCCCGTTGTGGCATTGGGTTCGGCATAGTCGCGGTCCTCGGCCCCCGTCACCACGACTCGCAACGCGTCATCCGCGTCACCCACTGGAGCCATCCCTGGTAAGACACTCAGCGTCAGCCCCGTGGCAGTCGGCACAAACTCAGCGGTGGGGGCAGCATCGACCCCGGTAATGGCTACCTGCACGCGATTGTCTGGGAGGGCGGATACCTGCACCAGGGCGATCGCTGCAGTCGGTTCAAACGCCAAAAACTCATCGCCGTCCGGCAACGCCAGCACCGTGTTTTCCAGTTCGGCAATCAGCGCATTGTTGGTGACCGTCGGCGTCGGTACGGGGAGTTCCCCCGCCGCTGTTTCGAGTATCACCTGCAGGCCCGTGTCGGTAGCTTCAAGCCGGACATTCGTGATGGTGGTCAGGCCAGTCTCTGCTTGAGCTAACCCAGGCGCTCCAGTTTCGGGTTGCCCCAGCGGCAACGTGGGTGGGGACTCCCTGGCCAGGTGAACCGCCGCTGCTGGTTGGGGATGACCCGGTTCGGATTGAGGCGGTTCGGCTTGAGAGGCGTCAGCGGCGATCGCGGCAGATCCCTCTAAGTTATTAACCAACGAGGCATCGCCAGGGGCCTCGGTAATCGGCTCGACCGGGCCCGATTGATCGGCCCATGGCACCGTATCAGGTAATGCCTGGGCCAATACCGTGCGGGCGATCGCCAGCTGCCCCCCCGCTAACATCAGCAAAATCAGTAAACGGGCCTCATCGCGTAATCGGTTCATGGTCTTCCTCACTCCACCTAGCGGCTCGCTGGGTCTACCCGACGACCCTCACCGGGCGTTGGGGACTGAGCTTATAGCCAATCATTCGCAATTAGCTTATGGAGGTGAGCGATCGCTGCCTAGAGGTTTTGCGCCCCAAATGCAATTCTTTGGCTCAGGCGTGGCTAACGAGCCTCACGTGATGTTGAGGTGGAGGCCTGTCAGGGTTGCCACGCTTGCATTTGAAAGGCTTTAGGATTTAAGCCGTTCTTTTGACGAAAGGCGGTGGCAAAACGGCTGCGACTGGTGTATCCCACCGCTGCGGCCACTTCGGCCACCGACAGCTCGGAAACCATTAACAGCCGTCGGGCTTGGAGCAATCGGCAGTGCCGCAAATAGCCAAAGGGCGTGGTGCCGTATAGAGTGTGGAACCCCTGAGTGAGGGTGAGGCGATTCGTGCCCACTTGCCGGGCCAATGCTTCTAGCGAGGGGGGCTGGGTGAGCTGAGTGCGCAGCAGGGTCGCCGCTTGAGTGAGGCACTGCATCTCCGCCTCGTTAAAGGGGGGCTGCAAGAGGGCATTGAGGCGCAGATCGACCAGTTTCAGCGCTTTTTGAGTGAGATAGTGACGGCGGGTCGCCCCTTGATACGAGCAACTGAGAATTTGCTCTAAGAGCTGTCTCATTGCCGGGGTCAGGGGACTGCGGGTGGCGTAGCCGAGCACCGCTGACTCGTTGTAGAGGGCATCGGTCAAAATCTGTTCCAGGCTAGGCGGCGGTGCCAAGGTCGTGGGCATGGCTGGTGGGCTGGATGTCGGAGTCGCAAAAACGCGCTGGATCATCCCCGCTGTTGAGGGACTAGTGCCGCCCACCTGATGGCGATAAATCGACTCTAGAATGTGGTGCGCCGCCCTGTGTGCCAAGGGCGAAAGGCGCTCCAGAAAAGACTGGGCATAGCTCACCAGGGTGGGGCGCTTAAAAAACAACTCAACTTTAAAGACCCGGCTACCAGACTTTCTCAGGCCCAACTGCCGCAAGCCAAAACAAGGAATGCACAGGCTGTAGTCGGCATGCGGTCCGGCTAGGTGAAACTCAAATTCGATGCGATCGCCGGTCCCAACCACATCTATGATCACATCCTGAGAGAAGGTGTAGTCAATGATGACGAGCATCAGATCATCCCGCAGCGGAATTTCTTGGCGATAGCCCTGCCCCCAATTGGGCGGACAGAGCAGCACGCGATCGGTGCGATCGGCATGCAATAGCTGGGGATTGTCAGGACCGCTCGGCAAAAGCCAATCACAGGTGTGGTTTAACCGGAGAGACGTCATCATTCGGTGGGCAAATCAGCAACTCGAATTAATGAGAATTATTTTCATCGTTATGTCACGAGCTTTCAAGGCTTTTTAGGGTTTGGGTTTGGGGGTTAAGGTTCCAGGTCTAGGGTTCAGGGTTCCAGGTCTTAGACAACCCCCGGTACCATCTACCCCTTTGCCCTGCACCTTGAACCCTAGCCCCATCCTGTACGGGATTTTGATGTCAACGCCAATTCTCTACGGCTTCGCCCCTATCGACTCAAACTGACTGACTTGATATTGTTGCTTGGGGGTCAATTTGACCGGTTCGTTGACCTTGGCAGCCGAGTTGCGGGCCGTGATGACTTCGCCATCTGCTTCAACGCGAGCCTGATAACGACCCTGGCCTTGGGGTGAGTCGTAAGTCAGCTCCACATCGGCCCAGGTCGCATCACTCGTCCAGCGTTCTAGCCAGAGCTGGACCAGTTTGATCGGCAACCAACGCAGCAGCGGATAGACCCAGCGCTGGCGACCAGTCAACCCTTTGCGGCGAGTGTGAGCCGTTCGCGGATAGGTGAACCAATCCCACCCGGTTTGTAGCCAAGCTTCGCGCTCGGCGATTTGCTCAAATTTACTCAGGCCCGTCCAACCGCGATAAAACTGACCCATCTGCTGGGGGGCGCCATCGCGGTGAATCAACTGCGGCAGTACGTCCATCTCTAGATGTCCCCAGAGTTGGCCGGTGGGCAAGTCAATCAAGGTCGGCGCAAACTGATGTCCCCCAAAGTGGGTGCTTTGCCAAACCCGCAGCGACTGCTCCGGCTGACCATAGGTTTGCCGGAGATGCCGATAAACCGGGGTGCCATAGCGCCCGCAGGCCAAATCGACTTGGGTATGGGTGCAGACCAACATCTCCCGCTGGTTTGAGGTCTCTCGCTGGTAAGCGGTGAAGGGGGACAAGTCAACAGACTGGCCGAGCAAACGGTTGAGCAAACCCACCACAAGCTGGGCCGCTGCCTCATCGGGCAAGACATATTCTTGCTTGGTGTAGGTGGCGAATTGAGCCGCCGGACGCTGGTAATAAATGACTCGGGTATGATCAGGTTCGGAGTAATCGGGGTCAGGGGCGATCGCCAATGGCCTGACCATCACGCCCCGCTTGAGCACTAGCTTTTTGATCAGCGGAATAATCTGCTGGATGAGAGGATTCTCAGTAAACATTGTGGTGGGCCAAGGCTGAGGAAATTCCACCAAAATCCAATAATCAACCTGAGGTGCCGAGCCAATTGGGTCTTCTCCCCGGGCTTTAGAGATCTCTGAACAATACCGACAATCGCTTACAGGGGTATCTAGCATCGCCCTTTCCTGAGATTAGCTCTCAATTATGTTGACTTAGAGGTATCCTATCGCCTTCTCAGAAATATCGGCAGCACCTCAATGGGTTCAAGGCAGATAATTGAACATCGCGGCAAAAACGTGACCCTACGCTAAGAGGCGCCGGCATCTACAAGAACTGACTGAGGGGAATACCCAGAGGTATTCCTGAAACCGGATCAGTGATGATGCGACGGTCTAGATCAAGAACCGGTTTGCCGAATCACTTCAGCGGGAGTTCCTTGAACCATCATCCACCGCTGCGACAGGGCCGCCCAACAATGGCTGTCACCTTGACTTTTCAGGGGTGAATCGAGATTATTGACACTAATTCTCACTAATCTTTGAAGTTCCTGCGTCTCCTATGAGCCTTGACCTGACAACCGACGAAATTGACGCGATTTGGTCAGAAGCTGAACAGCTCCGGCCACCGGTTATGTCGAGCGATCGCCTCGAAACTGTCTACACCCAACCGTCAACATTGGGACAGGGGCGCACTCGGGAAATTCAACTCTGTGCCGGGTTAGAACTGTGCATCGTTGATGTGGTATCCCACGATGTGACTGAGCGCGTGCCAGAAAACGAGCATCTGGTGCAGTTTGCCGCCTATCTCTCAGGCGTGATCGACAGTGGTGACTATTCACAGGGCGATCGCTATTTGCATATAGACGCGAACCAAGGCTACATCGGTGGCAGCGGCATTCAGCCCAGTCATTTTGGGCTATCCCAAACATCGCACCGTCAAGTCGGGGTCGATATTCATATGACTCCGGCCTTGTTTCGCCAGTTTTTTGCCAACGGTCAGGGGGAACTGCCGGTCGCGCTGCGGCCCCTCGTGATGGGAAATAACTGGCAGCAGCGCTTTTCACCGCGAACGACAGACGCCATGCGCCTAGTGATTAAGCAGATCATTCACTGTCCCTTTCAGGGGATGACTAAGCGTGCCTATCTGCAGGCCAAAGTGTTTGAGCTAATGGCGCTACAGCTTGACGGCATGATGGTTTCACCACCAAGATCGTCAACCCAATCGCTGAAGGCAGATACCGCCGCCCGCATTCACCACGCGGCAGAAATTTTACGATCACACCTCGAATCGCCGCCTGGTCAAATCGCCTTAGCGCAACAGGTGGGGGTGAGCGATCGCACCCTACAAAAAGGGTTTAAGGCGGTGTTTGGCATCACGCCATTTGCCTATTTGACTCAGCAGCGCATGCAGCAAGCCGAGCAGCTCTTGCGGCAGCCTGGTCAAACTGTGGCGGAGATTGCCAATATTGTCGGCTATGCCAATCCCGCTCAGTTTGCGATCGCCTTTAAGCGCCAGTTTGGCATTAGCCCCAGTGATTGCCTACAAGGAAAGAAATTGCCCAAAAATTCGGTTTTGGGGTGATGGTTCGGTTTTGGGGTGGATGCGATCGCCCGGCATTCTCTACACTCTGTCCACATAAATAAGAACTGCTCTCAATTGAGGGGTTCGCTAATGTGTGGGGATGGTGACGGTGATGATGAACGTTTGGATGTCGGTGCGGCTGGCAGTGCTGTTGGCGATCTCGGGTGGGGCGGTTGCTTTAGAAACGACTCCAGCAAAAGCTGACGAAGACACAGCCGCTCAGAGGTCAGTGTTGCCCCCGCTGACCGAGCAGGCAGCAACTATTTCTGACAGTTCTAGCAACGGAGAAGCCGCACAGTCAGCGTCAACGACGATGCCTGATATCACGAGCGCTGACGAGCTGCCATCTGCTGAAGTAGCCCCAACCGTGAGCGCTGCGACGACGAATGAGTCAGCGACAGCAACCGTTGTCAATGTTGCCGACCTCACCTCGGAAACACCTGCTGCTCCGGCAGCGACGACCGTGGCCGACTGGCTGGCCCAAATCGAAGCCTCGCTGACCCAAATCACTGGGGTGCAGATTGAGGAAACTGACGCGGGGTTACAGATTGTGCTCGAAACGGCTGAGGGTGAACTGGCCACGCCGACTACCCAAACAGTGGGCAATGCCCTGATTGCGGACATTCCCAATGCGGTGTTGGCCCTGCCGGAGGGGGACTCGTTTGAGCAGTTTGAGCCAGCAGCAGGCATTGCGCTGGTGCAGGTGATGAATGAACCGGGCGGTGGCGGAGCCTCTCCAGCGGAGAATCGCGTGCGGGTGGCGATTACGGGGACGGATGCCCCGCCGGTGGGGGAAGTGACGGCGACGGGCTTGGCGGTGACATTGGGTGAGGCGATCGCGGGTGCAGAGGATGACGCGATTCAGGTGGTGGTGACGGGGGAAGGGGATGAAGGGTATAACCCGTCGAGTGCGAGTACGGCAACGCGGACAGATACACCGCTGCGAGATATTCCTCAGTCGATTCAGGTGGTACCGCAGCAGGTGATTGAGGATCGTAATACTGGAACTGTCATTGAATCGGTCGAGACTGTAAGCGGTGTAGTGTACAACGGTGGCTTTGCTGATGCGCCCACTGGCAGTGTAATTATTAGGGGATTTAGTCAAGCACAACAGTTTCGAAATGGGTTTCGAGATACAGATCGCACTGGGCTAACTGGGATTGGGACAGTGGAAAGTATCGAAGTTCTCAAAGGTCCTGCATCTGTGTTGTTCGGCACTTTGGAGCCTGGCGGTATTGTTAACGTGATTACTCGGCAGCCACTGAGCGATCCTCAATACCAGCTTTCATTTGAATTAGGTAACCGCTCTTCCTACCAACCTCGCATCGATCTAACAGGTCCGTTAACAAACGATGATTTGGCACTATATCGCTTAATTGCAAGCTACGAGAGTGCCGATGGCTTTCAGGAGTTTACCAATCGAGAGATAACCACCTTTGCTCCCACACTCGCTTTCAACATTGGAGAAAATACAGATTTAAGCTTTTACTACGAGTACATAAATTATTTTGCCGATCCCCCTGAAGACTATTCATTTCTACTTAGCGACGGAAGCCGTCCACCCCGTGACTTTTACGCCGTGTACCCCGACTTATCTTTTAGAGATTTTACAACCCAGAAATTCGGCTACAGCTTCAACCACAGTTTTAATGAGGATTGGCAGATTCGTAATAACCTTTCTGCAGCTGTTTCAGATGCTGATGACGGAGTTTTATTTATAGACTCAATCACAGATGATCGTTTTCTAGAATTCTCTGCAAGTGAGCGGGAATTCACTAGAGATAATTATTACGGTAATGTCGAAGTGTTGGGTGAATTTGAGACAGGAACAGTCTCACACCAGTTGCTGTTGGGTGTTGATGGGAATTGGGCCGAAGATAGCTTTGCATTTTCTACTGGAAATGTTCCCACTCTAGACATTCAGAATCCGAACTATAGCGTTGCTACGCCTGTATATACACCGGCCTTTAGAGAGGCTAACTCTGCAGACAGCTATGGTCTTTATTTACAAAATCAGATCAGATTTAGCGACAGTGTTCAAATGCTGATAGGTGGGCGCTTTGATTGGATTTCGCAGCGAACCGAAGTAGAAGGTGAAACGCCTCAAGAGCAAGACGATAGTTCATTCAGCCCGCGCGTGGGGTTAGTTTATCAGCCCAACGATATGGTCTCGTTGTATGCAAGCTACAGTCAGTCTTTTGTGCCAACTTTCGGCTCCAACCCCGGAGGAGAAGCATTTGAGCCAACAGAAGGAACTCAATATGAGATAGGCGCTAAAGCGGATTTCCTTGATGGTAGGTTATCCGCAACCTTGGCAGGGTATCAAATTACCCGATCAAACATCACGACTACTGATCCTGACGACCCAAACTTTTCAATTCAAGTGGGTGAACAGCGTAGTCGCGGCGTAGAGTTGGATATTACAGGTGAAATCTTACCTGGATGGAACTTAGTGGCTTCCTATGCCTACACAGATGCGGTTGTCACAGAAGACAACGACACACCAGAGGGAAACCGATTAACGAATGTTCCTGAACACCAAGTCAGTCTTTGGACAACCTATGAAATTCAGGAGGGTGACTTGGAAGGATTAGGCTTTGGACTAGGACTGTTTTATGTCGGTGAGCGTCAAGGAGATTTAGCAAATTCGTTCGTTCTCGATGACTATTTCAGGACGGATGCAGCACTTTTTTATCGAAGAAATCAGTTTAATGCAGCTATCAATTTTCGAAATTTGTTTGATATAGATTATTTCCGCGCTTCTGACGGTGGAAATTTGTTCTTGTTTCGGGGGGAACCGTTCACCGTAACTGCTTCCGTTAGCTGGGAATTTTAATTCAGACTTGCCAAGGAAGTTACAACTGTGAAGCGTCAACATGGAATCAGGCAATACTCTAAGAAAGCAATCATTTCTTTTTTGATATTGCTTACTTCGGTCTTTGCTGCTATTGCTTGCCATAATCAGATATCGCAGCCAGAGCAACTAGCTGCAGGTCAATCATCTTGCCATATAGTTGAGCATTCGATGGGGGAGACATGTGTACCCGATAATCCTCAAAATATTGTGGCCCTCTACACACCTCCATTAGCAAGCCTTTTGGCTGTCGGAGTTGAGCCAATAGGGATAGCACCGGTAACAGGAATACTAGACGAATTTCCTTTGTACCTTTCTGATAAAGTTCAAGACGTAGAGATAGTCGTCAATATTAATGAAGAGCCAAACCTAGAAAGACTTCTTCAACTCAAACCCGATTTGATTTTAGGATGGAGCTTTCATTCAGAAATATACCCTCTACTATCTAGGATTGCTCCAACTTTGCTAAATGAACCTGATAATGGCTCGACTATGTGGAGCGACTGGCAAAGCTACTTCAAGTTTATAGCGAAATCGGTGAATAAAGAGGCTGAGTCCGAGAAGTTTATAGAGGAATATCAACAGAGCATTCTTAAACTCAAAGCAGATCTTGAAGATCGCTATAGTGACAAGACAATATCCGTTGCACAAATTAGCGATGACTACGGCATCGAAACCTATGTCAAAAACTCTTTTCCTGGCTCCATCCTTTCTAGCCTAGGACTGAAAAGGCCAGAATCGCAAGATAAGAGTATTCAGACTAGAGGCACAGTTGAAGCTATATCTAATGAGCAAATTGATTTAATTGATGGTGATATTCTGTTTGTTCTGACCTTCAATGAGAATGACAACAAAACACTTGAAAATCTTTTAAGTGGCCCTTTGTGGAGGACACTTAAAGCCGTTCAGCAAGAACAAGTATACTTCGTTGATGGGTGGACTTGGGTTGTGCCCAATCCATTAGCCGCCCAAGCAATCGTCGAAGATTTACGTGATTATCTACTTGATTCCCCTTAGAATTTTTCTTGCCGGCCACACTTGAAAATCTACTGAGAGTTATCCAGCTGCAAAGTCCAATTAACCTACTCACATCATCTGACTAACTGTTCATTCGTGACATCTAACGAGGCGTCATGTGTGCCATCGCAACTAAATTTGCTTCACTAGATCTTTGTGGAATTATCCAGGCAATTAAGGACTGTAAAGTGCGATCGCAGCCAGCTAACCATCGTCAATTCATTCACTTTCTTAAACGCCTGATCTGCTGTCATCAAATTTGCTGAATGATGGAGTGCGATCGTGCTTTGTACAGGCTACGCGATCTCCCCTCTTTGGATTCTTGAAGGCGATCGCTGATTTCATAACACTGTTTATCTGCATGAATTGAGTCGCCTATGAGTTCTCTTCTGATGATGCTAGCCAAAAGTCCTCATTTAACATTGGTTCGATAGAGCGATCGTACGTCCATGCAGAAGGAAAAGTAATGTGAGGATATTCCTTACGCACATTTTTTAGCGCAATTTTCCAAGCTTTATCAAAACTGAGGTTCCACCGACTGCTCAAACTGGGCACTGCATCTAACAAAACCTCTAGCTCTCCCCGCTGAGTTCGAATCGTTCGCTCCCAACCGTTGTAGTCATTCGGCAAGCTCACATACAGCCGTTTTAGCAAATGTTCTAACAAGACAATCAGGCGACTAATCAACTCCTTCTTCTGAGAAATGCCCAATGCTTGAACCTCTTCGATCAAATGCTCAATATCCAAATGGTCAAAGTCTCCGGCCTTTAGCTTTGCAGCCACGTCTTCTGACCACAGCAAAATATCTTGTTCGTAAAGGGAGCTTGAGTTCTGAATTTGTGACACTAGAAGATCTCCTTGAAGCTATGAATACGCTCTTCCCGTATTTCAGCAACCAACGCAGTGGCGTCCATCTCACTTATAGACCCAGTCTCTATGACTAAAATCCCCTGCTTGCGCCGCAAGCGGCTTGATACCTCCGACAAACCGCCCAGCATCTGTTTAGTTTCCCCACCCATCCGTTCCAACCCAGTTTTTCCATGCCCAGAGGGTTCTGCTTCAGATAGGGGCTGCCGCTGCAATACCTTGAGCAGACCCAGCAGCGCCTGCACTAGCTCATTGGGAGATTGCTCGATCGCTTGAATCAATTCTTGTTTTGGAGTCATGGCCATGTCGTTCTCACAAAAGAGGCTCAAACGTTTGCATCTAGTGATGGGAAATCACATGGGCGATCGCCTCGACACAATACCCCACGCCACCACTGACACACTCGCTAGAGGCTTCGGCGATCGCATGGCTCCCATGACTAACGACCCGACCAACCGCTTGAAGATCGTCACCATCCGGAACAATGCCCATCTCGTAACAGGTCAAATCCACCTCAGGATCTGGCCTTTGAGACAGCCTTTGCCGATTTCGATAGGCATCAGTGAGAAACCAGCCAACTCCCAACGCTGTGAGTGAGCCAACCAGCAGAGTGAGAAACATTGCGAGTACCTAGCGCAACTTCTAGCCCCAATTGTAGCTTGAGCAAAACTTAGGATTTATGGCCACCTCTAAGCCTCCCCTGCTGCGTCTACTCCGCTATGCCAAACCGTTTCAGCCGCAAACTGCCACTGTCATTTTTTGCTCTATCTCTCGCACTCTGTTCGACCTCGCGACACCTTGATTGATTAGCCGTATCTGTTTCAGTCGCTTGTTAATTCTTTTCTCTCAGCGTTTTCACATATGGATAACTCAAAATTTTGCGATCCACTGTTGCCAATGCAATATCGTAGCGCCTGGCGATCGCGACTAAAATTCGATCCGCTGGATCTTTGTGGAATTCTCCAGGCAATTGCGTACTGGCGATCGCATCAATGGGATTCAAAGATTCAACAGTAATACCAGGATAAGCCTGTGCCATTTCATACCATTCGTCTATTGGTAAAGGCAGATTCAACTTTCCCAGACTGGAGTTGACCGCAATTTCCCAAACCGAAATAGCAGACACCAAAATTCCATCGTGTGATTCTTCTACAGCAACTTCAGACTGTGTTGAACTCGGTAACCGATTGGGATCATGAAGCCACCACAACCAAACATGAGTATCCAACAAAATCATTCACTCAGGGCTTCCCATAGTTCTGACATCGGTTCATCAAAATCCTCGCCAATGACGAGCGGTAACCCTCGAAGCGGATAAGCAGAATTGGAGGCTTGCTTGTTTCGTTGTTGTGCTGCCGCTTGTGGTAACGGTTGCATCACCTTGAACAGTTTGAGCATTGCCTGAATCAAGTTGTCAGGCGATCGCTCAATGATTTGAATCAGTTCCTCTTTTGGCGTCATCGTCCTTTGCTCCAACAGCCTTGCATCCTGCAAAATCCCTCTTTATGCCGTCATCATAACCAATGGTCAACCGCTCTAAGCCTCCCCTACTGCGTCTACTCCGCTACGCTAAACCCTTCCAATCCCAAATTGCTGCTGCCACTGTCTGCTCCATCTCTCGCACCCTGTTTGACCTCGCGCCTCCTTTCTTGATTGGCGTTGCGGTTGATATCCTCGTTCAGCAAGACGCCTCCGGGCTGGCCCGCCTAGGCATTCAGAGTGTCTCTACTCAACTGCTGGTAGTCTCGGTGCTCACCGTGCTGGCTTGGGGACTCGAATCGCTCAGTCAATACGGGGGCGATCGCCTCTGGCGTAACCTGGCCCAAACCCTGCAGCACGAACTGCGCGTCGATGCCTATGGTCACCTGCAGCGGCTAGAGCTGGCCTACTTTGAAGATTGCAGCACCGGCACCCTACTCTCGATTCTCAACGACGACATCAATCAGCTAGAGCACTTTTTAGATACCGGCGCTCGCGACCTGATCGACTTTTTTACCCGCGTTACTGCCGTTGGCCTCAGCTTTGTGATTTTGGCTCCTGGTATCGCCTGGCTGGCGATGGTACCGATTCCCTTCATTTTGTGGGGTACCTTCCTATTCCAGCAGCGGCTGGCCCCCCGCTATGGGGAAGTGCGGGAACGCAATGGGGCAATTAGCGATCGCATCGCCAACAACATCGCTGGCATTGCCACCATCAAAAGCTTTGCCACCGAAGCCTATGAGCAAGGCCGCGTCGAAACTGAAAGTCATGCCTACCGCCTGAGCAACCGGCGGGCGATCGCTCTCAGCACGGCGTTTCAGCCGCTGCTGCGATTTCTGATATTGCTGGGCTTTGTCGCCACGCTGTATCTGGGTGGGCGAGCGGTGCTGGCGGGGCAGCTCAGCGTCGGCACCTACGGTTTTATGGTGTTCATCGTGCAAGATTTGCTCTGGCCCTTTACCGAACTGGGCGAAATTCTCGATGAATATCAGCGGGCAATGGCCTCCGTGCGACGAGTGATGGGCCTGCGCGATCGCCCCGTCGAAGTATCCACAAATCAGGGGCACGAACGGCCTCAACCGAGCTTAAAGGGCGCGATCGCCTTTCAGGACATGACCTTTGCTTACCAATCGCGTCACCCAGTAATCCAACAGCTTGCGCTACACATTCCAGCGGGGAAAACCATTGGCATTGCCGGGGTGACCGGCTCCGGCAAAAGTACCTTGGTGAAACTCTTGCTGCGATTCTATGCGCCGCAGCAAGGGCAAATCCTTATTGATGGTCAAAACATTCAAACCTTTGACCTGGCTACCCTGCGCCGCAGTATCGGCTGGGTGAGCCAAGACGTGTTTTTGTTCCACGGCACCGTGGCGGAAAACATTGTCTACGGCAGCTTTGGGTCTAGCCAGGAGCAAATCATCCAAGCGGCAAAGTCAGCCGAGGCCCACGGGTTTATCCAACAGTTGCCCCAAGGCTACGACACGATTGTCGGCGAACGGGGGCAAAAACTCTCCGGCGGGCAGCGGCAGCGGTTGGCGATCGCCCGCGCCATTCTCAAAGACCCGCCGATTCTGGTCTTGGATGAAGCGACTTCAGCCGTCGATAACGAAACGGAAGCGGCGATTCAGCGCGCGCTGGCCCAGATTACTCAAGGTCGGACGACGATCGCGATCGCCCATCGCCTCTCCACCATTCGTCAGGCGGACTGCATCTATGTGATGGATAAAGGGCAACTGGTCGAGTCTGGCACCCACGACCAACTGCTGCTCCATGCCGGCGTCTATGCCCAGCTCTGGCAGGTGCAATCGGGTGATTGGGTGCCTTTGGCAGATACTCGTACCTCAGCCATTTGATGACTATGGGATGGCGCGCCGTCGTCAGGTTTTGACACCTTTAATCGCCGAATCGCTGGCGGCAAACCCCTTCCCGGCACCTTGAACCTACCCTCTGCTATATCCAGTCAACGCCACTTCCTTGTCCTGGAGCAACGCATATAGGACGTCGCTGCAAAAACGCCACCCACATTGAGACTGGGCAAGATGACAAAGCTATATATTCTGTCCAAAGCGCCATAAAACCCCGCTAGGATCATGCAAGACAAAATCCCACATGCCCCAAGGTTGTTTGACAATGGCGGTTACAGTTACCCCATATTTTTCAGTTACTCCAGATGACGTGACTTGGTCATGCCATGCATGGATGTCTTCCACCAGCACATGCATCATAAAATTATTGGCATGGTGAGGCTCGTAGAAATCTTGCAGCAAAAAACTACACTTGCCATCGTGAAAATAGGCCGTCCCCTGAGTGTCGGATGCCATCGTAAATCCTAAATCTTGGTAGAAGTTTTTCGACAGGGCAAAGTCTTTGGCCGGTACGAAGGCCTTGATTTCGATGAGGTTTAAATTTTTCATGATCGGCTCCTAGATATTTGGTCAATTCAGCTAGGCAGCTATGCCGTCAAACAAAGTCATCTAAAAAAAAGAGCAGTCAATTGAGCTTGACTGCTCTACTACGGAGCGGAACAACGTCTGAGCAGGCTCACTACTGTAGGGCAGCCCACTCATCTGAATTGAGATTAGCGACGAGCTCAAACCCTTGACCATTCGGCCTCGCCACGTAAGCCACACCTTGCGGCTCCAGATCGATACCGGTGACGGCAGCAAACACCGCGTCATGGCCAATGAGCACCGTGTTTTGGCCCTCCGCTGGCATCGCCGAGAGCAGCGGCGTGATATTGGCTCGCATAGTCTCCATTTGCTCTGGCATATATTTCTCTGCCGGCTCAACGTTAAGAGCTGATGGTTTTTCGTAGCGGCCAAAGGCTAAATCAGCCGTATTGCAGGTGCGACAATCCTCGCTGGTAATCACATCACCCACGGGTATCGCTAAGGTCTCAAACGACTCCCCCATTAGAGCGGCATCGGCTTTACCCGCACTGCTTCAGACTAGCTTTAACGAGAAATGGTGTCAATAAAAAGCCTCGCTGAAGTCATGAAAGCATTGAAAGTCAGCAAAAAAACAACGCTGCATTGAGCGATGATTGCATTTTTGCTGATCTTCAAAATTGAGAACTGTTCTCGCTAGATCTCTGGCGTTACTCAACCCACTGGCGCATCAGGTTGGCCAGGCTTTTAGAGAGCAGATCAAATTCATTGGTCTTGCCCGATTGGGTATAAAGCGATCGCCGCACCGTATCGAGGTCAAACAGCAGCTCTCGCTTGGCGGCGTCGCGAATCCAGCTCTGCACCCAGCCCACCGCTACCAGGCGAGTGCCTTGAGTGACCGGCTCGACGCGATGCAGGGTCGATGACGGATAGATGATCGCCGTTCCGGCGGCTAGCTTGTAGGACTGTTCATCAGCCGCCCCTTCAACCACCAGTTCGCCCCCGTTATAGTCCTGCGGTTCAGAGAGAAACACTGTAAACGACACGTCAGAGCGCTGATTTCCCATCAGCGCATTATCCACATGGCGACCGTACTCCATGCCGACACCATACCGACTCAACAAGAGCGAATGCACCTGCTTGGGGCGAACGGCAGCCTGAAATAGGGGATGTCGTGTCAAAGTCTGGCGAATCAGCTCGCGTACGTCTTTGGCCTCGGTGCCTTTGATTTGCTGGTTGTGTTTGACCTGTTTGGCATACCAACCCGCTGTCAGTTTGCCATCGATAAATTCGGCAGTCGCCAACGTGGTCTGCACTTGGGACAGTTCATCGGCAGACAAGACATCCGGAATTTGAAAGATCATGGCCTATCGGGGGCAGGTGGGCTTAGGGCAGGGGAGAGGGTATCGGTAAGGGGGGCCGGAGACAAGGTTGCCGGGGGAAGGTTCAGGGTTTAGGGGGGAAGGTTCAGGGTTCAGGGCTGGGCTTTACTCCCAGTCGGCGCGGTCAGCTAGCGTCAAGGCTGCCAAATTATTGCGGCTATAGGCGGCAACGTTGAGCGAATCCACCTTGAATTCTCCCAGCTCAGCCACAATCGGGTCAATGTTCACGCCTTCGACAACAGGGTATTCATTGTTGCCTTCGGCAAATACGGTCTGCGCCTCTGGAATCACTAAGAATTCTAAAAAAAGCCACGGCATTGTCGGGATTCGGGGCTGTTGTCACCACGCCCGCACCACTAACATTGACATGGGTGCCGCGATCGCTGATTTCGTCAATCGCACCGCAGCCGCTCAGCAACTGCTTGAGCAATACGAGCAACGGGTTGCGGATTTTCAGGCAATGATGGACGACCAATCTCAAAACCCTGAAGTATCTGTGGTGCGGATCCGGGCCGATGGCATTTTTCCCTGTGTCGAATCTTCCCTAGTGGGTCAAGTTCTCGAAGCGGCTGGCGTTAAACGCCCCCCGGCTCAAGACGTTTTTTGGGCAAACAGTCCTCGCCTCGAAATCAGTTTAGAAGAGTTAGAAAAAGCGGATGGCGACGTCATGTTTGTCTATGGACTGGAGTTCCGAGGCCCCGAAGCCACGTTTGAACGACTCCAAGCCAATCCTCTGTGGCAGGAGCTGGAGGCGGTACAGCGAGACCAGGTGTATGTCGTACCCGACTCCTATTGGAGTTTTCCGGGTATTCAGGGCCTCAACCTCCTGCTGGATGACCTGTTCAAATACCTAATCGCGCCACCCTCCTCAAAAATCTGAGCGCTAGATCATGTCAAAGAACCCGTGATGCTTGATCTCTGCTCCTTGATCGGCAAATGACATCAACCTAACTGCGTTCTCACACCACAATCTTCCAGCCGTGCGATTGCATGTCACCTTCTAAGGTTTGTCGAGGCTTCAGCGCTTGAGGGCCAGGGTGAGTCCATCAGCGATCGCCAACATGCTCAGGTCAATGCGATCATCTTGGTGCAGGGTTTGATTAAGGTCTCGCAGGGCGAGCGTGTCGGGGTCGTCGGTGATATCGGGATCGGCCACATCCCCACCCCAGAGAACGTTATCAATGGCTATCAGGCCCCCAGGTCGGAGTAACGCCAGGGACTTCTCGTAGTAGTGGCGGTAGTTGACTTTGTCAGCGTCGATGAAAGCAAAGTCGAAGGTGCCTACTTGTCCGCTGGAAAGCAGAGCGTCAAGGGTGTCGATCGCGGGGGCGAGGTGCAGGGTGATTTTGTCGGCAACGCCAGCCGCTTGCCAGTAGCGACGGGCTATTTCTGTATACTCCTCACTCACATCGCAAGCAGTGATTGCCCCGTCTGGGGGCAATGCCAACGCCATCCAGAGAGTGCTATAGCCAGTAAAGGTGCCAATTTCCAAGACTTTTTTAGCGCCCATCAGCCGCAACAGTAAGGCCATAAACTGCCCCTGGTCGGGCGCAATCTGCATGCCGCCATGGGGATGTTGAGCCGTCTCTTGACGCAGTTGGGTCAAAATTTCGGGTTCGCGCAATGAGATAGACAACAGATAGTCGTATAGGTGAGGCTGAAGCTTTCCTAATGCATCGCTGATATTTAAGACTTTTGTAGACATCAAAGACTCTCTGTAATCAAAGGTGCTGATTTAATTCAGTATTTTTATCGAATAGGGGATTTTGCTGCACGCTAGAAAGGGACTGTCAAGAAATAATCCAATAATTTGGCATTCCCCTCCTTTTAAGAGGGGTGGGGAATCCCTTAATTTAAAGGGTGTAGGAGAGTATTTCTGGAAGCTAGTCACAAAGCAGTATATTTCATGAATTGCCACTTAAGTTTCTTCTTTTATGCTGTCGAGTAGCAAATTTGGTAAAGCTTCTAAAATCAGCTTATCGCTCAAAGGTCCGGTTATTGAACCACTCCAAAGATAAAAATCAACAAAGAATACTCGACTTTGCTGAAAAACTGGCAGGGAATTGAGTAGCGGTACTTGTGCCCATTTTTCTAACATTGCATCTTCTGCTCTTATCCCATCTTCAAAGCGCTTGGAATAGTCATCCCAATAAGATAGGACAATCATTAGATCGGTTTCGACTTCAGACAATATTTCTGCTGAAATTTCAATTTTACCAAGATTTCCTTGTACATTCTCTGGTCGAACAATTTCAAAGCCAATTTTTTTCAATAGCCTCACTGTGCTACTTTGAGGACGTAACGCGAACCCAGTTGCCGAGGCACCAGAACTCACTACAAATACACGAGGATGGGATTGCAATACTGGTTGTAAAGCAACACGAGCCTGAGCGATTTTCTGCTCATGTTCTACTAACAGCTCTTTTACGCGATCTTCTCGCCCCAAAGCTTTAGCAATTTCTGGGATAGTTGTCTGCCAAAAATCATTGGGATTTTCATACTCATTAAAGAGTAAGGTGGGAGCAATCTGAGCTAGGGAGGAATATTTATCACTGTTAAGAGAATAGTTTCCTAAAATCAAATCTGGCTTGAGCAAGGTAAGGCGTTCGAGAGAGGGAGCAACGCTAGTACCCAAGGAGATCGGTTGGGTTGTTACCCATTGACCGAGATAGGGTATTTGTTTTGTAGGATTATCGTAGGCTTGAATATTTAAATTTACGTCGTCTTCGGCATAAGCAGCAGGCTGAACTCCCAGTGCCAGTATTCTGTCTAGCATCGGGGAAAAGAGAACAGCAACCTTCTGTGGTTGACCGCAAACCTCTGTTTCTCCCATCGCATGGCTCACCAGGCGACAATCGGTGGAAGCGGTTTGAGAATTCCTTTGCTGGTTTTGGTTAGTTGTGGAACTGATACAGGCTGAGACGATCGCAACAGTGAGCAATAGCAATAGATATCGGTTTATCCGTTTGGCTCTTCTCTTATATTCTTCTCTTAGGAAAGGGAGGCTAGGCAAACGATTCCACCATTTCATCCAATTATTAATAAATCTATCCATTTGCTAATGGCCTAGTTTAAGCATGAGTTGAGCAGTTATTGCTTCAAAAAACAACAAGGTGTGACCTAAAACTCATATTTGAGAGAGCCTATGATTGTGAATGGAGCGCCAGGGTAGACGCCGATTCTACCTAAGGTGGAGTTCTCGTAATATTCAATGTCAAAGAGATTTCTAATATTGAGCGCAGCCCGCCATTGATCGCGCTCATAAAAGATGGTGGCATCGGTTCTAAAATAGCTTGGTAACTCAAAGGTATTCAAGTCATCACCCGGTCTATTTCCAACAAAAAAGAATCCTAATCCTCCGCCAAACCCTTGTAAGCCTCCGTTTTGGATTTGATAAGTTGTCCACAAACTGGCAATATGTTGTGCTGAGTTATTCAATCGATTACCAGTGGGAATACGGTTGTCTTCTGTAACACGGGCATCGGTATAAGCATAGGTTGCAATGATGTTCCAACCAGGCAGGATTTCACCGATGACATCCAACTCAATGCCTTGACTGCGTTGCTCACCGACTTGAATCGAAAATCCAGGATTGTCGAGGTCATCCGTGAGGACATTGCTTTTTGTAATATCGAATGCTGCTAGATTTGCCGACAGTCTGCCATCCAAAAGCTCACCTCTAACCCCAACTTCAAATTGTCTACCCTCCGTCGGTTCAAAGAGATCGTTGCTGACAGAACGACCGATCGCAGGAACAAAGGAGGTGCTATAGCTGGCGTAGAGCGAGATGGGGGGAATGGGTTGGTAAACAATTCCCACTCGTGGACTAAATGCATCACTGAATTGTTCACTGCGCTCAACTAGATTATTTTGAGTAGATAAATCGAACCGTCCTCCAGCCAATAGCTTCAGGTTATCCAACAAAGTAATTTGATCTTGTAGATAAATTCCCCATGTATCGATGCGGCTTGAAAAGCTCTCCGGATTCGAAAGATCGGTGGGGCGAGGAACGTCGTTTACCGGATTGAAAATGTCGTTATTAGGTAATCTGGCAAACCTAAAATTATAGAAATCTGTATTTCGATTGAAATCGAACCCTAGAAGCAGTTGATGTGCGATTGAGCCAGTGTTGAAGTCTCCAATCAGATCGGTTTGAACAGAATAATTCTGACCAATGTTCTGCTCATCATAAAAACCTCTAGGAATGAATCGATCGTCGATTAAATCTCCGTCCTCATAAACAGCATCGCCCCTTCTATCAAAGAATGAAACAAAGAAGTTATTTCGGATGCGCCAATTATCGGTAAATCGATGCTCAAATCTGTAGCCACCTCGATAAAAATCCTGCCTAGAAGTATCCAAAGACGGATAGTTATAATTGGTATTAATCGGAAGGGCCAAAGAATTATCACTCAAGACCGTAAGTCCCCGATCGACTGGAGAATCGTTGTGTATATACTCAAAATCGAGATCGAGGGTTGTGTTGTCACCAATTTCCCAGGTGAGCGCTGGAGCGATGACAATACGTTCTGTATCAACGAAGTCGCGGAAACTTTCAGAGTTTTGGTAGGCAACATTGAGCCGATAGAGAACCGTTCTCTCAGCATTCAGAGGACCAGAAATATCGAAACTAGGACGGTAGTAGTTATAGTTACCGACAGCAAAATCCACTGAGTAGTAAGGTTCGCTCAAGGGTTGTTTAGTGACGATATTGACAATACCGCCCGGTTCAACCTGACCAAACAAGATAGAAGCGGGTCCCTTCAAGACTTCGACTCGCTCAATGTTGGCAAAATCTGGAAAGGAAAAGAAACCGTTATCTCGCAGTCCGTTTCTAAAGTTCCCTGATTGATTAAAGCCCCGAATTATAAATCCTCCCGCTGGTGTACCGTTGTAGTTTCCTGCTTGGATGACACCGCTGACATTTTGTAAGGCATCTCCCAAGCGTTCTATCCTCTGGTCTTCAAGCACCTGTTGCGGAATGACTTGAATTGATTGGGGAATGTCGCGTAGGGGGGTATCGGTGCGGGTTGCCGTTGTCGCGTTCGACGAGTTGTAGCCTTCATCCTCTTCCCCCGTCACCACCACCTGAATCGCGTCCTCCTCAGCACTGACGATCTCCTCGCCCAAAGTCACCGCTAGCCCTGTGGCGTTAATCTCAGCAACTGGTGGCGCATCGGTGCCGGTAATGGCGACCCGCACCTGGTCTCCTGGCTCATTGGTCACACTCACCAGGGCAATGCCTTCAGCTGGTGAAAACTGTTCAAACGAGTCACCCTCCGGCAAAGTCAGCACCGCATTAGGAATGTCAGCAATCAGCGCATTGCCCACTGTCTGCGTCGCAGGGGCCGCTAGCTCACCCTCAGCGGTTTCCAACACAACTTGCAAACCCGCTTCAGTCTCCTCCACTCGCACATCGATAATCTGCACCAGCAAGGCTTCAATCTGCGCGACCCATTCTTCGACCGTGGTTGTAGCCTGAGAAGTCGAGGGTTGCAGGGTGGGATGGGCAGACACATCGATCAGGCGTGCGGCCTCAGCGGCGGGTTCATTCTCCAGTTCTGCAGTGTTTAGCACAGATGCTGGGTCGGTGGGAGGCAGCAAGGGATGGCTAGCGATCGCCTCATCTACCAGTTCACCCTCAGACTCCGCGATCGTCTCATTCGCCTGCGCCTGCAAGGGCAACCCGACCAGGGCAACGACCACAGCCGCTAGTAGATGGGGCGATCGTAGCCCCATGATCAAACCTGCCTGACAATTTTTCTGGAACTCTGACCGCCGCATATCCACAGACCTCACACTAATCAAGAAAGTTTCTCAATAGAGGTGAGGATAGGAAATTTACCCATTCAATTGTTGTTGCAAACGGATTTTTTCTTGTTGAATCGGGATCTTTTTCAGTAATGGGGCTAATGCTCTGTTGCTCTTCCGCCAGAGAGTGAAGGTCTCGCCAAAATTGCCCTTCCACCTTATTTCGACAGATCTTTCGTGTCGTTCCCCAGCCCCTCTGGGGCGGCAAAGCCAACGGCTCCGCTCGGGGAACGGGTGACTCCGCTCAGAGAACGGCCATCCTCTCCCGCTGGGTGAGCGACTTGCCCTGAGCTTTGTCGAAGGGAGTCGAACCCAGCGACTCGTCCAAGGAAGTTGAACCAAGCGGGGCGACTCAACGGCCAAACTGACGGCGATACTCACTGGGCGTCAGACCCACACGGCGTTTAAAGGCGTGGCAAAACTGACTAGGGCTGGCATGGCCCACTCGATCCGCAATGTGGGCAATACTCAACTCACGCTCCTGTAGCAGCCGCTGCGCCTGTTCCATCCGGCAGGTTTGCACATAGCCAAACACTGTGGTGTCAAAGAGTTGACGAAAGCCCTGCTTGAGCTTGTAGTCATTCAGCCCCACCTGTCTGGCCAGCGCTTGCAGCGATGGCGGTTGCTCAAACTGGCATCGTAGAATATCTTTCGCCTGGTACAGTCGTTCCCGATCCTCGGGACGCACCCGCTCAGTGCCAGGATGCTCCGTCAGCTGATGAAACTGAGTTGCCAGCAGCTCCAGCGCCTTAGCTTCTAAATACATGCGCTGAGTTGCCCCAGAGTAGGGACAGTCTAAAATCTGCTGCAGCGTCGTTGGCATGGCCGCTGTTGAATGAAACGACTGGTGAAATCGGCTGGCCGACTGATCCTTCACCAGAGCGCCCACCAAAGGCGATGGGCTTTCTTCCGCCAGCCCAAACGAGCGGAGTTGCTCAAAATCGACCTTAACTGAAACGTGCTGAAGTAGCTGTTCAGCGGGGCGATACTCCAGACATCGCGCCCCTGCTAGATAGCACAGACAGTTTTCCCCAGCCGCTTCTTCGCGATCGGCTTCGCGCTCAATGCCGGGATTGATGATGCGGTGACTACCCGCCAGGTAAAAATTGGAAAATAGCTGGTCTGTAGAATCGAAGCCGTAGTCGAGATAGAGCGATCGCCAAAACAGGCTCGTCTCAATCACTATCCTGAACCCTGACCGTAGCTCAATCTTCCGCACCTCGCCTTTACCCAACTGTGACGGAATCGCCCGCCGCGACTCGATGCCATGCTGCTGCCAAAAAATTTCGCCCTGATCCCAGGCGGCATCCCAGATATCGTCATACTCAGCTTGAACAATGGTTCGGGTGTGATCGAGGGGCATGATTTTGCAGGCAAGTGAGTCAGGCTGGCTGATCCCAACAATGCTTTGAGTTTAGCCATAAGTTATTAATTGAAAGTAATTCTCAACTAAACCTAACGATGAGTCAAGCCGCACTCGCTTTACCGTTCCAGTGGTAACCGTTCCCTGAGCGGAGTCGTTGGTTTTACCGCCCCAGTAGGGGCTAGGGGACGGTTACTCTCAGTGATGCCTTACTGAGGCCATCCTCAGCCGTCTGTTCAAAGCTGCTGCCCTAGGGCGTGTCATCAATTAGAGAGATGAAGAATTCGTCAGGTGTTTCTATTATCAAATCGCTGCTGATAAGAGACCGATGACGATGCGACGATACGCCCTACGCGATGACCAATGGGAACGGATAGAACAGATGCTGCCCGGTAAGCCTGGGGATGTGGGGGTGACGGCCAAGGACAATCGCTTGTTTGTTGAAGCGGTGCTTTATCGCTACCGAGCCGGTATTCCCTGGCGCGACTTGCCAGAGCGCTTCGGTCACTTTAAGGTCATCCACACACGCTTTAGTCGATGGTCGAAGAAAGGCCTCTGGCTCCGGGTGTTTTCCGCCCTCTGCGAGGATAGCGACAACGAATACCAAATGACCGATGCGACGATTGTGCGAGCCCATCAGCATTCGGCTGCGGCTAAAGGGGGGGCGATGAAGCCATCGGGCGTTCGAAAGGTGGACTGAGCACAAAGATTCATGCCACTTGTGATGCGTTGGGCAATCCGACTGGCTTCTTTCTGACCGCTGGTCAAGCCCATGACCGGCAAGGCGCGGATGTCTTAATCGCTGATATCGAGGCCGAAGCGCTGCTGGCCGACAAAGCCGATGATGCTGACGAACGCATGAGAGCGGTGTTGAAGCACCAGGGCATCAAGCCGGTGATTCCGAGCAAGTCAAATCGCCGTGAGCCGATTGACTACGATCAACACCTCTATCAAGCACGACATTTAATCGAGAACTTCTTCGCTAAACTCAAGCAATACCGAGCCATTGCAACACGCTACGACAAGACGGCTCGCAACTTCTTAGGCGCGATTCATCTAGCCGCTGCCGTCATTTGGCTTAATTGATGACACGCCCTAGTACTACTCAGAAAAACCTATCCCCATCACTGAAAGCATGACCGCTCACCCCCTTCCTCGGGCATCGCAAGCCCGCGCCTCTATCAAAGGACTGATATTGCCGCTATCTAAACTAGACTTTAGAACCTTTTAATGAAGCCAAAGAAAATA
>JBCBJQ010000009.1:0-99949 GCA_038523235.1 Cyanobacteria bacterium J06626_4
AAGAAATTGTTGCGATCATCCTGAAGGCAGGATCTGAACTCGCTTGTTGAAACCTTGAATTAATCGTCCAAGACTGAAAAGCTCTATTTCATCCTCAAAAATCCGGCCAGGCTTTCACATTGCACCGCCGTCAGAGAATCGTTTTCAGTCCCTTCATGAAGTCTTTCAAAGCTGCGTGATTATGCCCATTTTTCGATGAAGTTGATCGCGGCATTACGGCAGTTGGGTAAGCTTTTTTACAGTCTCGATTAGGTTGAATCGCACATTGATGACAGTTGAAAGCTGTTTGATGTGCGCCTGCTTTTTCTCAATTTAGGAGAAGAACTCGATGAATTCATTTCGCAATCGAGGAACGTTAATTTTACAAATGGTTCTGTTCTGGGTGATTGCCCCGGCGATCGCGTTGTCTTTGTTGCTCTGATGATTTTCAGACCGTTGTCATCCAGACCGAAGGCAAGCCCCAGTCTCATCCATAATTTTGGGTCTATGACGGCTTGATGGGGACTTTGACTGTGAATGTGCTGCCCTGCCCTACTTCTGACTCTAGCGATAGCGTCCCTTGGTGAGCGGCCACGATCCGCTGGGACAGATGCAGTCCCAGACCGCTGCCCGAGCGACGATGCTGCCCCGGACGAAACCAAGCGAAGATTTCTTTTTGGTTAGCCGCAGCAATGCCAGGGCCGGTGTCTTTAACCCGAATACACCAGGCAGTGGGGGCCTCGGCAGGCTCTTTATGAAAGCTAATCGCGACAAACCCGACATCGGTGAACTTGAGGGCATTGCCCACCAGGTTGACCAAAATGCGACGGAACTCTAAGCGATCGCCATGACAGGTATAGCGGCGATCGTCACCGACTGCAGCCACCCGATCTTCTAACTTAAGGTCAAGATTTTTAGCGATCGCGAGGGGGCGTAGTTCAGCCGTGACGTCTTCGAGCAGACGTTTGAGATTGAAGGGGGCGATCGCCATCTCTTTGCGACCGGCTTCGTAGCGATAAACCTCTAGCAAGGTATTGACCATCGCTAGCAGATGTTCATTGTTACGAATCGTTTGGGTGACCGCATCTTTAGCATCAGTAGGAACCTGACCAAAGCTATCTTCTTTCACCAAAGTCAACATGCGGTTAGCAGCGACGAGGGGCGTTCTCAAGTCATGGGTGAGGCGAGAGACAAAATCATCCCGTTGCTGCGTGATTTCGCGCTCGGCATCGACGCTGCGTTTGAGTCGCAGCAGCGCTCGTACCCGCGCCAGCAACTCATTGGCATCAAAGGGTTTGCGAATAAAGTCATCGGCGCCCATATCGAGCCCAGCGACTACGCTCGACCGTTCATGGGCCGTGACCAGCAAAATGGGAATAAACGGCAGCGCTGCCATACTACGGAGTTTTTGCGTGGCCTCATAGCCACTCATTCCCGGCATCATCACGTCGAGCAGCACCAGATCCGGCAGTTGCTCAACAATGCCACTGAGCATTTGCTGGCCACTTTCTAGAGGGGTCACCTGATACCCTTCGCCCTCTAACAGGGCCTGCAACAAAAATCGGTTGTCGGCGGAGTCATCCACCACGTAAATGTGCGCGGGATTAGCAGCCATAAGTCGCCGATACTACACTCTGCTTCACTTATGCGGTGGGTAGGCGCTAAAAACCACTGTCAATCGATAGATTTGTGGCGCTCTGCCGACAAATCTAGTCAAGTATTTGTAAGGATTTCAGCCCACTTTTGTCATCAAAATGTTGAGGAATCTGTCGGTGTGTAAATGCTGAGACAGAATTTGTCAGTTGGTCACACGGGCTAACTATAGTGAAGCTTACAGACAGCAGTCGTTAAAACTTCAGTAGCGTAGTCGTCGTCAGTGCCGTGAGGACAAGACGACAAGCCCTTGGGTTCCGTTCTAGGGAGCAAGATGACACTCGGTGTCTTCACCTCAAGGGCTAAAACTATAAAAACTGTCGAGTTAGACCTGCGTTGAAGGATTGCGAGGGTTTTCGGCGAAACCTCGTTGGCAGTTTAAACCTCACGACAGGAGACTCCTTTATGAAACTGGCTTACTGGATGTATGCGGGTCCGGCACACATTGGCACGCTGAGAATTGCCAGCTCTTTTAAGAATGTGCACGCGATTATGCATGCGCCGCTGGGCGATGACTATTTCAACGTCATGCGTTCAATGTTAGAGCGCGAGCGCAACTTTACGCCGGTCACCACCAGCGTGGTCGATCGCAACGTGCTGGCCCAAGGCTCCCAAGAAAAGGTGGTCGATAATATCGTGCGCAAAGATCACGAAGAATCGCCTGACCTCATTGTGTTAACCCCCACCTGCACCTCCAGCATTTTGCAAGAGGATCTGCAAAATTTTGTGCAGCGGGCCAGCTTAGATGCCCAGTGTGACGTGCTGCTGGCGGATGTCAACCACTACCGCGTCAACGAACTGCAGGCCGCTGATCGCACCCTGCAACAAATCGTCAAATTTTACCTTGATCGCGCCGAGAAAAAAGGCGAGTTGCCTGTCGGTAGAACCGCCCAGCCCTCCGTCAACATCCTCGGGCTGACGACCCTCGGGTTTCACAACAATCACGATCGCACTGAGCTTGTGAAGCTGATGGGCGAGTTGGGTATCGCGGTAAACCTAGTGCTGCCCGATAAGGCCTCAGTGGCAGACATCAAAAAGCTGCCCCAGGCCTGGTTTAACCTGGTGCCCTATCGCGAAGTGGGTCCGGCCACAGCAGAGTACCTGCAAACGCAGTTTGATCAGCCTACGGTCGATATCACCCCGATGGGGATCGTCGAAACGGCCCGCTGCATTCGCGCGATTCAAAAAGTGCTGAACGACCAGGGAGCCCCCGTTGATTACACGACCTTCATCGATAACCAAACGCGGTTTGTGTCGGATGCGGCCTGGTTTTCGCGCTCGATTGACTGTCAGAATTTGACGGGTAAAAAAGCCATCGTGTTTGGCGATAGCACCCATGCGGCCGCAATGACCAAGATTTTGGCGCGGGAGATGGGCATTCGGGTCGTGCTCGCGGGCACCTACTGCAAATATGACGAAGACTGGTTTACCCAGCAGGTGGGGGACTACTGCGACGAAATTCTGATCAGTGAAGACCACGGGGCGATCGCCGACAAAATTGCTGCTCTGGAACCCGCAGCCATCTTTGGGACTCAGATGGAGCGCCATGTCGGCAAGCGCTTGGACATTCCCTGTGGTGTCATTGCCGCGCCAATTCACATTCAAAATTTCCCCGTCGGCTATCGCCCCTTTTTGGGCTATGAAGGCTCCAATCAACTGGTCGATCTGATCTATAACTCCTTTACGTTGGGGATGGAAGATCACTTGCTGGAAATCTTTGGCGGCCATGATACGAAGGAAGTCGTCACCAAAACGATGTCGGCGGATGGCGGGCTCACCTGGACAACCGATGCCCTCACCGAACTCAATCGCGTGCCAGGGTTTGTACGCGGCAAGGTGAAGCGCAATACTGAGAATTTCGCCCGAGATCGCGGTCATGCCGAAATTGATGTGGAAGTCATGTATGCCGCAAAAGAGGCCGTTGGCGCTTAGTGAGTCCGTCGGCGATTATATGAGTGGCTTGAACGATTGGTCGCGATTGTCGACCAATCGTTCAAGTCGGATGCCAGCGATCGTCTGTCTGGGAGATGGGCCACATCGCTGAATTCGGAGTGCGGAGTGTGGCAGCCAGAATGCGACAGTCGGCATCAAAAGGCCGTGGCTGTGGTCTCACAACTGCACCGTACTGACCGATCAGGAGAACATATCTAGCTGCTCAACAGGATCTTCCTGGACGCTCCGCCGCTTGCGGCGCTTGCCGTTGCCGTTGAATTGCGCACCTTGACGCAAGCCGACAGCGATTTTGCTGTGCTTCTCAATTTGCGACATCACCTCCCGCGCCCGCTGAATGACAGTGGGCGGCAGTCCCGCCAAGCGTCCCGCCTCAATGCCGTAGGAGCGATCAGCCCCGCCCGGTCGCACCTGATGCAGAAAAACGATTTGATCCGGCATTTCCTTTACGGTGACCTGATAGTTGGCAATGTTGTTCAAAATGCCTGCCAGCTCGTTCAGCTCGTGATAGTGGGTGGCAAAGATTGTCCGCGCCTGAATTTCGCTGGCCAAATACTCGGCTACTGACCAGGCGATCGACAGGCCGTCAAAGGTGGCGGTGCCGCGGCCAATTTCATCCAGCAGCACCAGAGAACGATCGCTGGCGTGGTTCAAAATGTTGGCGGTTTCGTTCATTTCCACCATGAAGGTGGATTGGCCGGTGGCCAGATCATCGACAGCGCCCACGCGGGTAAAGATGCGATCGCAAATGCCCAGTCGTGCTGTGCTGGCGGGGACAAAACTGCCCACCTGCGCCATCAGTTGAATCAAACCTACCTGGCGCAGATAGCAGCTTTTGCCACTGGCGTTGGGGCCGGTGAGAATAATCAGATCAGGGGGAGTGTTGAGTTCAGAATGAGGAGTTCGGAGTTCAAGATTGCTGGTTGCCGCCTGCCGCCTGCCGACTGCCACATTCACCTTACTGACCCTTTCTGCACCGAGGGTGGTGGAATTAGGCACAAAAAATCCAGCGGGCAGCAGTTGTTCCACCACGGGATGACGGCCATCGGCGATCTCCAGTTCACGACTATCGACCATTTCGGGGCAGCAAAAGCCCTGATAGATGGCAACTTCGGCCAGTCCCGCTAAAACATCGGCGGCAGCCACGCCCCGCGCCACCTGACGAATCAGGTCGGCATGGTGGCCCACCAGCTCTCGCAGCTGCTGAAAGATTTCGTATTCCAAACTGTGAATCTGGTCTTGGGTATTGAAAACCCGCGTTTCCCGCTCTTTGAGTTCGGGGGTGATGTAGCGCTCTTCATTAGTCAGGGTTTGTTTGCGAATGTAATCGTCGGGAGCCTGATCGGATTTGCTGCGCGAGATGCTGATGTAGTAGCCAAACGCCTTGTTAAAGCCCACCTTCAGCGTCGAGATGCCGGTGCGCTGGCGCTCTGAAGGTTCGAGTTTGGCAATCCAATCCTGATCGCCTTTGACCTGATCCCGCAGGGTATCAAGGTCAGCATTGACGCCCGGTCGAATCAGGTTGCCTTCCGTGAGATACAGGGGTGGATTTTCCACCAGGTGAGATCGCAACGTGTCGCCCAGCTTCTCTAAGTCCGGGGGAACGTGCTGTAGGGCTTGCAGAAAGCTGGATTGGGTAGATTCCACCAGCGCCGCCAAAATCGGTAACCGTGCAAAGGAGTCCGCTAATGCGACCAGGTCGCGACCATTCGCCGTGCCCGAACCAGCCCGTCCAGCCAGCCGTTCGAGATCATAGATTTGCTTCAGCTGCTGCTGGAGCGCCGTCCGCAGAGACCCGTCATCCACCAGTTCTTGCAGGGTCTGTTGCCGCTCCTGAATCTGACTGACTGAGAGCAAGGGTTGCAGCAGCCAGCGCCGCAGGGCTCGCCCGCCCATTGCCGTCACCGTGCGATCGAGCGCCCAGAGCAAGGAACCGTTGTAGGTGCCATCGCGGGAGGTTTGGGTGATTTCTAAGTTGCGGCGGGTTTGATGGTCGAGCACTAAAAAGTCGCTAAGCACATAGGTGCTGAGCAGCTGCAGCGGCACCTGCGTCTCTTTTTGGGTGTCTTTGAGATACTCCAACAGACCGCCCGCCGCCCGCACCGCCAGGGGCAAATGGTCGCAGCCGATGCCTTCGAGCGATCGCAGCCGAAAGGTTTGCAGCAGTCGCTGTCGCGCTTCGGTTTGCGAAAATGCGCCTTGTGATCGCAGCGTGTAGCAAAACTGGCGCGGTAGACAGTCGGGCAGCTGATCAGTCGCCTCACCGGGCCGCAGCATCGCTCGCAGATCCGGCGCATCGGTGGGCAGCAGGGTTTCGGAAGGCTGCAGACGCATCAGTTCTTGCGCCACCTGCTCCAGATCGCTGTGCTGGGTGGTGAAAAATTCACCGGTGGAAACGTCGGCGTAGGCTAACCCCCAATGCTGTCCGGCAATCACCACCGCCGCCAAAAAGTTGTTGCGGCGGGCGCTCAGCATACCCTCTTCTAACACGGTGCCGGGGGTGATGACGCGGGTCACTTCGCGCTTCACCAAGCCCTGAGCTAGCGCCGGATCTTCCACCTGATCACAGACGGCGATCGCGTAGCCTTTTTCTACCAGTTGAATGCAGTAGCGATCGAGGGCATGGTGCGGAATGCCAGCCATGGGCACGCGGCCTACTACTTTGCCACATTCTTTGCTGGTCAAGACCAGCTCCAGCTCACGGGCAATCGTGATGCCGTCTTCGAAGAACGTTTCAAAAAAGTCGCCGACTCGATACAGCAGCAGCGCGTGGGGATACTCCTGCTTCACCTGCACGTAGTGGCGCATCATTGGCGTCAGGTCGTCAGCGTTGACGTCCTTACAGTTGGCGTAGCGCACTGTATGTTTGGCCAGTCTTTCTGGAATGCCGTGGTTAGCGTCGTTGTCAGCAGGCGCGGCCATAACCCTCACGAGGATGCACAAATGTTCCTACTGATTGTAAGACTGACCTTTGCTTGCTGAGCATTGGAGTGGCAGGAATTGGAGTGGAGGGAATTGAGTAGGGGGTTGGGGATCGGGGAAAAGGAGCGACGGGGCTGAGGGGAGGGACTTGCAAGTTAGAAATGAGGGCGGTGAAGATTGAGGCGGGGACGATATGATCACAGGGCTTGAGATAGGTGTGCAGCAGCAGCCTCATGGTCATGAATACAGACTGCAGGTTAAGCGCCGTGCTTCAGGCAGTGACAAACTTCATCAGCATCACTTCCCAAACGAGGCGGGGCTGGACGAAGCGCCGCAGCTGAAAGTGAGCTTGTTCTAGACCGGCGAGCAGGGCGGGCGATCGCTCCGTTTGCCAAAGTCTTTGCTGCAGATATTCCACCAGCCAGAGCTGCGATTCGGTATCGAGTTCTTTGCTGACGCGGCGCGCGAGTTCCAACGCAACGCGTAGAGTGGGCGGAGGTTGCTGCAATGCAGCGACGAGATCCGCTGGCAGCGTTTGCAGCTGCTGTAGCGCGGCGATCGCCTGCCCCGGACTGCCTTGGGCCATTGCCAATACGTCTGGCTGCTGCAAAAGCTCGGCATGGCCCGATTGGGTTAAGACTGTCGCCATCGTGGTTTGTGACAATCGCCGAAACGGAATACTTTGGCAGCGAGACACAATTGTGGGCAGCAGGTTAGCGCTGTCTGTGGCTAACAAAATCAGCGTAGCGTTGCCCGGTTCTTCCAAGGTTTTGAGCAAGCCGTTCGCGGGCGACTCGGCCATGGTTTCCGCCCCTTCGATCACCACGACAGCCCGAGGCGCTTCAAGGGTCGGACGCGACAAGAACCGGGTCACGTCACGAATTTGCTCCAGGCGAATTTGCGGGGGACTTTTGCGCTTCAGATCAAGTTCCTCGGCTTCAGCAGCGGTAACGGGTTTGCCCTTGTGCAGGTAGGTGGGCTCTACCCACATCAAATCGGGATGATTGCGATCTTGAATGCGGCGCCGCACCTGTCCAGCCGCCTGATCAGCGGTTTGCAGCAGGCACTCAGCAAAGCGTAGCGCTCCTAAGCCACGCCCCGTACCGGCTGGCCCGACCAAGAGATAGGCCGGGGCGACACGTTGCTGGGCGATTGCCTGACAAAGCAGATCAACCGCCGTCTCTTGACCTAATAAATCTGAGAATATCGCCCGTACCATGTTTTTATGCAGTGTTCTAAAACGGTTTGAATTTGCTGCGCTACGATTTCTTCTGACTGCGTCGCATCAATCGGCACAATCCGCTCAGGATGCTGCTCTGCCAAGGTTTCAAAGCCCTGCTGCACCTGTTGATGAAAGATCAAGCCCGACTGTTCGAGGCGATCGAGCTGACCGCGAGAATGACTGCGGGCCAGTCCTTGCTCCGCGTCTAACTGCAGCCACAGCGTCAGATGGCCTGATGTGCCTTGGGTCGCAATCGCATTGAGCTGTTCGATCAGCGAGAGGCTCAGGCCCCGCCCATAACCTTGATAAGCCACGGTAGAATCAATAAAGCGATCGCACAAGACCCAACTTCCCGCCTCAATGGCTGGAACAATCACCTCTTCGATATGTTGCGCCCGATCCGCGGCGTACAGTAACAGCTCTGCCTGTGCCCCAAGAGCCGCTGATTGATTATCTAACAGCAAGCTGCGTAAAGCCTTGCCCAGTTCAGTCCCCCCCGGTTCGCGGGTCGTGATAATGGACGGCACGACACCACAGGCCTGGAGCTTTTCAACAATCGGGTGCACCACCAACCACTGCTGCAGTTTCAACAGTTGCGTACTCTTGCCGCTGCCCTCTACCCCCTCAAAAACAATTAGCTTCCCCGACATAGCCCTGGTTTTAGACGACAACGCACTAAGCGTACAGCCTTAAAGATGTATCAGGCTAATGGCCCCAATGAGCCAACACCAATTTTAGTCTGACCACAGCAGCCAGGCGGCTCAATCAGAAAGCCGGGCAGGCAACTCAGCCGCACCGGGATCGCAAAATTTTGTGTTTGAATTCAGCATCATAATTTTGAAAACGCTTATAGTACCTCACATTGCAGGTGCGTCAAGCTCACCCCTGCAGTGTGAGGCACGCTGGTTACACACCCTTCAACAGCTCGTTTCAGAGACTTTAGGAACTCGATAGCAGTAAGATCGTAGCTCGTCAAAGCGGTGAGTCCGACCTCGAAGAAATCAACTAAAGGGTAGGCCAGTCAAGCGATCTTTCCCTTTGAGACAGCCCCATGCGGGCGGTGTGCCAGATCTCTAGAATTATATCGGCAGGTCTCTGTAGGCTTGGAATTTTCTCCGCCAGTCACAGCATTAGATCGACAATGGGATTAATTCATACACGCTTGTGGCCATTGAAAAAATAGAGAAAGACCGGATAAGGGCTGGAATCACGATGTCACTGCTACTGCGGGGATCAAGATTCAAACATCTCTTTCTCGGCAAACAGCTAATCTTCAAAATCGGGCGATCGACAGATGATTGATAAGGTCATCTTAATCTTCTCATCCAGGGAGTTGAGATTTTCATAACGCGTCACAGGGCTAAGTCCAATAGTCACAGATCCTTTTTAGCTCCGACAGATTGCAACATCGCTCGAAGCCAGCTTAATCAGTGACGACAGCACCAAAACTTCTCCTTACCAGACAATTCAAGCTCTTCAGCAGACAAATATCCCAACGAAAGAAAGCAGCCACCCGCACTTTAAACCGCGTCAATCAAGCAAACCACTGCCTTTTTCTTAAAAGCTTTATAAAAAACAGGCACAATCAAGTGCGGCAATAAGTCAACCTTCAAACAAACCAGCCAACCGCAAAACACATGGGGCTAAGAATCTGACAGTTTGCTATTTATCGAAAACGAATCGTAGTGAGCAATGCAGATTTTTCTCAGGTTCCAGCTTATGTTTACCATGTAGTGTTCATGATTTGACTAGGGCTGCGGTTACTAAAAGCAATGTTTGGGGCTTATCATGGCACTACATGGCGAGGCTAGAGCTTGGTTCAAGTGTTTTCCTTTGATTTGCTGTTCCCCTTTTGAGAAACTATGGCACGGTACACTACCTTATTTCGGGTTACGAGTTCCCCGACACAGATTCGGCAAAAGGTCGCCGATACCTTGGCCTCTTGTGACCTTAATCTGGTTTATGAGAATGAGGACTACCTGGTTGCCAAAGAAAAGCCGGGTGGCGTCAAGTATGATTTGCTCGCCACAGTGGAAATCTTGATTAATCCCCCCACTGTGTCTGAACCCTCTGCACGGGTAGATTTGATTGTGCAGAATCAAGAGCTACCTCTGCGCAAAGATAACCACTGTCATCGAATTTTTGAAGTCGTGCATCAGGCCATCTCAAATACGCCTTTCTAATTAATGCACTGCTCCTTTTATTCTCATTTTTAGCGGCTTTAGTAGGCATTACTTGCTCTCGCGTGTGCATGATGGCGCATGATGCCAAGCAGCACAGTGCACCAGCAGCGACATCTGCCGGAACAAGTTCTTGAGCACATTACGCTAAGTCTTGCTCTCGATGCGGCTACGGGAGATGGTTTGCTGATTGAGCACCCGGACGAACCGGCCGCGTCTGGCAAAAGCTGGAAAGCCTAAAGGCGCGACTCTTTATAGAAGAAATCGATGATCTCGCCTTCCTTTACCAACAAGGGAGTCGCCTGGAAGGTTGAATTGGCCTCAAGTAGCGGTCATGGATATGTTTGCGGCAGCACCAGTTCAAACACTCTCAATCCCATCAGCGTGAACTCTATATAACTTGCGCCCAGCCATAAGTATCGAACAGCAGCAGGCAGGGCCTGCCGCTCACAGTCTCCCGACAACCTATAGCGTTAAAGATTGAGGTTCATTTTCGATGAGAGATGCCAAATCCTTTAAGAACGCGGCGGCATCGGCGCCATAGATGATGCGGTGATCGCAGGTGATATTGACCTGCATTTGCGGCTTTACGCCCATCAGGCCATCCGGCGTCGCGACAACCGTCGGTTTAGCACCGCCGATCGCTAAAATCGACCCTTGCCCTGGCGGCAGAATCGCATCAAATTTATCGACCCCAAACATGCCTAGGTTAGACAGAGTAAAGGTGCCAGAAGAGTATTCGTCGGGCTGCAGCTGTTTGGTGCGCGATCGCGCCACCAAATCTTTCCACGTCCGGGATAGCGAATAGATATCTAGCTGATCCGCGCCCTGCAGCACCGGTGTAATCAGCCCGCCGCCTTCCATCGCCACGGCCACCGCAATATTAATGCTGCTGCTGTACTGAATGCCCTGTTCGCTATAACTGGCGTTGAGCAACGGATGCTTTTGCAAGGTCATCGCCACGGCCTTCGCGAGCAAGCCGGTCATGGTGACGCCCTTGGACTTGATCTGCTTGTAAAGCTGATCGAGGGCTGCTGTCGTCATGGTGTAGCCGACCCGAAAGGTGGGCACCGCCAGACTTGCAACCATTGTGCGAACGACCGCTTGCTGTAGCGTGTTAAAGGGCACTAGCTGACCAGGCGCGGCCGGGGCCGGGGTCGGGGCCGGCGTGGCTGGAGCTGGGGTCGGAGCCGGGGGAGCCACAGCAGTGACACGAGGAGCGCTAGGAGTCGCTTGGGGCGAAGGCGTTTTGCCTGCCGCCAGTTCAACATCTTGAGTCACGATGCGGCCATGGGGGCCGCTGCCCGCCACGGTCGCCAAATCAATCTTCAGTTCTTTCGCTAGCTTGCGAGCCCGCGGAGAAACGACAGTGCGACCGCTGCGACCCGTGCTGCCATTTTGAGTCGCCTCGGCGGCAGCTGCCGCCATGGGGGCCGGGGCGGGATCGCTCGGCGCAGGGGCTGGTGGGGGCGGGGCTACGCTACTGCCATTATCACTGTTAACGCTAGCCGCCTGGGCTTTGGCGTCTGCAATTTCGGCTTCCGTTTCGGCCAGGAGGGCGATCGCATTACCGACGGGGGCCTCTTCTCCAGCTTCAACAACGATGGCTGCCAAATAGCCCTCATAGAACGATTCCACATCCATGTCCGCCTTGTCAGACTCAACGATGACAACGGTTTCGCCCTTTTCCACCTTGTCACCAGGAGCCTTTACCCAAGAGACAATCTTGCCTTCCGTCATGGTTGAACTTAGGGCGGGCATGAAAACTTCGCGAATCATGGAGAACTTGCTTCCAAAACGACAGCCAAAAACGCGTCGGACAATGCTATCCAACAGTTGTCAATTCTATCCTGTTGAGATCCCCTACAGTGGTTCCCGACTTGCAAAAATGTCGGGAACTCTCATAAAAACAGCCCGCGTGATGCTCTACTGCACCAGCAATTCCATCCGTTCGGCGATGACCGCATAAAATGGATCGCCGCTAGCCAAGCCCAGCATTTGCATGATCGTCGGTACGGTCGAAGGGCGAACGACCGCCTCCGGCGTTCCAAATCCGGGGACTGATTGAAAGTACTGTTTCACCAACTCTACGCGCTGCGCCTCGGAGCCATCTCGCCAAGCGGCGATCGCCTTTTGATAAAACATGCGGTTAGAGAAGCTGATAATGGCAATGCCGCCCGGTTTGAGGATGCGATAAATCTCCGCAAATACGACCTCAGGATATTGCAAATATTGCACCGAGACAGTATTGAGCACAGCATCAAAGGTGTAATCGGCGAAGGGCAGCTGATCGGTTTCGTTCAGATTCTGCACAAAGTAGTGGTCAAGGCGGGGATTCTTGGCCAGTTCTTCGGCATTCATGCCGTGACCTTCCACTCGTTCAAAGGTCACTTCACTGGGCAAGTGAGAAACCCAACTACTCATCATGTCAAAGATTTTCATCCCTGGCTGCAGCCGCTCACGATAGAGCTCGGTGAGCTGCTGAATGAATCCCTCATCGACATGGGTAACGAAGCGGGGCGCGTCATAAAACAGCGTGTCGCTGGTGGGGTCAAGTTTGGTGCGCTGGGGCGATTGCAGAAGGGCTTTCATAGCAACTGGCAATGGGTGAACGGTAGGTTTCTTGATTTTCTCGAAATCAAAACATTTTTGCCATATTCGACATCACAAGGGAAACTAGCTAGGCAGAAATAGGCCTCATCCCCGTTGAAGCACCGAGGCGATGGATAAAGCAGCATGAGCATTTATTATTTAGCCCATTTGCACTGCTTGTCTTTAGGGGAGTCTTGGTAATCCCAAAAGCTCGGAAATTGTGAGCGACCTCTGGATGTAAAATCCGAGGCGGCCAGGGTCAGCAGGGCAGGCCCAGCATCTCGGTGACAACCGACCTCCGGAACTGTCATCGTGAACTGTCAGAAATATCCGCAGCGGATCAACATAAGGGCCTAAGCTCATCAAAAAGATGCGTTTAGGGGCCGAGACAATCGCTAGTCTAGAGGCAATATTGGGCGCAAACCAGTCCCTATTTTGGCGGGTGATCGCCCTGCAGGCATCGGCATCTCACCACTTTTGGGCAACTTTAAAGGGAGCGAAAACCCGATGACAGCGATCGCTGAGCGATAGCAGAAAATCGACACGTTGATCCCGACATTATCAATCTATTTGCCTTTAAAAGTCATAAAGTGAACGACCGGCGACGAGCGATCGTCCGTCGCTGGTCATTCACAAAAGGGAATCAAGGAAGGCGGTGATAGCCCGGACAAAAAGGGAACGAAAGGCCGACAAAAAAGGGAACGACAGCAGCGGGATACCCTGCAAACCGGAAAAGCGCGTAAGCCTAAACCGAAAAAGTTCATCAGACATTTTTAAACATCTCGAACATTTATAGTTTTTTAACTGAATCGCACAACTTCTAATACAATTAAGATACTCAGGCTATCAATAAATGCATATAATGCAACCTGTGGTCCATAGAGCATGAGAGTGAGTTCTAGGTTAGGTGCTTTAAAGACGTCTCCCTAGAACCGATTAGCAATTTCTTGCACTCAACAATTGGCAAGCATCCCTGCTTTTCTCTTATTCTTGGTAACAACTGTAACGGAGAGGTTCCCTGACTGATGGCAAGTGCGAAAACAGAAGCATTAACAGGTAAGGCGTTATTGCAAAAAGTTAAAGATTTATCTCATCTCACAAAACGTGAGAAGGCTCGGGAGTGCGGCTACTACACTACGACCAAAGATGGCCAGATCCGGGTAGATGTGACGGGTTTTTATGACGCGCTGTTAGAAGCTCGCGGCATTCAATTAGATCCAGAGAAAGGGAAGGATGGTAGAGGTCGCGAACCGACCTACCGAGTCAGTGTCCATAAAAATGGTCAGATTGTTATTGGCTCAACCTATACCGATGAGATGGGTCTGAAGCCCGGAGATGAGTTTGAAATCAAGCTAGGCTACAAGCACATTCACCTGATTCAGCTAGATGGTGAAAGTGAAGACGAGTAATGCTGAAAGCTGAGTAAATCTCAGTTTTGCGATCAAATCGGTCAATGGTTGTCGTGACTCTAAACGATCACGATGATTATTGGCCGGTTTTTTTACATCCATAGACGCTGTCAGTTATCAAGACCATCCCAATCGCCTTGAAACAATTGGGGTGGTCTTGATAAGTTCTCCCTTTCCTGCAGAGAAAAATTTTGCGGGGAAGGGGTTTTTATGGACTCTAGTTGTCGCGATCACCCGTCTTGGGCAGAATTTTCAACGCGATTAATCGCCTTTCTCTGGGCGCTAACTGCTTGATACACTGCGAAGTATCTGACCGCTCCAGATCGCTCAAAAGGTACCACATTTGGATGACTGAGCAAATTACCACACTGGCAACAGTATTGGGATTTTTCACTATTTGGATTGGCGCTTGGCTATTGCTGGCGCTACCGCTATTAAAAAAGTTTCAGTGGCGTCCCTTTCGCGCGACCGCCCCCGAGCAAAAGCTGCTCTTATTGATGCCGCTTTATTTACTCGCGCCAGCGGTAATTTGGGGCGCCAACCAGCTGTTAGATCAGCGCTGGCAAACTCAGGGCGTCAGTTTAGGACTCGCCAGTATGCGGCCCTTTATAATTGGCTGGGGCATTGCTGTAGCAGGCTTAGGTCTCCTCCTCTGGTTCAAAAAAAGTATTGGACTCGTCACTTGGGGGGCTACACCGTCGCCAGACGAATCCACTGCGTCTTTCGGCCCCAAGCTGTTAGCCATCCTGGGTCTGCTAGTGTTGGGCATCTGGATCGGCGGCATCGAAGAGCTAGTCTTTCGGGGCTGGCTGCAAACCCAATTGGCGACAACCTTTGCCCCCTGGCTAGCAGCCACGTTAGGTAGTTTAGTATTTGCGGGTGCTCACCTCGTGTGGGATGGACGAGCCGGGTTGTGGCAGCAGCCGGGCTTGTTTTTGTTGGGCTGGGTGCTAGTAATTGCCCGCTGGGCGACTGGCGGCGACCTCGCCTTGGCCTGGGGACTCCATGCCGGGTGGGTCTGGGCCTTGGCTTGCCTGGGCGAATTTGTACAGCCTCAGCCCGTGGCCAAGCAGCCGATTTGGCTGACGGGCCGCCGCGCCCAGCCACTCACCGATATTTTAGATTTGGGCCTGATGGTGATCACTGCCGGATTCGTGTGGCAGTTGTTTCGGGCAATCGCCTAACGCGACTGGACTCAGACAGGCCAATGTGACTGGATTCAGCGGCATCCAGCGAGTGAGCGGCCCCACGGGAGCAGAGCGCGACAGGGCAATTTGCTGATAATAGCCCTGCCAGGTGGGCTGGCCCTGCAGCCACTGAGTCATCTCGGCCAGGTTTTCGAGGGTGGCGATCGCCGCGACGAGTCGGCCACCAGGCTGCAGCCGCGAGGCACAGGCATTGAGAATCGCGGTCAACTGCTGGCCGCTGCCGCCGATAAAAATGCGGTGGGGCTCGGGCAGCTCACTCAGCGCCGCCGGAGCCGCGCCGTGCCGCGCCATCACGTTACTAACGTTGAATCGATGGCTATTTTGCTGAATTAAGTCATAGCCCATCGCCGTCTTTTCGATTGCCCACACGGCAGACTCGGGTACTAAACGTGCAATTTCGATACTGACGCTGCCCGTGCCGGCCCCAATATCCCAAATGACCTGATGGGGCTGCAGGGCCAGCTCGGCCAAAATTTGCACTCGCACTTCACGCTTCGTCATCAAGCCAGGGCGATCGCGAAAGCTCAAAAACGCCTGATCGGGAATGCCCAAACGCGGTAGATCGACCGGTAGCGGCGCCGGTTCCAGCCGTTCCAAAATGACCACATTCAATGGCGAGACGATCACTTGCTGGGCCGCCGTTAAGGACAAACAGTGAACTTGCTCATCGGTGCCGCCAAGGTTTTCACAAATCCAGAGCTGATAGGCCGTGGGCAGATCGAGGGAGGCAATAAAGCAGGCGATCGCTGCCGGTGTACTGACGCCGTCAGTGAGCACGGCAATGGGGGTTTCACCTTTTTTCAACGGGAGTTCTAACGGTATTAGCGATCGCCCGTGGGCGCTCACCCAGGTGGCGGCTTGCCAGGGCAGTTTTACCCGACTAAAGGCTAGCTGCATCGAGCTGACGTGGGGATGAAACGTCAGCGCCGTCGCCGGTAGCGCCTGCAACAGCTGTCGGCCTAGCCCAAAAAAGAGGGGATCACCCGACGTCAGCACCACGACCAGCCCCGGCTTAGCCTGCGCCAAATGCCGCTGCAAGCGCTGGGTTAAGTTCGTTAACGACCAGCGCGCCGCCGGATGCTCAGCAAAATAAGCCAGATGGCGATCGCCCCCGGCTAACACCACCGCCTGCTCAATCAACGCCAGCGTTGCCGCCGGCAGGCTAGCCGCCCCCGCCAACCCAATGCCCACCACTTGAATCGGCGTCATGACGCTTCCCAGGCCAGCACCAACAGCGCATTGAGGATGGCTGCCGCCACGGGCGAGCCACCCTTGCGCCCCGCCACCCGAATCTGGGGCACCGGCAAGGCCGCCACCCGCTGCTTCGCTTCCACCACACCCACAAATCCCACCGGCACGGCAATAATCAGCGGCGGCTGGCGCTCAGCGGCAGCCATCTCATCACACAGGGACTGTAAGGCCGTCGGCGCATTGCCCACCACGTAGACGGCTTCGGGATATTGCCTCCAGGCGCGCACCATGCCGGTGGCCGTGCGTGTCATCCCTGGATCGGCAGTTGCAGCGAAATCTACTGCGGCGTGTAGCGGATTGCCAAACGTGCGCTGCACCATCCCCTGACAGCCCTGACGCACCATACCCACATCAACCACAATCGGTGTACCTGATCGCAGCGCGGCCTGGCCACGCGCGATCGCACTGGGAGAAATCGTCAATAACTCAGCAAATTCAAAATCGGCAGTGCTGTGAATGATGCGGCGCAGAATGGCGTATTCGTCATGGGAAAAGGAATGTGGCCCCATCGCTTGGTCAATCAGGGCAAAGCTCTGGTGCAAAATGGGATGCTGAATCAGGGGAGGCATTACCACAGGTGAAGAAGGCCTTAGAATTCTAGAACGCCTCCGGCAATTTGAATGGGAACTCAACGCAGATGGCGGTCTATTACTTTTGGGGTGAAGACGATTATCAAATGTCTCAGGCGATCGCCCAGTTGCGCGATCAGGCTTTAGATGCCGCTTGGGCCAGCTTTAACTACGACAAAATCACCCCAGACGTCGCCGAAGGTCCCATCATCGCCCTCAATCAGGCCATGACGCCCCCCTTTGGTACTGGTCAACGGTTTGTTTGGCTGGCCGATACGGCGATCGGTCAGCGCTGTAGCGAAGCGATTTTAGCGGAGTTTGCCCGCACGCTGCCCAAACTACCCGAGACCGTCATCTTACTCATGAGCAGTCGCCCCAAGCCCGATGGCCGCTCTAAATTTACTAAGCTGCTGCAAAAATACGGGGAGATTCGCGAGTTCGGCACCATTCCCCCGTGGAAGAGCGATCAAATTGCCCGACACATTGAAACCATCGCCCGCGATCGTCAATTAACCCTAACCTCAGACGCGATTGAGCTGCTCGTATCAGCCGTCGGCAACCAAACGCGGCAGCTGATGCTAGAGCTAGAGAAACTCTCCCTTTATTGGGGCGATCGCCCAGAGCCGATTGATGCGGAAACGGTGGCTCGCTTAGTCACGGTGAGCACCCAAAGTAGCTTGAAATTAGCAGCAGCCCTGCGGGAAGGCAAGGTTGAAGAGGCGTTGGGACTGCTTGCCGATCTGCTGAATCGGAACGAACCGGCCCTCCGCATCGTCTCAACATTGGTGGGTCAATTTCGGACTTGGTTATGGGTCAAGGTCATGGTCGAGAGCGGTGAGCGCAATCCTCAAGCCGTGGCCAAAGCCGCTGAAATCAACAATCCTAAACGCATCTATTTTTTACAGAAGGAAGTGGCAGCGCTCTCGTTATCGAGCCTGCAGCAAGTGCTCGAACATCTACTAGAGCTGGAGTCTGGCCTTAAACTAGGTCGTGATCCGACAGCTCTCTTGCAGACCAAAGTGGTCGAAATTGCTCAAGCTTGTCACAATTCTCATCCAATCTACACTCGTTCAGCGTAAACTCCCGATTACAATTAAAAGCTGCACGAGTCACTATTGCTGGTAACTAGTTTCTTTGTGGGTCTCAGGTTTATGAAAAACACGTTAATCAAACCTAAATTTTTATCGTTGCGCGGCACCTGCCGCTGGCTAGCAACCGGGGTCGTGGCCAGCTGGCTGGGCGTCGTTGGGCTGCCCGCCGTCCCCTCACTTTCAGGGCTGCCGTTCACAACCCAAGCAGCGATCGCGCAGTCTGATATTACCAATGCCGAAATTACTCAGTATGCGCAAGCCGTCTTGACGATTGATGGATACCGGAATGCCGCTTACACCGAAATCAAAGATATTCTGTTGACGGTCGAAATGGACATCAACGACGTCAACGTCAGCTGCTCGAACACGCAAAATATCTCAGAGGTACCGCGTTCGGTGCGCCGTGATGTTCGCGAAATTTTGACGGCCTATTGCAATCAGTCACAAAACGCGGTGGAAGCTAACGACCTGACGCCGCGACGCTTCAATGAAATTACGGATGCCCACGAAGCGGATGCCACTGTTTATGAACGAATTCAACAAGAACTGATTCGCCTACAGCAGAACCAATAGGGCGGCTGGTAAGCGATGCTTAGCCGTCCCTGGTCACCGACAGCCATCTCATGGCATTTGAGTGCATCCCAATTTTGTACTTCCAGCTCTGAATCTTGGGCAAAATGCCCACCCTAAACACATGGATGGATTTGCAAATCTGGGATGCGCCCTGGCATTTACTTTGCCTAATCGATGTATCGCTTCAGGCAATTTCTGATCAGGGGCGGATTAGCACAACAGCAAGAGCGGATTTGGCGAGAAACCTCGGTTTCATCGCGCTCCGTCATCAGCCACCCGCATCGACAGGGATGGCTGATGCGAGAAATCGCCTCAAACAATACTGGCTTCAAGCCAGTCATAGATTTGGTCGAGCTGATGGGTGGTCACGAGACCATACTGCCAGAGGACGATCGGCAACAGGCTGGGAGACGCCGCCGACCGACGTAAACCCAACGCGATCGCGTCTGCAGGCAGAGACAATTCTTGGCGTAAAAATTCGACCAGCTGGCTTTGTTGACTCATGGGAGGGTCTTGCCGTGAAAGATCATCATGACCGTTTGCAATAGCTTACCGACGAATTCTAAAAGTGGGTGATGTCCTTATTGAGATGCAACAGAAAGTTCATAGATTGATGAACTCATTCCACCCACTCACTCATGCCAAATCATCAAATTTGACGCGCGGTCACCCACGACAAACGTCTTGGGCTCAAGCTTACCCGACCACGGCGACATCAGGATCTGGTTGAAACTGCTGAACTCAAACGGTCTGGTCGGGGCAAGACCGTGTATTTTCGTAACAGCGGCGGCGATAGTGGGATTTGTGGGGGGCGGTCTCCTCTTAATGAGCCCCGGCTTTGGCATCACGGCGGCGATAGCCGGGGCCGCATCAATGGGACTCAGAACTGGACACGGCTACCGTTTGACGAGTCCAGTTTCTTTGCTGGTATTGATAGCCTGGCAATTGCGGTAGGCGAGCCGGTCGCCTGCCCCTTCGACTTGGCAGTTATCGAGATCCCTAAGGAATTGTTCGAGGGGGACAGTGCGCCTTGCGGTCGGCTATGCACCAAGGGACATTATCTGCGCTGCTACCGCCTCCACAGCCCAAGCTCATAGGGCATCGAGCGAGGCGGGGCGTGACTTGGCCCATTGGCTTCCTCGAAACCAGCAGCAGCAGTTCCGCGTCAGAGTCATTAGCGTTAAACATCGTCTCCAGGTACACCCGAAATAGTGCCTAACCGTTGGGAAGGTCATAGAGGTCACGTTGCCGTTGCCGCAAGGGAAAAATTTGAGTTCCATAGCCGGGCTCCAAGGAACTTTTAGTCGTATCACAAATCAATTCTGCTGAGCTTCAACTCAATTCTGACCATTTTTGTCATGGGTTACACTGTCACCAACGGTGTGTCAATGAGCATCCTAGTGCTCTGTCAAGTTTGTTCTGAAGAGGGGGATGAATTCCTGAAGACTTGGCAATTTGGGCTTTTTACGAGTTCTCTATCCCTAATTTCTAGGCTGACAGACTATTAGGCACTATGCCTCAAAACACGATCTATGACCTAAAGTTCGTGACCTATCGAAACTCCTATCAATAATCCTGAGTCAACTATTATGATGCGTTCTCAATCTTTCGCTATTTCCTTGGCTACAGCGGGTATCGTCACGGTGCTCGGCACTCCAGCACAAGCCTTTACCTTTGTAGAAATTGCCAGCAATCAAACCGCAAACTTTACCGACTTGGTTAATGCAGCCTATGCCATTAATGATGTCGGTACTGTGACCTTCGTGGGTGAATTAGAGGGTCAGAATGGCATATTTGCCGGGAATGGTGGCGTCTTGACGACGATTGCAGATGAAGGAGATGGCTTCCTCAGCTTCGGTGATCTCGATATCAATAGTGCCGGTACCGTCGTCTTCAGCGCTGACAGCGACACCCGCATTGTCAGCAGCAGCGGCGGCCTCCTAACTGATGTAATTACTGTGGCCAGTTCCTCTGGGTTAATTGGGTTCTCGGCAAACGATGGTCTTTGGGCTCCCGTGATTAATGAGCTGGGCACGATCGCTTTTTCCGCCAATAACTTTGCCACCACAGACGAGGGGATTTTCACAATCAATGGCGGCGTTGTCTCCACCATTGCCGATGCGCCTAACTTTGACCTGTTCCGCTTTTCGTTGAATAACAACGACGATGTCGCCTTTTTCGCCATCTCGACGCTGGCCCCTGATGGCGATGCCCTATTCATCGGTGATGGCACTGGGTTGCCCACGCCCTTTGCGGATCCGATGGGGTTTGGCACCATTGAAGGCCCAGTCCTGAATGACAATGGCACGGTCGCATTCAATGCCCTATTTTTGGATGCCATGTTCAACCCAGTGGTCGGCAACTTTCGTCAGGGGGCAGGGAGCCCAGAGTTAGTGGTCGATGACCAAGGCCCCTTCGATGAATTGGGTCGCCCGGCCATCAATAATGCCGGTACCCTGGTCTTCCAATCTGGATTAGATCTGGGCGCACCCGCCCTGTTCGTCGGTTCCGATCCGGTTGCTGATCGGGTGATCGGGGTCGGTGACATGCTGTTGGGCTCCACCATTACCAGCATTAGTTTCCAAGAGCGCAATGGCCTTAACAATCAAGGGCAGTTTGTCTTTACGGCCCAGTTTGCGGATGGCTCTAGTGGGATCTTTCGGGCTGACCCGACTCAACCCCCGGCACAAGATGTGCCGGAACCGGCTGCTTGGTTAGGACTGGTGTTGCTCGCAGGTGTCGGTACAGTTGCTCGCCGTACTCGTGCCCAGTCTAGTTAAGGCAGCGCTTTGTAAATCGCCATTTTCTACCATAGCCCCGCTGGTTTCAGGCAATCCGTTAGACGTGCCAGATCGTGCTTACCGAGAAGCAACACTGAATCGTCAGGGGCGTTACTCACCAGGCCATAACCCGACTGGTCAGAGATGTCGTCTAGCAGGGCTTTGAGACTCATAATCGGCTCAGGATAGCCACCCTGCCCAGCGACAATGGCAAGGCGGGGAAGCGATGAAATCAGGGTTGATAGCTAAATCTGCCCTGACAGTACCGGTATTTGCGTTCTCGGAAATCGCTGAATTCAACGATGCTTTAAGGCGAGTTGTGGCGATTGTCCCAGTTATAGATGGGGTTATCTGCTTCGAGGTGCAGATAGTCGTCGGGGGTGAGAGGGGGGCTTGAGGTGAGGCAATCATGGGCGACGCCGACAGCGGGTGGCTTTATCACAGGACTCGCCCCTAGCGCCTCCCCAAATCAAGAACCGGAGGCTCTGTGCCTGAATCTCCTTAGATGATTAGTCTGTGGTGGTTTACAGCGCATTGCCTTAGCATCGCGTTCCAAATAGCCGAGATTTGGCAGGGCCAAACGCTTACAGAAAATGTCTCTGTCCTAGAGAGATGATTTGAGGCCAAAGCCCTAATCGGGCAGCACCTGAGGCGGAATTTCAGGCGAGTCTTCTCCCGAGGTGGCCTTGAGGTTACGCACCCAGAGTTCGCTGTAAAGCTCTTCTTGCGAAAGCTCTACCTTGGATTGAGCCGATAGGTAGAGCAAGCCCCAAAATACGCCTACCCGTTCGTGGCGGTCAGCGGCTTCAGGCGAGTCGGGCACGTGGTTATCGATTTCGGCAGGGCGATGCTGCGGCCATTCGACCAGCAGTTCTTCAAAATTGAGCCAGCTAAAGTCTTCAGCCAGCTGATCCCAATACTGGTTTAAGAAAGCTTCGAGCGCTCCAGCAATTTCAGACAGATTTTCTTGGTGGGCCAGCTGCGTAATGGCGCGCACGGCGTGGCGTTTAGGCACAGGCTGAGCGCGACGCGTGCGAGAGCGAGGCGGCTGATCAGAAATGACCGCGGCAATGGTTTCTAACTGTTCAATCAGCTCATTCAGCGTGACCTGACGCCGTTCGGGCGGCGGCGCGATCGCCCGCCGGTGTAGGTGTTGTTCTAAATTGCGGGGCAGCGGCATCTCGATCAAATCGTCGGCATCCTCAAAAAAAGCTTCGGCTTCAAGCGCCGCTTGAGCCTCATCGATTTCTGCTCGCACCAAGGTATCGGCCTTGAGCAAGACCAACATGGAGGCATACAAAAAGGCCTTGCCCGACTCAGACAGGCTCGCCTCATAGGGCGATCGCCCCGGATCGGGCAACGCCGCCGGTTCGGTTTTGAGCGTTTTGAGAAATCGATCGATCACATCGATGACCTTGACATCCCAGGGGTCAATTTCCCCCTGTTCGGCCAGATCAATCAAAAATGCGATCGCGCTTTGCGCCAGAGATATGGTCATACGGGCGGCTAGTTCGCAAAGGCTTCGCTAGACTCTGAATCGCCGTCTGTATTGGCAGAGGCGGGCAGCATCGGCTGCTGCTCTTCTAACTCCACCCGATAGCGCTCAACGTCTCGTTCGAGTTCTTGAATGCGAACTTCGCTCTGCTCCATTTGTTTGCCAGGGCCGAGGTATCCCTGCACCTGCACCCACACGCTAAACACCCAGGCCAAAACCGCACCGATGCCCATCGCCACGATTAGCTCGACACAGAGCGGGGCCTCTAAATCAATCCCCTGCACAATGTGAATCGTAGTGGGATCAGTGTTCTCAATCCCAAATAAGACCAATGCCAGTGAAATCACAAAGATCACGACAAAGTTGATCTGCCGCATAGTTGCTGACTCCTAACGTCGTCGAAAAACTGGACTCAACCTTTAGCGATCTGGTGCCTCACAAAAATGTCTGGGCGAGTCGCCAAAGTTTCCACCCTACTATAAGCCGCCAATGCGATCGCGGTTATAAAGAGATGTTAGAAGAATGAACAAAGTGTAGAAAAAGCGCTCCAGCCTTTAACTAGAGCGCTTTCGTCGTCTGAGCAAATTAATCTCAGTAAACGTTGAAGAAGCTTAGATGGTTCCACAGTCTCTTTTAGAAACCGCCCATCATTCAGAAAAACTGTGCATAATTCTCTGTTGCCCAGGTCTGTGCATCGCTGCGGCTTTCAAAAACGCCATAGCCATACTCCTCGTCAACGAGCCTGACCCAAAAAGTTCCATCTCGCCTGTCTTCCACGATCTCCAGCGTTCCAGCAGGTGACAGAAAGCGCCCAACCACAGGCACCTGCTTGGCACAATCGATCGGGTTGCTAGCATTCAGCTGTTCGTCAATACACTGTCGCACACTGGGCAAAAACGCTCTCGATACTAACGGGAATAAGGATTCTGAGCTTGTCGATGCTGGTGTTGAGATCCCTATAGTACTTGTGGTCTCAGGAGCACTGTTGCTGCTCGTGCCACACAGATAACTCATATTCACTGGCCCACGGCCCATGTCGGCCCAGCAAACCCAATCCGATGTCGAAACCTGTGCAACTAATACTGAAGCTATTAAACTCAGCATGTTCACCTCGCGCGCGGTAGTACTTGCCTCCTCAATATTCCCAAACCTTTTTGGGCATCTCAAAAAGCGCTAATTTTGTAGAAGGCAGGATGGCTACAGTAGCTTCAGAGCCTTGTTGGAGCTGGATTTGAGCCATTGAAAAGATGCTCTCGTCTTCTATCTAACACCCCGGTCTCAGGTTATGAGGTGAGTGGGGATTTACCAATCAGACAGATTCTTTCAAGGCTGGCTCTGGCAGCGATCGCTCAGACATTGGGCTCAGCCTTAGGCATAATCAAAACAACAGATCTGGGGGGCAACCATGAGCAAAAGCCAGCAGGTCGGGCCCAAACTTTCTCAGATCCGGGCCTTGGTGGCCGTCGCTGATTTTGGCAGCTTTGGCGAAGCGGCCCTAGAGCTAGGGTTAACCCAGCCCACTGTCAGCCACGCGATCGCCACCTTAGAAGACGAACTCGGCGTGATTTTGCTGGCGCGGGGCCGTCACGGGGCCCAACTCACGCCAGCGGGTAAGGCGGTCACTCAGCAAGCCCGCGACGTCTTGCAACTGTTAGAACAAATGCAGCAAACGGCGAATCTGCATAAGGGTTTGCAGGGTGGCGAGGTGCGCATTGCCACCTTCAGAGGCGCTGCCGCCAACCTGTTGCCGCAGATTGTGGCGCAGTTTCGCAAAGCCCATCCAGCGATCGCGGTGACCCTAACTGAGCACTACGATTTCACCTATGTTGAACAGCAGATCCGCTGCGGCAAGGCCGATATTGGCCTGACTTGCTTGCCCACGGGAGCAGACTTTGACACCTATGACCTGATGAGTGACCCCTTTTGGGTGCTGTTGCCACCTGATAGTGAACTACCCTCTCTGGCTTTAACCTGGGAGCAATTGGTGGCCCTGCCGCTAATTGTTTATCCCGCAGACAATAGCTGTTTTGACACCGTGCAGACGTATTTTCAGCAAGCGGGGTTTGCTCTAGAGCCGCGATATCAGTTTCGAGAAACGAGCACCATTCTCAGCATGGTGGCTCAGGGCTTAGGGGCGGCCATTGTCCCCTCGTTGTCGGCGTATCCGATTCCGGCTGGAGTGCAGGTGGCGCATTTACCCGACCCCCTAGAACGTCAGGTGGGTGCGGTCGTGCTCACCGAAGCGCTGCATCCGCCTGGGGTGTATGCCTTTTTGCAAACCCTCAAGGCACATGCGTTATTGATGCCTGAGAACCAGAGCGGCATCGGCTGAATCCACGAGGGCATTATCGTCCGTCTGAACATCAAGTTTTCCCCGCGGCTGAGCAGTTCCACCGGCGGCACTTCTCCGGAGCAAGCAGAGGTTGAAACAACCGCCCAATGTCTCTACCTCAGTCAATGGCCTGGGATTTACAGCGATCGCTGCCAGGTGACCGTGGGTGCAGCGATGCTGACCAGTCGGGTACCTTGGGCAATCACATGACGGACGGTGGCGCGGTCGCGAATTGCGGCGATCGCATCGTTGGCCTCTAGGGCAATGAGGTTAGCCGGTTTACCCACCTCTAACCCGTATTGTTCAGTCAGGCCCAGTGTTCTCGCCCCACAGCGCGTAATCATGTCGTAGCAGGCAGCCAACTCATCGCGTCCGGTCATCTGGCAGGCATGTACGGCCATCGATGCGACTTCTAGCAGGCTGCCAGTGCCCAGGTTGTACCAGGGGTCTTGAATGCAGTCGTGGCCCAGACTCAGGTTTAGGCCGTTTTGCCACAGCTCTTTAACACGAGTGAGGCCCCGCCGTTTGGGGTAGGTATCGGTGCGGCCCTGCAGCGTCAAATTAATTAAGGGATTGGCAATGAAGTTGAGGTTCGCTCGCTTGAGAAACCCCATCAGTTTGAAGGCATAGGCATCGTTATAGGAGCCAAAAGCCGTAGTGTGACTCGCGGTGACGCGGCGGCCCAACTGGCGACGAATGGTTTCGGCCGCGACCACCTCTAAAAAACGGGACTGATCGTCATCAATTTCATCACAGTGAATATCAATGGCGCGATCGTACTTTTCCGCCAAATCAAAAATGTATTGAATTGACTTCACCCCATCTTCCCGAGTGAGTTCGTAATGGGGAATACCGCCCACCACATCGGCACCGAGTTTAATCGCTTCTTCCAGGCGTTCGGCATTATGAGGGGCGCTAAAAACCCCATCTTGGGGAAAAGCCACGACCTGTAGCGTCAGCCAATCTTTGACCCGGTCGCGGACGGCTAACAGGGCTTTCAGCGGGATTTGATTGGGTTCGCTGACATCGGCGTGACTCCGCACAAACAAGACGCCTTGGCTGGCCTGCAATTTCAGGGTCGCGATCGCCCGTTCCTGCACATCTTCGAGAGTGAGCGCCTGTTTCCGCTCGCGCCAAATTTCAATGCCCTCAAAGAGGGTACCGCTCTGATTCCAGCGGGGCTGGCCTGCCGTCAGGGCTGAATCAAGATGCAGGTGCGATTCGACCAAGGGCGGGCTCACCAATAAATTTTCGAGATCTAGAACGGAATCCGCTGACTCGTTTAAGTGGGGGGCGATCGCAGCAATTTTGCCATCGTGAATAGCAATGTCAACGGTGGTCTCAGGTGCCGTCACTAAGCGGCCCTGGCGCAGCAGCAGAGAAGTCATGCGGCACTCTGGTCATCAGCTTCCCTAGAATACCGGCTGTCAGACGCCCAAACCGTTCTTTAGTCAGACTTGGCGCTCCCTAAAACCAAGTTTTCATCGCCTGACCCCGCAGCTCTAGCGTCCTCACCCCCTTGCCCCGGCAGCTCATCGAGCCAGCCACCGCCAGCGGGCAGGAGACGGTTAGACAGCGATCTCAACGATGCACTAAGATCGAAGGATCCTGTTTTAGGCAGGGGAATCATCTACAGTGCTTTGGGTTTATGGACGTCCTCATTCAGCGGCAACGACTGCAGCATATTGTGGACAGCTACGCTTTAGCGGGCAGAGATGCCGCTCTATTTGAGCGGCGACTCGCGACTTTGGTGCAGCAATATTCCTACAACGCCGTCGAGTTAGCATTGGTCGAAGGGTTAGTCCAAAACTGGCTGCGCTATCCGCTACCTCGGGGTCTGGCGTTCTTAGAACAAATTCAACCCCGGCTACAGGCTTGGCGCGAGGCGACCATGATCTCTACCGGTTTAACCCCAACACAGTTTGAGCAAGTAACTGGGTTGCCACCCCACAGTTTTGAAAACATGGCCGCCTCACCCATCGATTTAGCCGCCGTTGAGCGGCGATCGCCCACTTCAGCTTCTCAATCCGAAGACTTGCCGCATCCCTTCTCCTCAGACTTCCAGGCGTAGTGCACGAGCCGGCACAACCCAGAACCGTTCTACCCTCTGCCATAAGCTTTAGGAAATTTCAGCTTCTTACCCTTAAATTGAAATCACCATAACGAGCGGTCCACGAGTGAGCGCGACGCCCAACTAAAAAAGGGGGCAAGCATTCGCTTACCCCCCTTTCAAAATCCTTGAACTCTCGAAAAAGATCCTGAGCTCAAGCATTTAGTGATTCTTGTCGAAATCTGACAAAACCCACTCAGTCAAATCAAACCGAAATTACATCAGACCCAGTTGAGCCAAGATGCCCTGGCCGGTCACGAATTCGGTAGTCAGACCAATCACAAAACCTAGCATTGCCAAACGGCCATTCCAGTTCTCGGCAAATGCGGTGAAACCGAACTTTTGTTCTTCAGTCATAGTGAAAACCTCTGTTGGTTCAAGGGGAATCACAGCGGGTTCGCTGCTTCATGTTTAGATATTAACCATTCTCGAAATAAATCGCAATATTTCTTTAGGTGGATTATTGGCGGCGATTCAATCCCCCTAGGGTAGGGCGATCGCGCTGCCGCCACCCCGTCGAGTCGGCTCTGCCACAGCCAGAATCACCCCGTCTGGCTTGACAAGAATCCCGGTTGCAGCCCCAATCTCTGCCGTCGGTTGCAGCTGGTGACCAGTCGCCAACAAGGCTTCGCCGATGGTCGTCTCTTCGAATCCCTGATCAACGGTAGTCAGGCCACTATTGCGCTGAGAGAGTCGCGGGGCCGCGATCGCGGCCTCTAAATCAAGTCCGAAGTCGATCACATTGACGGCAATGCTTAACACCGTCGTGATAATCGTGGAGCCGCCAGGCGAACCAAACGCCAGCACACTACCTTCGGGCGCGATGGCAATAGTGGGGGACATGCTGCTGCGGGGGCGTTTGCCGGGCTCCGGCACGTTGGGATGAGGCAGCTCTAGGGTGAAATCTGTCAGCTCATTGTTGAGAATAAAGCCATAGCCGGGCACCACGATGCCCGAGCCGCCAGTGGATTCTAATGTCAGAGTGTAGGACACCGTCAGGCCGTCAGCATCTACCACCGTGATGTGAGACGTGGAGACGCCACCATCATCATTGACGGGGCGCAAGGCTTGGGGTGCAGTCAGACTGGGACTGGGATCTTGCTGATACGGCAGCGGATTGCCGGCGATCGCCCGATAGTCCGTTTCATTAGGCGGCGCTTGTGGCGGCATCGCCGAGCGGCGCTGGTCAGCATAGGCCGGGTTCAACAGTCCGGCGACGGGCACATCCACGTATGCCGCATCGCCCAGGTAGGCATTGCGATCGCTAAAAGCTAGCCGTTCCGCTTCAATGAGCCAGTGCAGCGCGGCGGGTCGTTCCAGTTGCTCCAGCTCATAACCCGCCAGCAGGTTCAGGGTCTGAGCCACAGTGAGGCCGCCGCTGCTGGGCAACCCCATGCCATACAGCCGATAGCCCCGATAGCGACTCTCGACCGGCGGTCGCACCCGCACTTCATAGCGATCAAGGTCGGTTTCGGTGAGGCCACCGGGCCACACGGTAAACGGGGGCGTTGCCACCACGGGCGGCGATTGCACCGTTTGGGCGATCGCCCGACCAATTTCGCCACGATAAAAAGCATTCACCCCCTGCTCTGCCAACAATTCATATGTGCGGGCCATATCAGGATTGCGAAACTGGCTGCCGACTGGGGGCACCTGCCCCTGCGGCAGATAAAGCTGCTGCGTGCTGGTAAAGGCGGCAAAGCGGTCTTGGTTGCGCGCAATCTGTTCAGCGAAGGTGGCGTCTACGGTGAAGCCCGTTTGTGCCAGGGCGATCGCGGGCGACAGCACCTCTGCCAGTGATTTCGTGCCATAGCGCGACAGCGCCGTTTGCCAGTTCAGCGGCGTACCAGGCACACCCACCGCCAGGCCGCTGGTAATGCGGTTGGGAAAAAACGGCAGCGGCTCACCGGTGGCACTGTCAGGATCAACAAACAGATTAGGGGTGGTGGCGGCAGGGGCCGTTTCTCGACCATCTAAAGTGACGACCAACTCCCGCGCTGGGTCGTAAATCACCATAAAGCCACCCCCACCAATCCCTGCCGAAAAGGGATCGGTAACGCCCAGCGCCGCTGCAGTCGCGACTGCAGCATCCACGGCATTGCCCCCGGCTTTGAGCACCTCAATGCCCACCTGTGTGGCGCGGTGATCGACGCTGGCCACCGCGCCGCCCCGGCCCGTAGCCACATGACTGACCTGCGATCGCCCCGCCATTGGCCAGATCAGACTCAGAAGAATTAAGAGACCGGTGCTGAAACCGGCAATCGCCCACGATAAGCCACGACGTCTAGTCATCAAACGGTTGTTTATCCTGCCGAAGAAAATTGGGTGCCTGTCAACCAATGGGAAACCGATTGTGGCTCCCGACCGGGACAGATGGGTGTTACTTTACCGTCGATTGCGGGTGCAGTCAGCCGCAGCCGCCAACCACCGAGGATGAAGGGCGGCTCTGCGCCGTTAATCTTCGTCAAGATTTGGTCATGCCAAATTCCTACGATGGTGCGGGGAAAATTGCCCATCCGGATCGCGGTCACCATCGTTGAGAACATCGCATTGGCCATCGTGGATGACCAATAGCTTAATGCTTCTTCATGGGGTGTGTCCGGTGGGACTCCAAAATTGATGCGACCATGAAGAAAGCGCTGGTCAGGCGTTGAGCCCCTTATCCCCGCAAGTTAGACGGGTGATCTTGCTTGATAAATTTTATTTTGACATCGGTTGTTATCACGCTCTATGACAGTCGCACCCTCACGGTCGAATACCCTCCCGCAATATTCCCCTATTCTTCGTGCCCTCAAAACTGGCCAGCGCCTGGCTCGCCAGACCAATGCTGAGCGCATTGCTAGCCTGTCGTTTCCCCTGCCGCAGCTAGATCCGCTCGCCGTCTTGTTGACCTTACCGACAGCGGGTCAGCGTCAGTGCTATTTTGAATCGCCTTCGCGGGGGCAGGCGATCGCCGCTTGGGATGCCTTAATTGACGAAAGCTTTAGTGGCCGCGATCGCTTCCAGGCGGCTCGTCATTCGTTAGAAACCTGGCAGGCGCGGGTCAAGTCTTTGCCGGACCGGCGCGAAGGGCCGTATTTTTTCTGCAGTTTTTCGTTTTTTGACACCCTAACGCCAGCGCTGGCAGGGTTTGCCCCCGCCACACTATTGCTCACCCGCTGGCAAGTCGTGCGCCACCGGCACCGCTGCACGCTAATCGCCAATGTGCGACTCAGTCCCCAGACGCGGCTCGCGCCTCTCGCCCGCACCATCGCGGAGCAGGTGGGTAAGCTCCAGGCATTTACCCCGGCTCAGCGGCCCGTTGAGTTAGCGGGCTGGGGCGAGTCTGATCTACAGCCCCAGCTGTCTGACCCGGTGCGGCTGGCCCTGCAGCAAAAGGTGCGTCAAACCTTGAGCGCCATTGATGCCCAGCAGTTGCAAAAACAGGTCATTGCCCATGCGCTAGATGTGACGCGGCCTGACGCCTTTCAGCGCGAGATCGCACTACCGCGGCTGCGATCTCGCTATCCCGACTGCTACATTTTTTCTTTCTCTGGTGCCCACGACAGTCACTTTATCGGGGCCAGCCCCGAACGACTGCTCAGCATTCGTCAAGGCCGTTTAGTTACCGATGCGTTGGCGGGGTCAGCCCCGCGCGGCCAGACCGCCGCCGCCGATTTTGCCCTGGGCCAACAGCTACTCAATACCCCCAAGGAGCAGCGGGAGCATCAGCTGGTTTTAGACTTCATCGTGCGACAGCTAGAAGCCGCCGGCCTGACCCCCTGCTACAGCACCCCGCCTGGCCTGTTACGCCTTTCCAACATTCAGCATCTGCATACGCCGATTGGCGCGGACTTGCCTCGTCAACTCTCACCGCTCGCCCTGGTGGAATCTTTACACCCGACCCCAGCGGTGGCGGGGGTACCGACCCGCGCTGCCTGTGAGCTAATTCGTCAGAGTGAAACGTGCGATCGCGGACTGTATGCCGCCCCGCTAGGCTGGGTCGATCCCTACGGCAACAGCGAGTTTATCGTCGGTATTCGCTCGGCCCTCATTCAAAATCAGCAGGCACGACTCTATGCGGGGGCGGGCATTGTCGCTGGCTCTGATCCGGAAAAAGAACTGGCGGAAATTCAGCTGAAGCTGCAGGCGCTAGCAAACGCCTTGGGGTAGCGCCTGCCGTGGAAAATCCTGGTGAATCAAAGCGGCGAGCGATCGGTGATCGCTATACGTCAGTCTCAACCCATTGCCAAACCTTGGATCAGTCAGAAATGCAGAAAGGTTTGCCCGTCTATCAGGCTCGCCGGGTGGTCTCGTCTCAGCGACGAGGTAGCTCGCGTCCCGTGGTAGTAGAAACGGCAGCGGGTTATTTTTTCACCAAGCTCAGGGGCGCAGCGCAGGGTACCGCCGCTTTAGTCGCCGAGATTGTGGTGGCCGCGTTGGCCGAAGCCTTGGATTTGTGGGTGCCCGCTCAGGCTCTCATTGTGATCGACGCGGCCACCCCCAGCGACGATCAAGAAGATGAATTGCTCGATCTCCTCAGCGCCAGCAGCGGCCTCAACTTAGGGTTTCAATACCTACCGGGAGCCCGAGATCTTCGGCCCAACGAGATTGAGGCAGTTGACGAGGCGTTGGCCTGCCAGGTGCTCTGGCTCGATAGTTTGGTCATGAATGTCGATCGCCGCCGCCATAATCCCAATCTCATGTGGTACCAAGGTCAGCTCTGGCTGATTGACCATGGGGCGGCGTTGCCCTTTCAGTACAACTGGACAGCCGTGAGGGAACATTCGCCTCGGCAGGAGCAATATGCGATGGCTCAACATCTCTTTTGGCCCCGCGCCCAGACGCTAGATCAGTGGGATGAGTCCCTGGCAGCAAAACTTTCTGCCCCTGTGCTACAAGCGGCGATCGCGAAAATTCCTGATTGCTTTTTAGCACCGCTACTCGCGTCACCCCAGCCTGCTTCTGCTGACCAACTTGAACGACGCCGGCAAGCCTATGCGGCATTTTTGTGGAAGCGGCTGAAGTCTCCCCGACCGTTTATGAATACCTGGCTAGCCCACCATTCTCAGGCGCACGAATCGGCGCAGGGCGATCGCCAAGAGCTTTGATGACTGTTTAGCCTTACTGCGATCGCTACCTCACGTTAAAAAGCTCGCTAAGGATTGGGGAGCGATTATCGTTGCTACCATTTCAGGGGTATTTGAGTGTCATTCCAATGAGCAACGATTCTGTTTCAGAGCCGTTTCCATATCTTGAGACGGAACGGCTGTGGCTGCGGCAAACCACCTTAGAAGATGGCCCAGATATCTTTGCTGTGTTTGCCGATCCAAAGGTTACTGAATTTCACAACCTGGAAACATTCCAGACGCTTGGTGAAGCACTCAAAGTAATTGAGCGTAGAATCGAAATCTTTAGCGATGGACACGGCATACGCTGGGGAATTGAACTCAAGGCAACCCAACATATCGTTGGTTCTTGCGGGTTTTCGTGGCATCCAGATCCAGCGATCAAGGGCGCTGAGATGGGTTATGAGCTAGCCAGTGGGCTTTGGCGACAAGGCATCATGAGTGAAGCGTTATCGGCAATTCTACGATATGGGTTCGAGACGAAAGAACTGAGCTTCGTCATTGCCCAGGTGATGCTAGACAACGTAGCGTCTAAAAAATTGCTGGAGACACTTGGCTTTGAGAGTCAGAAAATTATCCAGCAGGGCGGCTTCTGGAAAGGGCAGCACCACGACTTAGAGCAGTTCGTGCTAGAGAAGTCTGATTTTGCCTTCTCAGCTGCCCGCCGCACGAATCAATAGTTTTGTCCTAAAACCTTCAGACACTCGCCATCGCGCAACCGGCGTCTTTTCTCGCGATATATCGCCTTGTGGAGGATGCTGCTGTTGAAAGGTATTCACTGTTGACTGATTTGCACCTGAAGAAATCGGACGCGATTTGAGGACAATGCTTGCTAACGTTCAGCCGGAACCAAATTCACCTAAACGCTAACGGCATACTGCAAACACAGTTACGAAAGCTGAATTTTAGTACCCAATGCGACTCTGCCCCTTTTAGAGTCGAAACGAAGACGTAAGCAGATCCCCTCCCCCGCTGAGGCCTGAACCCATGACCCAAAGCCCTTCTCTGCCCTTAGCCGAGGCTGACTCCCAGGCTTGCAAAATCCCCATTGTCAAAACTCATCAAGAGTATCAAGTCTTTCGCATTAGCCCCGAAGACCGCAATCGGCTGGCAATTGTGTTTGATCCTAAAACCGCCGATGTGTCGCTGACCTACTGCGTAGAAATTTTTGAAGCAGGGGGTGAAACGCCCTCCCATCGCCACAACGCGGCAGTAGAGATGTTCTATGTGCTGAAGGGTGAGGGCGAAGCGGTCTGCGATGGTAAAACCGTGCCACTGCACACCGGCGACAGCATTTTGATTCCTAACAGCGGCACCCATGAAGTGCGCAATGTGGGGCGCGATCGCCTCTATATGCTCTGCATCATGGTGCCGAACGAAGACTTTGCTGAACTCATTCGCAATGGGGTACCCGATCAGCTAGATGAAGAAGATCTGCGCGTCCTCAGCCGTCAAGATATGCTGGTGTCCTGCTGAGCGCACGTTTGGTATCTGCTGCAGAAGTGACGAATACCGGTCATGAGAGGGGACGAGTAGCCGGTAAAGTGAAGGCCGTTACCGCTCTGACCATAGTGGACAAGATCTCCAGTTTCTCGAGCTAATCCGAAAGGAGCCGATTTGCCTAACTGAAACCGGAGATCGAGCCAATACTCAAGACTCGGCCTGTTGAATCAAATTGGCGGTGACTTCTAAAGCAGTGACATCGACAGAGATGGCCGTTAATCCTTGCTGAATCGCTGCTCTCACTGCTTCTGGGTGGTGAATCGGGGAAGTACCACAGAGGCAGCAAGCAATCTGCAGTTGCTGAGCAGATTGCATCAGCTGCGCGATCGCGCCCTGTACCGCCGGGTGCGTTTCATCAAAATGGGCGGAAAATAGCTGCTGATCGCGATCGATGCCCAACAGCAGCTGAGTCAGGTCATGGGTGCCAATGGCGATACCCTGCACACCTGCCGCGACATATTCCGGCAATAAAAACAGCACTGACGGCACTTCAGCCATGATCCACAGCTCAAAGTCAGGCTGCTGATCAAGGCCGATGGCCTGCACCTGGGCTTGACAGTCGGTGAACTCAGCCACCGTGCGAACAAAAGGTAAGAGCAGCTGCACGTTGTGGTAGCCCTCATCTTGCAAGCGCTTGAGCAGCTGGAGCTCTAATTGAAAGAAGCCGGGCTGTTGCCCATAGCTAAACGTGCCTCGGAGGCCCAGCATGGGGTTGGCTTCGACCGGGGGAGCTCCCATGAGCTGGGCAAACTCGCTGGTGCGAATGTCAAGGCTGCGATAGCGCACGGGGCGGGGGGCAAAGGCGGCTAAAATCGGGCGCAGTTGCCCGAGCAGTCGTTCCAACAAGACGTCCTGTTGGCCCTGAGCAATCCACTGGTAGGGATGCAACCGCTCTAACACTGGCAGCATCAACCATTCTGCTCGCAGTAATCCCACCCCGGCCACCGGCAGGGCCGCAGTGGTCGCCGCCAGATCTGGCTGACTCAGATTGAGCCAGATAGCGGTTTTCGAGGAGACATTCAGCGTGGCGGGGGACAGGGCTGATGGCTCCGCTGCTGACTCTGCTGGTAGCTCAGGTAACGCTTTGATCAAGCCGCGATCGCCATCAATATGTAACCCTTCCCCCGGTTGAAAGCGCTGAGTGGCATCGGCCACGCCGACAATGGCCGGTAGCCCCAATTCACGAGCCAACACCGCCGCATGGGACGTCAGCCCCCCGCGCTCCGAAATAATGCCAGCGGCGGTCTTTAATAGCGGCAGCCATTCTGGCATCACTTCAGCGGTGATGACAATCTGATGGTGGGCGGAGACGGGCAGAGGCGTCTCCGCACTCAAAATTAACGCTCGCCCCTGCCCTTGCCCTGGCGCGGCAGCGTGTCCGGTGAGCGGTTCATCAGTGGCAGAGGTGACCGTCGAGGTGGCAAAGGGCTGCAGCGGCCACCAACCAGCTTGAGTAATGTGCAGCGTGCGACTGGGGGCGATCAGGCTCCATTCAATTTGCAGGGGGCGCTCAGTCCAAGTGCCCAACCACTTCGCTAAGGTCCAGAGTCGACGCTCCAGGCTGTCGTCGATGACAGCCCGCGTCGGCTGTGTCAGCAGCGTCCGCTGTAGGCAGTTATCAATTAAAAATGTGGGTGAGGCCGAGTCACGATCGCCCAGCCGATAGCCCTGTTCTTGATAGCCTGCCTGCCAGGTAAACTGTGGCCCTAGCGGCAATTTGCCCTCATAGGTGGCGGGACAAACCTCGGGCATCGCGGCGATCGGTCCCTGCACGGCGGCGATCGCGACCGTCTCGGCAGAGCGCACCGTTAATGTGCCCGAGACGGCGGTGGGGGCGACGGCTTGCACCACAATCGCGACTTCTACTTGGGTCGGATAGGCCCCCCAGGAAGCCGGTTGAGTCGCCGCCCACTGGCTCCAGAAGGCTAAACTCTTCGCGCTTAAAACCGCCATCCAAAGCTGTTTAACAGCGGCGTCTAAAGCCTCGGGCTCAGCCCAGCAAAAAGGACTTTCGAGGATGTGGGCAAAGGGCGCAATGGCCACCGTTTCACTGCACCACAATGAGGGAATCAGCCGCACCACGGGGCTGTCAATGTCAGCTAAGAGATCCGACCAGGGCAACGCTAAGGGCAAAGTGAGCAGCGGCCGACGGAGACGTTTGGCCAGATTTTGGACAGAGTAGCCGGTGGCGCTGGCGTGTTGCCACAGCAGTTGTGGCCAATCCGCATAAATTGGCTCGCGGGTCACCAGCTTTTGCATCGATTGTTGAAAACAGTCAGCCGTAATCACCCAACTGGGGGCAATCGGTTGCCCTGACGCTTGCAGCTGATGCAGTAAATAACCCGCTTCGCCGATTTGACACGGCTGCGGGTCGGCAAGCGTTTTCAGGGAAGCAAACCGCGACATAAAGACCCAAAATCAGGAGGTCAGTGCAGGCTCAAAGCAACTCAGGTGATCGCCGTAACGAGGCCTGCTGACCAGGCGCTGAAAGCTGACTCATCAACTCATACATCGGAGAAGATGACTAAGTCTAAGGGGAAATCACGGCAATCTTGGGCAGTCTTCTCATTGTTTTTACCCTGTGCTCTCAAAGTCGTCCCTTTGCACAATGGAAACAGGTCCCGTTGCGGGTAATCCCGATTTTCTGAAAAAAGACGACAACTTGCCTCCCGATCTAGCGGCTCCCCAGCGCAGCCAAATGACCTTAGGCTAGGCATCCTGAGACTGAGAAGGCCCCTATTGATCGCGATCGCACAGCCAACTCCAGAACGGCGGCTTCATCTCACCGGACAGCCGTGACGGCGCTGCCCCGCTAAACTTCCCCTTAGGGCGAAATCATCATGCTGACCCAGTCCTGGCAAACCCTGGCCAACCTATTTCTGCAGCAAACCTGCCCGCTGTGTGATCGCGCCACGCCTCAACCGCTGTGCGCTAACTGCTGGCACCAGCTTCAACCGGGAGGCAATACGCGTCCGCCTCAGCCTCCGACAGATGCTCTACCACTCGTAACCTGGGGGGTTTATGAGGGTGCGTTAAAACGGGCGATCGCCGCCCTCAAATATCACGGTCAGCCCCAGCTAGCGATGCCCTTGGGGCAGGCGCTGGGGCAACACTGGCAGCAGTTTCCCCTTAAAACGGCGCGATCGCCTTTGGTGGTGCCCATTCCCATGCATGCCGAAAAGCAGCGGCAGCGAGGCTTTAACCAAGCCGAGTTATTGGCCAAAGCCTTTTGCCAACAAACCGGTTTATCGCTGGTGTGCCAAGGGCTCGTGCGTCGTAAGGTGACCACCCCCCAATTTGGCTTAGGCCTGCAGGCACGACAGCAGAACTTAGCCGGAGCCTTTATCGTTGGCCCCGCCTTAAACCAACGCCGCCCAACGCGTCCGGTGCTACTGCTCGACGACATTTACACCACCGGCACCACGGTCAGAGTGGCGGCGGCGGAGCTACGACGCTGGGGCATTTCAGTCTGTGGGGTAGTCACCTTGGCCAGTGCCGTGCTGGAGAAATCACGCCAGAGGAGCGATTGTCCGGTAGATGCTGACCGCCGCCGATTGTCCCGCTCCACCGCCCCGCCGCCGCTCTGATTTTCACCAAGATGGCACCATCCCCGCTTGACGGGCGGGAGGAACCGGCGCGGGCAGTGATCGCGGTAAGCCTATGAGCCATTAGGCTTTGCCACACTTGGCGAGCGGCCATCATCTCGCGGCAAAGCCTCTACAATCGAGGGCAGGTGATCGCTGTTTCCCCGTTGAGTCTGTCGCGCTATGGCTGGCCGTCGTCCTGGTTCCTCGATTTCTGACACGCTCATCGAAACCACCTATCGCCGAGCGCGACAACATTTGATCTGGGGCGCCATCGCCCTAGGCGGCGTCGTGCTGTCAGGCATTCTTTGGTACAAGCTGGTCGAAGGGTGGACCTGGCTGGATGCGATCTATATGTCAGTCATCACGCTGGCCAGCGTTGGCTTTGCGGAGGTGCGCCCCTTGGGCTCCCGAGGACGCATCTTCACCATCGTGCTGATTTTGATGGGCGTGGTGGTGATTGGCTATATTTTGAATTCGTTTTCCGAAGCTCTGATTCAAGGGCACTTTCAGGCGGGTATTCGACTGAGGCAGCGCCGCAAGCTTATGGATTCTCTGACTAATCACTACATTATTTGTGGGTTTGGCCGTACGGGCCGACAAGTCGCCATGGAGTTCTCCCTAGAGCGGATTCCGTTTATTGTCGTGGACTCTGACGATCATTCAATTCAGGCCGCCCAGCAAATGGGATTTATCACCTATCAAGGCGATGCCACCCAAGATCAGGTGCTTCAGCGCGTCGGCGTGGAGCGGGCCATTTGCTTGGTGGCAGCCCTGCCCTCTGACGCCGAAAATCTGTACACCGTATTGTCAGCAAAGACTCTGGCTCCACAGATTCGGACGATCTCACGGGCCAGCACCGAAGAGGCCGTGCAAAAGCTACAGCGAGGCGGGGCCGACGTGGTGATTTCGCCTTACATCACTGGGGGCAAGCGCATGGCAGCGGCGGCCCTGCGACCGCAGGTGGTGGATTTTTTGGAAGGTATTTTGTCGGGGGGTGATCGCGCCGTCTATGTCGAAGAATTTTTGATCGCACCAGAGCATTGTCCTAAGGTGGGCCAAACCTTGGGACAGACGGAGCTCCGGTCAAAATCAGGGGCGCTGATCTTGGCCATCCGCCGCGCCGATAACACGCTCATTGTGGGCCCCAATGCCGATACCATCATCTGCGCCGGCGACTTGGTCATCGGCATGGGCACCTCAGATGAGCTGCGCCTGCTCAATCAAATTTTGAGTCCACTCCGCCGCTACCGTTAATTAATGACGCGCCTGGCCAAGACGATCGCTGACTGTTAGCATCAGAGGCGCCAGCAACGTCGTGCGAGCATCCTGAACCGCTACTCTAAAATCAGTCTCCGAATCGCGATCGCCAATAACCGTCTTAGCTGATCGAAATCGCCCGTCTCACCCAGTGCCGGCCCTAGGTATCACCGATGCAAATTGCCTTCTCTACTGCCTTTAGCGGCTTGCTAGCAAGCCGTCCCACCTGTTTATCGATTACGGGAGCTATCGGCCTACATGGCTTCCTGCTGGCCTTAGGGCTGCCCAGTTGGCAATGTCCGATTCGGCATGGGTTAGGCCTGCCCTGCCCGGGCTGTGGGTTGTCGCGGGCCATGATTAGCGGCTTCCACGGTGACTGGCAGCAAGCCCTGTTGATCCACGCCTTTGCCCCGGTAGCGATCGCGGCCCTCCTGTTGATTATGGTGAGTGCCCTGCTGCCAACCGGCTGGCGGGGTGCCCTAGTCGGCGGCGTCCGCACCTTAGAAACCCATACCGGCATCACCTTCTTTTTGCTGACGGGGCTCATAGTTTACTGGCTGGTCAGACTCTTATTTTTTCACGACATCCTCTACGGCCTGGTGATGTAGTATTTGTAACTCAAAGCCTATGTAATTACCCCTTATCAAAGGGGGATGGATTGCCTTCTATCGTTACCATATATTTCAGCATGAGAAGAATTTGCCAAATGTTGATGCCAGGGGCTGTATAGCTCTTTAGAGTGACTATGGAAATTGAGGCCAACTAAAAATGTTAGCTATTCTGAGTTTATTAGGAATCGCTGCCAGCATCGGCAGCTTGGTGTGTTTGATTTTAGTCTTACTGAAGCTGTTTCCCGACAAAGGGGTAGGCTGGGGAATCTTCGGCATCATTTGTGGTCTGTACACATTTATCTGGGGCTGGCAAAACGCTGAACGCCACGGGATTCAGCAAATTATGCTGATTTGGACAGCCTGCTTTGTAGGCAGCATTGTCATCAATGTCCTGGTCAGTGTCATGGCAAGTGCCAATCTATAAACCGTTGGTGATGGTTGCCGTTTCACCCACCAATCATAGGCCAGCTGCCTGAAGCAAGTCCTTACAGGACTGAGACACCACCTACTCAAGTCCTGTAGGGATTACGCATATCTAGAGCACTTCATCAGGTAATTGCCAAAACCTTGTGAGACCAGCATTGGCAGGGTTTAGAGTTCAGAGGGCTCAGCGGGTATCGCCTCTAGCTCATCTAGCTCGGGCGATCTCGGGGCAAACTCTTCGACCGACTCGGGCGTCAGCAGCGCCGGCAGAAAATTGACCGCTTGGCTCCAGGTATCCAGCGTAAGCCCCACGGCCTGATCCAGGGTGACAATGCTGTCCAAAAATTGAATGCGGGCCGTGAGTTCACTGTTCTCGGCATCCACTAGGTTTTCTTCCTGATTAGTGATTTGAAAGACGTTTTGAATGCGGCCCCGACGAAACAGTTCTTGGGTGACTTCGAGCTGCAGACGGGCGTTTTCCGTAGCCCGTTGCGCGGCTTCTACCCGCGCCAGATTGGCGTTGACGGTATTGAGCTGATTGGTGATTTCATTGCGGATGCTAGTGCGCTCTTGGGCGAGGCGATTTCCCTGCTGCAGAATCTCGACTTGACTCTGCACAAGCGCGGTTTCTAACTCCGGTTCGTCAAAGGTGCGACGGGCTACCACTCCCAACGTCGTTTCAGAAAAATCTCCGAGGTTGGCGTTGCCTTCTAGATTTAGCTGCCATTGCAAGCCGTCGGCGGCCAAGCGCTGGTTGAGCTGAGCCACTTCTTGATCGAGCTCAATCTGCCGGTAGTCGGGGCGAGTTTGATAGGCGATCGCCACCAGCGTTTCGAGGTCATAGCCTTCGATGCGGGCTACTGCCGAGGCGAATAAATCAGTAATGGTCGCGGCAGCAGCGACAAATACGAGATTTTGCTCGGTGCCAATTTGGTCTAGCAAATCGGTGTTGGCTTGCTCTCGCTGGGTCTGAGCCAGTAGTAAGTCGCGTTCGGCATCGGCGACTGACCGACGTGAGTCCACCAGGTCAAATTCCGCCCGGCGACCAGCTTCCACTAACGCCGTTAAAATCCGCAAGCGCTCCTGCCGTCGTTCTAGCGCCTGGGCCTGAATGCGAACGGACTCTTGGGTTTCGATCAGCGTGGTGTATTGGTTCACCGTGGTGCTCACGGTGTCGATCAGGGTTTGCTCTAGGGCTAAAAAGTTCTGCGACTCGCGTAGCCGGGCAATGTCTACCGGCGCTTCATTAACCGCAGTACCGGCCCCTCGCAAAAGCGGTTGAGTCAAGCGGAGGCCAATAGGGGTGTCACCCAAGGCATCTAAGGTGAGGCCAATCGCGGTGCCCTGACGGGTCGTGAGGGTGCCTTCGACCCCGGCGCTCTGAGTCAAGGTGGTGCGATCACCCAATTCCGTTTCGGTGCCGCCAATGCCACCGGGTAAATTGCCGCCGCCGCGCAACCCGGCGTCAAAGCTCTGGCTGACGCCAATGCCCACCGCTGGCGTGAAGCGCGGGTCGAATGCCGCCTCAGCTGCCTGCAGCTGTTGTTGCTCAACCAGGCGCTGCAGCTGGCGATCGCGCAAATCTCGATTGCCCGTCACGACTAACGTCAGCAGTTCCGGCAGGGTGAGGGCGATGCGCGATCGGCCGGGAATCAGGGTCGCGTCTTCCTGCAGCGGCTCATCGGTAGGACTGGCAGCATCTCGGGAGGGAACAGCGGCGGGAGCAGGCGTAGTCTGGGTGGAAGGGTCGCCTTCACCGGGGAGTGGACTGAAGACTGGGGCCGTTTCACTGGCCGCCTCATTAGCGATCGCGGGACTCGGCAGCAAGAATCCTGGGATAAGAACGCAGGCGCAGGGCAGCGCTAAGCAACCAATCTCCACCCAGAGGCGGTGGCGAACAGGGGGCAAAACCGGCGACATATGGCTCATTCTCCTCGCAGTGCCTGCACGACATCAATTTGAGTAATGCGCAGCGCGGGAAAAAAGCTGGCCCCCACGCCGACGACAAACGCCGCCCCCATCGAAATCGCCGCATCTTGCACGCGAAAACTGTAAGGAGCTTCGAACACTTGGGTGGTGGCGACTTTGGTCAGGCCATGGATAGTGACGATCGCGGCGGTGCCGCCAATCAGACTCAACAGTGCCGCCTCCGCGATGAACTGCATCATCACTTCCCAATCGGTGGCCCCAATGGCCCGCCGCAAGCCAATTTCGCGGGTACGTTCCATCACGGCGGCGATCGTGATGTTGGCAATGCCGACGCCGCCAATCACCAGCGAGAGTAGCCCCACACCTTGCAAAATCCGGGTGCTGGTGCGCTGCTGTTGCTCCTGCTGGTACAGATCTTCCGCGTTGCCCCGGACGCGCACCTCAAAACCGGGATACCGCTGACTCAAAAAGGCTTCAATGCCGGCCTCCACCGCTTCGTAATTTTCCAGTTCTTCAATGGCGATTTGCGGTCGCCCCCAATCCCACCCGCCACTGATGGCGCTGGCATAGTTTTCGGTCAGCCAAACTTCCCCAGTGGGGTCGCGATCGGCATTATTTTGTTTGGTCTCCATCACGCCAATCACAGTCATTCGGGTCGTGCCCAAAAAGATGCCCTGGTTCAGGGGGGAGGTGTCTAGAAAAAGCTGATCGGCGAGGACAGTGTTCACAATCGCGACCGGGTAATACTGATCGAAATCGCTCTGTTGAAAAAAGCGCCCCGCGACGATAGTGCGACCGGTGGTTTCTTGGAAATTGAGAGACACCCCCTGCACGTCGACTTGATCTGCTACTTGGCCCTGAAACTGAATTTGGCTCATCCACCCCACTCGAGTTTCGTGGCTGATGCCCGCAATACCATCCACGGCTTGCCGCAGCGCCGCAAAATCCGCTTCCCCAAGGTCAGGTGGCGGCGTCCTCCAGTCAGAGGGATTAAACATCCAAAAGCCCAGATAGGGGTTGTCACGCTGCGCCAGTTGATTTTGCAGTTGGGCTGTGGTGATGGCGTCAATGTTCAGCGTGGCATTGACCGCCGCCACGCCCATAAAAATGCCCAGGGCAGTGAGGCCCGATCGCGCCCAGTTGCCGCCCAGATCGCGAATAGTGGTTAAGAGCAAATCAGTCGGGGATAGTCCCATGGTCAATTGTCTCCTGGTGTCTGACCTGGATTAGGGGTCTCTGGCCCGCCCGCTGCCGCCTCGGGAGTGGCCAACAGCTGACCCGGCGATAGTTCGGCGTCGGGGGGCACTGCGATGACGATTTCATCTCCCGCCTGCAGGCCAGAGAGAATTTCTACTGCCTCTAAGGTTGCTAGCCCAATTGTTACCTCCCGCTGGCGGGCGCGATCGTTGGCATCTTTTACCCAAACGTAGGGGATGTCAGCATCGCGCTGGATGGCGGTGACCGGCACGACCAGCGCCTGCGATCGCTGGTTCAACACAATATCGACGCTGACGGCACTGCCCGGAATCAACGCCCCACTCGGGGCATTCAGGCGCACCTCCGCTTCGACTGTGGCTTGCTCAGCATTGTCTTGAACAGAAGTGGCTTGGGGCGAAACGCGGACAATTTGCCCCGCAAAGATGTCGGACTCAGGGCCGATCACGCTCACCCGCACCGGCATGCCAATGCCGACCTGCGCCGCATTCAACGTGGCGAGCTGCAGCCGAATGGTTTCTTGCGTGGGGTCACCGATACTGAGCAGCAGCCCTTCGCGCTCGACCCCATCACCGGGTTTGACCTCGACCTTGAGCACGATCGCGTCCATCGGCGCCACAATCTGGTTGTCTTCTAGCTGCAGGCGAATGCTTTCTGTCGTGACCTGATCTTGCTGCACCTGCAGGTCAGCTTTGGTTAGATCCACCTCCGCGTCACGGACGGCGGACTGGGCGTCTTCAAAGGCGCGTTTGTCAGTGCGGAAATCATCTTCAGAAATGAACCCCTGGGCCAGCAGGTCTTCGGAATCTTGCAGGCGGCTGGCGGCGTCAGCCAAGCGCGATTGCCGCTCCGCCAAAATTTCTTGCTGGCGCTGGTAGGTCAGCTGATTGATCCGATTGGCCACGATTTGGTCGGCTAGCCGTTGCTGCAGGGCGCGATCACGTAATTCCAACAGCACCTGACCCTGACTCACCCGTTCTCGTTCTTCGACCAAAACGGCCTGCACGGTGACATCGCTAGGCGCTTTGAAGGTTTGCTGCCCGCCCAGCTCCACCACGCCTGATTCGGTAATGGTGTCTTCTAGATCGGCTCGTCCGACAGGGGCCAGGGTAACGGCCAGCGGTTCGGGGGGGGACTGTAAAAACCTTTGATAGCCTAACCAGCCGCCAATGCCCAAGAGCAAGACGAAGCCCGAGCCTAAGATCCACTTAAGTCCGGCCTGCTGTTGCGCCTGGGGAGTCGTGAGCTGGCCAAAATCGGCGAAATTGGCCTCGGCCAAGTCGGTCTCCGCACCGTCAAGCCGGGCCGGTGACCGGGGCGCTGCGGCCTGCAGATCTTCGGGGGGAGATTGCTCCACGGTGTTGTCCTGATCCAGTGCCATACCTCAGCCATCCCCAATTTTGCGGAGTCGTGTTGTATCCGTCAACAACATAGCTTAAGGGCTAGCCAAACTTGAGCGTCGGGCCGCGACCTGGGGAACAGCGGGATTACTGCTGTAACTCAGCGGGCGAGACGCGATCGCGCAAAATACGCCCATCGCTGACCTGAATAATGCGCTTGCTGTAGCAGGCGACCTCGTGGGAGTGGGTCACCATCACAATCGTGATCCTGGCCTGATGCAGTTCGGCAAAAATCTCCATCACGGCTTCGGCAGAGTGGGTATCGAGCGCGCCCGTGGGCTCGTCTGCCAGCAATATCAAGGGGCGATTGACGATCGCCCGCGCAATGGCAACGCGCTGCTGCTGCCCCCCCGACAGTTGGGGAGGCCGTTTATCGAGCCGATTGCCCAGCCCCATGCGGCCCAGAGCGTCTGCGGCTAGCTGTCGCCGCTGCGATCGCCCGATGCCGGTATACATCATGGGCAAAATGACGTTCTCTAGGGCCGTCAGGCCATTCAGCAGTTCATACCGCTGAAACACAAAGCCAATATTTTGATTGCGAATCCGGGCCAGGCGATTTTTGCCCAGCTGCGAAACATCTACCCCATTTAGGCGATAACGCCCACTGCTGGGGCGATCCAGGCAGCCGATGATGTTCATCAGCGTGGTTTTGCCCGAGCCCGACTCGCCCATAATGGCGCAGTATTCTCCCCGCTGAATGGTCAGGTTCATGCGATCGCAGGCCCGCACCATCGCTTCACCAGTACCGTACACGCGTGAGATCTGCTCTAGCGCTACCACCGGCTGGGTGGGGGTGATCGCCCCATTCGTCTCAGAGGTTTGGGCGTGATTGGCGTGGGCCGAAACAGTCATGGCAGCATCCCCAGTTCGCTTCAATCTTAGCCTGCACCGTCCTGCCGTCATCCGGGCGCGGGCAGGCTGTGCATCACTAACTCACCGCCTGATTCGGTCGAGGCAGTGACGGGGTCGATGGTGATTAAGACTTGGGCAGCAGGAGCAGTACAGGCCACCGAGGGGAGCGACCACTGAATCGGCTCATTGTCTTGGGGGATAAACTCGCCACAATACATCAGCGCCTCAGCGGTCTCGACATCGGCCCAAAAGCGATAGACCTGGTCGGCGGGTAATGGCGGTAGATTGTGGGCGACCAAAATCGCTTTGCTTTCCCCCGCCAGGGTCACCACGCTGCCCGCCGCCGTCGCTAAATCGCCCGTGCCCTCAAGCGCGTAGACGGCCTTTTGCGGATTGCGGAGGCTAGTCAGCACGGTTTCGGCCTGATCTTGCTGCTGCTGCAGATCTTGAATGGTGTCATTCGCCAGGGTCAGGTCTTGCTGAGCGCTCTTGAGGGCCTGAGTCTGGGTGGTAACGGCCTGCCGCAGGCGTAGATTATCGACGCCTAAAAACAGCCAGATGCCCGCTGTGATCGCCCCGCCCAAGGCCCACCAGTAGGGGCGACTGAACAGCGGCACCACCGTCACATCGGGAACCGGGGTCGGGCTCACATGCGAAGGCTGGACGGCTTGCAGAATTCGCTCCTCTAAATCACTCCCCGGCACCTGGGGATCAAGAGCTTGAGGCAATTGCGCCAGGGCGGCTTCGTACTCTCGCAGGGTTTGCTGTAAATCAGGGGTCGCTTGTAGAAGCTGGGCCAATTCCGCTTGCTCAGCCGGGGTTAAATTGCCCAGCGCGTAGCCAGCGAACAGGTCATGCCATTTCTCAGGAAAATCAGAGCGGGTCATTGTGTCTTACTAGATGAGGTCTTGCAATAGTCGTCTGAGTTTTTTTAAGGCTTGGCGAGAGCGCGTCTTTACGGTACCCAGAGGGATCTCTAGGCGTTGGGCAATCTGCGACTGGCTGAGGCCTTCATAATAGGCAATTTCTAAAATTTCTTGTTCGGCAGGTGCTAGATCTGCCAGCGCTGCTCTCACTCGATGGGCCTGTTCGCCCAGACTGGCTTGCTCTAGCGGCGGGTTCGCCTTGGAGCGGTCAGGGTGAGTATGATGCCAGCGCTGCACCAGACGATAACGAGCGCCCTGAGAGCGCAGGCGATCAATGGCGCGCGATCGCGTGATCAAACACAGGTAAGTGCTGAGTGTGCCCCGATCAGGATTGTAATTAGGACTCTGCCAGAGCTTCAGAAAAATCTCTTGAGTGAGATCTTCAGCCTCTTCTGGCGTCTTCAGCACTTTGCAGGCGAGCGAATAAACCAAGCGCTCATACCGCCGATAGATTTCGCGCAGCGCCTCAATTTGTCCCTGTTGCATGGCGGTTAGCAGATCGCGGTCAGTCGCGGTCTGCAGCCAGTCAGGGGCAAGCGTCTCAGACTTAGAGTGCATAAGGACTCAAGGCAACTAGCGAATTGATTAGGAGGCAAACCCTAAATTTACCTACTTACAGTACGCGCCCGAATCGCGATCGGATTGCCTTGACTGAGATTTTTGTTGTAAAGCCAATTATTTTGGCCTCCAACCAATCCAATTTTGGACGGTCTCCGTATTCTCTTCTAGAAGTGACCGTCGGCCACTTCACGGGTGCTTTGCCCTAGTAATGATGCTTTTAGGAGAAATCTATGAATCGATATCTAGTTCCGGGTGTGTTGGGCGCTGCTACCGTCGCGATCGTCGCGACGATGCCTCTGGCGACTCCCGTTGAGGCGGCAGAGTTTGCAGTGGACTCTGGCGTGACGCGGGTGTTTCTCGACTTCGACGTCTTGAATCCCCTCGGCATTAGCCTGGTGACTGCCAGTGAAGATGCCCTCGCCAATGGCATGGGCGAGTTTCAGGTGGGCTTTGACATTACGGACGACACTGACTTTATGTTTGATGACGGCCTCACCGCTCCGATGGGCACGATTCGCCATACGGGCTCAGTCACCCTGGATATTGGCGGGACTGAAGTCACCGTCGGTGATTTTGATATTGGCCTGCGCGACGGTGGCGGCATCTTTGTGCGGGATACCTTGACCACCGGAGCCATCTTGTTTGACTTTGAGCCCACCAGCTCGGCGGCAGACGAGAGTAGCCTGGCATTGAATGGTGACCTGTTGGTCTCGCCAGAGTTTAGCGGTCTCTTGAGCGAGCTGTTGGCTGATCCCACGCTGGCCCCAGCGTTAACGGGTGCTGCTGTGGGTCGGGCGCAAGTGGATGCCGATTTAGGGGGTGGGGCGGCTTCGGTGCCTGAGCCCCTCGGCCTCGTGGGCATGATGCTGGCGGGCACCGGGGCGATCGCGTCCCGTCGCTGGCTCCGCTAAGCCCCCCCTCCGGATGCCCCAAAGCGGTGCGGGTAGAGATACGACTGGTCACATTTCTACTCGCACCGCTTTGGCCACAGCATCCGCTATGGCGAGCCGCAGTTAGATTTGGACTCTTTATTAATCGCCGGATCGCTTGCGGCAAGGTTCCTCCTTGCACCCTGCACCTTTCTACCCTCTGCTATAGGTCGAGGATGGGGAATAGGAGAGCGCTGGCAGTTCGGTCTATCTTGGCCGCCTTTCATCGAATCGATGAAAGGCAATCGCATCCATCGGGGCGATCGTCGCGGCAAACTGGCCGTTCTCATCCACCGTAATCACGCGATCACAGCGGCTGTCCGAGGCGGCAGCACTGATGGCCTCGCAGTATTGGCCCGCCGGTAGCTGGGTTTGAAAAGTGCGCGTTAGGGCGGTATCTTCTCGGTTGATCACCACAAAGCCGCGATCGCCGCGCCCAAAGGCAATTTGGTTAGCCCCGTTACTCCACCAGTCAGTAATGGTAGGGACCGCTTCGGTCACGGCGCGAAACGTTACCATGGCCGCCACGGCCGGTTGACGATGCTCACACACCCAGGCATCGCCACAGCCCAGCTCATCCGGCTGAAACACGGTCAGTGTGCGACCAGCAGCGGTCGCCGGGGGGCCTTGCTCAGAGGTCTCAAAGGCATAGCTCGACATAATGCGGGGCTGGCCGTAGGGGTAAGCCAGCATAAACACCATCGCTAACGTGTGCAGCTGACCGTCATGGTAAGTCAGGTAGTTGCCGCCGCCGCCGTGTCCCCGCTGTTTATCATGATTATCAATAAACACCACGGCCTGTTGACTCGGCACCAGCGGCACGGTGATTTCTAGGGTGTTCAGATCCGCCAGCGTGCGATCGCCCACATTCAAAAATGACTCCCCCACCAGTCGGCCATATTCAAACTCAATCACATCGCCCAGACCGTAGTAGTCAACCTTGCTAATGGCTTCGGTGCCCGGATCAATCACCTCAAGATAGATAAACGGATCCACCTCGACGCGATCGCGCAGCTGCGCCAAAATGGCCGCCAGGTCATCACTCCGCATATGCTTAGCCGCATCAACGCGAAATCCGGTAATGCCTAAGCTCGCCAGATCCGCCAGGTAATTGGCCAGCTGCGCTTGCACCCGGGGAGACGCGGTATTCAAATCAGGCAAGCTGACCAACTCACATTGCGTCACCTGATCCGCATCTTGATAATTAGTAATCGCTTGCCGACAGGCATTGAAATCTTCCGGCTGGTAGAGCCCCGGATAGCGGTAGCGGTCAAACTTGGTGCCCGCCGAACCCGGTACGTCATCGATCGCCGCCATGTGGTTGATCACCGCATCGGCATAGATTTCGACCCCCACGGCGCGACAGCGCTGCACCATGTCAATCAGCTGAGCGCGATCGCCACTGCGACTGACCAACTGATAGCTCACGGGCTGATAGCGTTGCCACCAGGGGAAACCATAGTCAGGGGTCACAATGTGCTCTTGCGGCGGCGAAATTTGCACAGCGCGATAGCCCTGTGGCGCCAAAAAGGTTTCGCACTCTTGAGCGATATCCGGCCAAGTCCATTCAAATAAATGAACGATCACCTCAGTTTCTGGCGCCGCCGCGTGGGTGATCACTGCTGCGCGATCAGCCTCGGCCTGCAGAGGTCGAACCATGAGCCAACACACTCCAGCCATGGCTACACCCGCTGCGATGCCCCAATAGCCAGCGCCTTTGTCCCCAATGTTTGATCGCCAATGCATAGGACTGTCTCCAACCACCCCAACCCTGTTATGAAAGTGCCCGAAAGGCACTCATTTTTTGACTGCTTAATGTCGATATCGCTGTCGCGATCGCTCCCCGTTGGTCTTCAGGCCCACCCGTCAAAGGTGCTGACATCGTTCTAGGCGCAGCATCAGGGCATCAAATAAACCCGGATCGCCAAAACCAGCTCCGCGCCCGGTGCCCCAGCCACCCACCAGCAACGACTGTGGCCAAGGCATTTCCCAAAACCACAAAGCCGGTAAGTGGCCACGGGGAGCATCAAGCGAAAACGTCAGGCGATCATAAAACTTGAAAAACCGAAACGGTCGCGATAGCGGCAACGTCCAGCCCGCCTGGGCGCTAAAGGCAAACGCGGAGCGGCCCACCTCTTCGCGATAAATCTTGAGCTGTGTGCTGAAGCCAAACCGCTGACTACTGTACAACAACCAGCGCTGATCAAGCTGATGCAGCAGCTCACAGGGAAACTGCGCGATCGCAGGCCGCTCTAACCAGCCGGCTTCCTGTCGCTGCACACCGTTGAGCATGATTTCTAGCGTCACGGCATCAGCCGTCAGCCAATCTTCCTGCCGCAGCAACGCATCCAGCTCAGTTAAGCCCGTCGCCAGTTCAGCGCTCAGCATCCATGACTCCTTCTCGCACTTCCGTCACCCGCTGCGATCGCAACTTAGGCCAACATTTCTCAATCACATCGTGAAAGATGCGCTCAACGACGGCTTCGTCTAGGGCGTATTCGCCCTCTAGAGTGGTCGCGCCCCAGCGCCAGGTGGGCAGGTGCCCGATTGGGGCTTCGAGGGTAAATTGCAGATCACGATAGGCCTTACGCAGGGTCAAGACATCCACTCCGCCGATGCTGAGCGCCGATTTCCAGCCGATGGCGGCCAAAAAATCGCCCCCCTGAACAGTCTGCTGCACAAAGACCCGATGTTGGGCAATAAACCCAAAGCGGCCCCGACTATAGCGTGACCACAGCGCATCCAGGGTTTGCAAGTCAACGCAGTGAAATTTCGCCAAGGTACTAGCGTTGATGGGTTGCATATCCCGACTCACGGCTGACAAAATGAGCCGCTCCGTTTCTTGGTCAGCGGCTTCCCATTGCGTTTTCCAGAGTAAATCCCGTAATCGATGATATTTGAGCTGCATGGCCGAATCGATGGGGCCATACTGCTGGTCGGTCACCTCGCGCTCAATGGCGCGAACCACTTCGGGGTCGAGCTGCCAGTCGGCGCAGGCTTGCTTTAAGCGACCGCGATCAAAGTCGGTCGGATATGGCGTATGGGCGATCGCCGCCGCGTATTCCTGGCGATAAAGCTCGGCATACTCTTGCCGCACGACCACCTGTTGTTGGGTCACCTCGGCCTGGCGTTGCGTTTCCTGTTGCGCTCGGGCGGCCTTTTCTTGCTCCTGCAGATGGGTAGCTTCGGCTTTGATGCGCGCAATATATTCTTGATTGATCGGCTCCACATCAGCCTGCGATAGGCCTAAGACCTGATAAAGGCGGCGCAGTTCGAGGTGAGTGGTGTTGTCAAGGGGAATCGGCTGACGCTCGATTTCGGCACTGAGCACCTCACGGTATTTGTCGAGCTTGGCCTGGCGATCGCCATAGGGGCCTAGCGCTTTCTGGATGATCGTCTCCATCGCTTCAGGGGGGAACTCCAGGTCATGTCGCAACAACTCGAGATTGGCTCGCTCCACCGGCGTAATTTCGCCCCCGCGCTGAGCGTAAAGGTGCGCCCGCGCCTGCAAGAGTGTTGGTGCCGGCAAAATCGCTCGGAGCGCCGGAATCATGGCTAATAGCTGTTCTGGCGAATCGGTTTGGGTTTGCACCCGCAGGCGATCAACCGTGCAAGTGAGGCGGATTTCGACGGGGGTCACCGCTAGGCGCTCGCTCATATCTTTGACCCAGGTGACCATCTGGTCGGGCTCGGCCAAATGCACCTGTAGCCCCCAGCGCGCCACCGCCGGCTCAGTCTGCGGTAGGGCAGTGATGGTAGCCCGAGGGGTGATCTCTAGCTGCATCAGATCATCCCAAAACTTTTGCACGATGCGATCGCGATCGTCGTCGGTCAAGGTCGCATCGACGATTTGCAAGACCACCGTGGCCGATTCGAGACTCTCCACCCTGGAAAAACGCTCCTCAATATTGACCGACGTCCCGCCCGATGCCAGGACTGCGATTAAGGATATAGCAGAATTCGGAATGCGGCCGTCGGAATTGGGAATTGAAAGGCTTATCAGCTCACCCTTTCAGCCATCCTGAGTAATTTGCTCACCAGGCCGCTGGGGCGCGTGCTCAAAACTCCCGACTCAGACCCTGCGGCTAAGCCTGCTGAGGGCAGCCCAGCGATCGCGGATTCGCATCAGACCCAACCAGCCGAGTCTGCTGGCTCAAAACGGGCTGCGTCGAGTAGTCATCATCTTGTAACCGGCGCTCATCGAAGCAAAGGCTAGAAAAAACTGCCAAAGGCTGGTCGGGTTCAAAATGGCCCGGCTACTGACAAAGACGCAAACGACACCAAATCCGACGGCAATCCAGCCGAGTGTTTTGGCATCGCCGTTGAGGAAAATGGCCATCACAATGCCGATGCACAAGGAAATCACGGAAAGGTCAGCAGCAATGCCGCGCCACCAGGGATAGGCATGGGTAGTGAAGATAACATTTTGGCCTAAGAAACAGATGCCCAACAGCATCAAGGCTAGACCCGCGATGAAATAAAGGGCTCGCATCGTTCAATTCCTCAAATGTGGATTTTGGATACAGATTCAGGGGGTTAACCGTCGGAGATCGCGCTCACTCACTTGAACTCACTGGGTCAGTGCGGCTCAGCGCCCTCGCGATCAACCAGGGAACACCGAGGCCCAAAGCCACATGGATCAGCAGCCACAGTAACGAAGTTCCACCGCTGAATCCGTGGATGTAGAAGCCTCTGCGAGTAGAAGACAATAGTGCATCCCAGATGAGGTGAGCGCTCATACCTACAGACAGGCCGATCGCGCCATCACGTAGCGTACTGAGTCCAGCGCGTTGCCAACGAGGCACCCCTGGTCGGCGACTCAGCCATAACCATAGGCCCAGCAGCAGCAGGGGAATCAGCACAGAATGAAAAGACCAGCTGCGATGGATGAGAAACCGGAATCGGGTCAATTTATAGAGGGGCAGATCCCAGTCGGGCACCGCCATATAAAAGGCAGTATGGCTAAGTAGCGGGATACCCAACTTGCGAAACAGAAACAAGCCGCTGGCTCCCCACACCAGCATGAGGAGAAACACCAGCGGATTAATTACCCGCGCCGCTGATCGGTGATAGCGCTCTAAACCGGTCCAAAACATGACGCCGACGCCAAGTCCAATCGCGAAATGCAGCAGTTTGTCTAACAGCGAACTCATGGCAACCGTCGCAGTCTTGAAGACTGTGCTGCAAGAGAGAGTTGTGCCTTTAACTTGCCCGATTTCTGGTGAGAAAGCACCTGACTCACTGTCCCGGTCTGGCACGGTGATGAGTCGCGATCGCGGCCAATCGTTCATGACGCCGCGGCGACACCCCCAAAGGAATAAAAAGGGGGCGTCAGCCCCCGATTTCTTCGTGATGACTCGTCAGGGGCTAATTCTCCGATGGAAACCGGGGGGCTTTGCGCTATTTTCAGAGCAATTCGCTGAATTTGGACTACCTATCAAAACAGTGTGTGGCCCCTTCGACAAGGGGGCAGCGACAGCAGAGGACACTAAATTGGTAGCGCTACTTTGCAGAACTGGTATCAATCAAGGGGCAGCAGAATCCAAGACAGCTGTGTATCTTAACGTCAGTTCGGGTTAAGGCAAAACCTGTTACTTTCCCCTTCTGGGAGGGGCTGATGGGGTGGGTTCAAGCCATCGGAGAAATCCACTCCGCCCTGCGGACACCCCTCCCAGGAGGGATTTAGCCCTCAAACTACCCGCAGATCCCTTGTCAGTCTTATCCCGAACTCAGGTTAAAAGACCTGCGTAGTGAAATCTTTCGATTGCCGCTCTGTGAGATCGCGATCAATTGATACAACCGTTAGCAATCCTTTCAAAGGCGGCTTGCATCATATTCTCGGGACAGCAGTGCTTTCTATCTGGGTTTGACAGTGCAAAGCCTAGTATCGTGCACTTCATTATTTGAGTAGCCCTTGAGCCTAGATAACTTCTAGCTCATGATCTCTCATGTGCGCTTTGAAAGGTCGCTTGGCACCTTCAACTTTAAACGACACCACGAAAGGAAAATTAGCACTGATCGGGCGACCTCGCCATTCTTGCAATACCGCAGTGATTTCGCCTTCCATACCTTTCGCTTCAAACGCGACACCGCGATGCAGGGGATGGTGGTAAAAAATAACCGAATCTTTAATGCGAACGCGATCGCCAACCTGCATTGCTAACCTATCCTCCTATCAACTGTCGGTCGCGGCCCTTTGCCAACCAAGCGACACGGCGATTTTACAGCTTTACCATCTTGACACAGGTTGTTACACAAACTACCAATTCGTAGCCTAAGTTCTGTGACGGTTTGAGCACATTTCCCCAATGGTCCAAGGCTCACGAGTGCAGTAGATTCGGCTTACTGCACTCGTGAGCCTAAGGTGGGTCTACGTCTTCCCCAATTGCCGCTGTCGCTCAAGCCAGAAGGGACTCGCTGGCGATATCAGCCCACATTAATCGCCATGAGTTTTAGCCAGCAGGCGATCGCGCAGGCCATCGGGCACTGGATCTAGATGATCGTATTGCCAACGGAAGGTACCGACGCCCATAGACAGCGATCGCAGTTCTAAGATCAGCGTCTGCATTTCCGACTCCGGCAGGTAGGCTGTCACCACATCCCAGCCGCGCCAATCGGTCTTGGCCTCGTAGCCCAAGATCTGCCCGCGATGGGTGCCAATCAGCCGCAGCACGTTGGCCGTAAAGCTATTGGGCACAGAGATTTCCACCGAGTCCACCGGTTCGAGCAACACCGGCTCACACTGCGGCAAGCCTTCCTGCATCGCCAGCCGCGCCGCCTGCTTAAAGGCCTGATCAGAGCTATCCACCGCGTGGTAAGAGCCGTGCGTCAGCGTTACCGCCACATCCACCACCGGAAAGCCCAACGGCCCTTGCACCAGAGATTCGCGCACGCCCGTTTCAACACTGGGAATGTATTGACGCGGCACCACACCGCCGACAATTTTTTGGTCAAAGCTAAAGCCGGCGCCGCGAGCCAAGGGGCGTACCTCTAAAAACACATCGCCAAATTGACCGTGTCCGCCCGTTTGGTGCTTATAGCGCCCCCGCAGTTCCTGCGCAGGCTTACGAATGGTTTCTTTATAGGGCACCTGGGGCAGATGAGTAGTCATCGGCAAGCCATACTTGCGGCGCAGCCGGTCTAACGCCAGCTTAAGATGCACCTCCCCTTGGCCCCACAGAATCACCTCATGGGTATCGCCATGCTGTTCCCACCGTAGCGAGGGATCTTCGTCCTTTAGTTTGTTCAAGGCCTCAGTCAGCTTCACTTCATCGCTGCGGTGCTCGGGCACGATCGCCAGCGCATACACCGGCTCTAACCGCTCAGCCGTCGGCAGCGTGACGCTCAGCGTCGCCTGTGGCGTGAGGGTGTCACCAGTTTGCGCCTGGGTCAGCCGGGCCACGGCCACAATGTCACCCGCCTCGGCCCGTGAGAGGCTGGTGGTCTGTTGGCCCATCAGGCGATAAAGCCCACCCATGCGATCGCCCTGCAAACTGTCACCATCGGCCAAGCTGCCTTGCCAAACTCGCACCAGCGATAGCTTGCCGCCCTGCGGGGTATAAAACGTTTTGAGCACCTGGGCCAGCGCCCCGTCAGCGGTCTCCTCTAAGCCGCGTTTTTCCGCAGTGACGGCGGCGGCGGGCGCTTCTTTGACCAGCGCCTGCCAGAGCGGCCGCGTCCCAAAGTCGGCAGGGGCGATGCCAAACAACACCGGGACGATCAGATCCGCGCCGAGGTCTTGTTTCAAATCGCCCACGATTTCTGCTTGGGGTGGGTCGATGTCCTCTAACAGCTCCTCCAACAAGTGATCGTCAAAATCAGCTAGGGCCTCCAGCATTTCTTCGCGAGCGGCCTGCTCCTGCGCTTTGAGTTCTGCGGGTATGGGCACTGCATCGGCCGGTGCACCTGGGTGATAGTGATAGGCCTGTTCCGTAATTAGGTCGATAAAGCCCACCAAATTCTGATCTTCTCGAATGGGATATTGCTGCGGCAAAATCGGTCGAGTTGAAACAGTTTTTAACGTTTCTAATACTTCTTGAAAAGAGGCAGCTGCCCGATCCATCTTATTAATCCAGATCAGATGCGGAATCTCCCAACTGTCTAGAAACTGCAGCAGCGGCGCTAACGTTAGCACCCGATGAGGGTCAGCTTCACACACCACGATCGCGGCATCCACCCCCATCAGAGCATTGTCCGTTTCGAGCTGCAGCTCCACTGAGCCCGGACAATCCAGAAAGTTAAAACAAATGCCGCCATACTCAGCAGTGGCGGCATTTAACTCAACGGTCATGGTGCGATCGCGGGCTTCTGGCGTGGCATCCCCCAGCGTCGAACCCTCCTCAACATTCCCTTTGCGGGTAATGGTTTGACTGACGTAGAGTAAGCTTTCCAGCAACGTCGTCTTACCACTAGAGTAGGGACCCACAATGGCAACATTGCGCGGTCCCGGGCCTTCTTTCTGAGTCATAATTTCCCCTTTCCCTGCGGGTGAAACGGTTTTACCCAAAAGCCCTGTAGCGAAGGGTGCTGTTTGGGTATCTTAAGCCAGTTGTGGCGCTGGCCTTAGCCCTACAATAACCCTTCCATAAACTGTGAGATTTCTTTGTTGAAGAAAATTCATTAAGCCCCAATTCCCCAGGAAATATAGAGAATCATCAATCATTTTTCACCAATTACTTGATGTATTCATTCAGCGCATTCACGCGCTATTCGCCCTCAGGAAAAATAAATTTCTAATGAATAAAATTACCTTAAGTTGCCGTCGTGTCATTAGCTTTGTGGCACTCATGCTGGGCACCGGGCTTTTACTGTGGGGTCAACCCTTGCTGGGCAGCCAGACCGCCATTATCGCGCCGCCGCCGACCGCGATCGCCCCCCGAGAGACGCCGACTCAAGTTCTCGCTGACGCGCCCAGCCTTGACTATGCTGCCGCCCTGACTGAACTGCAAACCACCCTGAGATTTCAAGACGAACCGCTTAATCCACGAGCCGTCGCCGCGTTGATTCCCTGGCTATCTGACACGTTGCCAGGGGCGATCGCGGTGGATATTGAGGGCACGACGCCGACCACCAATCAGTTCTACGGCGAACTATCAGAGTTCAGCGATGGGCGCGTGATCGCTGAGTGGACGACCGGCGATGAACGTCGGTTTGTTGGCTATCAGTCTGTTGGGGTATTAGACAACGGCACCCATGCTCTGCGCACCTGGGTCAATACCGGTGGTTCGGGGGTGTTTCCATTTTTGATGCTGGTCAGCTTTGATATCGATACGGAAATTCATGACGGCGAACCCCGGCAGCGCTTGATCATGACCCGACGCGGGGAGTTTGTGCTAGGCGGCTACGATGGTGAGATTACAATTTCGGGCAATACCGTCACCTTTACCCCAGCGCCCAACGGCGACGCTAGCGTCACCGTCACCGTCGACTAGCTCCGGATATTCAATCGTTAGGCTATTAAACCGTCGGACGCTCAAATAACGGGCCTTGCGACAGGCGAGCGCGGGCTCGCTGCCCACCAAATCGCTGGGCAATAATGTCGTCATAGGTATCGGCGATCGTCACCACCGAGAGAATGCACGTCTGCAACTCCATCAGCGACATCTCTTCGCCGCCCAGCACGCTTTCTGAAAACACCACCTGGCCGGCCTCATCCAGGTGAAAGGAGCCAAATCGCATACGGCGATTTTCCGTCAGCAAAAACTGCAGCAATTCGCAGTCCAGAGTGCTGCCAATCGTGACACAGCTGGTGGCCCTCACCGTCGCCAGATCACCCTCTTGCCAGGGGTGCACCTCCCACGGCAACACCTCCACCTCCACCAGGGCAGAGCCGTAGAGAATGTCAAACTTGGGACGATCGCCATCAACCCGCAGCGCATTTTGAAACAGCGTCGCCCCTTTGAGGTAGTCAGCCACCTTGTCATAGGTCAGCGCTTGCACAGAATTGACAAATTGCATAGACAGAAAGGAAAACCAGGGGCAGGGGAGCACAAGGGGGCGGGGCAGACAGAGTTGGTTGCCCTGTTGCAGAGAATTGTTAGCCATCCAACCGCCAACCATCACCAGCATAACCAACATCAGCAAGACCAAATATGACCGCAACCAAGCCAACCCAGCACCCCCGCAGAACTAAACCCCATCGAACTGGCGGCTCCCTTGGCCCCTCGGCTCCCTAGCTCCCCATTCATGCAATAGCGAGCGATCGCACCAGAATTGAATCCCTAGCTCCCCTGCCACACCCGCTCCTCAACTTCTTTACAGCCTGCTTAAGGAACACCGACGCTCTGAGCAAAGGTGACTATAGTGAATGGTTGAATGTCGAGCGATCGCCCATGACCTCACCGACCACTGCCACCCCGCTCAAAGTCTTTGTCTCCTATTCTCATCGCGATGAATCCCACAAAGATGATCTCGTGGTGTTTTTGAAAGCCCTACAAAACCTGGGCAAAGTGAGTATTTGGCAAGATCGGGCGATCGATGCTGGGTCAGAATGGAATGCTGAAATCTTGCAGGCGCTAGACAGTGCCGACATCATTCTCTTATTAATTACGGCTCGGTTTATTGGCTCCAACTTTTGCTTTAGCAAAGAAATGAACCGGGCGCTCATGCACCACGAACAGCAGACAGCGCGCGTGATTCCGATCATCATGACGCCCTGCGCCTGGCAGCAAATGCCGTTTGCCAAACTGCAGGTCTTGCCCACCGATGGCAAACCCGTCACCGAATGGAACAGCCTCGATGCGGGCTTGGATAACGTCATTCAAGGCATTACTCGCGTTGTCAACAAGTTGCACCCCTCCCCTCTACCCCCAGACGACGGTTGGGGCACCCCTCCCACAGCAGCAGTTACCGATAAAAATGGGCCAGCGGCGTCGCCCGCCTCAGCAGTGACTCCCGCAATGGATGCTGCAGCGCAGCGATCGCCCCAAGACAATATGCAAAAGCGATTAGTGCTGTTTCGGCTGTTATCAAACCTACCCGGCCCCACCTTTGACGCCATTGTGTATGCCCTCAACATGCCGCCTTCATTGCTGCCGCCTGCAGCTGCCGCTCAAGGGCAGCGAGTGCCCGCCCTGCTCAACTGGGCAGAGAGTCCTGTCGGGTGTGGCCTCAGTGAGTTAGAAGCCGTTGTTGACGCCGTCATCAATCCTTAAAAAAATCTGGCGCTGCTTGTTTCTGGGATGCATCAATCTTCGAAAGCCCTGGCAAAATCAGGATTCCTTAAAGCCGTCTATTGCTTCTCTACGCTGACCGTCCGTAGACCGTGCTCGAGGCCTCTGCCATCACTCGTCATGCGGCCATAGACATCAGATTCAGATGCAGCACAGCGTCTCGTCCTTTCAACTCGGCCACCCAGGCAATCATCAAGCAGAATCATTTTCAACTCATGGCGAAAAAAGCGCGATCGCCCTCACCCAATTCATCAATTTCAATTAATGTGAGGTCCGCATGAGGTCATTAACTGGACACCCTTATGGAAAAAATCTGGTGATCTGCAGCACAACACGGGTACGACATTGTCACATTTCCGCACGATCTCGGTTTTCAGCCAGTTCTCAGTTCTCAAAAGGTTTTAAGCTTCGGTGGATTCTCTCAATAGATATGATAGAAGCGATATACTAGTAGCAGGAATCACCCAGATCAGCGCATCTTGTACTTAAGTAAATCAAAAAAGTGCGCACTGGCCTCACCCAATATTGACCCGCGAGCACCAGGTAGATTGAGCTATGGATAACCAAAAACAGGTGTATTGTCCCAATACCCATATCAACGTAATGGAGTTATTGGTCGCTGAAGAAGTCGACCGGCAGATGGCAGGGCTGCCTGCAAGACTCCTCAAATATCTCAAGCGATCAGAAGTTGAAACCTTTGCCCTTAACCGTTTGCCGTCGCTCTACGCCTCTAGCGAACAAGGGTTGCATCATCAACGACAAAAGGGCCAGCAAACCCTCAAGCCACAAATCGCGGCGGCGGTGCGCCAAGCCTTTGCCGCAGTGCAGAGCGATCCGATTCGGATGTCGCAACCGCTCGCGATTAATGCTACTGACGACAATGCCGGGGCTGTTCTCGGTCTGTTGAAACAGTGGATGCAAGACCCTGACCTGACTTGGGATACGGCCTTACACAATCTGCAAAAGCTACAGCAACGCCGCCAAGGTAAACCACTGACTGCCCGCCCAGCAGCCGTTAAGGCCCGCACCGCCACAGCCTCTGACTCGCAAGAAGCCTATGCGACGGATGGCAGCGAGCTGCAAAGCACGGCGCTGCGACCGGGCGTGTACGGCTGTCGCGAAGCGTGGATTCCGCCCCACCGGCGATCGCAGGCTTGGGATCGCACCCACACCCCCCAACGAAATCGGCGCGCGCAGGCTTAAGGCAAGCCGCTGACTCGCTCTTTGCCGCCAACCCGCATCCATCAACCACCTGTTGAGCAAGCCTCAGTTCAATGAACGGCTGCGTCGGTGGCTCGCAGCATCCCCTTCGAGCAGGGTCGAACCCGAAGACCGATAGCGGTCGAAATACAACCTTGAGAGGTAGATCAAACACCCCCTTCAGCCTTCTGAAATGTTTTGGCCTCACGGCAGTTTGCCATATCCCGATTTTCAGAAACCCGCCCCCCATCTGGCGCCTCGCCCCCTCAAGGCCCCGGCACTTAACACTCCGACCATGCCTTGGCCTAAGAAATAGCGTCATCTTCCCCGGCCTGTCAATTGGCAGAAGGTGTCACATAAGCCCCGCAAATGTAGCAGCGATCGCTAGGATAGGATCGCAATTCGGAGTGATGGATACGCAAATGGTTGGTCGGTGTCGATATCTATCCAGGTTCGTAGGTGCAGCGTTGATGGTCAGCGTCACCATCATCAGTAGCTGTAGCCAACCGCCTCCAAGCGCTTCGGATGCAGCCGAGACCGACGCTGCATCCGTTACCCCCGCAACCCGCGATCGCACCACCCTAAGGCTACTCTACAGCCAGGTACCGCTCACGCTGAACCCGCATCTGGCCACCGGCATTCAAGATTTTGAGGCGGGTCGCATTGTCTATGAGCCCTTAGCCACGACGAATGAACGAGGTGAACTCGTGCCCATCTTAGCGGCGGCGATTCCCACCGTTGAAGATGGCAACGTCGCCGTCGATGGCAAATCGGTCACCTGGCAGCTGCAGCCAGATGTGCAATGGGCCGATGGTGAGCCTTTAACCGCTGAAGATGTGGTGTTTACCTTTGACTTTGTCAGCAATCCTCAGGTGGGGGCCGCCACCGCGCAATATTATGAAGCCGTCGAGTCAGTCGAAGCCATTGATGAGCTGACCGTCAAAATCACCTTCAAAGACGTGACAGCAGCCTGGCAGATTCCCTTTACGGGGCAGACGGGCGTCATTCTACCGCAGCATCTCTTGGCTGACGTCGATGACGCCGCAACGCGATCAGCCGAGGTCAACCAGCAGCCCATCGGCACTGGCCCTTACCAGGTTGCTGATCGTCAGCCAGGGGCGATCGTATTTGAGCCGAATCCCACCTATCGCCACAGCGCCCCGTTTTTTCAAACCGTAGAACTCGTCGGCGGTCTAGCGCCCTATGCCGCAGCTCGTGAAGTGTTGAGTACGGGGGAGGCCGATTTTGCCCACAATTTGCAAGTCGAAGTGGCCTTGCTCAAAGACCTGCAACAAGACGGCCAAGGGGTAGTCGATACGGTCTTTGGGGGGCTGGTCGAGCGAGTCATGCTCAACCCTACCAATCCACTCGCCGAAACGCCTTCTGGCGAGCGCTCCAGCCTCGCCGCTGAACATCCTTTTTTAAACGATCAGCGGGTGCGGCAGGCGATCGCATATGCCATCGATCGCGACTCGATTACCGAAGAGCTGTATGGCTTTACCGGCCGCCCCACCGCTCAGCTACTGGTTGCCCCTCGGCCCTACGCCAACCCAGGCACCGTGCCCTACGAATACAACCTGGAAAAGGCTGAAGCCCTACTTGACGAAGCGGGGTGGCAAGATACCGATGGCGATGGCATTCGCGATCGCGACGGCGTCGATATGACCGTGGTGTTTCAGACATCGGTCAACCCCGTCCGCCAAAAAACCCAAACCCGCATCGAAGAAAACCTACAGACCCTCGGCATTGACGTGGACATTAAGCGGGTGCGCGTAGACGACTTTTTCTCCGGTGACCCTGAACAGACCAACAGCATCAATCACTTTTATGCGGATCTGCAGGCCTACACCACCGGCAACGATCATCCCGACCCCACAATCTATCTCAGCTGGTGGACCTGCAGCCAAATCGCCACCCAAGCGAACCAGTGGCAAGAACCCAACAATGCCCGCTACTGCAACACCGACTATGACGAACTCTGGGAGGCTGCCCAGCAAGAGTTGAATCTCGAAAGACGGGCCGCGCTGTTTCAGGAAATGGATGCGTTGCTGGCGGCAGAAGTGGCGGTGATTCCCATCGTGCACCGCGCCACCACCAACGGCGTCAGCAAAGATCTGGTGGGTTTAGCACCCACGCCTTGGGATGCCAGCACCTGGGATATTGCCCAGTGGCAGCGCACAGCGGCGGCTGAATAAGAGCCGCCAACCCCCAATCTGACTTTAAAATCGGTGCAGAACTTACGCAGTTGTATCCGGTTTTGGCTCCCTAGGCCCCAATTCTGGGGAAACCGGCTGCAACGTCTCTCAGAATTGGGGGATGCAAGGAGACCATGCATCAGTCCTACTGGCTTAATCCGCTTGAGTCGCCCTCGCATCGACAGCGTTAAGGGTCGGCGTAATTAACCACAGACTTTTTGACCACCCGCAGGCATCACCACAACAGTCGTGATCGCAACATCCCACATTCACACAAACGAGGCTTTTTCATAAATTTTGGCGGAAGTCAGGCATCTGTTCTGAAGTCAGGGTTGATTTGGGAAAGATGAAAAAGGAATAGTGAGGGATGTTACCCCAGAGGAAGCGATCGCTCCCCCACTGTTTAGCCACATTGCTGGCATCTTCACCCTTCGACTAGAGCGCTCATGTTTTCGATTTACATTCTCACCTACAACGAAGAACTCGACATCGCGGCCTGCATTGAGTCCGCCATGCTGTCTGATGACGTGATTGTGGTCGATTCTTGCAGCCGCGATCGCACCGTCGAAATCGCCTCACAATATCCCGTGCGCGTTGTTGAACATCCTTTCGAAAGCCATGGCAAGCAGCGCACCTGGATGTTGGAAAACATTCCCGCCAAGCATGAGTGGGCCTACATCTTAGAAGCCGACGAACGTATGACGCCAGAACTTTTTCAAGAGTGCTGCGACGCGATGCAACGGGGCGAGCACGTTGGTTACTACGCCGCCGAGCGCGTCATGTTTATGGATCGGTGGATTAAGCACAGCACCCAATTTCCGCGCTATCAGTTGCGACTGCTGCAACTCGGCAAAGTTTGGTTTACTGACTACGGCCACACCGAACGCGAAGTGTGCGACGGCTCAACGGGCCTGTTGCAGGCCACCTATCCCCACTACACCTGCGGCAAAGGCATGAGCCGGTGGATTGATAAACACAATCGCTACTCTACTGACGAGGCGAAAGAGACGCTCCGGCAGCTGCAAACAGGCAGCGTTAATTGGCAGCAGCTCTTTTTTGGCAAAACGGAAATTGAGCGACGACACGCGCTGAAAGATTTATCCCTGCGACTGCCGCTACGGCCTCTCATCCGGTGGGTGTATATGTATTTCATCCTCGGTGGCTGGCGCGATGGTGAAGCCGGTTTTGCTTGGTGTACCCTGCAAGGCTTTTACGAGTATCTGATCGTGCTCAAAGTCAAAGAACTCAAACGACAAGCGGCACAGCCGGCGGTCTCGCCCTTGCCCACGATGACTTCTCCCACCAAGCCAGCATCCACGCCCGTTAATAGCACCCTAGCCGAGCATCGCTAACCCTTTCTTATCGAAGACCATCAGCGTTACACTCAAGGGCGACCTGCATTGAGAACATAAAGCGCCCATGGCGGTTGACTATGATTTGGTCATTTTGGGAGGCACTCCTGAGGGTCTCGACGCAGCGGCTCAGGCGGCTCGCTTAGGGGCCAGAGTAGCTCTGATTCGCCAAGGACTCGATGGTCGGCGATCGCCCCTACTGATGCAGGGGCTGCTACAAACCAACCCTAATGACCCTCTCTCCCCGCCTACCGATAGTCCACTCTCTCCCTGGCAATGGGCAGTTCAACGCGCCATCTTGATTGCCGATACGCTCACCCAAGATGACTGGCAGCAGCTGATGGTGCAAGGTGTTGACGTCATTGCCGCTAGCGGTCAGATTATCGGCGATCGCCCCCTTAACCTGACGACTCCGGCCCGCCAACTCACCACACGCGCCCTACTGCTAGCCACCGGCCATACGCCGTCAGTCCCAGATCTGCCAGGCTTATCAGCTGTTGCCTACGACACGCCACAGACCTGTTTGCAGCGCGATACCCTGCCGGCATCGGTCATCATTTGGGACAGCGCTCCTTTGGGATTGGCACTAGCTCAAAACTTGCGACGGTGGGGCGTGGCGGTCACCCTGGTCACCCCGAAACCCCGCCTGCTGCCCGCCGCCGACCCCGAGATATCGCAGTGGCTGGCCGCCCAGCTGCGGGCCGAGGGCATTGACTTAAGGTTAAATGCAGACCTTTTAGACGTCACCGCTCAGCCAGAGGGCATCACTGTCAAACTGACCGACGCCCCTATCACTGCCGCATCTCTAGTCGTCGCCACTCAGCCGGTGGCTAATCTAATGGAACTGGGCCTAAAGGCTGTTTTTCAGGGCGATCGCCCTCTGACAGTCAATGCCTTTTTGCAAACTGAGCATCCTCGTATTTATGCCTGCGGGGCCGTGCTTGGCGGCGACGACTTGCCGGCGATCGCGCGCCAAGAGGCCCACTGTGCCCTGCACAACGCCTTGTTCTGGAATCGCCAACGCATTGACTACAGCACGATTCCCTACGCGTTACCCACTCAACCCACCGTGGCTCAGGTCGGCCTTACCGAACCGCAGGCACGTCAGCGCTACAGCGACAGTCAACTGCTGGTTGCCCGGCAGTCCCTTAATCAAAACCCGAAAGCGCAATGGCGAGCCACCACGGGGGGATTTTGCAAACTGCTGGCCCGCCGCAACGGTCAGTTAATCGGCGCTCACGGCATCGGCCCCGAAGCCACGGAATGGATTCAAACAGTGGCCCTACTCATGGCTCAAAAGACTCCTTGGTGGCGATTGACCAACTTTTCAGCCCTGCCCGATAGCTTTACTGAGATCTTGCGGCAAGCAACTCAACAGTGGGAACGCGATCGCTGGCAACCTGGCGGCTGGCGATACGACTGGGCCGAAAATTGGAGTAACTGGCGGCGTAGTCGCTAATCATCCTCCTCAGTGAAGCAGACTGGCAGAGCAACTCACTCTCTGGACTAGGGAGCGATCACCGACTCCGGCTGATCGACCAACAATTGTGAGATCGCCTCAGCCAGCTGAAAGTCCAGCTCGGTCAGCCCACCAGCATCATGGGTGGTCAAGGTCAGTGCCACCCGGTTGTAAGTAATCAAAATGTCAGGGTGATGGCTCAACGCCTCAGCCGGATCAACCAGCGCATTAACAAAGGCGATCGCCGCCTCAAAATCGGCAAACGTCTGTTCATAGAACAAAGATTCCCCATCGGTTGTCCACAGGGGCAAAGTAGCCAGGCGCTGTTGAATTTCGACCTCACTGAGAACAACCGGCTCTGCTGAAGCTACCTGACGAACCTGATCATGACTGTCCAGCAGCAGCGGCGGCACATCAGCAGGGAAAGGTGGGGTCAACAGAGCCAAGCTGAGCAAAAGATCCATACAGGCCACCATTAGAACAGTGATAAACCCCTGCAGTTTCCGGCATTCCTGGTGAGGAGGTCAACCTTTAACGATCCATGCGGTGATGCCCACCAAAGCAAATAAGCAAAAGGGGAAGCGGTGTATCATCGCTTCCCCTTGCTTAGCTGTCAGTGGACCGGCATTAGCCAAATCGGCCCGTGACGTAATCGCGAGTGGCCGTTTCCTTGGGATTCCCGAAAATCTCTTGAGTATTGTTGAACTCGGCGAGATAGCCCACCTTGCCGCCCGACTCAGTTGGCACCGCGTTAAAGAAGGCTGTCTTGTCTGCCACGCGGGTCGCCTGCTGCATATTGTGCGTCACGATAACGATGGTGTACTTCTCGCGGAGCTCCATCATCAACTCTTCAATCTTGAGGGTCGAGATAGGGTCAAGGGCTGAGCAGGGTTCATCCATCAGCACCACTTCAGGATCGACTGCGACGGCCCGCGCAATACAGAGACGCTGCTGCTGACCACCGGATAAGGAGAAGCCGCTTTCCTGCAGCTTATCTTTCACCTCGTCCCAGAGGACGGCTCGCTTGAGCGATCGTTCGACTAAGGCATCCATCTCATCGGTACCACCCTTAAAGCCATTAATTCTTGGCCCATAGGCAATGTTGTCGTAAATCGTTTTAGGAAACGGGTTCGGTCGCTGAAACACCATGCCAATACGGCGTCGCACTTCCACTGGGTCAATGTCAGAGTCGTAGAGGTTTTGACCGTGATACAGAATTTTACCCGTGAGGTGAAATACCTCAATCAGGTCATTGAGTCGATTTAAACAGCGCAGAATGGTGCTTTTACCACATCCTGAAGGACCAATAAAGGACGTGATTTGGTTGCGCGGAATCTCCATCGACACGTCTCGCACGGCTTTGTAACTGCCGTAGTAGATGTCACAGTCTTCAATTTTAAAGACGGTACTCGTCTTAGTCTGATTAGTCTGAGCAGCCACTTGTTCCACCATGAGAATTCACTCCCTGTATCACCTGTATCAAAAACGCTCGCGCTAGTAGGTTTTTTGACGGGTCACAAACCGCGCAATCATGCTGGTCAGCAAAACCAAGAGTACCAGAATCAAAGACCCGGCCCAGGCGAGCTCTTGCTGGGGCTCAAACGGCACAATCGCGAAGTTGTAGACCAGCACCGACAAGGTGGCAATTGGCTGCAGCACCCCATTGGGCCAGAAGGAAGAAAAGAGTGCCGTGAAGATCAGTGGTGCCGTCTCACCAGCAGCGCGAGCGATCGCCAGCGTCACCCCCGTCAAAATTGAGGGAATCGCGGCGGGCAACACAATTTGCAGCACCGTTTGATAGCGGGAAGACCCCACCCCAATCGAAGCCCACCGAATTTCTTGGGGAATGATGTTGAGCGCTTCATCAGTGGTACGAATGATCGTCGGCAGCATCAGCACCGCCAGCGCCACGCCCCCGGCTACCGCCGAGTAGCCCGTCAGGCCCGTGCGCACCAACAACGCGTAAACAAACACCCCAGAAATAATCGAAGGCACGCCGCTCAACACGTTGGTAAAGAAGCGCACCCATCTGGCCACCTGACCGTCTTCACTAAATTCGGAAAGATAGACGGCCGCCATCACGCCAAAAGGCACCGAGATGAGCGTGGCGATCGCCACCACAATCAATGTGCCAATAATCGCGTTGGCAATGCCGCCACCCTCTAACCCAGGCGGGGGGGGCAGCTGAGTAAAGAGGGCTGGCGTAATACTACCGGCCCCTTGAATCGTTACAAACGCCAACACCAGTACCAAAGGAATCAGCGTGATCACCACGCAGAGTACCGAAAGCCCCGTCATAACGATGTTAAAAACGTCGCGAGGGCGAGAAGAATTCTTGCGTAGGCCCGCTAGCGAGGGCGATTCTGGGGATGTTCCGCTAAAGCTCGTCATAGGTTTTGCGATCCAATGCAACTACTCAAAAGGTGCCGGTTAGTCATATTTAGCTTTGACATTACTCACGATGACCTGGGCCAAAATGTTGACCACCAGCGTCATAATCACCAACACAAACGCGGCGTACATCAGGGCCGACACTTGTAGCCCCTTCGCTTCCGCAAACTGGTTAGCGAGCAGCGAAGCAATCGTGTTGCCTGGTTCGAGCAGTGACAAACTAATTTGGTTGGAGTTACCAATCACCATGGTGGCCGCCATGGTCTCCCCCATGGCCCGGCCCAAAGCCAGCATAATGCCGCCCACAATACCGGAGATCGCCGCCGGAATCAGTACCCGAAAGATCGTGCCCCAGCGCGTTGCACCAATGCCCAATGAAGCCTGTCGCAGGTCAGGTGGCAGCGACGCGAGAGAATCTCGCGAAATCGCAATGATAATCGGCAAAATCATAATCGATAAAATCAGCGCCGCGGTCAGCATACTTGGCCCAATGAACTGCAGGCCGAACAAGCCAAAGAACCACTTCATCGCGGGAATCAAAACAAAAATACCCCACAGGCCGTAGACCACACTGGGAATTGCCGCCAGCAGTTCGATCATGAACACCAGGACGGTGCGGATTTTGAGCGGAATAAAGTTTTCGCTGAGAAAAATCGCCACACCTAGACCTAACGGCACCGCGATCAACAGGGCGATAAAAGCACTCACCAACGTACCGTAGATCATCGGCAATGCCCCGTAGGCATCTTGCACCGGGTTCCAGGTACTCGCGATCACAAACTGCAAGCCAAATTCTCGAATCGCCGGTATCGCTGCCATCAAAATAATGAAGGCGATCGCCAGCAGCAGCAGACCGGTACCAATGGCAAAGGCTGTGGTCAGACCGACGAAAAAGCCATCGAATTTCTTTTCTCCGGCGGTCCGACTACGGGTGTTGGGAACATCTGAGGCGGTCACAGTGCTATCTTCTCCTCGACAAACCAATACAATCGCTGCGATTCAGCAAGCTGTCTGCCCGCATCAAAGGGCTAAGCTAGCCTGTATCAACTTTCTGGAAGCGCGCCAGCCACCCTTTGAGCAGCCCGCGCGATTCTCATAAAAAAGGGGGCAGCGCCCCCTTTTTTATGACTATTTACTCAACGGTGATTTCATAGTCAGGGCTGATGCCATCAGCGGCAGCCGCGACCTTCTCGCGCACGCTGGGGGGCAGCGCCACATAGCCCAGCTCAGGAGAAATCTCCTGGCCTTCGTTGAGACCGTACTCAACCATCACCTCAACCGCTTTCGCCTGCATGGGATCTTCATAGGTTTCGTACACCAACATCCAGGTGTAGGTGACGATGGGATAAGAGTTATCACCATCAGGGTCAGTGATGAAAGCGCGGAGGTTTTCAGGCAGCTCAACTGCGTCCAAAGTGGCGGAAGCTGACTCACCGGTAGGCGTCACAAAGTTGCCCGAGGAATTTTCCAAGGCGGCAACCGCGAGGCCGTTGTTGGTGGCATAGCCATACTCAACGTAGCCAATGGCCCCTTCAGTTTGCTGAACTTGAGCGGTAACGCCCTCATTCCCTTTGCCGCCGATGAAGCTACCCGTGGTGGGCCACTCAACGGTTTTGCCTTCGCCAATTTGGCTCTCAAAGTCAGGGCTGATAGCACTCAGGTGCTTGGTAAAGACGCCCGTCGTGCCACTGCCGTCAGAACGGTGCACCACCGTGATATCAGAATCGGGAAGCTCAGCGTCGGGGTTGGCCTCGACGATCGCCGGGTCGCTCCAGCTGGTGATGTTGCCGAGCAAGATGTTGGTGTAAACCTCGCGGGGCAGGTTTAACTCATCCACACCAGGCAGGTTGTAAGCCAACACAATGGCACCAGCCGCCATCGGCAGCAAGATAGTGCCGTCTTCAACGGCAGCAATTTCCTCATCTTCCATAGCCACGTCGCTAGCCCCGAAGTTCACGGTTTCTGCCGTAAACTGCTCAACGCCAGCGCCACTACCCACAGACTGATAGTTGACCTGAAGCTCAGGCACCTTTTTGTTGAGCTCGACAAACCAGTTTTGGTACAGCGGCGCGGGAAAAGACGCCCCAGCACCGGTCAAAGAAACGTTGCTATCAAAGATTTTCTCACCAGCGGCCTCTTCTCCACTGGCAGCCGTTTCGGTGCCTTCGCCGGCATCGGTCGTCGTGGTCGTACCACCGCCACAAGCCGCCAAGCCCACCACTAGGGCCAAAGCAGCCGCCTTTCTCAAATCAATCTGCGTCGCAAATTTCTGAAGCATAGCCAATTCCACTCTGTTCTTTTTGGTCAAAGTATATGAACGTTCATCCGATGCTCTTGAACGAGACAATCATCGCAAGAGATCACGCTCTACTGAATATCAAACCTCTGACTTTGTCAGCGGCTAGAGACCTAAACCCCAGCCACTATTAAAGCAGGATTCCAAAACAACTCAGGGATATCTATATCACACTGAGATGCTTCAAAGATACACCCCAAAAAGCGAAGTCAGTAGACACCTTGAGCTGAGATATAGCGTCTCAAAAATACTAGATTAGGGGGTCATGGTAAAGAACAGATGAAGAGAAGATTAAAGCCTCAACTGAGGATAATAAAAACCCACCAGAGTATAGAAATCACCTCTTTAATTGGGCATAAAAAATCGGCAGAGGTCGCCCAAAGCATGCTGTTCACACCCATTTTTCAATGTCAGCAGGCCATCAGTCAGAGTGCGGAAATGTCTAGACATTTCCGCACTCTGGGTATTGAGCACAATGAGAAATCACTTTTGGTTTTAAGCAAATGCTGACGAGAATCAATCGCAGTAATCGTGTCCGAGTGAACCTTAAAGTATTGTTATTTACAACTGCTGAAACATAAATTCTTTTGAGGATTCCGACTCACTCATTAGGGGTGTCTGAAATTATGGGTTTATCGATACTCAACCATCCGGTTTAAGACAATGAAGACTTTAAAAGGCCCGTTTTTTCTCGCATTGGTCGGTGCCGGAGTGACTGCCATAGGCTGCTCTTCTTCCCCCAATTCTCTCAGTTCGACCGATCAGCCCATCACCATTGATGGCTCTAGTACGGTTTATCCGATTACCACCGCGATCGCCCAGCAGTATGCCACCACCGAGTCCCCCGATGTCGAGATCGCCGTTTCGTTTTCGGGCACCGGCGACGGCTTCGAAAAGTTCTGCGCCGGTGAAACGATGATCAATAATGCGTCTCGTCCGATCAGCAACGAGGAGATGCAGGCCTGCGGCGATGCCAAAATTCGCTATTTTGAACTCCCGATTGCCTTTGACGCTATCACTGTTGTCGTTCACCCCGAAAATACTTGGGCGGCAGACATCACCGTAGAAGAACTCAAAACGGCCTGGGCCGAATCGGGTCAGCGCGACGTCACCAATTGGCAAGATATTCGCAGCAGTTGGCCTAGCGAACCGATCGCCCTCTACGGCCCCGGCACCGCCTCCGGCACCTACGATTACTTTTCAGAAGTAATTTTGGGCGAAGACACCCCCAGTCGCAGCGACTATATCGCCAGTGAAGACGACGAGCTGCTGGCCCAAGGTGTCGAAGCGAATCCCAATGCCATGGGGTATTTTGGCTTTGCCTACTTTGAAGCCCATGAAGGCAATCTCAACGCCCTGGCGGTCGATGGAGTCACCCCGACCCAAGAAACGGTTGAGAACGGCGAATATCAGCCCCTGTCACGACCGCTGTTTATCTATGTCAACGCTCAAGCGGCACAAGAGCATCCGGCCCTACAAACGTTTGTGCAGTTTTACCTGGAGAATGCCCCCAGCACCGTCGAAACGGTCGGCTACGTGCCCCTGCCGCAAGACGGGTACGAAGTGGCTCTCACCCAGTTTTATCGTGGCAAGGTGGGCACCGTCTTTGATGGCCAAATGCAGCCCGGTTTGACCATCGGTGAACTATTGAGCCGCCGCGCCGAGTTCTAGGAGAATTTCCCCAAAGTAGCGTTCTGATTGCAGGGGTTGGGCAATGCCAAACCCTTAACGAAAGCAGTTCTACAGCAGAAGCTAGAAAGGTGCCGGGTTTAAGGTGCCGGGAAGGGCCTTGCCGCCAGCAATCCGGCGATTAAAAGTGGCCAAACCTGACAGCGGCTTGCCATATCTTGGGAGTATTTGAGCACAGACTGCCCAGAGTCAAAATTCAATATTGTCCGGCGTGCGCGGAAACGGAATCACATCGCGGATGTTGGTCATCCCCGTCATAAATTGAATCAGTCGCTCAAACCCCAAGCCGAATCCAGCGTGGGGCACTGTGCCGTAGCGTCGCAAATCGAGATACCACCAGTAGGCATCCACGGGCAAACCCGCCTCACCAATGCGCGTCTCCAATACGTCCAGGCGCTCCTCGCGCTGAGAGCCGCCAATGATCTCGCCGACCTTGGGCGCAAGCACATCCATCGCCGCCACGGTTTTTTGATCGTCATTCAGCCGCATATAAAAGGCTTTGATCGCCGCTGGGTAATCGGTCACAATCACCGGCTTTTGAAACAGCTCTTCCGCCAGATATCTTTCGTGCTCTGACTGCAAGTCAATACCCCATTCCACCGGAAATTCAAATTTCTTGTCTGCTTTCAACAGCTGGTCGACCGCTTCGGTATAGGTGATGCGGGCAAATTCATTATTGATAATGTTGTCTGCCGTCGCTAGCACCGAGTCATCAATGCGCTGGTTGAAGAAGGCCATATCGTCTTCACACTGATCCAACACCGTTTGAAAGATGTATTTGAGAAATTCCTCGGCTAGATCCATATTGCCGAGCAGATCACAAAAAGCCATCTCGGGCTCAATCATCCAAAACTCGGCCAGGTGGCGGGACGTGTTGGAATTTTCAGCCCGAAAGGTGGGACCAAAGGTGTAGACGTTGGTGAACGCCATTGCCATGATTTCAGCTTCCAACTGACCGCTAACCGTTAAATATGCCGGTTTGCCAAAGAAGTCTTGCGCCAAGTCAACCGCCCGATTATCGACCAGCGGCGGCTGATTCAGGTTCAGATTGGTAACAGTGAACATCTCTCCCGCGCCTTCGCAGTCGCTTGCCGTCAAGATGGGCGTGTTGACCCACATAAACGCGCGATCGCGAAAAAACTGATGCACCGCCTGAGCCGCCACATTACGAACGCGAAACACCGCCCCGAGCGTATTGGTGCGCGATCTCAAATGGCCCAGTGTGCGCAAAAACTCAAAGCTGTGGCGCTTCTTTTGCAGCGGGTAGGTTTCGTCCGCGCCCCCAAAGACGGTAATTTGCTCCGCCTTGACCTCAATGCGCTGCCCCTTGGCAGGCGACTCAACCACGGTGCCGGCAATCTCGACGGAAGCACCGGTAGAGAGTTGCGCCATGATGGCGTCATAATCGGCCAAGTCGGCATCGGCCACAATCTGCAAACCGCCCATGCAAGAGCCATCGTTGACGTTGATGAAGCACAAGGATTTTTGAGCTCTTTTGGTGCGCACCCAACCCTGCAGGGTCACAGAGTCACCCGGCTGACCGGACTTGAGCAGATTAGCGATACGTATAGCAGCCATGTCGATAAAACAAACAACGTGTGGAAAGGCAGAAAAGCAGTCTAGAGCTACGGTAGCGCAGTTGCTGAATCGGAAGAAACATCGCGATGCAAAGTATCCTCAGCAAGCCTAAGAATCTCATCAGCTTACCTGGCAGTTTTAACAGTCTTGCTGCAGCTGTAACCGCGCTTTCAGGTCAAGACTGGAATTCGACTGCTCGAACTGCTTCTAACCAACAGTTTTGAGCATTTGCGCACACAGCACTCAACCACTGGAACAGGGCTCCATCAGCTCAATGCGGTTGCCAAAGGGGTCTGATACGTATATTCGGTGGTAGCCCTCCAGTGGCTCATCATCAATGATATCTACACCGTGCGCCTTGAGCCGCTCAATGAGTCTAGCTAAGCCGGTTACTAGCAAGGCTGGATGAGCTTTGCGTGCCGAGCGAAAATCTTTCTCCACGCCCAGATGAATCTTCACCCATTCATTCTCAAACCAAGCGCCTCCGCGCTTTGCCAATTTTGGGGGCTTCGGCACCTCCGGGATTCCCAGCACACCGCAGTAGAACGCACGAGCCGCATTCTCTTCACCCGGAGGCATCGCCAGCTGAACATGTTCGATACCGACTACTGGCACGGCATTGCTAAAGCATCTAACAGCATGAATCAACTATAAAACAGCCACCCCAATAGCCTGAGGGCAATGACTAGATCAACGGCACTGAATTGAGGAACTGTTAGTTAGGCTAAGCAGGTAGGTACAAGCATCTTGCAGACGGGTTTCGGCTCCGCTTAACCCTCAACGTTTGACTTGGCAAGCAATATAGCTGATTGAGCGGAGTCGAAATCAGCGACCGGTTTAACACTTAATTTGACCCAGCTACTTAGGGGTTTGGGAGGTTGCGCAAAAATAGCGTCTCGATCGCAGGGGTTTGGCACCGTCAAACCTTTACAAAAAACCTGATAGATCCCCACCACCGTCTTCTAAGCCCCGGCGATCGCCTTCAAAATCCACCCCACAATGATGCCGACCCCGCCAAAACGCACCGCTTGCCAAAAGGGCTCCTGCAGCGCCTGCCAATCAAACAGCTGACTTTCAAGCTGCAACTCTAGCGCCTCTAGACGGTGCTGCAAGCTACTGATCTCTTGCGCACTGAGACCGGGCATTTGCAACTGTTGTTCGATTTGGCGCTGCTGCTGCAACAGGGCTCGCTGCTGCTCAAACCGCTGCCTCAAGACCACGACTGACGTTTCTAACTGAGTCAGATCGGCATCAAAGGTTTGCCAATCTTGATCAGAAGAGGAGGGCGAAAACGCCCCGAGAGTCGACGAGCGAGCACCCCGCAGTTTGTGACGACCTAGACGCCTCAATCGGCGATTCATATGCACAATGGAAGATAACAGTAGCGCCCATCATAGCGGCATTCAATTCTCAATACCTATGAACTCTTCCACCCCTAACGCTGTCACGCCTGAGCTGAGTGAGCTAGAACTGGCTCAGGCAATCGCTAATCGGCTCGCCATCAAACCCAACGATTGGCATCGGCTAAATCGCAATCGCAAAATTCGCGCCCAAGAACAAGCCGCCGCCGCCCTGGTTTACTTACTCAAAGATCAGCCCGAAGAAGCACTCACTCGGCTACAGCAAGCAGTGGGCTGGCTCGATCAGAGTCTCACCGCGCCCCCTTGCCCCAGCCACGGGCCTGCTAAAAAATCAGCCACCTAGGAATCGGCACTTACAATCCATTCCCAGCATAGGAGTCTATCTATCAGGGCTTGGTCCTGCCAAACTCCAATGGTCGAGACGCTAATGTTCGAGCCATTCCCAGAGCAGCGAAACCTAACCGACTAGCGGTAGGCCAAACCAGCGATCGGCACGCTTACGCAGATGCAACTCACGTCCACCCCGACTCCACTGCACTTCGTCAAAAATCTGGCGGAGAATGTATAGGCCGCGGCCACAATCGCTGACAGCCACTGCGTCATCGCTATCTTCGCAACCGCAAGGATGCTGAAAATCAAACCCGCCGCCTTGGTCCTCAATCACCCACCAATAATGAGTGCCTGAGGTTTTGTAGCGCACCGAGACTACCTTAAGAGGGTCAAGATTATTACCATGCTTGACGGCGTTAACCAGGGCTTCTTGCAACCCTAAACGCACTTCAGCCTGCCACTTTTTCGGCACTTTATCCATCAGCCGATCTAAGACAGGGCATAGATAAAGCGTCGAAACAAAGCTCAAACTGCCCCAATTCTGGTTAATAGAGGGCTGAAAAAGAGCTACCACTGGATATCCTCCAGAGAATTAACAATACTTTACGATCTTAAAAAAGCCTGCTGTCAAAAAGTCGAGTTGTTGCGGATTTAACAAATGAGTAGAGAGCAACAACAACGGTCAGAAGTACTCGCGATACTTACCTTCGCACCCAAATATGCTTATGAAAAGTCTCATTCACTACCTAATTATACCAACAGAATCTCTTTAACCAAATTGTTTTTATTTTTACCGTTCTGCAGTCATCAAAAATTATTCATCCCTCCTTTACCTCACGCTTATCCCCGCTGCCTGATGTCACCGTCCCCACCGGCCAATGAGGCACAGTGACTTTTCCTGAGGGAGTCAGGAGGACTATCTGTACTTAAGAAATCAGGCCGGCTAACGTGCTCTACCCCGTGTACCACTCAACTAACCGATTGGTGTGGAGTGAGCTTTACTCATTCTCAGTAATTTGGACGACGAAAGCCATCTTGGCAATGCCGCAACGCCCCAGAAGAAGGATGCCCGATTGGTCATCTGGTTGCAGAGAATCGGTGTTAATTAGCTTGGGGATCATCGATGAATACGCAGAGGCGATCGCCCCAGACGTTTCACCCTCACCCATCTGGGAGTAAGGCCGCGTCATCACATCAGCATGTGGCGCTTGGCAGCATCTGCCACCATTTCCGAAGTGTCGTGACTGAGCTGTTCTAAAGCGGTTTGCGCTTCTGGGGCATCAAATTGCGCTAACGCCTGAATGACGCGATGACGCACTTGCCAATCATCGGCTTGGACGTAGGGCAACAGGAGCGGCACCGCACGGGGATCACCCAATTCGCCTAAGGCTCCGATCGCGGCGGTAGACACCAGAGAAATATCCGAGTCAAGGGCTTTCACTAACAGGTCAAAACCGCGCGGATCACCCATTTCACCCAGAGCCGCAACGATACTGAACTGCAGCAGCCATTCTTCGGTGGACTCATACATTGAGGCCAAGTCAGGAAAGGCTTCCGTCATTTTGAGGCCGCCCAAGGCATCGGCTGCCGCTGACTGGACATCTGGCTCGGGATCGGTGAGCAGCGCATTGCGTAAGAGATCCATTGACTGTTGGCGATCCTGATCGCCCAGCGTATCCATTTGGCTGACGGCGGCATAGCGCACGCGCACATTTTGATCTTGGCAGGCTTGCACAATCAGGGGGTAGGCGATGGCGGGATCAATATCCCGAGCTTGGTTGACGCCGCTCAAGCGCTCCCCCAAATCAGAGGATTCGATCAACTGTTTTACGCTGTCAGGGGTCGGGGGCATGGCGGTCTCCTCGGTCATACAACAGGGACGACATCGCCCCACGAAAAGCTGACATCCTCTATCCTGCCACGTCCGCAGACGCGTCTTGATAGCTTTCTGCCATCGCTCGCACAATGTCTCCCTGGGTGAGAATGCCGACCAGGGTGCCCGCATCATCAAGCACGGGCAGTCGAGTCACATGCTTATGGTGCATGAGCTGGGCGGCCTCTCTCAGCGATACCTGAGGGGCTGTGGTGACGGGCTTGTCGTGGCTCATCACCTCAGCCACGGTTTGGCCCAGCGCCTTATGCACTTCTTCGTTATAGCGGGCGGGATTTTCGAGATAAATGACGCTGTCGAGCAGCATGATGTAGGCAGGCAGCTGCGCCCCAGTAACCTGCCACATCAAGTCCGCTTCTGAGAGCACACCTCTCAACGTGCCGTCGGCAGCCACCACGGGTAAGCCGCTAATCCGGTTTGCTGCCAGCAGCTGAATCGCCTCTGGCAGTGGCGTCTCAGGACTGACGGTGAAGAGGTCACGGGTCATCACATCGGCGACCGATGGGGTCATCTTGGCGTCTCCCTAATCGAAGTTGGTGAGCCGTGGGCTCGGGCTGAATAAGCTGAGTCCCGAATAAACGTGAGCAGAGCGCCCTAACAGCGACGTGCTAATCGCTCAGGCTCGATGTTCGGGTCTAGTTCACCCAGCGCACTGTGTCACCACAAGCGCCTTTCTAGAGGTGGACTAGCGTCCGTAGGCTCAGCTTGATTCAAGCGGTGATCCCGGCGGTCATACTCTTTATTCTAGGGAACCGGCATCCGGCTAATGGCGGCGGCGTCATAGGTCGTTACAGTACTGCTCAAGAATGTCAATACAGTGGGCGATCGCGCCCAGATGGGCAATCTCGTAGCCGTGAGTATTGTCGGTCGGAAAGCTCAGGCAAGCCGCCTTGGGCACATGACCAAAGGTCATCGCGATCGAGCCATCACTCCCAAAGCTGCTGAGAATGGCCTGCTGCACAGGCACCTGGCGCGTCTGGGCCGCTTGCCACAGCTGCTGATTCAAATCTTCGTCATAGAGGCCATATTTATCCTGCGACAGCAGCACTGGGGCCGATCCAGCGGCGATCGGATATTCATCCGACAGGGGACAAATTTCGAGGGCGATCAGCGCTTCCAGCTTTTGGCGATGGCTAAAATACAGCGCCCCCACTGCGCCGACTTCCTCCTTGGCAGAAAACACCAGGTAAACCGTTTTGGCGGGGGTCTTGAGCCACTCGGCCAGGGCGAGCAAAATCGCCACCGAGGCTTTGTTATCAAGGGTATAGCTGGCGATGTAATCGCCTAGTCGCAACGGCTGTTTGCGGTGTTTGCCCACGACCATGCGCGTTCCCGGTCGGATACCCGCTTCGACTAAAACCTCGCGGGTGACCTTAGTTTCGACCCAGGCCGACTCCCAGGTCACGGGCTGATTGGTCTGCTGCGGTTTTTGCTGTGACTCATGGGAAACATGGCGCGACCCAAAGGACAAAATGCCAGAAATTTGCTCGTGATCGCCCAAAAAATCCACCACTCCTTCGCCATAGACCCAGGGAAAGGCACCGCCCAACCGCCGCACCAAAATGCGGCCCTGATCAGTCACTTCCTTGACGATGCCGCCAATTTCATCCTTATGAGCAGTAATGGCGATCGCCCCTTGGCCGGTACCGGGCAAACAAGCCACCACGTTATCCGCGTCATCCAGCCAATGCTCAATGCCCAAATGAGACAAGCGATCCAAAAGGTAGGCATTGATTTCCTGCTCCGCTCCACTGGGGGAGTGGCACATCACCAGTTCGGCAATAGTGTTGTAGAGGGCATCGTACGCGGCACTAGGCATAACTGGGCTTTCACCAACGAGACGTATTTACAGCATGACAGAAGCGCTCAGTTGCAGCGGCGGCCTGACGGCACCATCAGCGGTAAGCATATGAACACTGCCGCACAGTCGACTAGGCGCGGCGTGGGGCAGACGATCGCAGCGACACCAATTGTTCCATCAGGGGCAGCAGACTGGGGCAGGGTGGGTTGGCGGTGAGATTGTCAGGATTGCTCCAGCTAAAGGGAGAAGCCTCAGCAGCGGCCATCCACAGCAGTCGTTTAGCGCGGGTCATCGCCACGTACAGCAGGCGAAACTCCTCCGCTGTTTTTAGATTTTTGGCCTGCTGCCAGGCCGTGAACAAATCGGGGATTGGGGCAGCGTGGGTCTCAGCCCGAATTTGAGCCCGGGCCACTTCGGGCAGGCTAAAATCGCCCAAAAATGTTTGCTGGGGCAGTACCCATAGGTTGCCGGGGATGGTGCGGCCATGCAAAAACGGTAAAAACACCACATCCCAATCAAGCCCTTTAGCCTTGTGCATCGTGAGTAAGGTGAGCTGTCCGCGGCGGGTGTAGCGATCGTCGCGGTCTTCGGTATCTACTGCCTCAAAGCGTTCCGAACCGACAATTTCTTGTAGCACTTCGATCATGGCCTGCAGGGTATTGTTTTCGCGCGTTTGCTGCGCTAAGCGAGCCGCCAGCTTATCCGCCGTCGCCAGCTCACTCTGGCTATAGCCCAGCGTCAGTCCCACAAAGGGGATCAGATGATAGGGCGGCAGCTCAAAGCGCGATCGCAAGAGCCCAGTACAAAGGCGTCGCACCTGTTCAGCGGTTTCGCCCGCTATCGGCACATCCAGCGGCCCCGGATACAAAAACTGCTCAGGCTGTTTGGCTAATACATTTAAGTCTTGCGAGGGCACGCGCTGGCGATCGACCAGCACCCGCAGGAGTGCCTTCATCCGATCAGGGGAATGGGGGCGCTCGATGAACTGTAGTAGCGTCAGCATTTCCGAGGGCACGTGGGTTTGCCGCTCCTGCGCTGCCACGTCATACAGTCGTAGGCCGGTGCTCAACAAGTCGACACCCAGCGTCTCGGGATCATTCAACAGCTGACTGATGAAGCGGGCCTGACGGTTTTCTCGCACCAGAATGGTGAAACTCAGGGTGGGATCGGCAGTGAACAGGGCCAGCGATCGCGCGGCGATTTGCCTCACGGTTTCCGTCACGGTTTCTGGACGATAAAACTCCACGCCACCGCCCAGTGGCGTGGGATTCGCATCCGGTTGGGGATCATCCGCCGGCACCGCCTGAATCAGCTGCTCGCGAAAGGGGCGCACTGTGCCCGCGAGGCCCGATTGGTTGACCCACTGCAACGTCGCATTCGCTGCCGCCATAATCACGGCGCTGCTGCGACCCGCCTGAGCCATGACAACAAGCCGCTGCTGTTGCTGGGCGCGATCGCAAAACTGGTTAAAAAAGACGGGGTCAGCCGGGGTAAAGGTCGAATTGATCGCCTGGTTGGGATCGCCTACCCGCACGAGATTCAGCGGTGCCTCAGGCTGCTCAGCGTCAGCGGCCAGGGTTTTTAACAATCGGGTCTGCAGCGGCGATGAATCTTGGGCCTCATCTTCAAACACCGCAAACACGCGGCGTTGCCAAAACTGCCGCGCTGCCTCGTCGTCGAGCACTCGCAACGCCGCCAAAATCATGTCGTCATAGTCAATCAGATGCCGCTGCCGCAGCAGGGTCTGATACTGCTCGTACAGGCCCGCCGCGATGGTCAGCACGTCATAATCTTCAAGGTCATCGGCCAGCGATCGCGTCACGCTCTGAGCCAACTGCAGCAGCGCCTCTGGCAACAGTCCCGAACTCTTGGCCTCGTGAATCACCGTCGTCGCTAGCTGGGGCAAAATCTCAGTGCGCAGGGTCGATTGTCGCCGCAGTCGCTCCGTTTCTTCGCCGTCGAACTGTCGCCCTTCTAACAGCCGCTGGTAAAGCTCGGAATTTTCGACAATCCACCGCTCAACGCAGGTACGCACCAGGCGATTATTTTGGGTCGGGGTGAGTAGCGTGAGCGTATCAAGGCTAAGGCCTGACAAATCCGGATTGCGCGTCGCAATCGTTAGCGCTAAGCCGTGCAGGGTATACACCACAAAACTATTGAGCGGAAACTGTAGATCGCGCAGGTAGCGCTGCACTTTTGCCTTCAAGTTGGCCGCTGCTGAGCGCGTAAAGGTAACCAACACGAGCTGACGGTGTGCATTCAACTGATGCCGCACGATCGCGATCGCCGCCCCCGCCGCCATGCCTGTCGATTTGCCCGCCCCAGGCACCGCCGAGACGGCTAACGGCCCCCTGCTCCAGTCAGCTAAGGTCTGCTGCCCGGCCCGCAAGCTGGCTCGAATCTCGGCCAACGCGGCTAATCGCTCCGGCGCGATCGCATCCTGCATTTCCACTTGTCCTCAACCGATCGCGGCTCCAACCCCAGCCATCATCCATGACGCCGACAACTGGAATGGGTTCAATTTTAGGGCGATCCGTTCAATCGCGGGCACGGCAGTTCGACGGCAGCGCAGTGAATGCTCAGCGATCGCGAAACAATCGTTGAGCGCATCGGGTGGTTACCAAGCGCGGGCCAGCATGGCGCGCTGCCAAACCGCATAGCCTTGGGCGTTCAAATGCAAACCATCGGTCGTCAAGTCAGGGCGCAAATGTCCCTGCTCGTCTTGAAATCGGGGATGTACGTTGCGAAATTCGACCCGATCTTGCTGGGAGATCGTGGCCAGGCGAGCATTGAGCGATCGCACCCGATCATTCGAGATTTCAGCCCGGCGCGTCGGCAGCACGGAATACACGACGATCTGCGCCTGGGGATGCTGCTGGCGGAGTTGGCGCACGGTTTGCCGCAGGTTATAGGCAATTTGCGCCTCTGGGACACCGTTTTTGAGATCATTCGCGCCCGCCATCAAATGAATCGTTGTCGCCCGCGTATTGGCAAAGGTTGAAATCCGCTGCAGGATGCCCGCCGTCGTATCACCTGAGATGCTTTGATTAAGCCAAAGGCGATCGCGCGGCAGCATGTCCGGCGGCAGCCACAGCCCGAAGGAATCCCCCACCACCACCTCTAAGCGATTACTGCCCTGGCCGCCGGCGATCGCCCGCGCTTCTTGAGCTAACAAGCGCTGCCAGTCTTGGTAGGTGGGCTGGCGAGTCGCCTGATTCCACTGGTCAGCATAGGCGTCGGGTGACAACCGCATATAAGAACGCCCTGACCGTAAAGCCAACAGTCGCTGCACATACAGCTGCGACCCCGAACCTGGACGGCGCCCCTCCACCCGGGCCGGTCGGGGCGAGACGGCGGCAACCTCCACCGGCAAACTGAACTGAGGCAGCTGCGCCGTTGGTAAAGGTACCGCTCGGGGCACCTCAGGAATATCGAGGGCCACAGGTGTCGTCACCGCTGGCGCTGGCGCGACCGAAACCGCTGGCTGTGTTGTCGCCGAGGGCGGCGTGGGCGGCGACACCCGCTCAGGCGCAACCGTCGCTGGGGAGGAGGGCATGGCGCGGGGCGCCGTCCAGCTTTGTTGTGCCTGAGATGGCACCGCACAAACCGCCAAACGCTCGGCATTGGCTCCGGCACACAGTTCACCAAATCGAGGTGCCGTTGGCGACTCAGCCGGCGCAATCGCCCCTGTCGCCGTGGTTGCCGTCGCGGTCTCGTCAATTTCTGGCTGGGCCGCGATCGCCGCCATCGAACCGGATTCTGGCGTGACGGGAGGTTCACAGTCTCCCGTCAAAGATTGGATTAAAAGTAGGCAAACTTCAGCACTCATTATGGCCACCGTGCAGCATGTTTCCTTTGACGCGGTGGCGGCGGTGCCTTCAGGAAAATTTGCCTAGCAAATCGTTAATTCGATGACCGCAGTTATCCCCATGAGAACAACGGTGCCGAGTCGGCGTGGGATGCTGGTTGGTCCCTGGCTCATCAAAATAGTTGGCCCTGAGGTCTGGATACACCGTTTTCCACAAGAGGAGTCGGAACACACGAGTTGGGATGGCATGGGCGACGGCAATATGGCACAGTTTTGACCGCAGTTAAACTGGCGTCGCGTTGCCTGTGCCAGCGGTTCACCGAGTCGAGTAGCTACGCGCAACAAGTAGAAAGTCCTAATTATCGTCGGGTGTCTGATCGGCTAGCGTGACGCCCCAAGCCCACTTTGACGGTGCGTTGGGCTGTCGCCACAACACCCTCTACAGCAATGTTTATTGATGACTACCGACTTACCAGACTTCAAAGAGGGGATGATGAATTGATGCCAGCTCCGAGCCGCGATCGCCATCATTCATCGGCCAAAGTTCACGAAAATTCATGCGATTCGAACGATTGCCAAAGTTCCGGTCAGACTGGTGATCATTCCCAGCTAATCACGCCCTACAGCGGGCAAATCGTAGAGGGAGATACAACACTCACTACGCTGTCTTTGTATACAGTCTTCAAAGGGCCCTTGAAGCGATATCTATGTTAGTTACCCAACAGCCGGTTTTTCGTCAGTTTTGGTATCCCGTCGTGCTTTGCGAGTCGTTGCAAGCCGGGCCTCAGTCTTTTGAACTATTGGGAGAGTCTCTGGTGTTATGGCTCGACGGTGCAGGCAAGCCTGCGGCTGCCCGCGATCGCTGCTGCCACCGCACCGCTAAGCTTTCCCTGGGCAGCGTCGATCAGGGGCATATTCGCTGCCCGTATCACGGTTGGCAATTTGATGCCACAGGGGCCTGTGTGCACGTGCCACAGCTAGATGCCGACAAGACGATTCCAGCCAACTATCGGGTGCCAGCCTACCACTGCACCGAGCGCTATGGCTACGTGTGGGTCTGTCTCGCAGAACCGCTTGCCGACATTCCCCCCATTGATGAAACGGCAAGTGCAGACTATCGGCTCATTCACGAGTTTTATGAGCCCTGGCAAACCGCCGGGCTGCGGGTGATGGAAAACGAGCTGGATTTAGCCCATCCCACGTTTGTACATACAGAAACCTTTGGCAGCGAAGAGCATCCGGTGCCCGATGCGCTAGAGATTGAGGACACCGACTATGGCATTCGGGTGCGGGGGCTGCTCGGCGTAGTCAATCCGGAGCAGCAGCAAAAAAATCTCAAAATGAACGCCGGGGGCACGGTTCGCACCCTAGAGATGGACTGGTTTATGCCCTTTACCATCAAGTTGAAAATCATTTATCCCAACGGGTTGGAGCACATTGTCGTCAACACCATGACGCCCATCAGCGATCGCACCTCGCAGATGGTGCAGTTTTGCGTGCGCAACGACACGGAAGCTGAGACCCCAGCCCAAGACGTGATTGCCTTCGATCGCGCCGTCACCCTCGAAGACAAACAGATCCTTGAATCCACTGATTACGATGTGCCCCTGAGCCCCAGCCAAGAAGAACACATGTTGACCGATCGCCCAGGCGTGATGATTCGCAAAAAGGTGGCGGCGCTTTTAAAGCAGCATGGTGAAGTCGAACAAACTCGGCAGCCCCCAGCGACGAAGAATCCTGAGCTGATCAATCACTCAGTTTCTGCTGGCAGCCGCCGTTGATGCCTGATTGCGCGGGCTGGGCGCACCACGACTGTCTAGCTGGTGGACAGATTCGGTGAATGTAAGGAGAGTGAGTCATGAGGTTCGCTCTCGCTGTTGGTAGTGCCAGCCTCGCTCAACACTTGCTACCGCTTATACACATCTCTAGAACTCAGCGAAAAGGCCGATTCCCCGCTGTCGCTGCCCCTACGCCCTCCGGGCAGGCTGCGCCGCAAAAAAAGGGGGTTCTGGCCAAATTCAAAATTCAAACCTGGATCTCCCACTTTTTAAGGGGGATCTAGCTCCATCCATGGGCCAAAGAATGACTTTGTGTATAAGCCGTAGGGAAGCTTAAACCAAGGCGATGCCCCAAGCCAGGGACACCTGTTTTATGTTGAGAGTAGCGCTAATTGCTCAGGAGCTTGCCAGTTTGGCCTCAACGTCCCGTCGGGCTGTTATCAGTGACGTACTAAATCAGTCTCGATTAACGGATTTAGCCCCTAACGAAGTTGGCGGAGCGGGCGCAGCCATACTCGACCTTAAAGTTGCTGTGCCAAAGCGAGCCCTGGACAAACCGAGGCGGCGATCGCGCTACCGTCACCATACTTTTTCTTCCCCTGCGTCATGCCTCTAATTACCGTTCGGCCCGAAGGTCTCTATTGCGAAGCGGGGAAATTTTACATTGATCCGTGGCGTCCTGTAGAGACGGCGCTGATTACCCATGCCCATGCCGACCATGCCCGGTCGGGCTCTGAGCATTACGTGGCCATGGCCAGTGCTGCTGGGGTGTTGCGCAAGCGTCTGGGTGAGGCGATCGCGCTGCAGGGTGTGCAGTATGGCGAAAAGTTGAAATACGGCGACACGTGGGTCTCGTTTCATCCCGCCGGGCACGTGCTGGGTTCGGCGCAGATCCGGGTAGAGCATCAGGATGAGGTATGGGTGGTGTCAGGCGACTATAAACGCTGTGCCGACCCGACCTGCGAACCGTTTGAAGTCGTGCCCTGTGACGCCTTTATTACCGAAGCCACATTTGGCCTACCGATTTACAAATGGGACACGGGTGCAGAAACCGCTCGCCGGATTTACGACTGGTGGCAAACCGACCGAGATCGTCCCTCCATTCTCTTTTGCTATGCCTTTGGCAAGGCGCAGCGGGTGCTGAGCGAACTAACCAAATTTACCGATCAGACGGTATACGTGCATGGGGCGATCGCCAATCTAAACGACATCTACCGTGAGCAAGGCGTTCAGATGTTGCCCACGGTCAACACTGCCGACATGCCCAAAAGCCATAAATACACTGGCGATCTGGTACTGGCCCCGCCGTCGGGCCATCGCTCAAGCTGGATGAAGCGGTTTAAGTCGCCGCAAACAGCCTTTGCATCTGGGTGGATGGCGGTGCGCGGGGCGCGGCGGCGGCGGGGTTACGAACAGGGGTTTGTGCTGTCAGACCATGCGGATTGGTCGGGCCTGATCAATACGGTAAAAGCCACAGGGGCGAGCCAGGTTTACGTGACCCACGGCCAAAATGACGTGCTCTCTCGCTACCTGCAAGAAGTTTGTCAAATTGATGCCCAACCTTTGGAAACCCTGTTTGAAGGGGAAGCCGATATTTAGCCTTAAGTAGCGACTGACTCTGTCGTTGGCTCGCTCTCAAACCGTGCCCCCCTTGCTTAGACTGCTTTGAGTTCGCTCACGACGTGCGAAGGCGCGGCCAAGCCTAATTGGGGCATCAACTAGAGTCTGCCTTGGCTTAGCTCCTCAAAACCCAGATTGGGCTCTCAGTTTTTTGACTAACTGTTTGTGAAGAGTTGCCAGTCAACTAGCGGACACAAATTCGAGCTGAAGTAGGTCTACCTAGAGGTAGGTCTACCGATTAAAAACCCAGGGCCAGTTTAAGGCAGCAACGTTTATTGGACTCAGCCATCCTTGATCATTCTGAGGCCAAAACTTTGACGAGATTCTATAAGGAAAACCTATGGCGACTCAAGTTTGTTGCATAGCACCCAACATTTTCGGCTTTACCGGAGGAATCCAGATTTATACACGCAATTTGCTAGAGCAGCTCCAGATCATTTTGCCCCATGCTCAATACACGGCCTTACTCAAGTACGATCGCGCCATAGATGTAGCCCACTCCCAAGCCCCGCTTCCGGGCATTCGCTTCTGTTGTTTTGGGCATTGGCCACGTCAAATTCAAACCGTGATGATGACGCTGACCCTACTGTGGCTAGCATTTCGACATCCTCAAATGCTGTTTATTGCCACCCATGCCAACTACGCCAAAGCATTATTCATCGCCAAACGGTTGTTCAAAATTCGGTATTGGGTTGTCGCTCATGGGTTAGAGGTGTGGAATGTTGAGTCAGGACAGCTCCAAACCGCTTTACAGCAGGCGGACGGCATTGCGGCGGTGAGTCAATATACGCGGCAGCGGCTGATGCAAGAGCAGGCGATTCCCGCTCACCGTATCCGCATCTTAGTCAACACTTTTGACGCGAGTCGCTTTCACATAGCGCCAAAACCCACATATTTGTTAAAGCGGCATGGGCTCACCCATGACCAAAAGGTGATTTTGACCGTTTGCCGATTGGGGGGAGAGTCGCCTCTATATAAAGGGTATGAACACATCATTCGCCTGTTACCCCAGCTCAAAGCGCATTGGCCCGATATTCAATACGTCCTGGTCGGTAAGGGAAAAGGTCTACAACGTCTCCAAAAGTTAGTCGTTGACTTAGACCTGCAAGATAATGTCATTTTGCCGGGATTTGTTTCAGATCAGGACTTACCCGCTTACTACAATCTTTGTGATGTATTTGCCATGCCCAGCACAGGAGAGGGCTTTGGCATTGTTTATTTAGAAGCCCTGAGCAGCGGCAAGGCCGTTCTGGCGGGCAATCAAGATGGCGCGATTGATCCGCTGTTAAATGGCCAGTTGGGGTGCCTGGTGAATCCCCATGACCGTGAGGCGATCGCGAAGGAATTGCGCAACATCTTGCAAGGTACTTATCTAAATGACCGAATTTACCAACCTGAATACCTGCGAGAACAAGCGATCGCCCATTTCTCGATTGAGCAATTTCGCACCCAACTGACGCACATACTGCATCAAGCAGGGATTGTGACTCACGAAGTCCCTTCTCCCCCAGCCACAGTTATGGCAAACCCAACTCGCATTTCTGCATCAGTGGGATAATCCACGCTGCGATCGCTCCCCTCACCCCTTGATATTGGTCCCGAGAGACCAAACAGTAGGCAGTTTAGGACTCCAGCCTTTGACTCATTAGCGCAAAATCAGCCTTCCAACAGAGCGTTAGCCAGGGCAAACATGTATATTGCAGAAGCGGAAAACGTCAAATCATAGGCAAAGAAGTCAACCATTTGAGACATAAAAACAACCACCAGTGAATAGGCAACAATTTTAGGCAGCCTAGGCAAGCTGACTATCATCTTTCTTGTCAAGATAGCTGACAAAAATATGCCGGCAACACCCAGCGAAACTGCGAATTCCACGAAAAAGTTATGGCTGTGCAGACCACTTCGCTCAAAAATTTGAAGACTAATGACTTCGGGGAATATGCCAAACCCCTGCCCCACGAGCGGTGACTCAAGAAACTCTTGCACGGCCACCTGCCAGATATAGATTCTTGAAGTTGCAGAGGTAGAAAAATGAGATGCAGCTTGGTAGAACGCAGCGTCATCTCCGTTCGCCAGTTCAGGATACCGACTCAAAATCATGATTGCCAGCATAACTAACACTGCTGGAACCAAAATTTTAGCCTGCTTGAGAAGACGCATCTTTCCTGTCCTGCTGTAGGCAGCAGTCGCGAGTAAGAGCAGTAAGAAGGCAGCCCGACTGCCTGACAGGATAATGGAACTCAAAAACAGTATCGTGACTGGCCAAATCAACTTTGAGATGCTCTTTTTGGCAGCCGATTTCAGAATATAAAAGGCATTGAACAGGCCTATTACCATCAACACCCCAAACGTATTAGGACTTTGGACAATAGACCCGATACGAGGATGGAAGCTGGGATACTTGAGTGCAAAAATCCAAGCATCAGGAAAAAACAGCTCGACTATGCCAAGAAGGGACAAAACAAACAAGAAACCAACCCAAGCACTCAGAAATGATGTCTGAGGATCAAGGGCATAGCGTTGATGTGAATGTGTTTGATGTCGTCTACTTTGCTTTGTCTGAATACTCAGAAGAAAAAGGAAATCATAGAATAGCAATATATAAAATACTAGCCTCACGTAATACCGGAGTGCCATCGTAAAATCAGGGCTTAAGAAAGCAGACAAAAGAGAAAAAGCCAATAAGGCGATAGAAATCGCTAAAGCTTGGCGATGCCTGCTAATTTCTAGGCAGTAAGCTCTGCTGTTACAGATGAAAAGCCCCAAGCTGACAAACAAAATAATGAGATAGCCGACACCAATGGGGAGACCTAAAATCTTGAGTCGCCCCAGTGTCGATGCCAACATCAAGACCCAAAAACAAAGTGTTGCGGTCATAGGTATCTCGGTGCGACAGCAAAAGCTTGCAAATATTGCTGGTAGTCAAAAAGCGTACGCCTTTAATCACCCTGTCAGTGAAATAGACTCTGAAATGCCGAATGAGGTTTCAATGGAATCTTGAGAAAACTGTCAAGATGAGTCAGTATTCTGCTAAAAGACAGGTTCAGAAAGAATCTCATCAAGCTTTCGTCAAACTTCGAAAATGGTGTCGTTCAATATTGTGGAAGGTGTCAAGGGACAGGCTGCTTAGCTAACTGTCGATTGGTATCGAGTCTGACGCCATGATGGAAGAATTGAACTCTAAGGCAACTATTCATCAGATTCTGGCAATCTGTGCAACGAAACTAACGCGAGTCCCGTAATCGCCCCATTACAAATCCCAAACATCATGGCATTTGGAGTCAAGGTAATGACCGTTCTGGTTTGCCACATGAATGTGACGGTAGCCACGTGAATGATCGCCCAACTGGCAGTTGTGGCGATAATCCAGCGATAGGCTTTGAACATATGCTGACGTAAAACCCACCACTGCAAGCAGCCGAGGAAAAGGGCTCCAGCTAGACCGTATTGCACCTCCTGTTTCAGAATGCGATCTAGCTGATTGCCGCCGTACGCGCAGGCTATCCCCCAAAACACGCCCCAAATGATTGCCCATGCGAGTCCGCTAACGAGTATCCAACCAAATCTGACGGGCAGATAGCGCCGCAGCATCAACGACTGTATCGCCCCTCCTACAGCACCAAATACCGCCCCGCGAATGGTGCCAAAAAGCAACCCATACCTAAACGCGAGTTGAACGCCGATGTAGTCAGATGGAACGGGCGACTGAAGGAAACCGTACTGAAAAACGGCAGTACTATAAAACGCCTCATACATTCCCGGTTGCCAGTTCAAGGAACCTGCAATGATGAAAGACTTGATTGGATTAATGATCGCAGGCTCAACGAGATAGAAAACCAAAAGCCCGCAAACCCATCCCAAGGAGCTGACGGCAAACCACTGGAGCCAGAAAAACACGTTAGCCCTGAATCTTTTGCGACTCATACAATCCCAGAACAATGACTTGGGCAGATTAGCTCGGCTTGACTCGCATTGGGCGTTGGCCGAATTCAACAGGTTGGGAGTTTTCGACTACAATCTCGACAATTTTGCCAGACACCTCAGCCACAAGTTCATTCATCAGCTTCATCGCTTCAATGATATAGACGGGTTGTACTGTTGGGATGGCCAGCTTTTGGAAGCCCTGTTTAACGGGGAGTCCGTATTTAGCCATGAGCTAGTCGATGGCGACATTATTCAGAGAGCAAGTCCGCTAAAACCGTTACTAGTGTCTGATTTTCTGCATCCGTGCCGACCGAAATGCGTAACTTATCGGTGAGGCCAACTTGCTTGAAGTAGCGCACCAAAATTCCTCGGGCTTTTAAGGCCAAGTAAATCGCTTCGGCATTGTCCTGAGGCACAGTTACTAAAACAAAGTTGCCATGGAATTCATGAACTGTAAATCCGAGCGCTGCTAAATCTTTTTTGAGCTGTATCCGAGAGGCTTTAACTTTTTCGATACAGCTACTTTTATAAGCTTGGTCGCGAACGGCTGCAGCCCCTAAAGCGATCGCGATCGCGTCAACGTTATAGCTGTCTTTGACTTTGAAGAGGCCGGTCAGCAGTTGGGGGTTGGCAATGCCGAAGCCGATGCGTAGGCCAGCTAACGAATACCCTTTAGACAACGTTCGCAGCACCATCACATTGTCAAACTCTTGCACCAGCGGCAACGCAGAAAACTCTGCAAAGTCCACATAAGCCTCATCAATGACGACAATTCCTGACGTGTTTTGGGCCAGTTCTCGCAAAGCGGGTAAAGGCACACTGTGACCGGAGGGGCTGTTGGGAGACGCGACAAAGGTGATGGCTCCGTTGGCGGCAATCAGGGGCTCGATCGGCAATTGCCAGCTAGCAGCGTAAGGAATCTCAATCACGGTGGCGGCTTGGATGGCTGACAACGTGCGATAGAGCACGTAGGTGGGGGTCGGATAAACGACTGTGCGATCGCGGCCCTCAGCGCACGAACGGATTAGCAGATTGAGCAGGTCGTCACTGCCATTGCCGACAATGATCCAGTTTTCTGGAACCTTTAAAGCTTCGCTGACGGCTTGGCAAAACTCCTTGGCCAACGGGTCAGGATAGCGTCTCAGGTGCTCGCCATCAAAGTTCTGCAAGGCGGCGAGCACCTGAGGAGAAGGCGGATAAGGATTTTCGTTGGTATTGAGTTTGATGATTTTGGTGCCTGGCTGAGGTTGTTCGCCAGGCACATAGCCAGTCATCTCATCAATCGCAGGCCGAAAATAGCTCATGGCGAGTTTTAGTCTACGGCAAGCAGTTTTTTGGATGCCCAGTAAAGTATCGAGTCGCTATCGATAAAGACGCGGATACTCGGCGCTGCAAGCTGGAGTTTAGAGCGGCCAACGTCAGGCTCCCTATCCGTTAGCAGCTTGTACACCAATATTAGTTGGGACGCACGCGCATCAGCGGTTGGCCAAATTCAACCGGTTGGGAGTTTTCGACCAGGATTTCGACGATTTCGCCCGACACTTCAGCCTCTAGCTCATTCATCAGCTTCATCGCTTCGATGATGCAGACGGTTTGCCCAGTTTGGATGCGATCGCCCAAGTCGACAAACGCGGCTTCCTCAGGGGCCGGCGACCGGTAAAAGGTGCCCACCATCGGCGACGTAATTTCTACCAGGTTGGAATCAACAGAAGGCGGGGGGGTCGGGGCAGCGGCTGGGGCCGTCGGTGGCTGAGCGGCATCAACGATCTGGGGCATGACTGGGGCCATGGGCGTGACCAGCGGTTCCGATGCCACATTGGACATGACAAAGGCCCCCGGCTTGCGCAGCGTCAGCTCAAAATCACCACTTTTGAGCGTCAACTCAGAGATATCGGTCTGGCTGAGGGTCGTGACCAACTCACGCAGTTCGTTGAAATTCAGTTCCACTAATTGCACTCCGTACCAACAAGATGGAGCTGACTCCACCAAAAAACGCTTTTGGGGGTCACGATTCCCGCCCTAAATAGGAATCGTTGCGCGTATCCACTTTGATCTTTTCACCAATGGAGATGAACAACGGCACCATCACCTGAGCCCCGGTCTCAACGATGGCGGGTTTGGTGCCCCCGGTGGCCGTATCACCCTTGACGCCCGGATCGGTTTGAGTGATCTCTAGCACCACCGCGTTGGGCAGCTCGACCTCAAGGATTTGCTCATTCCAACGAATGACGTTGACTTCCATCTCTTCTTTGAGATATTTCACGCGATCGCCCACCTGGGCTTCGCTCATGCGGACTTCTTCGTAAGTCTCCATATCCATAAAGACGAGATCTTCACCATCGCGGTAGGTGTGCTGCATCACCTTCTTTTCGAGATTGGCTTGGGGAACGGTTTCACCAGCGCGAAACGTTTTTTCGACCGTGTTACCGCTTTGCACGTTCTTAAGTTTCGTCCGAACAAAGGCAGATCCCTTGCCTGGCTTGACGTGAAGGAATTCAACTACCCGCCAAACTGACCCATCCAGTTCGATACTGACGCCCGTACGAAAGTCGTTGCTGGAAATCATAACGCTGGCTACCCGTGCATCGTGAATATCGGCACCTCATTTTACCGCCCATGCGCCAACTTTCTAGAATGCTTCTAGAGATGCCCGCACTATGGCAAGATCGAAGGCGTTTGCTGAATGTGACTCTTGGCTAGCATTACCCATGCAATTATTGAACCGATGGCTAACTGGCATCGCCCTAGGCTGCCTGATCTGGGCGGGATTGATCACCGCGCCCCCCGCTGCGGGCCTGACTGCCAGCACTCAGGCGGCATCGTTGCCCTCCTCATTGGTGGCTTATCTGCCCCCCGGCAACGCAATTACCGATGGCCGAGCGCTGCTGCGCTATTCGCTGCCCATCGATAATTCTGCGATTCGCAAGATTCAAGCTAATCTCGAAGGTCTGTCAGAGTGGCTACGCAGCAAGCGCTGGGGCTCTGTAAAGCGCGATCTCAATAAATTGGATCGGCTGGTGGGTCGCAGTCGGCAAGCCATTTTGGCCGATATTCCCGCTGACCAGCAGGCGTTAGCCGCAACCTATTTAGATGAGCTGCGGGCGGGCATCGAACCGATGCTGGTCGGGGCGGAAGATCGCGATCGCGAGACGATTTGGCTCAAGCGAGCGGAGCTGTTGGGTAAAGTAGGGGCGCTGGAAACCATGATGGTGAGTGGCTTTCCTTACACTGTGCCGGATGAATATCAGGATCTGCCCCAACTGCTGGGCCGCGCCACGGTGGAGTTTGAGACCAATAAAGGAACGCTGACCGCCGTGATCGACGGTTACACCGCGCCCGTCACGGGGGGCAACTTTGTCGACTTAGTGCAGCGCGGCTTTTACGACGGCATGCCGTTCATTCGGGCAGAAGATAATTATGTGCTGCAAACCGGCGACCCCGAGGGGGCCGACGACGGTTTCATTGACCCCAAAACGAAAGCCTATCGGGCGGTACCGTTAGAAATTCTGGTTAAAGGCGATGAAGAACCGGTTTACGGGGCCACGCTAGAAGAGCTGGGCCGGTACCTGGAAGATCCCGTTTTACCCTTCTCAGCCTTTGGCGTCATGGGTATGGCCCGTCCCGAAAGCGATGTGAATGGCGGCTCGTCGCAGTTTTTCTTCTTTTTGTTTGAACCAGAACTGACGCCCGCCGGCCTAAACCTGCTGGATGGTCGGTATACCGTTTTTGGCTGTGTAGTTGACAACAAAGAAGTGCTGGAAGAGTTAGGCCAGGGCGATCGCATCATTGCCGCACGCGTCACCGCTGGGTTAGACAACCTGGTTGAACCCGGCACGACCTAAGGAGTCACCATGACCGCTCAGCTCACGGTGGCTGACATCGGTGAGCTGGCCCTGTTGCAGCAGCTGCAGCCGTTCTGCTCGCAGGCTTTATTGGGCGATGATGCCGCTGTATTGTCGCCACGTCGCGACGCCACGGTAGTGACGACTGACGTGCTGGTCGATGGCGTGCATTTTAGCGATCGCACTACTGCCCCCGAAGATGTGGGCTGGCGGGCGATCGCGGCTAATCTTTCGGACTTAGCAGCCATGGGGGCGATGCCCATTGGGGTCACTGTCGGCCTCAGCCTGCCGGGCACCGTCACGGTGGAGTGGGTCAGGCGGGTCTATCAGGGCATGGGCGACTGTTTGCAGCAGTATGGGGGCGAAATTGTCGGGGGTGATATCGTCCAGTCAGCTCAGACAATGTTGGCGATTACTGCCATTGGCGCCGTCGCACCGCAGCGGGTGCTACGCCGCGATCGCGCGCAGCCGGGGCACGTTATTGTGGCCACGGGCTGGCATGGGGCCTCCCGCGCCGGGTTGGAGCTATTGCTGCGACCTGATGCCGCCCCGGCGCTAGCCAAATGCGATCGCCAGTCTTTCATTCAGGCGCACCAGCGCCCGCTCCCCCGCCTGGATGTCGTGCAGCAGTTGACGGCTTGGTCAGACGCTGACGTCAGCGCCATCGCCGCGATGGATAGCAGTGACGGTCTGGCCAACGCCGTGCTTTACCTCTGTCAAGCCAGCGGCGTCGGGGCTCGGCTCCAGCGCGATCGCCTGCCAATTCCATCTGCCCTAAAGGCTTGGGTTGGCCCCAAACTGGCTTTAGATTGGGGTCTCTACGGCGGCGAAGATTTTGAACTGGTGCTGTGTCTACCACCAGATCAAGCCGCAGCGTTACTGCCTGATTGCGGTGACGCGGCCGCGATCGTGGGCACGGTGACAGCCGGTCGCGAGGTGTTGCTGGTCGAGGGGCCAGACGATCCGTCCGGTCTGCCCCTCACCTGGGATAGCTGTTTTCAGCATTTTTGAACTGAGGTGCCCGGCTTCGCCATGGAACCGGTAAACAACTGCTGGCAGCCAACTGTCATAGTTCAGTACTGGTCGAGGTTTGACAGTGCCAAACCCCGACCGATATTGGCAGTCCTGAGGACATTATTTAACGCCAATTCGGGTTAAGCCAAAACCTGTTTCTTTCTCCTCTGGGGAGGGGTTAAGGGGGTGGGTTGAACCATTCTCAGCGGCAGAATCGACACCCACCCCGCCTTTGGCACCCCTTCCAAGAGGGAATTGTCATCTCAACAGGTTGGTAAGCCTGCCTGATGTCCTTATCCCGAACTCAGGTTATTTAAGCGCAGCTCCCTCACCACATCTACAGCTTGCCCTTAGGTGACGGCGCGGCTGCTACTGACCGCCTCGGCAGCCAGACAGTCCTCCAGCGTCTGCCAACCCGTGCCTTGGTGTCGCGCTGGCACGATGTCGGGATGCAGAATTTCGGTCAAAATCTCCAGCGAATCCACCAGACGAGGGCCGGGTCGGTTGAAATATTGATTGCCATCAGTGACATAAACGCGCCCTGTTTTCACAGCCCGCATGAGCGGCCACAGAAAGTTGTCCGACAAAACTGCACTTTCTCGTGCGGCTGTGGTCATGTCATAGCCACAAGGCATCAAAATAATCACCTCGGGGTCAGCCCGCACTAAATCGTTCCAGCTAATCCAGGGGGAATGGTGGCCGGTTTGGCTCAGCAACGGCAACCCCCGCGCTAACTGCACCAGTTCTGGCACCCAATTGCCTGCTGACATCAACGGCTCGGGCCATTCGATGCAGACGACCGATGGCTGATGAGAGGCCGCTTGCATCCGCTGCTGACAGGCTTGAATACGGTTCTGTAGGGCAGCGATCGCCATTTCGGCCCGCTGCTCACCAGCCTCCCCTAAGAGCGCTGTCGCCACCTGACGAATATCCTGCCAGACATCTTCAAGGCGATTGGGCTGTAGCGACAAAATCTGGGGAGCCGTGCCCGTTAGCGCCTGCACTGCCGCCTCGACCTCGGGCAGACTGACCGCACAAACCTCGCACTGGGCCTGAGTCAAAATATGGGTGGGCTGCAGATCGCGCAAAACGTCTGTCTCGATCTGATAGACACTCAACGCCGATTGCAGTAAATCAGTCACGCGATCGTGGATTTCGCGGCTGGTGCCTTGGGGATTAAACTTCGGGGCGGTACACACCGGCAGTGAATGCACCTCAGCGGGATAGTCACACTCGTGACTGCGGCCAACTTGAGAGTCTGTGAAGCCTAAAACTTGAATAATTTCGGTAGCACTGGGCAGCAGAGACACAATTTTGAGAGGCGGCATAGCACGGCACCCTTGGGCTCAACTTACTGACTACTATAAAGCGCTCCTCTCAGGTTGAAAAAAATTGCCGGGTACACCACTCAATGACTTCAATTGAGGTTAAGGGATACCAATTCTCTAGAAAAAGATGAAAAAGGACGACGAATCGCTGCCTAACAAGGGCGATCGCGGTGTACTGAGCTATTCGAGTCAAAAGTTCTGGGGGCACCGATGGGCTTGCAAAAAAGCCAGCTCCCACCGCGCGATCGCGACCAGAGCTGGCTGAACCTCTATTGCCTCTAAAAAACAAGGACTTTGGGGGAGAGGCGCGATCGCGGGCAATCCTGCCGGAGTCGCGCCTCTCCTTCGATGTCAGCCGGTCGGCGCTGCTCAGTCGGCTACCCGACAAGAGCTGGTTCACGGCTCAGACTCTCCTCCATTGGCGAACTGTTGGTATTGATGGATAGCCCTTCGCCAAACGGATCGATCTCAGACTGCTCTTGATTGAGGGAGCTACTCCCCAAAGATGCCGTGTCAACCGCTTCAGTCGTCGTGAGGGCAGCCATATCCAAGGGAATGAAGTCACCCCCACCGGATATCAAGTTCTCAGTGCTGCCGATTTCACCAGAGGCGCTGCCAAGGTTCAGCAGCTCGTCATAGGCATCCACATCTCCAGCCAACTGACTTTGCTCGGATAACCCAGTCAGGGCATCGGTACCCGCAGTAACGTCTAAGCTATCAGCCTTCACTACTGCAGTCGGCGGGTATTGCTCAAAAAAGTCTTGCGCCTTAGCGGGATTGCCTTGTTCATCCCCTGTGAGCGCATAGAAATGCATACCCGCATCAGAAGGATCATTCACTTTGTTACTGTTACCGGCCTGCTGCATCAACGCCCGTGCTTCTTGCAGTACCGGATCATCAGTGCTGTCTAACCATGACCAGTTAGAACTGTTGAAACCACTCTTGCCCTTGCCATTTTGATCGCTAATATCTAAGAAAGTGACGTCAGAAAAGTCACGTTTCAAGTCGCTCCAGGTACGGGTGCCACCTACGTTGTAGTTTTCATTGGCAGAGGAATGGGAAACCAAGGTAATGTTCTTGAGGTTCCCTGGATCAGTTTGCTCAAAGGCGCGATAGGTCATTTCCATGCGCCCGCCCTCCAGCACTAAGACATTCTTGCCCGAGTTGAAGATGGCCACCAACTCTTGAGTTGTGCCCGCGAGATCAGCCTGATAGTCGTAGGTCTGAATGCCCAGCTGCTCGGCAAAAGCAGCGCCATCACGCATGCGACTTACCTGACTGGGAATGTTCGGTTCCCCCACATTGTTGTTGTAAAAGAAGACTGACTTGTCTTCAACGCCAGCGGCATTGGTGATCGCGGCTGCAACCGGTAAAGCTGAAATATCATCAGGGTCCCGATTGTTGCCATCAAAATGAGAGACGACATAGTCGGCTTGCCCCATCAAAGATGTCTCAAACGGATTGTTGGTTGGCGGCTCAGGAGTCGGCGGCTCAGGGGGTTGACCAGACGAACCGTTTTTGATGGCTGACTCAGCCCTAGTCGTATCCTTCAGAGCGCCATCGTTGCTGAGGGTAATGCGATCCAACACATACCCATCAGAGCGGCCGGTAATCTCTAGCCGGTATTGGGTATCTGCTTCCAGGTCAACTGCTGCAGATGACTTTTTGTGATTGGCATCAAGCGTGGTGCCCCATTTCAGATCTTGATCGGAGCTGCCCAAACTGGTGAAGAGTTTCGTTGCTTTCTGGACGACTTCCCCCGTCTCCGCATTAACCACCGCGACGTAGGCATCGTTGCCAGTATCCGTGCGCTCTTTGCCGCTACTGCCGTTTTCGTAGCGATCGCTGTTATTCATCGCACTCTTCACGCGACCAGAATGCAGCGCAATGCTGTAAGAGCCTGACTCATCAGTTTCAAACTGGTAGCTTAAGGTCTGACCAGTCGGCACCTTGCCATAGCTGCTCTTCGCGGCATCCCACAGCACCGACTGCTCGCCCTCAACCGTTTTAGATTGCCAGTTACCTGTCAGTGTGGCGGATTCTGCTTCGAGAATGAGCTGACCATTCTCAGTTAGGAATATCTTGTTGCCATCAGGGGTTGGATCGGGATCGGGGACTGGGTCAGGATCGGGCACCGGATCAGGATCGGGAGTCGGATCGGGCACCGGATCAGGATCGGGCACTGGGTCAGGATCGGGAATCGGGTCAGGATCAGGGATCGGGTCAGGATCAGGGGTGGCACCTTCGACGACGGTGTAACTCAGGTCGGTTGAGGCGATCGCCGTACCACCCGCCGCTTTTTGGGCGTAGGCTGTAGCTTTGAGCGTAAAGTCGCCAGCCGTCAACGTTTCGCCCGCGTAATTGCCTTTGGTGTCACCAAACAAAGCATAGGGCTCGACACTTTCGATCTGGTTCCCTAAAGAAGATTCAAACTTGACACTCTTGACCGTGTCAGCATCGGGATGATCGGGGTTGATCTGGGCGACCAAACTGTATTGAGTGAAGTCAACGTCCGCCAAGTCGATCGCATTGCTGACACCCAGGTTTTCGTACCCCTCAACCACCTCATTGGTTTCAGCGTTCACCAAAGCGATGGTCATCAAAGGCTGATCGCTAGGCGGCTGTGGATCGGGGTCAGGCATCGGATCGGGATCAGGCACCGGATCTGGATCGGGGGTGGGGTCAGGGTCAGGAACTGGATCGGGAATCGGATCAGGATCGGGAACTGGATCCGGATCAGGGTCAAGCGTTTCCGTATAGGTTGGCGGGTATTCGTCAAAAAAGGCTTTGGCATCCAGCGGATTAGCCGTCTCATTACCCGTCAAGGCGTAAAAATGCATGCCCGAGTCAGAGGGGTCATTGACCTTATTGGCCGCGTTCTTCATCAGGTCGCGCACTTCTTGCAAAACCGGATCTGACGCACTATCTAGCCACGCCCAATCAGAGCTGTTAAAGCCACTATCTCCCGCACCGTTTTGGTCTTTGATATCGACCGTCGTCACTTGGGGAAAATCATTTTTGATGTCTTGCCAAGTGCGAACATCATCAACGCCTGGTTTGCTGGCAATGTTGCGATTTTCGTTCCATGAAGAGTGCGATAGCAGGGTGATGTTGGCATGCATCGACGCATCCACCTGGTCCAAAGCCCGGTAGATGGCTTCCATCGGCCCACCCTCAATCGCCAGAACCTTTTTGCCAGAACCGAGAATCTTGACCAGCTCTGCCGTTGCCTGGTCGGCATCAGCTTGATAGTCATAGGTCTGTATCCCCAGCTCCTCCGCCAGGGCCGCGCTCTCTCGCATCAATTCTTCGCGGAGGCCCTGACTGGGTTCCCCTAAATTATTGCTGTAGAAAAAGGTGGACTTGTCTTGAAAACCAGCGGCGTTGGTAATGGCTGCGGCCATCGGCAGCGCGGCAATGTCGTCGCGGTCATTATTGTTGCCATCAAAGTGGGAGATGATGTGGTCAAACTCCCCCATAAACGAATCCTGAAACGGATTGTCGGACGGTGGGCCGGGATCAGGCGTCGGATCGGGATCGGGATCAGGATCGGGATTCGGCGATGGGTCAGTTTCAACGATGGTGTAGCTCAGGTCAACAGCGGCGATCGCAGGGCCCTTGGCGGCATCTTGGCTGTAGGCCGTGGCCTTTAAGGTAAAGTCGCCAGCGGTTAAGGCTTTGCCACGATAATTACCGTCTGTATCACCAAAGAACGCGTAGGGTTCAAAGTTTTCGACCTGGTTGCCCAAGGAAGATTCAAACTTGACGCTTTGCACGGCATCCGCTTCAGGATGATCAGCATTGATCTGGGCGACGATGCTGTAGCGAGACAGATCTAATTCAGCCAAATTGATCTGGCCATCAACGGCTAAATCTTCATAGCCAGCAACAAGTTCATTACTTTCAGCATCAATCAAGGCAAACGTTATGAGGCGCGGCGAAGTGGTGACAGCAGAGGAATCTGTTGATGCAACGGTGCTGAGTGGCATATTCATTGACTTCAAGTCCTTACACGAGCGCAGGCAAAAATAACCTGCAGAAAATTTTCCACGAGGGCTTTTGCCGATCCAAAAGCAAACCGAGCAGCTTGCAAATCAATCGAACAAATTCCGTTGGGAGTCGAAAATGAGTGAGCGATAGCCATGCCAGAGACGTCTCTAGATTTGTCACCTAAAGACCAGCAAGCTATAGCTGGAGTAAACCTGAAATAAAGTCAGAAGTTGGCATGTTGAGTGACATAGAATGCCGGTCTGAATGGCGCAGTCGGCTGACCCCAAGATGCTTTACCCATCTTCAGTGTCAAC